>NZ_BSQU01000007.1:0-244758 GCF_030268505.1 Akkermansia sp. NBRC 115031
TTCCGAACCCGGAAGTGAAACGCTGCCGCGCCAATGGTAGTCGGACGATAGGTCCCGCAAGAGTAGGTCGCCGCCGGGATTTTTTTTCATCAGGCCCCGCCAGTTCCTCAACTGGCGGGGCTTGTTCTTTTCTTGATGGAACGATCTTCCTTCCTCCGGCTAAGTGGAACATTTGGTGCATGCCGCCTGTCCGAGCCGTCGCGCTTTTGCCTCCTCCAAGCTCTTCGGTAAAAAATCAATAAAGCGGCTATGCTGTCCATCGGGAGCATAGAAGAAGAACTGGTCTTTTCCTTTTCCTCCTCCTTCCGGCTCCCATATCCGGCAGTTGACGATTGAAAAGGAAAATTCCGGCAGTTATAGTTGTGTTCCTGCAATTGTAACTCAAATGACCTATCTGCTGTCCTTCCTGTTCCTGTGCCTTGTTTCGGTATGCTCCGCAAAAGAATTGAAGATTTTTTTGCTGACGGGCCAATCCAATTCCCTGGGAGCCGTGAAGGGCAGTCCCGCTTCTCCGGAGTTGTTGAAGAAGTATGAGCCGAAGAATACGCTCTACTGGCATGAGAACTTCGGCCAGAGGGAAGGGGTGTTTCCCGGGGCTTCCACGTCCTGGGAGCAGGTACGGCCCGCCATGCCGCGGTATAACGGCAGTTTGTGCATGGGGCCGGAGTACGGGTTTGCCTTTACGCTGGAGAAGAACGGATGGTTCAGGGATGCGGACGTGGCGGTCGTGAAGGCTTCCAGGGACGGCGGCGACAATTCCCACTGGCAAAAGAACGGCCAGGCTTACAAGGCGCTGGTGCAGGCCGTCAAAAACGCCTGTGCCGCGGTAGACAAGTCCAAGCACTCCAAAGTGGAGTTTGCCGGGCTGCTGTATTTGCAGGGGGAAAGCAATATCGGCGCTTCCGTGCCGGAGAGCGCTTCCCGTTTTCTGGAGCTTCTGGGCAATCTGGCGGCGGACTTGAAACCGTACGGGGATACGTCCGCCCTGGCCGCACAGAGAGCCGTCATTGGCGAGAATGCCAACTGGGCCGGAAAGAATGAAAGCGATCCGGAGACGGGCAATGTTACCGGCGGCCTGGAAGGGCGCGATACCGAAGTTCAGGGAAAAACGACCCACCAGGTGATGAAGGAGCTGGCCGCCTCCCGTCCGTCCCTGGGCTATGCCCCTACCAGGGACCTTCCCAAGCTGACTGCCGGCGACCAGATGGGGGTGCATTACAACGGCCAGTCCCAGATCAGCATCGGCGCGCGCTTTGCCTATGAAGCCGCCCGTCTGGCCGGGAAGGATGCCGGCTCCGTCCGCAGCGGCCGTTATGAGGCTCCTCTCGGTTCTCCGGATGCCTGGATGAACCGGAAAATGCCGGGGAAAAACGTGGGCGTGTGGAACTTGGCTTCTTCCGTAAAACCCAGCATTGTATCGGGCGTGGTGAAGCTGTTCGGCATCCGTGTGGAGGACCCCGCCGTTAATACCGTGATTATTCAGAGCAAAGGAGGGGGCTCTGGCGACCGTTTGGCGCTTGGGCCGGGAGGCATCCGGCTGGCGGAAGGGAAAAATTTGCAGTTGGAGACAAATGTACAGCTTGCGGGCCGTCAGGCCTGGAATATTCCGGGAGGCTCCACCGTGGAACTCAAGCCCTCACCGGTCCAGGACAAAGCCCACCCCGTCCGCTTGTCCGGACAGGCGGAAGTGCAGGTGGTTCGTGCGGAAGGCGGAGGGGGAGCGGAGGGAATGGCCCGCGTCGTGTTGGAACGGGTGCTGCCCGCTTCCTTGAAATGTTCCTGGATCTTGTCCGGAAAGGTGGAAATGTCCCTGGAAGGAATGGAGGGGCAGGCCCTGAATCTGGGCAGAGTCCTCGTCAAAGACGGCGCTGTGTTGAATCTGAATGGCGCCAGGCTGGCTGCGGGCAGTATCGTCAATCAAGGCGGAACGGTGAACCCGTAATGGACGGCCATGAACGACCCTGGCGCGGACCGGAATC
Organism: Akkermansia sp. NBRC 115031; assembly: GCF_030268505.1. Taxonomy (NCBI): domain Bacteria; kingdom Pseudomonadati; phylum Verrucomicrobiota; class Verrucomicrobiia; order Verrucomicrobiales; family Akkermansiaceae; genus Akkermansia; species Akkermansia sp. NBRC 115031. Next base: position 1,980 of record NZ_BSQU01000007.1, read on the forward strand.
CGTTCAGGGCTTTTCCGGTTTTTATTCCGGTGGGAGGAGAGCATAAAAAATGTGTCTTCACACCCGGAGTACATGGAAGCCTGCCTGCCTCTTATTCACAATTCCGGCATTTCCGTCAACCCGTGTGGAAACGCGGACGGGAGTATTTTTGTCCCCGGCTTATTCACAGGAAGTCTTGGTTGGGAGATGCTGGCCATTAAGGCCTCTGTACTATATTTGGCGTACTTTTTCCTTTATGGATGCGTTATGTAGTAGTATGGTCGTGCCATGAGATGCGTTCAGTGCGGTCATTTGGAGGATAAGGTCATTGACTCCCGTATGTCCAAGGACGGGACGACCATCCGCCGCCGCCGCGTGTGCCTGAGGTGCGATTACCGTTACACGACCTATGAGCAGATTGAACGTACGGAGCTGCGCGTTGTAAAAAGAGATAACCTGCGGGAAGCCCTGAACCGCGAGAAGATTTTGCGCGGCCTGGTGAAGGCCTGTGAAAAGAGGCCCGTGAGCATGGACCGCTTGGACCGCGCCGTGGAAGAAATTATTTCCGAATTGCACCGCGACCATTTGCGCGAAGTTCCCTCCAGCGAGATCGGCAAAAAAGTGATTGAAAAACTTTACGCCATCGATCCCGTCGCCTACATCCGCTACGTGTCCGTGTACCGCCAGTTTTCCAATGTGGAGGAGTTCATCCAGGAGATCACGCAGATGCGCCACCAGACGCTGATTGATCCCCTCCAGCGCAAGCTTCCCATCCTTTAAATTTCCCCCTTTTCCCTGTTCCATGATCGGCTTCCGAAACAACAGACCGCTGCTCAAGCTTGGTGATTGCCTGATCACCGAGTACGGGGAACAGTGGCTGGCGGATGCCCTGGAACATGCCGCCCGGCGCGCCGGAACCACCCTGCCGTTCAAGGATGACCTGCTGGCCTCTGTGCGCTATTATCTGGAGCATGAGTGCGACCTGTCCGTCATGCAGGTGTCCGAGCTGTATGAACGCCTGCGCCGCATGCTTACGGAGGTAGGCCTGGCGCACCTGGCAAGGGAGCTGAAGGAGGAAACGCCCCCCATGACGGTCAGCGTGGCGGAGATTGCCCGCAGCGTGCCGTTCTGGCTGTTTTTTGCCTGTGAGCTGAAAAAGCAGGTGGAAGAATTGCAGGTGCACGGCATTACCAAATACTGTTTTACCGGGAGAAAGGAATGCGTGATGGCGCTCCAGGGCAGGAAGCGGTGGGACCGTTCCTGCCAGACCCTGCTGGAAGACCTGGATTTCCTCCTTTCCCGCTATGAGGAGCAGGAAGCGGACCGTTGACGGGGAAGCTTACCGGAACCTGATTTTACGGCGCTTCCGTTCCGGCATGCGTTTGAGCTGTACGGTGGGCATCCCCAGCACAAGGGCCTGATGGACCGCGTGCCCTTTCGGCAAATCCAGGGCGCGGAGAAGCGGCTTGTACTTGAAAACCCTGCATCCCAGGACCAGGCCGCCCATGTAGCAGCTCCCCAGCCCCAGCGCGGTCAGGGCCACCATGATATTATGGGAGAGGACCGTAGCGTCTTCCCGCGCGGTTTGTGACGCCGGGCCGGTCAGCAGGAGCAGGGCCGGGGCGCTGTACAGTACGGGGTCTTCCCCCCGTTCCGCCGCCTGCCTGCGCAGGGGTTGCGTAGCGGTTTCAGAGATGACGGCGTGGTAATCCTGCGGGGAGAGGGCCAGCCGGGCGGCCAGGCGGGTGACGGGGAAGGCGGCCAGCCTTTCCAGCTTGTCGTACATGCGGAGCAGGGCCTTTCTGATGCCGGAGAGGGTATCCGGGTCTTCCACCGCCGTCAGGCGGATGCTCTGGGCGTTCAGGCCGGACTGGGAGTATTCCGCCGCTCGGCGCAGGACGTTCCACGTTTCCCGGCTGACGGGGTCCGGTTTGAAGTGCCGCACGCTCCTGGTTTTCATCAGCAGGTTCAGCACTTCCGCTTCGCCCGGAACGGGGCCTATGGGTTCCGTGCTTTTTACTCCGGAGTGGGTAATGGCCTGCCGCGGGCAGACGGCTACGCAATGGCCGCAGCCGATGCAGTATTGTTCCGCAGCTCCTTCCAGGGAATCGAAGCCGCAGAAGCGGATCAGGAAGCAGGCCTTTTCACATAAATGGCAGTGGATGCACTTGTCTTGGTCGATGGTCAGTTTCATGGCTGTGTGGATTGGAATTCCCGCCAGCATAGGGAGACAGGGAGTTTTTGACAAGTAGGCACTATTTTGTAATATAGTGTCAAAAAAGATACTGTAACGATGAAAAAGCCTTCCTCCTCTTACCGTTGTCCCTGCGGCGTCACGCTCTCCCTGATTGGGGGAAAGTACAAGATCGTGATTCTCTGGCACCTTTACCAGAAGGCCCCCGTGCGATTTAACGAGCTGCACCGGATGATTCCGGAGGCTACCACCAAGATGTTTACCCAGCAGCTCCGGGAGCTGGAGGCGGACGGATTGGTAGAGCGCAAGGCATACCCCGTCATTCCGCCCAGGGTGGAGTATTCCCTGACGGCCTTCGGCAGGAGCGTGCTGCCCGTACTGGAAGCCATGAATGAATGGGGCGCGGCCTACCTGGCCGCACGGGGGGAGTAGCCGCCGTTACAGGTGTTTGGGCGCGGGACCGTTGATGATCTTACGGGCGCGGTTCAGGGCGGCGTCAATATTCTCGCAGATGTTGTAGCGTTTCAGCTCCCGGTAAAAGGGCGCGTGGCGGATGACATCCAGGGGTTGCGGCTGCACGCCGCAGACCAGCAGGGTGGAGCCGTGCTCCCGGCACTGGTGGCAGAAGTCGGAAAGAACATTCAGTCCGGTGGCGTCCAGCGCGGGAACCAGGCGCATGCGCAGAATGACTACCTTGGTATCGTGCTCCAGCGTTTCCAGCACCTGGTCCTTGAACTGTTCCACGGCGCCGAAAAAGAAGGGGCCCTTCACGTCAAAAACTTCCACGCCTTCCGGAATGCTGAGTTTGGCCGTAGAACGGTCTTCGTCGTCTTCCTCGTCGTTATCCAGCAGCTCGTTTTTAATGGCGGAAACGTCGCTGATCTGGGCCATGCGGCCCATGAAGAGCAGGGCGGCAAGCACCACACCCACCTCCACGGCCACGACCAGGTCCACAAAGACGGTCAGCAGGAAGGTGATCACCAGCACCGCCGCATCCTGCCGCGGCCCTTTCAGCAGGCGGCTGAACGTGTGCATTTCACTCATGTTGTAGCACACCACCGTCAGGATGCCCGCCAGCACGGCCAGAGGAATCTGCTGGGCGTACTGGGCAAAGGCCATCAGGATGGCAAGAAGGGTCACCGCGTGAATCATGCCGGAAACCGGGCTTTTGGCCCCCCCCTTGATGTTGGTGGCGGTGCGGGCGATGGCCCCGGTGGCCGGAATGCCGCCGAACAGGGCGGACCCGATGTTGCCGATTCCCTGGGCAATGAGTTCCATATTGGGTTTGTGGCGTCCTCCCGTCATGCCGTCCGCCACGGAGGCGCTCAGCAGGGATTCAATCGCCGCCAGCAGGGCGATGGTGAAGGCCGGGGCCGTCAGCGCCCCCAGGTTGTGCCATTCAATGTGGGGCAGTGAAGGGAGGGGAAGCGTGTTCGGAAGGCTGCCGAAGGCCTGCCCGATGGTGGTTACGGGCAGGGAGAAGGCTACGGAAACGGCGGTCATGCCCAGCATGCCCACCAGCATGGCCGGCACCCTGGGCCAGAAGCGGCGGCTCAGCAGGGTGATGGCGACGGTGCCGACGGCCAGCGCCAGCGCCGCCCAGTTGATGGTGTGGAAGTAGTTGAAGTAGCACGCCCATTTTTCAATGAAGTCGCCGGGGATTTTTTCCGTGATGGTGAGGCCGAAGATGTCCTTGATCTGCGTGGAGAAAATCACCACGGCAATGCCGGAGGTAAATCCCGTGGTGACGGGGAATGGAATGAAGCGGATAAGTGCCCCCATGCGGCAGAAGCCCAGGATAATGAGAAAGAGGCCCGCCATCAGCGTGCAGACCAGCAGTCCGGACGCGTGGTACTGTTCCAGCACGCCCATGATGATGATGACGAAGGCGCCGGTGGGGCCGCCTATCTGGTACTTGCTTCCGCTGAACAGGGAAATGAGGAAGCCGGCCACGATGGCGGTGATGAGGCCCTGGGTGGGAGAGAGCCCGCATGCAATCGCAAAGGCCATCGCCAGCGGGATGGCCACCACGCCGACGGTGAGCCCCGCGAAGAGGTCCGCCAGAAAAGTTTGCTTGGTATAGGTCTTGAGAGAGGAAAGGAGAGCAGGTCTGAACATGGCTGCCGGGATGTTGGCCGGCTGCGGTGGAATGCCGCCGCCGGAGGGGTGTAAAACGTCTCCTTCCTGCACCCGGAGGCGCGCCGCGGAGACGGACGGCAGGTTCCCCGTTCCGTCCGCTCCCCGCAGGCAGTGTTATTTGGAAAGAATGTCTTCCCAATAGGCGATGCGGCGGCGGGTGTTCCCGGAATTGGGAGCCCCCGGGTTGGTACGCTGGGCGAAGGCTTTTGTCAATTCAAATACGTCGCGCGCGTCCGTTCCGTACGCGTCTGAAATGGAGGCGAACTGTTCGTCGCTCAACTGGTTGAGGGGCGTACCCGTGGAAATGCTCATGGCGACGGCTTTTCCGACCAGTTCGTGAGCCTTCCGGAAGGGAACGCCGCGGCGAACCAGGTAGTCCGCCAGGTCCGTAGCCAGCAGCATGGGATCGGAAGCCGCTTCCAGGGCCCGGGCCGTGTTGACCGTCATGGCGGCCATCATCTCCGCGTTGACGTCCAGGGCCAGCTTGATCGTGTCAATGGAATCGAAGAGGGGTTCCTTGTCTTCCTGGAGATCGCGGTTGTAGGTCAGGGGCAGCCCCTTGACGGCCACCATCACGGCGGTAAGGTTGCCGTACAGGCGTCCCGTCTTGCCGCGGGTCAGTTCCGCCACGTCCGGATTCTTTTTCTGGGGCATCAGGGAGGAGCCCGTCGTATGGGCGTCAGAAAGGGTGGCAAAGCCGAATTCCGCCGTGCACCACAGGATGACGTCCTCGCTCATGCGGGAAAGGTGCGCGCCGATCACGGCCAGGTCAAAGAGGGTTTCCATGATGTAATCCCGGTCCGCAATCGCATCCATGGAATTCTCCGTTACGGCGTCAAAGCCCAGTTCCGCGGCAATTCCGTGGCGGTCCAGGCAGATGGTGGAACCGGCGATGGCTCCGGAACCCAGCGGGGAAACGTTCAGGCGCCTGCGGCAGTCCGTGAGGCGGTCTGCGTCCCGGTTCAGCATTTCCACGTAAGCCAGCAAATGGTGGCCCATCGTGACGGGCTGGGCGCGCTGCAGGTGGGTGTACCCCGGCATCATGGCGTCCGCGTATTCCTTCGCCTTCATGACCAGCGCACGCTGCAAATGGCGCACTTTTTCCAGGATTTCATCAATCTCCGCCCGGCAGTAAAGCCGTGTGTCCGTAGCCACCTGGTCGTTGCGGGAGCGTGCGGTATGCAGCTTGGCACCCGGCGCGCCGATGCGGCGGGTCAGCTCGCTTTCAATGTTCATGTGCACGTCTTCCAGCTCCCGGCTCCACGTGAAGCTGCCTGCCTCAATGTCCTTCAGAATGTCCTTCAGGCCGGATTCAATGGCGCTGAATTCCTCCTGCGAAAGCAGGCCTGCCTTGAGCTGTGCCCGCGCATGGGCGATGGATCCGGCAATGTCCTGGCGGAAGAGCCTCCAGTCGTAGGAGACGGATTCGCCGTAGCGTTGAACCAGATCAGCGGTGGGTTTAGAAAATCTGCCTTTCCACATGACCCACATGTTGTGCCTGAAGCCATGTTGTTTTGAAAGCTTGAAATAGGTAATGTGGACGGATTTGGAATGGAGTTTTTATTCTACCTAGTTCTATTAAATTTTAGATAGAACTAGGTAGAACTAGGTAAGAAGAGGTAAGAAGAGGTAAGAAGAGGTAAGAAGAGGTAAGAAGAGGTAAGAAGAGGTAAGAAGAGGTAAGAAGAGGTAAGAAGAGGTAAGAAGAGGTAAGAAGAGGTAAGAAGGTCTAGTAAGTTCTACTTGAAAAGCCTTAGAAGTATACTTACTATAACGGGCTATATTATGGATGAAATAAAAAATCCCTTTTCACCAGGTGCTGGCTCTCCTCCTCCCGAGTTGGTAGGGAGGTCCAGCATTCTTAGACAAACAGAGATTTTATTAGGGCGTACTTTGAATAGGAGACCAGAAAAAAGCATGCTTCTAACTGGTTTGAGAGGAGTAGGGAAAACGGTTCTACTCAATGAAATGGAACGATTGGCGCAACAACATGGATATCATACGATCTCGATTGAAGCACATGAAAATAAATCTTTAGGTGCCAGTCTTGCTCCATATTTGAGGAGGTTGTTTTTTGAATTGAACAGATTGGCCGGAACAGGTGATAAAGTTAAAAGGGGGCTGATTGCTCTTAGAAATTTTATTGGAACTATCAGAATTAACTATGGAGATTTGGGATTGGACTTGGATCCGTTACCGGGTGTAGCGGACAGCGGAGACCTTGAAAATGATTTGCCTGAGCTTTTTCAGGCATTGTCGGAGGCAGCCATGGAAAAACAATCCGCTGTTGCCATTCTTATTGATGAAATCCAATATTTTAAAGAGAAGGAATTAAGTGCATTGATTATGGCAATGCATAGAATTCAACAGAAACAGAGTCCTATTGTCTTATTAGGTGCCGGGCTTCCTATTTTGCCGGGTTTGGCCGGAGATTCTAAATCCTATGCTGAACGCTTATTCAGTTTTCCTGATGTTGGAGCTTTATCCCAGGAAGATGTTGCTCGCGCATTGCAGGAACCGGCCAGAAGGGAGGGAGCTGTATTTGCAAATGATGCTCTTGATAAAATATATGAACTTACTCATGGATATCCGTATTTTTTACAAGAATGGGGATATCAGGCTTGGAAACAGGCGCAAACTGAAAATATTACATTGGATGTAATTAATCGGGCAACGGAGAAGGTTATAGAGAGATTGGATCAAAATTTTTTCCGTGTAAGATTTGATCGGCTTACTCCGGGAGAAAAAAGATTCCTGAGAACCATGGCAGAATTAAGATCTGAAAGGATGCGAGCCGGAGAAATTGCACATGCTCTGGGAGTTACTGTGAACAAGATAGGTCCAACCCGGGCCCATTTAATGAAAAAGGGAATGATATATAGTCCTTCTTATGGAGAATTGGCATTCACGGTACCTTTATTTGGAGATTTCATGCTGAGAACAGTTCCTAAAGAACATTAGTGAATGATTCATAAGCCGTTCTTTATGGAATAAAAGGTAAAATATCATATGTGTGAAAATGATGGCATGCCCCTGAAACGGGCGGATTTGCGGAAACGCGCGGAGGAGAAGGCGGCGGAACTGGCCGCGGAGGGGATAGAGCTGCATCCCGTGACGGCTTCCGGGCGAAATCTGGCGAAAAAGTTCTGGGGAAAGGAATGGATGAAGAGCCTGGCCGCGTGCGAGGTGTACGGCATGCGGCTGGCCCCCGGGCGTACTTATTTGCGCTATGGCTGCGTTCTGGACGTGAAAGCGGCTCCCGGCCGCATTGACGCGCTGGTGATGGGGGAGCATTTGTATGAGGTCCGCGTGCATGCCGCCCCTCCGGATGAAGAGGCGCTTGCCCGGCTGCGTGCGCGGTGCGCCGGGCATATCGGTTCCTGGATTGACTTGCTGAAGGGGAACCTCTCCCCGGAGCTGCTGGAAATCCTGTGCGATCCGGAGGGCGGCCTGTTCCCCGCGCCGGAAGAGTGGCGTTTTTCCTGTTCCTGCCCGGACTGGGCGGATTTGTGCAAGCATGCGTCCGCGGTCCTGTACGCCTTCGGCGTGATGCTGGACGAACAGCCGGAACTGCTGTTTACCCTGCGCGGAATGGACGCCTCCGCCCTGATTCCGAAGGCTCCGGAAGCCGTTCCCGGCGGAGAAGACGCGCTGGACAAGGATGCCGGGTCCCTGTCGGACATGTTCGGCATCAGGCTGGATTGATTCCCGCCGCCGTGACGTTATGGCCTTGTTCCGGTCTTGAACAGCCAGGCGGGGAGGGGATGGCCGTCCTTTTTGACGAATTGGCGGCAGACGGGGTCTTTCCGGCGGTCAAGCATGCCGCCGTGCGCCGTCAGCTGATGCTCCTGCATAGTGCTTGCCCGGGTGGAGAACGTACCCGCTTTTTCCATCATGCATTGCAGGGACGGAAGGGCCGTGCAGGCCAGGTAAAGAATCAGGAGTGTCCGGTATTTCGTGCCCCCCTGGCGGAAGGCATGGAGAAAGAGCAGGGAGAGGAAGGGATAGAGGACCGCCGGGGCTTTAAAGAGAAGTTCATTATTCATGATGCCCGTGCGGAAAAAGAGGCTGCCTGCCATCATCCCCAGCGTGATGTAGTACAGCGGATTCCTCCGGCATGCTTGGAAGAGCAGCGCACCCGGCAGCAGAACGCCCAGGGCCAGAGCCAGCAGGAAACTGGCGTATTTGACGGAGCCGGGATAGAGCAGCAGCCGCTGCTGGCCGTAGTGGTAGATTTCCGCATACTTCCCGGCAAAAAGGCAGGAAAACTGCCCCCCACCGTCCAGATGGGCATAAAAGACGGCCATGACCGCCGCGCACAGGAAGGCAACCCAGAAAGCCGGCTGGAGCAGGAGGGACCGGAGCCGGGAAGGAGAAGCCTGCTCCGTTGGGCGGCAGAACAGGGTTTCATACACTATGTACGGAAGGAGCAGAAGAGCGCCCAGCGGGGAGGACGGCAGCAGCAATGCCCCCATGAAATAATATCCCGCGGCAGGCAGGGAGCGGGTCAGAATAAGCACGGCGCACAACAGCGCCGGAACGGCATGGTTGAACGTGTTGAAGAGTTGGGCGGGCATGCCGATGAACAGCACCATCTGGGCATTGTATTCCGCGAACAGGGAGGGGAGGGGCATTCCCAGGCAGTCCAGCGCCGCTGCCGGAGATCCCAGGCAGAAGAGAACCAGCGCCCACCAGGCCGTTTGCCGGACGCCCCAGCGGGAGGCAGCTGCCAGCAACGCCAGTTCCAGCCCCAGGAAGGTCCACAGGGCCAGCAGCCAGGGAGCCCATGCATCCGGACAGCAGGAGGTGGCCAGCGCGGGAGGCAGCCAATGGCCCAGGTAGTAGATGAAGTGGCGCCCGTCTGCCATGACGAGGGGCCAGGAGCCTGCCGCGAGCTGTTCGTAAACGGCGTTGCGGACCGCAAAGTCCGCGTGCTGCTGGCAGTGGCCCGTGAAGCCGCACAGCAGCACCAGCAGCAGGCAGAAGGCGGACAGAAAGCCCAGCACGGCCAGTCCGCGGGCTTTCAGAGGAAGCCGCTGTTCCGGAAGATTCCGGGTGCAGGCGTAAAATCCATACGCCAGTGCGGCGCAAAGCGGAACGGAGAAGGCGGGATGCAGCCATCCCCACAGGAAGAGGCCCAGAGGAAGCGCCAGGTACGCCAGTGCCGCGCACAGCAGGGGGCGTGTGGGCAGGGAAAGGCTGGGAGACATGGCGCGGAACGGAGATGGGGCTTTTTGGCAATGCGGAATCCGAAAGCCCAGCATTGCATATTTTGTCCCAAAGAAAAGGATGCAATTACCCCGGAGAATGAAAAATCCCCGCGCCGCCTCACGACGACCGGGGATTTGGGTTGCTTTATACCAGTTCCGGCAAAAGGGGTCAGAACAGGCCGAATCCGTTGCCGTAGCGGGCAGATTCCCCCAGTTCCTCCTCAATCCGGAGAAGGCGGTTGTATTTGGCCATGCGGTCGGAACGGCTCAGGGAGCCGGTCTTGATCTGGCCGGCGTTGGTCCCCACGGCGATGTCCGCGATGGTGGCGTCTTCCGTTTCCCCGGAGCGGTGGGAAATAACGGCAGTGTAGCGGTTGCCCATGGCCAACTCCACGGCATCCAGCGTCTCCGTCAGGGAGCCGATCTGGTTTACCTTCACCAGAATGGAGTTGCCCACGCCCAGATGAATGCCTTTTCTGAGGAATTCAACGTTGGTGACGAAGAGGTCGTCCCCGACGAGCTGGGTGCTTTTGCCCAGTTTTTCCGTCAGGATTTTCCAGCCGTCCCAGTCGTTTTCCGCACAGCCGTCCTCAATGGAGACGATGGGGTATTTCTTCTTCAGTTCCACGTAGTAATCCGTCAGTTCCGCGGCGGTTCTGCGGCTGCCGTCGGACTTCTTGAAAACGTACAGTCCGGATTCCGGATCGTAGAATTCGGAGGAAGCCACGTCCAGGGCAATGGAAATGTCTTCCCCGAACCGGTAGCCGGCCTTGTCCACGGCCTGGGCGATGCAGTCCAGCGCGTCTTCCGCGGAGTTCAGCCTGGGGGCGAAGCCGCCTTCATCACCCACGGCGGTGGAAAGGCCGCGGCTGTGCAGGACGGATTTCAGGGCATGGAAGACTTCCGCGCCATAGCGCAGGGCTTCCCGGAAAGTAGGCGCGCCGGACGGAACGATCATGAATTCCTGAAAGTCGATGGGCGCGTCGGAGTGGGCGCCGCCGTTGATGATGTTCATCATGGGGACGGGCAGAACCTTGGCGTTCGGACCGCCCAGGTAGCGGTACAGGGGCTGTTGCAGCTGGGCCGCCGCCGCCTTGGCAAGCGCCAGGGAAACGCCCAGAATGGCGTTGGCTCCCAGTTTGGCCTTGTTGAAGGTGCCGTCCAGGGAGCTCATGAGGGCGTCCGCCGTGGTTTGTTCCGTCGCTTCCAGGCCGATCAGGGCCGGGGCGATGACGTTGCGGATATTGTCCACAGCTTTGGTGACGCCTTTGCCCTGGTAGCGGGCCGTGTCGCCGTCCCTAAGTTCCCAGGCTTCATGTTCCCCGGTGGAAGCTCCGCTGGGGACGCCCGCCGTGCCTGTGGCTCCGCCTTCCAGATAAACGTCCGCCTCAATGGTGGGGTTGCCGCGTGAATCCAGAATTTCACGCCCTGTTATTTTTGCGATGCGCATTTCTTTCATAAAAGCCGGATGAGTTCTGCCTTGAAAAGCAGATATTGGAATTAGTTTAAACTAATTTATAGGCCTTGTGTATACCGTATCCGGGGCGGGTGCAAGCTTTTTCTCCGGAAGAAGGGCCGGCTTCCAGACGGTACGGGGCTGCCGTTGGGGCAGGTCAGCCGCGGTAATGTTCTCTCAGCCACGCTATTTCTTCGCCGTGCCCGGCGTCGTCCCGGGGCGTTTCCAGGAAAAAGGGCACTTCCCGGAGGGAAGGATGGTTGATGATGTTGATGAAGGCCTGTTCTCCCAGGCTCCCCTTGCCGATGGTTTCATGGCGGTCCTTGAAGGAGGAGAAAGGCGTCATGCTGTCGTTCAGGTGGATGGCGCGCAGGCGTTCCAGGCCCAGCACGGAGTCGAACTGTTCCAGCACGGCGTCCAGGCTGTTGACGATGTCGTACCCGGCGGAATAAACGTGGCAGGTGTCCAGGCAGACGCCCAGCTTTTCTTTCAGGTCCACGCGCTCAATGATGGCGGCCAGTTCTTCAAAGGTCCTGCCGAGCTCGCTTCCCTTGCCGGACATGGTTTCCAGCAGAACGGTGGTTTTTTGGTCCGGAGCAAGCACGCCGTTCAGTTGGTCCGCCACCAGTTCAATGCCTTTTTCCACTCCCTGTCCCACGTGGCTGCCGGGATGGAAGTTGTAAAGGTTGCCCGGCAGATACTCCATGAGCTCCAGGTCTTCCCTCAGCACCTGAGCCGCAAAGCGGGTGACTTTGGGGTCAGCGGAGCAGGGGTTCAGCGTATAAGGGGCGTGCGCCAGCAGCGTGCCGAAGCCGTTGTCTTCCGCCAGCTTCAGAAAACGGGCAATGTCTGGTTCATCAATGGCCTTGGCCTTGCTTCCGCGCGGATTGCGGGAGAAGAACTGGAAGGTGTTGGCGCCGATGGAAAGGGCAACCCTGCCCATGGCTTCGTAACCTTTTGCGGAGGAGAGGTGGCATCCGATGTACAGCATGGCGGTAAAGGTATGTAAACGAGCATATCGGAAGGGAATTGCCGTGTCCAGCATGGGGGGTGATTTCAAGCGACTGCCTTTGTGCGCTGTGCCTGCGCGGTGTGCCATGGCCGTGGCGGGAAAACAGATTGACATTTTTACGATTTTGAAAATAATAAATCCATTGCGTATGTCCGATTGCTCCTGCACCTCTTCATCCCGTCCGGTTCACTCCGTCAAGGAGCTGGAACCTCTTGCCGGTGTTTTCAAGGCGCTGGGGCATCCCGTGCGCCTCATGATTGTGGAGATGCTTCTGGATGGAGAACGCTGCGTCTGCGAACTGCAGAAGGATTCCGGACGTGACATGTCTACCGTTTCCAGCCATTTGAACGTGTTGAAGAACAGCCGGATCGTGTCCTGTGAGCAGCGGGGGAAAAATGTGTATTATTCCCTGTGCTGCCCCTGCCTCAGCAGCGTGCTGTCGTGTTTGCAGGAAAGCCCGGCGTTAAAGGGGTAACGGCATTGGTATTCAGTTTGTTCAGTATTTTTTATTCATAATTTTGATATTCTTAAAAATATAAATCAATAATTACATGAAGAGGATAGTAATTTACGGACCGGGGTGCGCCAAATGTACGGCATTGGCGCAGGTGACGGAGCAGGTCATGCGGGAACTCTGTCTGGAACCGCTTCCGGAAAAGGTGACGGATGCCGCGCAACTTGCCGCCGCCGGAGTGCTGGAAACCCCGGCTCTTGGGGTGGACGGCAGGATTCTTGTTTCCGGCACGGTACCCTCCCGGGATGAAATCAGGAGGATGCTCCAAAAAGCGCTTCAAGCGGATTCTCCGGAGGAGGGTTGCTGTAGCGGAAGGCCGGAGGATTCAAGGGCAGTAAAGGGGAATCTTCCCCATTCGGAGGCAGGTTCCTACGGGTGCGGAGGAGGGGGCTGCTGCGGCAGCGCTTCCTTCAAGCGAAAGGGCGGATGGAAAAGGGCTGCCGTCTGGGCTGCGGCGCTGCTCATTCTGCTGGCGGTGGTTAAGATGATGAATCACCGGGAACGTTCCGGGGGCGGGGAACCTCCCCGCCCGGCTGTTTCCGCAGAGCGGTAGGAGAATTCTTCCCGGTTATGATTCAGGATTTTGCCGACTGGCTGGTTTACGGGGTGTTGGAGTTCACACCCCATACCCGTCTGGGGGAGGCGGTCAACTTCTTCGTGTACGACACGGTGAAGATCCTCTTCCTGCTGTACGCGATCAGTCTTTTCATGGGCGTGGTGAACGCCTATTTCCCGGTGGAACGCATCCGCGTGTTTTTGACGACAAAGAAGCTCTACGGGTTTCAGTATTTTTTCGCCGCCCTGTTCGGGGCGGTCACGCCGTTCTGTTCATGTTCCTCCATTCCCCTGTTTATCGGCTTTGTGAAAGGAGGGATTCCGCTGGGCGTGACGTTTGCCTTCCTGATCACATCGCCTCTGGTGAATGAGGTTGCCATCGCCCTGTTCCTGGGGGCGTTCGGGGTCAAGATCACGGTGATTTATGCGGTCTCCGGCATTTTGCTGGGGATGATGGGAGGGGCTGTGCTGGAGAGGTTCAGGCTGGAACGCTATCTGTCCCCCTGGATACGGGGGCTGCTTGTCCAGTCCGGGGAGGAAAGCGGCGCGTGGGAGCGGAAGGGGACGCCGTTCCGGAAGAGATGGGCCGTCATCATGCATGATGCGTGGGAAATCGTAAAGGGAGTGGCGCTGTATGTGGTGATCGGCATCGCCATGGGAGCGGCGGTGCACGGCTATGTGCCGGAGGGATTTTTTGAAGCGTCCATGAGCCGGGAGCATTGGTGGGCGGTGCCGGTTGCGGTAATTTGCGCGGTTCCGATGTATGCGAATGCGGCGGCGATAGTTCCGGTGATCCAGGTGTTTGTGGCGAAAGGCGTTCCGATCGGCACGGCGATAGCGTTCATGATGGCGACGGTAGGGCTTTCCGTGCCGGAGGCGGCCCTTCTGAAGAAGGTGATGACCTGGAAGCTGATCTGGATTTTCTTCGGAACAGTGACGGCGTTTATCATTCTGTCCGGATACGTGTTCAATATATTGATTGCTCCATAATTCCTGATGGGCGGAAAAGGAAAAAAGCGCAGGCGCCCCGTTTCTCCCGCGATTGCGGGAAACAGGTCATCTTCGGCGGGCGGTACGGTTTCAACTCGTAGAGTCGTCTGAAAGAACAGGATGCCCGGAGCGTATATAGTTCCGAACGTTAGTTATGCATTTGATGAGAAGATTGAATCAGTTAGCCCCGGCCCTTCTGGGAACCTGCATGCTGGCCGCCGGGTTGGCGGAAGCGGAAGTGAAGAATGGAGTTCCCCCGTTGAAGCCTGTTCCTTCTCCGGCTCAACTGGCATGGCACGACATGGAGATGTATGCCTTCATCCATTTCACCATCAATACCTTTACCGGGAAGGAATGGGGTTATGGCGACGAAAAGCCGGAGCTGTTCAATCCTTCCGATTTCAATGCGGATGAAATCGTAAAGACGCTGGCGGACGCCGGGTTCAAGGGAGTGGTGCTGACCTGCAAGCACCATGACGGTTTCTGCCTGTGGCCCACGAAGACCACCCGGCACAGCGTGGCGGCCTCCCCGTGGAAGCAGGGGAAGGGCGATGTGGTGAAGGAGGTTTCCCGCGCGTGCAAAAAGTACGGCGTCAGGTTCGGCATTTATCTGTCTCCGTGGGACCGCAACGCTTCCTCCTACGGAACGCCAGAATATATCAAAATGTACCGTGAGCAGTTGAAGGAATTGTCCACGGGATACGGCCCCGTTTTCCTGGCGTGGTTTGACGGAGCGAACGGAGGGGACGGCTATTACGGTGGAGCGCGGGAGAAGCGCTCCATTGACCGGAGCACGTATTACGACTGGAAGAAGACGTGGAGGGAACTGAAGAAACAGCAGCCCGGAGCGGTGATATTTTCCGACGTGGGGCCGGGCGCCCGCTGGGTGGGGAACGAAAGCGGTTATGCGGGCTATCCCTGCTGGGCCACGTACACCCCCGTTCCGCTACAAGCCGGGACGGAACCCGCGCCCGGCACCGTGCGCTACCAGTTGGGCACGGAAGGCACCGTGGACGGCAAGTACTGGATTCCCGCGGAAGTGGATGTTTCCATCCGTCCCGGCTGGTTCTGGCATGAGCATGAGAATTCCCGCGTCCGGACACCGGAGAATCTGCTGAAGCTGTACTTTGACAGCGTGGGCAGAGGGGCCAACCTGAATCTGAACGTGCCGCCGGACCGCCGCGGCCGCATTCATGAAGAGGATAAAAAGTCCCTGGCGGGTTTCCGTGCGCTGCTGAATGAACTGTATTCCCGCAACTTCGCTTCCGGGGCACGGGCGGATTCCTCCTCCTCGTGGAAGGGGCACGGCCCGGAACAGGTTCTGGACCGGAAGCGGGCGACGTACTGGGCGGCCGCTCCGGAAGATAAAAATCCCTGCCTGGCGTTGAAATTGCCGGAACCTGCGGCGTTTGACGTCATCCGGCTGGCGGAACCCGTCCAACTGGGGCAGAGGGTGAGCAAGTTCCGCGTGGAGGTGCGTGAAAACGGCCGTTGGAGCAAATGGACGGAAGGTTCCAGCATAGGAGCCAGGGTTCTTTTGAAGGGCAGGCCCGTGACGGCGGGTGAAGTGCGCGTGGTGCTGGAAGAGTCCCGGGCCGTTCCGGCCTTGTGCGAGGTTTCCCTGTGGAAGTACCCTGTTATCCTGAATGCTCCGGCAGTGAATTACGACCGCGATGGCCGGGTGACCCTGGCATCCCCGGAGGGCGTGGTGACCAGGTACACCACGGACGGAACGGACCCCGGCCCGCAGTCCGCCGTGTACAGGGAGCCTTTCCTTCTCCCTGCCGGGGGGACGGTGAAGGCGGTGGGCGAATACCGCGGCAGAAGGTCTTCCGTAACCGCGCAGATCATCCCCGTCCCCACGCGGCACTGGAAGGTGGCGGCCGGGGAAAGAAGCGCCGCCGCTCCGGAGCTGGCCATAGACGGCGACCCCTCCACCCTCTGGCATACGCATGCCGCCCAGGGGGAAATAGCTCCTCCGCAGGCGCTGGAAATCGACATGGGGCGTCCGGTCAACGTTGCCGCCGTCATCTACACGCCCCGCAAGGATTCCGCAAAGGGGACGGTTGACCGCTACGCCGTCTACCTGAGTGCGGACGGGAACGATTGGGGAGCTCCCGCCGCGGAGGGAGAGTTTTCCAATATCCGCGCCAATCCCGTTCCGCAGCGGATTGACCTGGAGACGCCCGTGAAAGCCCGTTACCTGCGTTTTGTAGGCAAGCGGGCAGTGGAAGGCAGCCATGTTGCCGTTGCCGAGTTGGGAGTATTGGAAAAATAAGCGGTTTCCTTTTTTTATCATCGTAGTCCTCCGGCGTTTTCTTGACGGATGGAGGGAAGCGAGGCAAGATGGCCCGCATGGAACAAGTCAGTCTCATGGAGTTGGGCAAGCTGGCCGCGGAGGGCCAGGTGGAAGCGGAAGTTTTTGCCCAGATCGCCCAGTGCGCGCAGAAGATGACCAAGAGCAACAAGCCGTATCTGGACGTGTCTTTTGCCGATGCGGAAGGGACGATGGGACTGAAGGTGTGGGAGGACAAGCCCTGGTTCCGCACGCTGGCAGCCCTGCCTCTCCGCAGTTTCGTGAGCCTGCGCGGCCAGTGGACCAAGGGGGGCTTCGGCATGGAAGCGGCCGATCTGGAAGTGCGGCTGCTGGACGAACAGGAGAAGGAAAGCTTCCTGGCCGGGTCCGGAACCTTGAAGAAGAAGCAGGAGGCGGACCTGAAGGAGATTTGCGTGCTCATCAAGGGCATGAATGATCCGCGCATTCGCGCCCTGTGCATTGAATTCATCGAACAGTTCGGGGAACGCCTCCAGCGCGCCGCCGCCGCCCGCACTTACCATCACGCCCGCCGCGGCGGACTGGTGGAGCATGTGGCGGGAATGATGCGCACGGCCTCTGCCGTCTGCCAGGCGAATCCGGAGCTGAATCGCGATCTCCTGCTGGCCGGATGCCTGTTTCACGACTGCGGGAAGCTGTGGGAAAACTGCTACCCGAAGGAGGATTTCACGATGCCCTATTCGGAAGCCGGGGAACTGCTGGGCCACATTCCGCTGGGCATTGAACTGGTCAACAATCTGTGGAAGCGCATCATGGCCCTTCCGGAAGCGGAATCCTGGAAGACGCTGGACCCCGCCTCCCCGGACGTGCGCATGCACCTGCTGCACCTGATCGCCTCCCACCACGGGGAACTGGCCTTCGGCTCCCCCGTGTTCCCCAAGACCCCGGAGGCGGTGGCCCTGCATTACATTGACAATCTGGACGCCAAGCTGGAGATGTTCCGCGGCGCCTATGAGACGAGCGAGGCGCTGGCTCCCAAGGTGCTCCAGCGCAAGGCCCCCCTGCCTGCCAACGTCGTTCTTCCGCTGCCTTCCGTTCTTCCCCTGGAACGGGACGGAGCGGACGCCATGCAGTAAGTTTTTCCCCGGATGGAACAGGAGCGCCACCTGCGGCGACCGTGGCTGGAACGGACCATGGCCGCGGCTCCCCTGCTGGCTCCCGCTCTCGCCATGCTGTGCGCATGCGCGGCGGTGGACGTTTCCCCCTGGTTCTGGGGCCTCTGCCTCTGCTGGGCGCTATTGCCCTGCCTGTTCCGGGCTCCTTCCATGAGCCTGCTGGCCATTGCCCTGGCGGTGTGGGCGGCCATGCATCTGCTGGCGTATGACCGGGAATACGGGAATGTTCCCGTAGAGGCGGGAAGGACTGTCGCCATGGAGGGTTCCGTTAACGCCGTTTCCGGAAAGTCCGTGCTGTTCCGCCCGGACGGTTCCCGGTGGCTGTACGCAGTTTCCTCCCGTGGCGGGGAATGCCCCCTGGCAGTAGGGGAACGGTACCGGATTGAGGGAGAGACATATCCGCTCCGGGCCCCGTGCGGCCCCGGCATCTTTGACCGGGAGCGGTGGGGATACCTGCACGGCGTTATTGCCGGGGTTCGGCTGGATGACGCCTGCCGGGTGGGGCTTGGCGACTGGCGCAGCCGCCTCCGGGCGTTTTCCCTGCGGCTCCGGGAGGAGGCCGCAGGCCTGCTGAGGAAAGGCGCGCCGCCGAATGACGAGGCCCGGCAGGTGATGGTTTCCGCCGTGCTGGGGGACAAGACGGACGCGAGGCCGGAAACGATGGCGAAGTTTCTGGAAAGCGGCTGCATGCACGTGTTCGCCGTCAGCGGCATGCATGTGGGGGTGGAAGCCATGCTGGTTCTGGGAATGCTGAGGCTGTTGTACGTGCGCCCCCGTGCGGCGCGGCTGGCCTGCATTCCGTTGCTGGCGGTGTACGTGTTTGTGACCGGGATGTCCGCCTCCGCCCTGCGGGCCTTCATCATGGCGGCGGTCTGGCTGCTGGCGTCCGTGCTGCGCCGGAAGGGGCATCCGGCCAATATTCTGGCGCTGGCTTTCATCCTCCTTTGCCTGATGGACCCGCTCCAGGTTTTCCAGCCGGGGTTCCAGCTCTCCTTCTGCGTCTTCGCCGTGATTGTCTGCCTGGCAGGATGGAGCATCCGGGAAAGGCCCCTGTGGGCTCCGGACCCGTTCATTCCTTCCCGGATTTACAATGCGCGGGAAAAAGGCCTTGTACGCCTGGAAAAAGCGTTCCGCGGCGCGCTGCTCATTTCCGTGGGGGCGTGGCTGATGTCCATTCCCCTGACGGCATGGCACTTCGGCACCTGGAACCTGTACGCTCCCCTGACCAATTTGTGCTTGAGCGTGCTCGTTTTTCCGCTCATGGGCGTCTCCCTGTTCGGGCTGGTGTTCGCGTGGTGCCCGTGGATTTTATGCGTCTGCAATACGGCGGCTTCCTGGATGGCCTCCGTCATGCTGGCGGTAGCCGGGGGAGTGGCTTCCCTGCCGTGCAGCTATCTTTCTTCCGCACCTCCTGCCGGGGAAAATGAAGCGGTCATCGTTCCGTTGCAGAAGGACGCTTGGTCCGCGGTCATCTCCAATCCCGCGCTGGTCGTGGCCGCAGGAACGGAAAATGCGGTCCGGTACACCCTTCTTCCCGTATTGAAGGCGCGTGGTATCCGGCCTTGCGGCGTGCTGGCTTCCGGGAACGGCAGGGCGGAGCGCGCCGGAGTGGAAGCGCTGGCGAAGGAATATCCCGGAATCCGGAACTGGGGCGCAGCGGATGCGGAATGTCCCGTTCGGCAATGGAGGTTCCGCCCTGGAAATGAACTTGTTCTGGAAGATTTTCCCGTACCGTTGTCCACGGGAATCCATCAGGACCGGAACCGGGTGCTGGCGTGGAAATGCCGCGGGCGGTTCGTCCTGATGATAGGGAATGCCGGGTTTTCCTCCCTGGCGCGGGCGGCAATAGCGCCGCGGGCGGATGTGCTGGTCATCGGGCACCATCCGCGCGATCCGGTGGACAGCGCCGCGTGGATCAGGGCCACGGGCGCCCGCGCGGTCATTTTCACCACGGAGCATGAATGCCCCGTGCCGGAGGGAACGGCCGTGTACCGTCTCCCGGAAACCGGAGCCATCTATTTGCGGGTGGAAGAGGAAGGCGTTCAAATCATCCCCTGGAAGGGCATGGGACGCCGTACAGGGTAAACCCCGTGCTTTCTTCAATGCGGATGGGCAGAAGCTCTCCCGTCAGGTCCGGGGCGGCATCCACCATCACGGGCTTGTTCTGGGAGGTGCGTCCGGAGAGGCGCGCTTCATTCGTTTTGGACGGCCCTTCCAGAAGGACTTCCTGAACGGTGCCGACCAGTTCCCGGTTTTTCCGGATGGCTATTTCATTGACCACGGCCAGCAGGTCCTGGTTGCGCGCTTCCTTCACTTCCTCCGGAATTTGTTCTTCCATGGCGGCGGCGGGAGTGCCGCGGCGCGGGGAGTAGCGGAAAATGAAGGCGTTGTCAAACTGGACCCGTTCCACGGCCTGCCGGGTCAGCAGGTAGTCTTCCTCCGTTTCTCCGGGGAAGCCTACGATGATGTCCGTGGTGATGGACAAATCCGGGCGAGCCTGCTTCATCCGGGCGCAAAGGTCCAGGTAGGTTTCATTCCTGTACGGCCTGCGCATCATTTTCAGGATGCGGTCACTGCCGCTCTGCATCGGGAAATGGATGTGGCTGCACAGCTTGGGCAGGTAGGTGAATGCCTGCACCAGATCCTGCCGGAAGCCGATGGGATGGGGGGAAACGAAGCGGATGCGCCGGAGGCCTTCCACCTCATGCACGGCTTCCAGCAATTGGACGAAGCCGCCCTTGCCGTCCGCCGTTTCCATCTGCCTGCCGTACCGGTTGACGATCTGGCCCAGCAGGGTGACTTCCTTCACGCCGGCGTCCACCAGCATCTTCACCTCGTCCACCACGTCCCGGACGGGGCGGCTGCGTTCCTTGCCGCGGGTGTAGGGGACGATGCAGTAGGCGCACTTCATTTCACACCCCTGCATGATGGAGACATACGCCGTGGAGCGCGCGCCGGGATTCAGGTGGTCCCGGATGCGGTTCTGGGAATCCTCCTCATCCGCCACGTCGCACACGTGAGTGCCTGAAAAAGCGGTCTGCAATTCATCCATGCGGCGTTCCTGGCGCGCGCGCAGAATGCCGTCCACATGCTCAAACACGCGGTGGTACTTCTGGGTGCCTATCACCAGGTCCAGGCGCGGCAGTTCCTTGAATAATTCATCCTTCCTGCTCTGGGCCATGCAGCCCATCATGCCGTACACCACGTGCGGACGGTGCCGCTGCTGCTTGGACAGAAGGCCCATCTTCCCCAGCGCCTTCTGTTCCGCCTGCTCCCGGATGGAACAGGAATTGAACAGGATCACGTCCGCCTCATCCTCGCGGTCCGTCATGGTATAGCCTTTCTGCACGAACATGCGGGCCACCTGCTCGGAGTCCCGCTCGTTCATCTGGCAGCCGTAGGTTTTGATGTAAAGCTTGGGCATGGAGAAGATCAGATGTTCTTTTTCAGGGTGACCACGCATTCCAGGTGCTTGGTCTGGGGAAACAGGTCAAAGGGCTGGACGGAGGTGACGGCGTACCCGGCCTTGTCAAACTCCGCCAGGTCCCTTATCTGCGTAGCGGGATTGCAGGAAACGTACACCACTTTTCCGGGGCTGAAGGCGAACAACTGGGTCAGGAACTCCATGCTGCATCCCTTGCGGGGAGGGTCGATTACCACGGCGGTTTTTTCCGCGGGGAAATCCACCTGGGCGAAAATGGCTCCGGCGTCCGCCGCCAGGAATTCCGCATGTTCAATCCCGTTGCTGCGGGCATTGCTGCGCGCCCAGTCCGCGGAAGTCTCGCTGACCTCCACGCCCAGCACCTTCCTGAACTTATTCGCCAGGCTTAAGGCAAACAGGCCGGAACCGCAATAGGCGTCCACCAGGAACTCCTCCCCGTCCATGCTCGCCTGTTGGGCCACGTAGTCCGTAAAAAGCGGAAGAATGAAAGGATTGTTCTGGAAAAAATCTCCCGCCAAAAAATGAAATTCCAGACCGCCCACGCGCTCGCAGGCCACGGCGTTGTTATTGGTAATGACGGTCCCTTCCGAGGCGCGGAGCAGAATGGTAGCTCCCCGCTTGAACCGGGCCGCGGCCTGGTAAACGCTCTTGCGGGCCAGGGGCAGGGCCTCGTTGATGCACTCCATGGCAATCGGGCATTGCGGCACATCCACCACTTCCCTTCTGGAGCCTGCCTTCAGGAAGCCGATGGCCGGCCGGCTGGCTTCCCTGGGCTTGTCAAAATGGGGCGTAATCTTGGAGCGGTAATGGTATTGGCGGGGGGAGGCAATGGCCGGATTGACGGGCAGTTCCAGCCCTGCCTGCAACCGGAGCAGGTCCGCCACCTGCCGGGTTTTCCAGAGAAGCTGGCGGTCGTAGGAAAAATGCTGGTACTGGCATCCGCCGCAGGTGCCGAACAGGCGGCAGCCGGGCTCCACGCGGTCCGGGCTGGGGTGAAGCACTTCCACCAGGTCCGCGGAGGAATAATTCTTGTCGTTGCGCCAGACGCGGGCCTTCACGCGGTCTCCCGGCAGGGCGAAGGGGACGAAAACCACCCAGCCGTCCACACGGCCGATGCCGTCGCCCGCATTGGAAAGGGCGTCAATGTCCAGTTCAAGCTCCTGATGGTAGGAAAAAGGTTCCGGGTGGAAGCCCTTGGGAATGGTAGCAGTCATGGTGAAGGAAAAGAAAAGGGTTACGGGGTGGAGGGGGTGATCAGCTTGCCGTCCAGATCATACAGCAGGGTTTCCGGCAGCCGGGGGGTGCGCAGCCCGGGGCGGAAGTCGCCAGGCAATACGGCTGGCCCCGGCACAGACTCCTCGTTCTCATCCTCCGGAAGAATGGCCGGTTTCACCGGGGCCGGGGCCCAGGGGGCGGGGCGGTCCGCCGCGGTGGTTTGTTCCGGCTGAACGGCTGGGGCGGGAGCGGGTTCCTGAGGCGCCGTTTCCTTGTTGGAGGAGCAGGAAGCGGTCCAGGCCAGCCCGGCAATCAGACAGGAGCGGATCAGGAGCTTTTTCATGGCGCGGATTCTTACAGCTTCATCCGCGCTTGGCAATCGAATTTCCGCTTTATTCCCCTTCTTCCCGTGTACGGGGAACGGAATAAGGGAAAAAGGCTTCCGTACCATGCGGCTCAAATGCGCTCGCTCGTTTTTGTCCGCGGATGGCGGAAGTGGGGGATGCGGTGCGCCTGCCTCCGCTTCCTGCGCATGTGGCGGAGCATGCGGAAGAAGATGAACCCTCCGGCGGAAAGAAGCAGCGTGACGCTCCACCAGTCCCAGCCCACAGGAGCGTCCGGCAGCCCTATGCGCCCGATCATCGGAAGTTTAAGGGCGGGGCGCAACAGGTCAAAGCCTGCGTTCAGGCCCAGCAGGCTGACTTCCGCTCCTTCCGCCAGCCCCAGGCTGAACCCGGCGAGACCCCATAAATTGATGCGGATGCCCGTGCCGCTTTCCGTCCGTCCGGCAATGCCGCCGGGCAGATAATCCTTCCCCACCGCATGAGGCGGAAGCTCCACCGTCAGATCCGGCACTTCCCTCATCAGCGCGGCGGTGAACGTGTTGCTGTTGGGACCGGGAATGATCCAGTAGGTATCGGCATAGGGGTAATCCTGCGCCGTGCGGCTGATGACGGGAATGGCCTTTTCCGCCGCTGCTCCGCGCAATTCCTGAATCAATTCCGGCTCCGCGCCGAACCATTTGCGGTCCGGAATGTCCCGCGCGATGGAAACGCTGGTTCCCCGGGAGGGAAGCTGGTAGCCCATGACCTGGTACACGGTGTAAAAGCCGGCATTCTTCTCCTTCACGGCTATCCAGGTGTGCACGGCGAAATACCTGCGCCAGCCGAAGGCGCGTGCCGAATAAACCTGGACGACGGCTTCCGGTTCTTCAGCGGGTAGAGGGGCCAGGCTGCTGCTGCTGCGGTCCGCAGTTTTCCAGTCTTCCGCAGGGTGAAAATAAACCAGGGCTGCGCCCAGGAGCAGGAACGCCACGAACAGCCAGAAAACAAAGCGCCATTTATTCCGTGAGGGGTGCCTGCGGTTATAGGGGTTGGAATGGCGCATGGCGAATGTATATACCTTGAACGGCAAATGATGGCAATGGCGGAATCTTGAAGTTTGACTTCTGCGCAGGGAGACTTATGGTTACTGTAATATGATCAAGTTTGCCGTTTCCGTGCTTTGCGCCGCCGCCGTGGCAGGCATGCTGGCTCCCGCTTCCGCCCTGGCGCAGCAGGCTCCCGTTCCAGCCGTGAATGAATCGGGCAGTCCCGCCTTTGACAAGCTGCGCAATGAGGCCATCGCCAAGAAGGTTCCCCTGGTCATCTACCTGACGGGGTCTTCCTGGTGCGTGTATTGCAACATTTTTACGGACAAGCATATCAAGGAGCGTGCTTTTAAGAGGGCCTCCGGCAAAAAATTCATCTTCTGGATGGTGGATACCAGGCAGGCTCCGGGAAGGACACCGGGTTCCTTTACCTTCCAGTTCGTTCCGGAGGAAGCGGGCAAAGTAGTAGGATGCATAGGCTCCAAGGCCCCCTATGTCGTTTTCGGGCCTCCCGCCGTCATCATCCTGGACCCCGTTTCCGGAAAAATGATTAAGAAAATGGTAAGCCAGGGGGATATGGACAAGGAAGGCAAGTCCCTGCCCGCGGTTATCGAGGAATGCTGGAAAAACTTCCAGAAGGAAGGTCAAAAGACCGCCTGAGCATTCGGACCCCTCCCATGAAGAAAGGAGCGAATCCGGAATGTTCATTTCCCGGGCGTTTTTCCGCAACTGTTTTCTTTACGTCAAAAACGGTAAATGAAGCGTAGCCATGGGCGCGGCGTGCCGGAATAATAGGGATGCCACCGGTGTCCGGGGTGGTGCATGGTGCGGCCCCATTCATCCTGGTGGCGTGCCTGCGGCGCATAGGTGAGCTGCCGCCATTCCCGGCAGGGAAAGGAGGAAGGCTCCGCGCATGAGGCAGAAGGCGTCAGAAATTCCTGGAGGGCGCTGGAAGAACAGCAGTAATAGGGAACATTGAACCGGGGCGCCAATCCGAGCGCCAGCAGAAGCCATATCCATATCCGGAGACGGGGATGCCGCGCCCAGGTGGAGGCCAGAAAGGCGAGCAGACAGGCCATCGCCGGAACGCTCCCCTTGCAGAGCAGGTCGTTGACGTCTCCGTTGACGTAAAAGAAGGGCAGCAGCAGTCCGGTTGCCAGCGTACAGATAAAGAGGGAATTCCGCCGGAAATCCCGCCAGCAGAACAGGGCGTACAGCAGGAAGGAAGTCCCTGCCAGCAGAAAATCCCCCGGCCGCGTATAAAAAGGCCGCCAGCCCATATGGGAGGACGGCGCGTTTACCGCCGCATAATAAAGAAGGAAGCACGCCCCCAGCATGACGGCTGCCGGAAAGGAGGGATGAAGCAGGCTGCGCCGGGGGGAGCGGCTGCCTTTCCATTGCCGGAGCCACTGGCAGACCGCCAGGGGCAGCCCCCCTAGGGCCGCGAGGGGAGAATAAAAGGCCGTGGCCGCGAACAAAAGGGGCATCCAGTGCGGGGGCATGCGTCCCGAAGCCAGGAAGATGAAAAAAAGCATGACAGGGATGGAGGCGTTTGCGCTGCACATGACCTGTTCCGCCGTGCCGAAGTAATGCAGGCGGAACAGATCCAGCCCCAGCCAGCATTGGAAATTCAGAAGGGAGCCGAACATCACCATCAGCAGGGCGAGCAGCAGGGAACGGCGGCCGGAGAAAACGCAGAGCCACAGCCAGGCAAGAAACAGGCCCCATGCACCCCACAGCACGACAAATGCCCGGGCAACTCCCAGCCCAGCCACTTTGCCTGCCAGGGCCGGAACCAGCCAGAACCCTGTGTTGTAGATCAAGACGTCTCCATCCGGAAAAACGACGGGCCACGGGCTGGCGACCAATTCACGAAGGCAGGCGTTCCTGACGATGTGGTCCGGGTGCTGATTGACCCATTCCCCCCATCCGGACAGGACCATCAGGGCGATGAATGCGCCCAGGACAAGAAACGAGGACCGGTTGAACAGGGGAAAAGAGGGGAGGGATTCCCTTTCCGGTAGTTCCTTGCGCCTTCCGGGAGCCAGTCCCGCGGCCATCAGGGCCGCGAGGGGGATAGAGACATACCAGTGCATCCACCAGGCCATGAACACCAGGACGGGCAGCAGAAGCCAGGCGCAGGTATTCCATTTCAACGCGGTCACGTTGAAAGCTCGTTCCGGGAATGGAGCACCGGCGGCGGGGGAAGACATCTTCCCTGAACCTTAATGGGTCCGCCGGAGGGGGGCAAGGATGAAACTTGCAGCCCGGAACGGAAGGGCATCCCCGTATGGGGCTGGTGGCAGGAATGCCTGCGTTCCTTCTCCGCTTTACCGGGAGAACGGGGCATATCATGCTGGGCGGCCTATGAATAAAACACAATTCGTCAGGGAACTTCAGCGGGAGCTGGGAGACGGCGTTACCCCCAGGCAGGCGGAACGTGCGCTGAACGCGGTGCTGGACACGATTGCCCGGTCGGTCCTGAGGCGCTCACTGGTCAAATTCCGCGGCTTTGGTTCGTTCAGCATCAAGCGGCGGCGTGCCCGCGTGGTACGCCATCCGGAAAACGGCAGCAAACTGTTTGTGCATGAATCAAGCACCATGAAATTCCGGCCTTCCTCCCGTTTGTGGAAAAAGTAGGAGAAACGCCCGGGCTCTCCTGCCATTTTGCCATTGACTTCCCTGTCCGGGGCAGGGATTAATGGACAAGGCAGGGGCGGCCGTGCGCCTGCCCGGAAAAAATGACCTACCCTTTCCCCATTTGCCGACCATGACTCCGGATTCCGTTCATTTGCTGACCCGTTCCTCCCAGATGACCCTGTTCAGGGATGAACAGGGCCGCGTGCGCCGCGCCTATTACGGACCGCGGCTGCGTGAACCGGAGGATGCCCTGGAAAGCGCCGCGGATGCGCCTCTTCTGTATTCCGCCCTGGCGGACTCCGTGACGGGGCTTTCCAATGCGTCGGATGAATACTGCATTTGCGCGACCCAGGCGGACGGAACTCTTTCCCTGCGCCTGGAATGCCAGGGATGGGAAGTGCTGGAACTGGATGACGACCGGGAAGAAGCCGTCTTTTACGGGAAGGACCCTTCCTACCCGGTGCGGGTGGAAATTCACGTGCGCTCCCACCGGGAATCGGACGCCTTCCTTCAATGGGCGGTAATACGGAACGAGGGGAGGGAAGGCATCCGCCTGCACCGCGCTGCGTCCGCGCAACTGAATTTGCGAGCGGAACGTTACTTTGTCACCAGCTTCCGCGGCACATGGGGCGGGGAATCCCTGATGAGCGAGGAGGAAGTGGCGCGGGGGCATGAACTTGCCCTGGTTTCCGGAACCGGTACCCGCGCCGCCCAGGAGGGAAGCCCCGGCTTCGTCATCTCCCTGGACGGTCCGGCGCGGGAGGACGCGGGGGAAGTGGTTCTGGGGGCGCTGGCGTGGCCCGGCAACTACCGGATATGGTTCCGCCACAGCCCGTATCACTACCTCTTTGCGGGGGCGGGGCTGGACGTGGCCCCCGCTCCCTATCTGCTGGACGGCGGCGGAGTATTTGAAACGCCTCCCTTCATTCTGGCGCACAGTGGAAACGGCAAGGGGGAAGCCTCCCGGCGCATCCACCGCTGGGCGCGCCGCTACGGCCTGCGCGGCGGCGGAACGGAGCGGCTGACTTTGCTGAACTCATGGGAAGGAGTGTACTTTACCTTCACGGAAAAAGTGCTGCACGGCATGATGAAACGTGCGGCGGACTTGGGAATAGAGCTTTTCGTGCTGGATGACGGCTGGTTTGGCGGCCAATTCCCGCGCAATGACGCCCGGGCCGGTCTGGGGGACTGGCAGGTAAACCGTGCTAAACTGCCCCATGGGCTGGAAGGCCTGATCCGCCAGGCGGAAAAGCTGGGGATGCGCTTCGGCATCTGGGTGGAGCCGGAAATGGTGAACCCCTGCTCGGAACTTTATCAGAAGCATCCGGAATGGGTCATCGGCCTTCCGCACCGGGAAAACAGGCTGGAACGCAGCCAGTACCTGCTGGACTTGAGCAATCCGGACGTGCGCGCATACATTCTTGAAACCATGCGGAAACTGCTGGGAGAACATCCGGGCATTTCCTACGTCAAGTGGGACTGCAACCGCAAGATTTCCGATCCCGGCTCCCCCTGGCTGGACGCCTGCCATCAGGGGAACCTGTCCATCGACTACGTGCGCGGCTATGAAAGCATTCTGGATACACTGGCGGCGGAATTTCCGGCCGTGACGTTTCAGGCATGCTCCTCCGGCGGAGGCCGCGCCGACTACGGGACCATGCGGAGGCATCATGAATTCTGGACGTCCGACAATACGGACGCCTGTGAACGCGTGTTCATGCAGTGGGGCATAGGCCATTTGTTCCCGGCCATCACCATGGCCGCCCATGTGACGGCCTCCCCCAATCATCAGACAGGGCGCGTCACGCCGCTCAAATTCCGGTTTGACGTGGCCATGTCGGGCCGTCTGGGATTCGAGCTTCAGCCCCGTGACATGACGAAGGAGGAAGTGGAATTTTCCAAACGGGCGCTGGCGGAATACAAGCGCATCCGCCCCGTGGTCCAGTTCGGGGATCTGTACCGCCTGTCCTCCCCGTATGAAAGCCGGGTGGCCGCCCTGATGTACGTTCATGAGAAACGGGCCGTCGTCTTCGCCTGGCTGATGGACAAATGGCTGGCGGATTCCCCGCCGCCCCTGCGCCTGAAAGGCTTGAATCCTGCCGCCAGATACCTGGTCAGGGAGATCAACCTGGATGAAAACGGCCCCCTGGCCAACGTCCATGAACGGGTGCTTGGTGGTGATTACCTGATGGACTTCGGAATCCGCATCAACTGGAAAAATGCCTTCCAGTCCGTTTGCATGGAGGTGACAGAAATGGTCAGATAAGTTCCGTCTTTATTAGGGGGGCTATGGCATGATGAAAAGCTGAATTACTGAAAAATGGATGAGAAAAAGGTAAAAAGAAGAAAGTCGCTCTTATTGAGCTCCGCTTGCGGAAGGGAGTTCGCCTATAAGTGACGGAAAGTTCCTGGCAGGATTTATATGTTCCTTCTCTCGGCGACGACTTGAATGATGACCACATAGAGTCTAAAGCCCGTCTCTCTAATGATGGTGCTCAGGGTAGAAGAGAGGTTTCATGACCTCGACCCATGCTGCTCACTATCAGCAAGCTGATAAATGTCACGCTCTATTGGTAGCATTCTTTCTAGAAAAATAAGCCAAGTATCTATACGGTCACACGCCGCCTGTTTGACAGACGGCGTGCGTATTCCAACACCGGGTTGTTAGTTATTGCTTCTTCTGTTTACAGGAAACGGCTTATCATTCAATTTTAATGACACCCTGCTTGATTAGTTTGGCCGCTTCCCGTTCTATCTCTTTTTGATGCTTTTTCATGTAGGCCTGATATGCTTCCTCGATATCGAATCGGATGATCATGACCCATTCATCATCTTCGTTTTTCAGGTCAAACTCCGAATAGTGACGGCTATCAAAATAATCCTGTTCTTGACCTTCTCCAACAATTCGGTAATCCGGATAATGTTTTTTCACATATTCCCGTTGCTTTTCCAGAAGCTTATCCAAATCTTTCTCATCAAAAACAGCAGGATTTGTAATGGTAGGGATATCCTTGTTTTCTTCTTGCTGCTCAGGAGAAACGTCTTGCTGCTGTCTGTCTGGTTGGTGGGGCTTCTCTTCCTGTGCTTCAATCTGGCTGACGGACCCCAGCGTGCAGGAAATGGCTATAGCAAGTATCTTTGATGCAGATTCCATGATTCTGTCAGGTTATTAATGGTTTTTGCAATCTTCTTGCAATTGTTTTTCCATAAGGTTTTTTTCCTTCCTTGATGACATCAGGGATGTCTTTGGACTGATGATGCTCCACTTCGGACTGGGATACATTGGCCATGCGGCAATTCTCTATTCTGATATTGATTTCCCGTGATGGGCAAATTGACAGGTATGAACGGCGCGCACATGGCGGAATGCGTTATCCATTTCGGATTTTCAGTTGAATCGAGTGTTTTCGTGATTGTTTTAAGATGAAATATTAAAATAAAGGCGGCAATAAATTTCTTTATTGCCGCCTTTATTTTTTATTAGGATTCTATGAGTTTGCTGGAGGGCCTAGACACCCACCACGCCGCCGATAGTCTGGATGATGACCTTCGCAATGATGGTCATCAGGATGAGGGCCACGGGGTAGGCGGTGGCGTAGCTGACCACGGGAGCCTGGGAGTCCGTCTTGCTGGCGATGGCGCCCAGGGCCGGGGTGGAGGTCATGCCACCGCAGATGCCGCCCAGGCATTCCAGGATGTTCATCTTGAAGACCTTCATGCCCACGAAGTAACCGGCGAACATGCCGGAGCAGGTGACGATGACGCCCATGATGAACACGGCCGCGCCATGCGTAGCCACGGTGGTGACCAGGTCCGCGCCGCCCTTGATGCCGGCGTCAGCCAGGAAGAAGACCAGGCCCAGGTCCTGCAAAAGAAGGCGGGTGGGGCGCGGGATGTATCCCACGATGGGGCCCAGGCGGCCGAAGTGGCCGAGCAGCAGGGCCACAATCAGCGGGCCGCCGGCAATCCCCAGGGAGATGCCCAGGCCGTTACCCAGACTGAAGTTGACCAGCCCCAGAATGATGCCGAGCGAGAGGCCGAACCCAAGGGAAAGAAGGTCCGTCTGGTTCATGTCCTGGCTGCGGTGGCCTATTTTGTCCCCGTACTTGGTGAGGTTTTCCGGAGAACCCACCACGGTCAGCACGTCATTGCGCTCCAGCGTGGTGTCCCCCGTGGGGACGAAGGTGAAGCCCAGGCGGGAGATGCGGGAGATGATCACGCCGTCCGTTCGCAGGGTTTTCAGATCGCGGAGTTTGCGCCCGGCGTAGTTTTTGTTGGTCAGGATCAGCTTGCGGCGCTCCTTCTGGGAGTCCATGGGGTAGGGGTTGTCGCATACTTCCCCTAGGAAGGCGACGTCATGCGGCATGGTGTCGCTGTTGCCCACGATGAGGACTTCCGTTCCCTCCCGGAACGTGTCTTCCGGCGTCAGCGGCATCAGCCTGTCGTTGCGCACCACGCGGGTGACCATGCAGTGCAGGCCGTCCAGCAGCTTGCAGTCCGCAATGTTCTGGCCGATCAGGTTGGGCTGCGTGACGCGGACCAAGCGTGAGATGATGCTGGCCTCCTGCTTGGAGTGCATGGCCTTGGCCTCCTTGTTCAGGTCAAAGTGCAGCAGGCGCGGGAGAAGCTGGACGAAGAGGACCACGCCCACCACGCCGAACGGGTAGGCAATGCCGTAGCCGATGCTGACGCCGCTGCCGGAGGCTCCCGGCAGGCTTTCCGTGGCTGCCGCCAGGGCCGGGGTGCTGGTGCACGCGCCGGCGAAGATGCCGGAGGAAATCCCCGCGGGAACATTGAACCAGATGCCGAAGAGGCAGGTGAAGAGGGCTGAAATGCCTACAATCACGGCGGACATGACCGCGAGCTTGCTTCCCTGCTTGGCGATGGCGGAGAAGAAGCGGTTGCCCGCGCTGAGGCCCACGCAGTACACAAAGAGCGCCAGGCCCAGCTGGCCCACGCCGTTGGGGATGGCCAGGCGGTAGTGGCCGGCGGCCAGCGCTACGAAGAGAACGCCGGAGAGGCCGAGGTTCAGGCCGTATATTTTAATGCTCCCGAGGGCGATGCCGAAGAAGATGATTCCAAAGAGAACCAGGGTGTTGTGGTTGAGCAGGATGTCGAACATGGTCGGCTGGGTCAGACTTTGCCCGGAGCGAACTCGAAGTTGCGGAAGTGGACGGGGATGGAGGCCGGCTCCAGCCTGGTCCGGTCAAACAACCGGCTCGGCGCGGGGAGAGAGTTGAGTGTTTGTTTGGTCAGGTAGAAATTTTGCACGAAGTAGTTGCCCCCATACCCGCGCTTTGTCAAGTCGCGTATGATGTTGTTGACGTGATCTTCCGTCAATAAATCGGGATGGACGGTGGTTCTGACTTCAAAGGCGGTTTGGGAGGCGATCAGGTAGTCCAGAGTTGCGGAAAAGGAGGGGAAAAGGTCGGGCCTGCCGGTGACGGCGCCGTATTGTTCGGGGGGCGCCTTGTAGTCCAGGGCGATGTAGTCGCAAAGCCCCTCTTCCACCAGCGCTTTCACCACGCCGGGCCTCGTGCCGTTGGTGTCTATTTTAATCGCGAAGCCTAGCTGCCGTATCTCGCGGCAGATGGGGATAAGGTCGGGACACAGCGTGCACTCGCCGCCGGACAGGACTACCCCGTCCAGAAATCCCACCCGATCTCTGAGGAAATCAAGGTAGTCCGTCCGGTCTCCGGCAGGAGAGCCCGTTCCTCTGACCAGGGAGACGTTGTAACAGTACTGACAAAACAAGTTACAGCCTCTCAGCCAGAAGATGCAGGCCACCTTGTTTGGAAAATCCAGCAAGGTGAGCGGCGTGATGTCCGCTATGCCCCGGCCCGTTCCCATTGACTTCGCATATGTTATTGGGAAAATTACCGCGGCTGTTCCGTTTGGGCGGAGCAGGAGCAGGGACGGTCCGGTTCCACAAAGTGGACGCGGTCATGGAACTCGCCCTGTTTGCCGGCGTTAAAGGTTTCCACAGGGCGGTGATAGCCCATGACGCGCGTGTAAACGGTGCAGCGGGTACGGTCCTGTGCGTATTTGCTTAATATTTCCTGTTTGGTCATTGTCGTATTGATGGCTGGGTTTTGAAACGAGGCGGTTGGTTGAAGAGGGTTATTCATGCCTGTGGATGTGGAGCAGCTCTTCATCACAGAAGGGGCAGTACTGGTGCTCCCCGCGCAGGTAGCCGTGCTTGTCGCAGACGGAGAAGAGCGGGGTGACGGTCAGGTACGGCATGCGGAAGCGGGTCAGCACCTTGCGGACGATGTCCCGGCAGGCTTCCGGGGAGCTGATGGCTTCATTCATGTACATGTGGAAGACGGTTCCCCCCGTGTAGCAGCACTGGAGTTCGTCCTGGAGCTGGAGCGCACGGAACAGGTCGCTCGTGTGGTCCACGGGGAGCTGGGAGCTGTTCGTGTAGTAACGCTGCCCCACGGGCCCGGCCTGGAGGATGTCCGGATAGCGCTTCTGGTCCTCCCGGGCAAAGCGGTGGGTGGTGCCTTCCGCAGGGGTGGCTTCCAGGTTGTACAGGTTGCCGGTTTCCTCCTGGTACTCCTGCATGCGCAGGCGGATGAATTCCAGGATTTCCTCCGCAAAGGTCCTGCCTTCCTCGGAGGTGATGTCCATCGAGTCGTTGGAGAAGTTGCGCAGCAGTTCGTTCATGCCGTTGACCCCGATGGTGGAGAAGTGGTTGCGGAAGGTGGGCAGGTAGCGCCTGGTGTAGGGGTACAGGCCGCGGTCGTACATTTCCTGGACGAAGGCCCTTTTCTTTTCCAGGCAGGATTTGGCCAGGTCCAGCAGTTCCCCCAGCCGGGCGAACAGTGCTTCCCGGTTCTGCTTGAACAGGTAGCCCAGCCGGGCCAGGTTGATGGTCACCACGCCGATGGAGCCGGTCATTTCCGCGGAGCCGAAGAGGCCGCCGCCGCGCTTGAGCAGCTCCCGCAGGTCCAGCTGGAGGCGGCAGCACATGGAGCGCACGGCGTCCGGCTTGTAGGCCCGTTCGTCCGGCACGCGTTCCCCGTTTTCATTCACGGTGTACTGGCTGCCGATGAAGTTCTGGAAGTAGGAGGAGCCGATCTTGGCGGCGTTTTCAAACAGGAGCGGCACGTTTTCCCCTTCCCAGTCAAAGTCTTCCGTGATGTTGACGGTGGGGATGGGGAAGGTGAAGGGCTGCCCGGTGCTGTCCCCTTCCGTGAGCACCTCGTAAAAGGCCTTGTTGATCAGGTTCATTTCCTTCTGGAAATGCTTGTAGGTCAGCTCTGTCAGCTTGTTCACGCCGCGTTCCCGCGCCAGGGAGAGCAGGCCCGGGTCCTCCACCCCTTCAAAGAGGTGCTCCCCGCCGCTGAAGGGGGCCTGGTCCCGCAGGTCCCGCGGCACGGTCCAGTCGATCGTGACGTTGGTGAAGGGGGACTGCCCCCAGCGGGAGGGCACGTTCAGGTTGTAGACGAAGCTGCGGATGTCCTTCTTGATGCGCGTGAAATCCGCCTGGTCCTTGAAGGCGTAAGGCGCCAGGAAGGTGTCAAAGGAGCTGAAGGCCTGGGCTCCGGCCCATTCGCTTTGCAGAATGCCCAGAAAGTTGGCCATCTGGCCCAGTGCTTCCCGGAAGTGGCGCGGCGGCCTGCTGTTCACGCGGCTGCGCACGCCGTTGAATCCTTCGTTGAGCAGGTTGCGGAGGCTCCACCCGGCGCAGTACCCGGTCAGGCAGTCCAGGTCATGAATGTGGTAGTCCCCTTCCCGGTGGGCGGCCCCCTCCCGTGCGGAATAAACCTGGTCCAGCCAGTAGTTGGCAATCACCTTTCCCGCCGTGTTATTGATGAGGCCGGCGTTGGAATACGTGGTGTTGGAGTTGGCGGCGATGCGCCAGTCGCTCTGGCCGATGTATTCCTCCACCGTCTGCTTGCAGTCCACGTACGTGTTGCCGGAATAGAGGCCCCCGAGCTGTTCGCGCTGCATTTTGTGCAGGAAGCGGTAGGTGATGAAGGTCTTGGCCGTGTCAAAGTATCCGCAGCGGAACAGGGCGCGTTCTATCATGTCCTGGATTTCTTCCACATGCGCGCAGTCCTGATGGCTCAGCTTGGCTTCCACTTCTTCGTAAATGGAACGGTTGTAGGCGGTGCCGGAGCTGTGGAACGCGTTCTTGACGGCTTCCTCAATTTTGTAGCCCTGGTATTGTTCCTTTTTTCCGGAACGCTTGATGATGCTTGTTGCCATGGTGGGTGTCTCGCTTGGAAGGGATGATGACCGCTCATCCGCGAGCCTGGGCAAAAGCCTGGAAAAATCATAGGCAGGGGCCGCCGCATGCGTGCATTTTTAACAAGGGGCACGATGAGGACCTGTGCGTATGTTCATCCTGTCCGCGGGATGGGATACGGGGGCATCAGGTCGTCTTCTGGCTTCCGGTGCGACATGTGATGGGGACTTCCCGACTGCTGGCAGTCAGTGTCCGGTCCATCGTCTACCGGTTACAGCGGCGCGTCCGCGACGGATTTTCACCGTCTTCCGTTACCTGCGCTGAAACGCAATGAACCACAGAAAGAGAGCCCCCGCAAGGAAAATGTATAAATAATGTATTAAATATTTATAATGATACAATATGTTGTATATATGCTGCAGGGAATGGTTGATAACGCGGCATTCCCTTCCGTCATGGCACCATATGTGCCCTTGCCTCCCCTTTCCGGGGACCGGGGGAAAACGGGACAGGCCGAAAAGGGAAGATTCATTCCTCACGGAGAAATTTCAGCGCGGCTTTTTCCGTACCAGTCAAATGAATTTCTTTTCCTTTTCAAAAAACGGATGGCGTAAATCTTTCCTGCTGCTGGTTCTTCCCGCGCTTTCTGCGGGGAGCCCCGCTTCCGGCGCTCCCGCGGACTGGAATGAAAAGACCATCCGGGATAATCTCCGCCTGGTGGCGAAATGGCAGGCGGAGCATCCCAGAAAACGCTCGCCGCTGCACTGGACCTACGGCGCCTTTTATTCCGGCCTGGTGCAGTATGGCCTGGCCGTCCCGGAAGGGCCGGGATTGCCGCTGCTGAGGAAAACAGGAGGGGAACAGGAATGGAGAACCCTGAAACGGCATTACCATGCGGACGATCACGCCGTGGGCCACGCCTGGATGGAGATGGCGATGGAAGACGGAAATACCGCTGCGGCGGAGAAAATACGCGCCGTGCTGGACGGGGTGATGAACCGGCCCTCCTCCGCTTCCCTCCAGTTCGGGACTCCCGGCTGCCAGGACCGCTGGAGCTGGTCGGACGCCCTGTTCATGTCCCCTCCCGTGTTCGTGAAGCTGGCGGCCTATACCGGAGACCGCCGGTATCTGGAATTCATGGACAGGGAATACAAGCTCACCTGCGACTATCTTTTTGACCGGAAGGAAGGGCTGTTTTTCCGTGATTCCCGTTACTTCACCATTCCGGCGGCTAATGGGAAAAAGATGTTCTGGAGCCGGGGCAACGGCTGGGTGATTGCCGGACTGCCGCTTATTCTTCAGGACATGCCCGCGGACTGGCCTTCCCGCCCCTTTTATGAGGATCTGCTCAAGCGTATGGCGGCATCCCTGAAAAAATGCCAGTCGCCCGACGGTTCCTGGCACGCCAGCCTGCTGGACCCGGAAGAGCCCCCCTTGAAGGAGATGAGCGGCACCCTCTTTATCATGTACGGGATGCTGTGGGGGGTGAACCAGGGGTATCTGGATGCGGATGAATATCTTCCCGTCATCCGCAGGGCGTGGAAGGCCGCCTGTGATTCCGTCAACGCGGAAGGCGCGCTGGGCTGGGTGCAGCCCATTGCCGACAAGCCGGGCCATTATTCCGGGGAGGATACGGAAGCATACGGCGCGGGCGCCTACCTGATGGCCGGCACCGAACTGCGCAAATACGTCATTGGCCGGGACCATCCGCAGAGAAAGACTGTAACCGTCACGAACCCACTGGCCAAGTTCCGTCCTGCTGAAACCGTGTCGGTGCCCTGGACGTCCGGAACTTCCGGGAATGCCGCCGCCCTTCGCGTGTTTGACGTCCGCCACGGGCGCGTCATCCCGCACCAACTGGCGGATACGGATGGAGACGGAAGGACGGATACTCTTTTGTTCCAGAGCAATTTCCGGCCCGGAACGGCCCGTGATTTCTGGATTCTGAACGATTCCTCCCTGAAGGCGGCTCCTTCCGCGGACGTCTGTTTCAGCCGCCTGGTCCCGGAACGCCTGGATGATTTCGCGTGGGAGAACGATCTTACGGCGCACCGGATTTACGGTCCGGCCGTTGCCAGGCCGGCCCCTGAGGGGGAGGGCCTGATTTCCAGCGGAACGGATGTATGGAGCAAGCGCGCGGGTGCTCCCGTCATCAATGAATTCTACAAGCGGGGGGATTACCACCGGGATCATGGCAGGGGACTGGACATGTACAACGTAGGGCCGGGACGGGGCTGCGGCGGCATTGCCGTGTTCAGGGATGGGAAACCGCATGCATCCGGAAACTGGGCCAGCGCGCGGGCATTGTACAACGGTCCGGTCCAGACCGCTTTTGAGGTGGTTTATGCGCCGTGGGACATTGGCGGCGGCGTACGCGTGGCGGAGACGCGGAGGGTGGCTCTGGACGCAGGAAGCCGTTTTTCCAAAGTCCGCAGCACCTTGACCATCCGGGGGGCGGAAACGGTGAAGGCCGGCGTGGGAATGGATACCGGAAAGGGCAGGAATGATTATGAAACGGTCACGAAGGACCGGGAGGACGGCGGCTTGATGACGGCATGGAGCAGGCCCCGGAAGAATGACGGATGCCTGGGAACCGCCGTGATAGTTCCCTGGGGTCCGGAAGGCGGGGCAGTGGACTCGGAAGGCTGTACCTACTGGATCAGGGAGGCGGCGAACGGAAAGCCCTTTGAGTGGTACATGGGGGCGGTTTGGGACAAGGCTTCTCCGTTCAAATCCTCTGCCGCCTGGGAGGCGGAGGCGCGCCGCGTCCGGGAGTGCGTCAGGCATCCACTGCAAGTCCGGGTACGGTGAGTTCGTCCTACCTCCTGCCGTTTCCCGCAGAGGATGACGGCAGCTTCCATCTTTTTTACGGAAGCGGCTGTGGCGGTGCGGGAGCGGCCAGCCATTCCGCCAGCACTTCCGGCTGGAGGGGGGCCGGGGTTTCCCGGGCGTCCGGAGAGGCCAGATTCAGGCCGTTCCGGACGACTTCCGACCGGATGGAGGCCAGGGAAAGGAGGGTGTGGAAAATGTGGTCGTGGGAAACGGCTTTCAGGCGGTTGGCCTTCAGCGCGCGCACCATGTCCGGGTAGCGTGAGGCGAAGGCGTCCGAATACCACACGAACATCGCGGGACGGTAAACAGGCGGCAGAACATGCCCCTGGAACATTTTTCCTTCCTCGCCCAGCGCCACGCCATGGTCGGAGCAGTAAAAATAAATGGCCGGCCTGTCCTTCAACAGTGCAATCATGCGGTGGACGGAGGCGTCCAGGTCCACGATGGAATTGTCATACGCATTGACGGTTTCTTCCAGACGGGCCTTGGGGTCGTCCATGTTGCAGGACGCCGGGGTAAAGCGTTCCGCCTGTACGGGGTAGCTGAACGCCATGTGGCTGCCGTTGTTGTAAATGACGTAAAGCTGTTTTTCCCGGCCGTGCCGTTTCAGGGATTCCTCCATGACCAGGGAGGTGCGTTCCTGCATCATTCCGGGCGTTTCGTGCATGGGCGGCGTCTGCTTCCGTTCCCGGCAGTTCCGGGTCAGGATGCCCAGGGAATAGTCATGGATGGAGTCTCCGCACAGGTCCATGATCCGGACGGTGCGGAAACCGTGCTTGTTGAACAGGTCAATGAAGGAGGAATGGGCGGGACGGCGGCGGGACAGTTCCGCATCCGTAAACATGCCGATGGCGGAAATCCTGGTCACGATGCCGAAGGAGGTGGCGTGGGGGAAGGAAACGACGTTGGGTTCCCGGGAAAGCAGGGGCATCGTGTTCCGGTGGTAGCCGTTGAGGGAAAGGTGGTCCGCGCGCACGCTCTCGCCCATGTGGAAGACCACGGCCAGGTCGTCCGGAGCGTCGCATCCGGAGAGGGGTTCCGCGCAGGACGGCAGGTTCCGGAGTTCATTGAAACGGCTTGCGTCCTGGGTGACGTATTCGTCCGCCAGCTTGTACGCCATCACGAAGTCCACGAGGGGCCAGCCCTTGGCCTTGTCAGAGGTGTAGTAAAGGTAAAGGGGTTCCGAGCTGTAGGAGGTGGCCGGAATGCCCAGCAGCAGAAAGATTCCGTACAGGCTCCAGATGCACGCCAGCGCGCCCCACGTGGCCTTCTGGCGCAGGGAACGGCGGCTCCAGTAAATGGCCAGGTAAATGAAGGCCGCCAGCAGCAGGGCCCCGGTGGCGGAGGCGGCGGTGCAGAAGGCGCAGGCTTCCCGGAAGTTGGTCTCCGCCATGCTGGAAAGGACGGAGAGGTTCAGCGTCAGCCCGTACCGCATCTGCATCATGTACAGGCCCGCGTTGAACAGGATGATGGCCGGAAGGACGACGTAGGCGGTAAAGCGGTATTTCAGGCAGAGAAGGATGGTGCCGCAGAGCAGGGAGGCGGAACAGGCGATGCCCATGCAGCTCATCAGCACGCTCTGGCCGTCATTGAGCACATAAGGATTGACCACCAGAGCCGCCGCGAGTCCGGCTGCCCACAGGCAGCGCATGCGGCGCGGAAAGAACGCGGCGCGAAGAGCCTGGAAGACGGCGGAAAGAGCGCCTGGCCGGCCCGCGTACCGTTCTGCGGAACGGGTGGATGCATGGGGAGGGGTCATCGCAAAGAAAGGATAAAGTATTCTTCCTGCTTGAAGGGGTGAGCCATTGTAAGGGTTTCACGGTGATGCTCAAGCAGAATGTGGCGGAACGCCTTTTCATGGAAGGGCCCGGGCAGGAAAAGGGAACCGCCGTTGAAACGGCTGTGCTGATAGCATATGCCGTTTTTTGCGCTTGGGGCTTGGTGTGGATGGCGGCGCAGGCAACTGGCGGTGGGGGCATCCCGTCCGGAATGCGGCGTGGACGGAAAGAGGGGACTTTCCGGTTGTAGTTGACAGGCCCTGTTTTGGGAGGGTATAGGGAAGCTTATGGAAAATCAGCCCGTTGTGCTGCAATGTCCCCAAGCTGTGAAAGGAGCCGCCTGTATTTGTGTCGTGGGGGCCGTGTCATTGCCCTGGGTCGCAGCGGCTTCCGGCCTGGGGCTTGTTCCCGGAACCGTGCTGGGCGCAGCCGGGATTTTGCTGGGGGTGGCTTCCGTTGCCTGCGCCGTTGTCGCCTTGTGCAGAAAATCCGTCGCATTCGGCATCATCATGATTTTAATCGGGATGCTCGCCTGCGCCGTAGCCGGAACGGAATGCATGTATTTAATGTTTTAAATGAACAAGTCCATCAATCCGGGCATTCAAAAAAGGTCCGGGGCCGGATGCACGTGGGAGGAGAGGACCAGGGCCACCCGGACAGTCGGAAGTGGAGAAAAGTCTTGAAGTCCGGAAAAGGGCCGGAACACGGTTCTGGAACGGCGCTTGCGGAATGACCGGAAGGGAAAAGCCGGCGATGCTTCTTCTCTGGCCGCTTCCCCAGATGGCAGCGGTTTCCGGCCTGTAAAAACCCGCCCGGAATGTTCCGGGCGGGTTTTGTGTGCCATGGATGGCCTCCGGTGCTCAGACGGAGTTTACCCGATGACGAGGAATTTTTCAGCCTTGGTGCCGCAGAGGGGGCAGGCGTCCACGCCTTCCAGAGATTTGAAGGTGTCCCCGCACACCAGGCATACCCAGTATTGCCTGGGCAGGGCGCTGGTGTCTCCGTTTTCCAGGGCCTTGAGGGCGGCGGCATAAAAATCGGCGTGTTCCTTTTCCGCTTCCGTGGCCCACGTGAAGGAGCGGACGGCGGCCTTCTGGCCTTCCTCTTCCGCCACGGCGATGAATTCCGGATACATGCTTTCGAATTCGTGGGTTTCCCCGGCGATGGCGGCTTTCAGGTTTTCCGCGGTGGTTCCTACATGAATCTGGATATCGATGGGGTCCATCGTTGCGCCCAGCTTTTCCAGAACCTTGTTGTGGTTGGCGGCGTGGACGGATTCCGCCTTGGAGGCGGCTTCAAACAATTTCTGAATGAGGGGCTGCCCTTCCTGGGCGGCTTTGGCGGCATAGGCTGCGTAAGTGGCGGAGGCGGTGCTTTCGCCCGTAATGGCGGCTTTCAGGTTTTCTATGGTTTTAGTCATCGGGAATGAATTTATAATAATTCTAAAAAGATGCAACTGAAAAAATCCTCCAAGGGAAGAAAAAACGCAAATTCCCCTTTCTGCGGCATCACGGGGAGCCGTTACACAATGATTCATTGACGCATGCATGGCGAGCCTGTACAACGGAAACGTTATGAAGAGCATTGTAACAATTAGTTCGGCATGTGCCCTGGCATTTGCAGGTATGGCTTCCGCCCAGGATGCCCCGGCTCCGGCACCCGCCCCGGCCGCTGAAACCCCTGCCGCGCCCACCGCGCCGGCCGCTGAAGTTTCCAAGGAAGCGAAGGAAGCCGCTGACCAGATGCTGGCTTTGATGAAGGAAATGTCCGCCACGCTCAGCACGGTGAAGGACAAGGCCACCGCAGACGCGGCTGCTGAAAAGATGGCGAAGATCAATGAAAAGGGCGAAGCCCTTTCCAAGAGCGCCCAGAAGGTCCAGGCTGAAATGGATGCCGCCATGCAGGCGCGCCAGGCCGAACTCCTGCCCATTTTCATGGGCATGATGACCGACATGCAGCGCTTGCAGCAGGCCGACTTCTTCGGAAGCCAGGCCCTGAAGGACGCCATGAAGCAGACCGGAGCTTCCGGTCCCGAAGAAGGCGTTGAAGTGGAGGAAGAAGTGGAAGTGGAAGCCGTTCCGGCCCCCGCTCCCGCTCCGAAGGAAGCTCCCGCTCCCGCCGCCAAGTAACTTTCTTTTTCAGGATTGATCCTCCTCCGGCATCTCTGGGTGCCGGAGGATTTTTTATGGGGAGGCCGTCCTGAAAAGCCTCCGTGGCGTGCCTCAGGCCTCTGCGGCAGCTGAAACGCATGCGCCCGACAGGATGCCCTGCTTCAGGGAACAGAGTTCACTGCCGCTCAATTTCAGGTTTGACTGGCGCAAGGGGCTGCGGCGCTTCTTGACTGGACGGAGCAACGCCATGGGCGTATTGCGCGGAACGCTTGAAGACGTCCGGAAACAGGCAGGCCGCCTCCGTTTCCGGGGCGGCCTGCGGGTGAGTGATCGGTTGGCGCCGGGGCTTTTATTTGGCCTTTTTCTTCCTGGCGGCGGCTTTGGCCGGCTTGGCTGCCGTTTTGGATGCCTTGGCGGGTTTTTCTGCCGGGCATTCGTTGACGGAGTTCCAGGACCAGTCCCATTTGTCCACGTTCATGGCGCAGGCGGTCAGGAGCGCTACGGAAGCGTCCAGGTCATCCTTGTGCGCCATTTCAATGACCTGGTGAACGTTGCGGGTGGGAACGGAGATGGCCCCGGCAATGGATCCGCCCGGAACAAACTTCTGCATGGCTCCGGCGTCCGTGCCGCCTGCCGGCAGCATTTCCACCTGCCATTTGATCTTGTTGGCGTCCGCCATGGCCTTCATGAACTTCACCATGCGGCGGTCCGCAATGACGGAGCCGTCATACAGCTTGATGGCGGCACCTGCGCCCAGGTGGGAGACCTGGTCGTGCGCCGGGGTGCCGGGAATGTCGCAGGCGATGGTGACGTCCAGGGCGATGGAGAAGTCCGGCTGGATGTCCAGCGTGCCGGCCTGCGCGCCCCTCAGCCCCACTTCCTCCTGAACGGTGAAGGCGGCCACGAAGTTGCAGGAGGGCTTCTTTTTGGAAGCCTTGATGGCGCGGAGGGCTTCAATCAGCACGTAGCATCCGGCGCGGTTGTCCAGGGACTTCACGTTCACGCAGTCTCCCATTTCCACCAGGTCGCGTTCACGGGTGACGGAGTCGCCCACGGAGACGTATTTTTCCACTTCCTCCTTGCTCATGCCCAGGTCGATGAAGAAATCGGTCACTTCCGGCAGCTTGGCGCGTTCCGCCGGGGACATCACGTGGATGGGCTTCACGCCCATGACGCCGATGAGGTCTTTTTTGCCGTGGACGATGACGCGCTGGGCCGTCAGCGTCTTGGCGTCAAAGCCGCCCAGGGGGAGGAATTTGATGAACCCTTTGTCGTCAATGTGACGGACCATGAAGCCGATTTCGTCCATGTGGGCGGCGGCCATCATGGTTTTTTCCGTATCCTTGCCTTCCACGATGGCAATCACGCTGCCCAGGTTGTCCACCCGCACGGCGTCCACCAGAGGGGCCACTTCCTGAATGATGAAATCACGGATTTTGTCTTCAAACCCCGGAGCGCCCGGAGTCACGCAAACCTGACGAAGCAGTTCCAAATTCATAATGCCGCCAATGTAATGGTTTTCGTGAAGGTTGGCTAGCCCATAATGCGGCCTCCGGAAGGAGGCTGCGCGGGGGCCTTCCCTCCGTATTTACCGGCGTTCCCGGGTAATGACGGCGTCCGGCTGCGCGGGGGCCCCGTTGTCCGGCCTCTTGTAGTTGACGCCATGGGCGTCCAGGAAGGGAAGCTGGCGGTCGAGGCGCTTGCGGAAGTCTTTCTCGTTTTTCAGCTCCTTGGGGGTCCAGGCTACTTCCGCCAGCGCCAGGGCGCGGGGGAAGGCATGGTATTCCCATTTCGGCAGGTTGGGAATGTACTCCGTCCAGATGTTCGCCTGGCAGCCCAGCACCTGTTTTTCCCGTTCCCGGGGCGTTCCCTGCGGGACGGGCTCCAGCCCATAGACGCGCTGCCAGGTCAGGTTGTCGTCGTTGATGGTTTCATACTCCGGGGCGGAGGGTTTGCCGGGGCCCTGGTCATAGTCGAAGTACAGGTGGCTGTTGGGCGTCATCACCACGTCGTTGCCCTGTTCCAGGGCATGCCGCGCGCTGTTCGGCATCCAGCTCCGCCAGACCATCATGGTGGCGGTGGGGGAGAGGCCCCCTTCCTGGATTTCATCCCAGCCGATGAGCCTCTTGCCGTGGCTGTTGATCATTTTTTCCACGCGCCGGATAAAGTAGCTCTGGAGTTCGTTCTCGTTGGCGAGGCCGTTGTCCTTCATGACCTGCTGCGCCGCGGCGGACTGCTTCCACTGGTCCTTGGGAGCCTCATCCCCGCCGATGTGGATATAGGGGCTGTCCGGGAACAGGGCGCACACTTCATCAATAACGTCTTCCAGAAAACGGAAGGTTTTTTCCGTGGGAGCGAAGGTGTAGGGAAGCACGCCCCAGGTTTCCTGCACCTTGGGCGCGAAGCCCGGAATGTCCGTGTTGCCCAGTTCCGGATACGCGGCGATGGCGGCGGAGGCGTGGCCCGGCAGTTCCACCTCCGGAATGACGGTGATGCCGCGGTCTTTGGCGTACTGGACCACTTCCCG
The DNA here is from genome assembly GCF_030268505.1 of Akkermansia sp. NBRC 115031. NCBI lineage: Bacteria > Pseudomonadati > Verrucomicrobiota > Verrucomicrobiia > Verrucomicrobiales > Akkermansiaceae > Akkermansia > Akkermansia sp. NBRC 115031. The sequence continues at coordinate 45,590 of NZ_BSQU01000007.1, forward strand.
GATTTCATCCGCAGTGTAATGGCCGGAGTACGGGGTGCCGTCCGCCTTGTTGCGGCTGCCGATGACGGGGGACTGCGCCCGGGTACCTCCCACAGCCGTCAGCCTGGGGTACTTGGCGATGGGGAGCCTCCACCCCTGGTCGTCCGTCAGGTGCCAGTGCAGGGTATTGAATTTGTACCTCTCCATCAGGTCCAGGATCTTTTTGATGTCCCGCACGGGCATCATGTGGCGGCAACTGTCCATCATCAGGCCGCGCCATGAAAAGCGGGGCTGGTCCTTCACGTCCAGCCGGGGCAGGGCCGGAGCTCCGTTCACGTCGGAAGCGACGCTTTGCACAAGGGATTGAAGGGCGTACAAAGCGCCGTTCACGGAACCGGAGGCAATGGAAATGGAATCCGGCGTTACGGCAAGGCGGTAGCCTTCCCTGCCCAGGGACGCGTCTTCCGTAAAGATGAGGTCCGCTCCGGTTTCAACCAGCGCCGTTTTGATCCCGTTGTCGCGGAAAATCCGTTCCGCCTGTTTGGAAAGGGGATTTCCTTCCGGGAGCCGGACGCCGTCTTTCAGGGAAAATCCGGCTTCTCCGGTTTTAACGCGCATGGCGGCGGGCTGGGGAATGATGTGGGGCGTCCCGGGAACCGGAGCGGACGGGGCGCCCCAGCAGAGGGAGGATAAGCTGAAAGCCATGGCAGGGAAAAGGTGTCTGGAAACCATAGCGTAACTACGTGGTATTTCCCGAAAAAATTCTGTTCCGGCGATTGTTTTTTTCAAATGCCGGGAAAGGCCGGCGGATAAAAATAGCGGTTGCTCCGCCTGTGCACCTGTGAGAGTATCCCCGCCCTATGAGTGAAGCCGCTTCCCCCCGCATCAGGAAGACGATGGTTTTTGTGCTGCTGGCTCTTTTTCTGGGCCAGTTCGGAAGCGGCGTGTATGATCTCATTTTCAGCAACTTCCTGCGTGACGCCCAGCATCTGGACGTGGAGATGCGCGGGTTCATTGAACTCCCCAGGGAACTGCCCGGCATCCTGTCCCTTTTTGTGGTCAGCCTGCTTTTCATGTTCAATGAGGTGCGCATGGCCGGGGTGGCGTGCCTGCTGATGTTCGGCGGCATGTACGCGCTGGCCTTCTGCGGCGCCGGAACCAGCCTGTGGGCGCTGTCTGCGTGGATTCTGACGGTGAGCCTGGGGCAGCACATTCTGATGGGCATGATTGATACCATCGTCATCCATACGGCGAGGCCGGAGAACCGCAGCCTGCGGCTCGGCCAGATGAAGGCGCTGGGGACGGCGGCCGCGCTGCTGGGCGCGCTGTGCGTATGGATCAAGTGGAAATTCAACCAGTCTTTTGCCGTGGACTTTTTCGTTACGGGCGGCGTGTGCCTGCTGGCGTTCCTGTTCCTGAGCCGGGTGAAAACGCCCGTCTTTCCGCAGCGGCGCGGCTGGCGGCAGTGCTTCGTCTTCAAGCGCAGGTATGCCGTTTATTACGGGCTGGAAATCCTGCACGGCATCCGCAAGCAGCTTTATCTGACCTTCGGCTTCTGGCTGATGGTCAGCACGCTGGGCCAGCCGCCCGGATACATCGGAAAAACCCTGCTGATTGCCGGCGTCATCGGGCTGGTCACGCAGCCCCTCATCGGCTGGAGCATCAAGCGGTATGGGGAACGGAAGGTAACGATTTTCGACAGCATTGCGCTGTCCCTCCTGTGCCTGGCGTATGCCTTCGCCCCGGAGCTGCTCCCCCTGCACTGGGCCGTGGGCGTGGTGACCGCCTGCTTCGTGCTGGACAACCTGCTGTTCGCCCTGGGCATGGCCCGCAGCACTTATGTGGCCCGCATCTGCGAGAAGCCGGAGGACATCACGCCGAGCATTTACACCGGGCTGGCCATCAACCATGTGGCTTCCATCGCTTACGGCGTGCTGGGCGGCGTGATCTGGATGAATACGGGCGGTCCGCAGGCGGTGTTCCTGATAGGCGGCCTGGCTACCGCCGGGGCCGGGCTGGTGGCGCGGCACATGGATGAGCAGGGGCGGAACGGAGCCTGACAGAAGTTCTAACGCCCGGGTGCGGGTTTGACCGTCCCTTTTTTGAAGGCCTTCATGATCTTGTGGAAGATGTCCGTATTTTCGTAAATGCCGGTGAACGCGCCGCTTCCCGCGCCGAAGGCGTACACCGGAACGGCCATGCCGTCGTGATTGCCGGAGCCGAACTGGGCGTTTATTTCCCCTTTCTCCCGGTTGCCGCCTGTGAGTGCGAACGCGCCCGTGTTATGGTCCGCCGTGATGACGACCAGGGTGCCGGGGTGTTTTGAAGCCCAGTCCAGCACGGCTCCCGCGGTCCGGTCGAAGTCGAGAAGCTCCTCCATCATTTCTTCCAGGTTGTTGCGGTGGGCGGCCTTGTCGATGTTGGAGCCTTCCACCATCAGGAAAAATCCCTCGGGATTACGGGATAGGGTATCCAGCGCCTTCAGCGTGGCCCGGCGCAGAACGTCTCCCCGCCTGGAGGGCGGGGGAAGATTCCCCGGAGCGGTGACGGCCAGCGTTTTTCCGGGCGGCAGTGCGGCGGCTTCCTCCCAGCTGCGGGCGATCCGGTAGCCCTGCGCCTGCATCTCCTTGAAAATGTCCCTCCCGTCCGGCCTTTGCGTGAAATACTTGCCGCCGCCGCCGAAAATGAAGTCGGCGCGGGAACGGGGGTAATCCCCGATGATGCCGTAGGAATCCGACCTTTTTTCATTATTGGCGCAGAAGGCGGCCGGGGTGGCGTCGTTCAGCTCGCAGGTGGCGATCACGCCGGTGGATTTGCCCATGTCCGCCGCCTTGTCCACCAGGGAGTCCAGCTTGTTGCCCCTGGGGCACACGGCCAGCCTCTTGTAGAGCGTCTTGGTACCCGTCGCCATGGCGGTGCCTGCGGCGGCGGAATCCGTCACCAGCTTGTCCGCGCACCATGTTTTGGAGATGCCCGTTACCGGGCAGTTTTCAATGAACAGGCGCCCGCGGTTGGCCGCCCAGGCCGCGGAAAGGTGATGGATGCCCATGCCGTCCCCAATCATCAGGATGACGTTGGTGGCAGGGAGGTTCCGGTCAGGCTCCGGAATTTCCGCCACCTGGTAGGGGCGTTCCAGAACGAAGCGCTGGGTCTCCGCCGCCGGAAGCAGGGACGGCGCAAGCAGCAGGGCACAGGCAAGGGAGCGCAGGAGGAAATTCATGCTGCCACTTTCCCGCCCGCGGCGGAACAAGTAAAGAGGAAAAATGTGCCGGTTCAGCGGGAAACCGGCACAAATGCTGTTGGCGGCCTTATTTGACGTCCGCCTGTTTTTGCAGGATGTCCCGGATCTGTTCCAGCAGAACGACGTCATCCGGCTTGGGCGCGGGGGCTGCGGGCGTTTCTTCGCTCTTGCGCCTCAGTGAGCCGATGAGCTTGATGGCCACGAAGATGGAGAAGGCGATGATGATGAAGTCGATGGTCGCCTGAAGCAATTCCCCGTATTTCAATTCCACGTCCCCCAGTTTCAGGGTCAGGTACGCCAGGTTCACGCCGGAGGTGAGGTAGCCGATGATGGGGGTGATGATGCTGGAGACGAAGACGGAAACGATTTTGTTGAACGCGCCGCCGATGACGACCGCCACCGCCAGGTCAATGACGTTTCCTTTAAGGGCGAATGCCTTGAATTCCTCCAGAAAACCTTTGGGATTGAAAAAATGTGCCATGATGGATTGCTGCTGGTTGTAGATTTATTCTGGCGGCAAAAGGATAAAAGAAAAGAAAAATGAAATGCCGCCGAACAGAGATATGACTACTCGCCGGGATAAAATGTGAGAATCATGACGTGGCTCCCAAAAAAATCATTTACAGACGGGGCCAGAAGCGCAAACTACACGCGTATTACCTTAGCTTATGAACACAGAAGAAAAACTCAACCGGTACGTACTCCATTCCTATGGCCGTTATCCCATGGCTGCCGTCCGCGGGGAAGGCTCCCGACTGTGGGACAGCACGGGGAAGTGCTATCTGGACTTCTGTGCCGGCATTGCCACCTGCGTGCTGGGGCATTGCCATCCCGTGGTAACGCAGGCCCTGCAAAAGCAGGCGGCCACGCTGGTGCACTGCTCCAACCTGTACCAGATTCCCCAGCAGGCGGATCTGGCGGAATTCATCGTGACCAAATGCGTGGAGCGTCCGGGGAAGGTCTTTTTCTCCAACAGCGGCGCGGAATCCAATGACGGCTTGATCAAGGTGGCGCGCCGCTACGGCCACCGGAAGCCCCAGGCGGACGGCAAACCCCGTTATGAAGTGCTTACGTTCAACAAATCCTTCCACGGAAGAACGCTGGGCAGCATGTCCGCCACGGGGCAGGATAAAATCAAGATAGGCTTTGACCCCATGCTGCCGGGATTCCGCCATCTGCCTTTCAATGACCTGGAAACGGCCCGCGAAGCCATCAGGCCGGAAACAGTAGCCTTCATGCTGGAAACCATCCAGGGGGAAGGCGGCGTCAACTGCGTGACTCCGGAATTCCTGCGCGGCCTGGCACAATTGTGCAAGGAGCACGATCTTCTCCTGCTGATGGATGAAGTGCAGTGCGGCTTTGGCCGTTGCGGCGACATCATGGGATGGCGCGCCGTGGCTCCGGACGTGGAGCCGGACGGCGTTTCCTGGGCCAAGGCTCTTGGCGGCGGTTTTCCCATCGGCGGCTTCTGGATTTCCGACCGCGCCATTGACGACCAGGGCACGGAGCTTGCCTCCATCATGGACCCCGGCTCCCATGGCTCCACGTATGGCGGCAATCCGCTCGGCACCACGGTCGGCTTGGCCGTGCTGCGGGAAATCGTCTCCCAGGGGCTCCCGGAACGGGCGCGGCGCCTGGGCGCGGAAATCCGCGCGGAAATAGAATCCTGGAACCTGCCCGTGATCCAGGGCGTGCGCGGCCTGGGCCTGTTGCTGGGCATCGGCCTCAATCCGGAGATGGTGGACGCGCCGGAAGGCAAGACGGTTGCCGCCGTGGTGGTGGAGGCTCTGCGGCAGGAGGGCCTGCTTTCCGTTCCCGCCGGGCCGGAAACCGTTCGCCTGCTGCCTCCGCTGAACGTGAGTGAAGAGGAAGTCCAGCAGGCGCTTGCCATCATCAGGCGCGTGCTTAAGACATACGTTAAATAGAACTCAACCCCGTTTGCTTTATTGTCATGAAGGAAGAAGCCATCAAAGCCCCCGGCAGTACGATAAGGCAATATTCCATCATGCTCCAGAACCGGGTGGGGGCGCTGTCCGCCCTCCTCGGCCTGCTGGACATGCACGGCATCTTCTGCCTGGGGTTCAGCATGCACGACTGCCATGAGGCGACCATTGCGCGCCTGATTGTCAGCGATCCGGAACGAACGTCGGAAATCTTTCTGGAAAAGGGCATCTGCTATACGGAGTCCGAGGTTCTGGTGGCGGTTCTCCGCCATGGCCCCGCGGACCTCAAGAAGTGCCTGGATGTGCTGTATGCCGCGGAAATGAACGTCAACTTCCTGTACCCCCTGATGCCCTGCATGGCGCGGGGCTCCCTGGTCGCCCTCCATGTGGATGACCTCAACTTCGGGCGCACCGTGCTGAATTCCAGCGGCATCAAGGTCCTGTTCCAGCAGGATCTCAGCCGGTAGGAACGATGGTTTTTCCGGCCTTTCCGGTCACCCGGCCAAAGGCGTTTTCTCCAAGCGCATCAAGGGTTTGGCGCGTTTTTTCGGCTTGACGGGAGGGGAAAACATGATATGGTACGGGCCGCATGGCAAAAGTACCCGTAATCAATCTTCGCAAGGGACACGCGGTTAATCATAACAATGACGTTTGCGTCGTGGTCAGCATGGAGCACAAGTGCCCCCCCCGCATGGCCTCCTACGTGCAAATGAGCATCCGCAGCATTTCCACCAAGAAGGTATATAACCTTCGCCTGACTTCCAATGAATCCCTGGAAGGCGTGAACCTCGCCCGTGAGGAATATGAGTTCAGCTACATTGACGGCATGGGCTACCACTTCATGAACCCCGATACGTACGAAGACATTACCGTGTCTCCGGACATCGTGGAACCCGTCAAGGATTACCTGATGGAAGGCAACATCTACATTCTGCTTTTCACGGATGAGACGGTTGTTTCCGTGGAACTCCCCGCCGCCATCACCATGGAAGTGGCGGAAGCTCCGGAAGGCGTCAAGGGCGACAGCGCGAACAACGTTTACAAGTCCGCCACGATGACCACCGGCCTGGTGGTGCAGGTGCCCCTTTTCATCAAGCCCGGCGAAAAGATTTCCGTAAAGACGGAAGACGGCTCCTACCTGGGCCGCGTGAATTAAACGTTCCCTTTTCCTGTTATTTGAAGAGTCCCGTCCGGGTTTTATCCGGCCGGGGCTTTTTCATGAGGGGACGGCGCGGAAAAAGACCAGAAGACGGGCCGGAGTACGGGCTTTACATTTGAAGCCGCGTCCAGTAAGCCATTCTCATTGTAATATTTTACTCCATGAAAAAGTTTATTGTCTTGTTGTGGATAGGGTTGCTGGCCGCTTTTCTGCCGGCGGATTGTGCCGCCGCAGTGAAGCTGGCCTGTCTGGGGGACAGCATCACCGCCGGGATGGGGGTTAAAAAGGAAGACTGCTGGGTATCCCGGATTGCGAAGACCCTGGACAGGAAGGCGGAAGTAGGAAACTTCGGCGTATCGGCGCGCTGCCTGCTGTTCAAGGGGGACCGCCCCATCACGCGGGAGAAGGCTTATCAGGACGCGCTGGCGTTCAAGCCTGACATGCTGTTGATAGGCCTGGGCACCAATGACAGCAAAAAAGTGAATTGGAGCCACAAGGATGATTTTGTAAACAATTACAAGGAGATCATTACGGAATTCCGCAAGCAGAATCCCAAATTGAAGGTATACTGCCTGCTGCCCATCCCCTCCCAGGAGGCCAGGGAAGGGGGGATCAGCAGGGAATGCATTGAAAAGGAAATCATTCCGCTCATCCGGCAGGTGGCCAAGAGCACCAAATCCAGGGTGATCGACCTCAACAAGGTGATGAAGGACAAGGGCGCCCTGCTGGTGGACGGCGTGCACCCCAATGCGGAAGGGCACGCCCTCATGGCGGAACACATTCTCCTGGTGCTCAAGGGGAAGGCTGCCGAGTAACAGGCCGCCCCCGTTCCCGAAGGCAGGGACTTTTATATGAATTGGAAGGGGTTAAAGAAACTGGATGGACCTTACGGATACGGCGAAGCCGGAATTCTCTTTTTGCTCTATCCGTTCCATGCGCCCCTGGCCGTTCACGTTTCCCTATTCGTCTAGCGCTTTCTGAAGGCGGGACAGTTCCACGGGAGCATCCTTTTTCTTCTCTGTCCGGTAGGGAATGGTGCCCTTGTGGGGGGAATCCTTCTTCTGGTATATGCGGACGTAATCTATTTCATACTTCTGGGGCAGGGGCAGTTTATTCAGATCGCCTCCTGTGGCGCCCATGGCCAGGTTCAGGATGATGAAATGGGGCTGACGGAAGGGATTGGCGACTTCCTTGTAAACGGCGTTGACGGTGTTGTCCAGGGGCGTCCTGTTCAGCAGGATGTCGTCCGCATACAGGCGCACTTCCTTTTCATCCCAGTCCATGCGGAAGACATGGAAGCTGTCCGCCCAGTCCGCATGCCTTTCCTGGAGCCATTTGAGCGGCGTGTAGGTAGTGCTCCATTTGCCCACGTGTTTTTTGGGGGAGGCCCAGCAGAGGTTGGCCAGGTAGGTGGACTGGTAGTACTCCATGATGTCTATTTCCCCGCACATGGGCCATCCTTCCTTGACGCCCATGGTCCAGAAGGCGGGCCACATGCCCTCCCGCGGGCTGAATCTGGCCCGGATTTCAAACCGCCCGTACAGCCAGGAAAACTTGCCGCGCGTGGTCAGGGAGGCGGAGGTGTAATCCGCTTCCTTGCGCGTCGTCTGCCAATTCTTTCCCGCCGGGTCATAATGGGGATTGGCGTGTTTTTCCTTTTTGCCTTCAATAATCAGCATGCCGTCCTCGCACCGGGCGTTTTCCGGCTGGTACCACTGTTCCTCCTTGTTGCGGACGAATCCGTGTTCGTAATTCCACTTGGCGGGGTCCGGACGGCCGTCCTTGTCGAACTCGTCGTGCCAGACGAGTTCGTAATCGGAATAATCCGCTTTTTCCACCACCCTCTCGGTTTTTTTGACGCCGTCCCCGTGCAGGGTGTAAAGCTGGGCATGGAGGGGGGCGGACAACAGGGCCGTGCAGGCCAGGACTCGGAACAGGGTGGGAGCGGTCATCATGAAGGGATGAAGGTGTTTGTTACTGTTACGGGGCCGTGGGCGTTTTTTTGTCATTTTTTATTGGAAAAGGGTGAAGCCGCGAAAGCGGCTTGAGAAACGGGATTGATGGGATTAGTTTCACCTAACAACATGGGAGCCTTCTTTGGTCCCGGAAAATCAAACACTCCGTTTTAACGACAATGGAAGAAAAGAACTATCTTGTTTCCGGCATGCATTGCGCCGGTTGTGCTGCCAAGGTGGAGCGCGCCGTGGAGGGATTGGAGGGGGTGGAGCGCGTAGAGCTGAATTTGCTGACGGGGCGGATGACCGTTCTGTTTGAAAAGCCCGATTCGCCCGCCAGGGGGCGCATTGCGTCCGTAGTGGAGAAAGCCGGCTTCCACCTGGCGGACTGGCGGGAGGAACCGTTTTCCGGTGCGGATGGGGAGGAAAGCCAGGGGCAGGAGGAAACGGGAGGCTCCCGTCTCGTTTGGTCCGTTCTGCTGCTGGCGCCTCTGATGTATCTGTCCATGGGGCCCATGTGGCACTGGCCCGTTCCGGGAGGGGGCTGGGGGCTCTGGATGAATTTGTGGGCGCAGTGCATTCTGGCGGCCGCGATTCTGTGGCTGAACCGGCATTATTTAATCAACGGCGTGCGCCAGCTTGCCGCGCTGTCTCCCAATATGGATTCCCTGATCGCCATCGGCTCCGGTTCCGCCTTCCTGTACGGGCTGTATCTGTTGATTGCGGCGCTGTGGCAGGGCGCCAACGTGGACGGAATGGAACTGTATTTTGAATCCGCGGCCATGATCGTCACCCTGATTTCCCTGGGGAAATATCTTGAACGCCGTTCCTACCGCAAGACGAACGCCGCCGTGAAAGGGCTGGTGAAGCTGGTTCCCCAGGAGGCCCTGGTTTGGCATGACGGCGCGGAGCGCGCCGTCCCGCTGGATGAACTTCATTCCGGGGACCTGGTGGTGGTGAAAACCGGGCAGAGGATTCCGGTGGACGGCGTCATTGAAGAAGGGCAGGCCGCGCTGGATGAATCGGACCTGACGGGGGAAAGCATGCCGGTGGACAAGACGGCGGGAGACCGGGTGATCAGCGGCACGTTCAACCGGGCCGGGTATCTCAAGGTACGTGCGGAACGCGTGGGCAGGGACTCCACGCTGGCCCGCATGATCCGCCTGGTGGAGGAGGCCAGCCAGTCCAAGGCTCCGATTGCACGGCTGGCGGACCGGGTGTGTTATTTCTTTGTCCCTGCGGTGATTGCCATTGCCCTGGTGTCGTTGGTTGCGTGGCTGGCTGCCGGGGAGGGATTTTCCTTCGCCCTTGCCAGGGCGATTGCGGTGCTGGTGATTTCCTGCCCCTGTGTTCTGGGGCTTGCCACGCCCATCGCCATCATGGTAGGGACGGGCAGGGGCGCGCGGCTGGGCATCCTGTGCAAGTCCGCCGGAGCTTTGGAGGCTTTGAGTCGCGTGGATACCGTCGTTTTTGACAAGACGGGCACCCTGACGGAAGGGGAGCCCCGTGTGGTGGCCGTTCTGCCGGAGCCGGGCATGAATGCGGATGAACTGGTGGAAATGGCGGCGGCTTTGGAGCAGGGATCGGAACATCCGGTAGGGAAAGCCGTTTATGAACACGCCAGGCTGCTGGAACTCCCCATCCGCGCCGTGGCGGATTTGTCCGTTGTGCCGGGCCGCGGCATTTCCGGCGTAGTGGACGGCGTGCCCTATGCGGTGGGCAATCCCGGCTTCATGCAGGACAAGGGCATCTCCTGGAAGGAGGAGGAAGGCCGCCTCCGGGAGTTCATGCGGCAGGGCGCGTCCCCGCTGTATGTAGGGAGGGGAGACCGCCCTGCGGGAGTGATCATGGTGGCGGATTCCCTGAAACCGGACAGCCGGGCGGCGGTGGATTATCTGAAGCGGATGAACCTGCGCGTGGTCATGCTGACGGGGGACAATGCCGCCACGGCGCGGCACATGGCCGGGGAACTGCACATTGATGAAGTGATTTCCGACGTGCTTCCGGATGAGAAGGCCTCCCATGTGATGAAGATGGAGGAACGCGGGGACAAGGTGGCGATGGTGGGGGACGGCGTGAACGACGCCCCGGCGCTGGCCTGCGCCCGGGTGGGCATCTCCATGAAGTCCGGAACGGAGCTGGCGATGGAGTCCTCCGACATCGTGCTGATGAAGAGCAATCCCGTGGGCGTGGCGGAAGCCCTTCAACTGGGCCGCACCACCCTGCACATCATCAGGCAGAACCTCTTCTGGGCCTTCTTTTACAACATCATCGGCATTCCGCTGGCCGCCGGGTGCCTGTATCCGGCCTTCGGCCTTACGCTGAATCCCATGATTGCCGCCGGGGCCATGAGTTTAAGCTCCCTGTGCGTGGTGTTCAATTCCCTGCGGCTGCGCGGCTTCAAGCCCCGTCTGGAAAAATAAGGCGGCCTCTTCCTTTTTGGCGCCCTCCGTTCAGGAGGGCTGCAGCAGGGCCTGGGCCAGCGTGCGGGCGTGGTCCCCGCCGCCGCCCAGCATGCGGACCAGCTCGTCTATCCGGTCTTCATGGCTCACCTCCCGCAAGCAGGAGATGGTGCGGTTGCCCGCGGAAGCCTTCTGGACCAGGTAGTGATGGGAGGCCAGGGCCGCCACCTGCGGAAAGTGCGTGATGGAGATGACCTGGTGCCTGTTCCCGAGCTGCTGCATCTTGAAGCCGACGGCCCGCGCCACTTCCCCGCCCACATTGGCGTCTATTTCGTCAAATACCAGCAGGGGGGTGGAGTCCTTGTGCGCCAGGGCGCTTTTAATCGCCAGCATGATGCGCGCCAGCTCCCCGCTGGAGGCAATCAGCCGGAGAGGCTTGGAGGGTTCGCCCGGATTGGGGCCGAACAGGAATTCCACCGTTTCCATTCCCTGGGAGCCGGGTTCCTGGAGGGGGGAGAGCCCTACTTCAAAGACGGCCTGGCGGAAGCCCAGTTCCCGGGAGTGCCTGACGATGGAGGAGGCCAGTTTGGGCGCGGATGCCTGCCGCGCTTTGGTCAGGGCCTGTCCGGCGGCGTCCACCTGCTTGCGCAGGACGGCCATGGAGGCCCGCAGTTCTTCCAGGCGTTCCGTGCGGTGCTCGATGCGGTCCAGGCGGTGGGCCGCCTCCTCCCTCCGGGCGCAGACGTCTTCAAAGGAAGGGCCGTATTTCATTTTCAGGGATTCCAGCAGGTTGATGCGCTCCTCCAGTTGGAAGAGCTCCCGGGGATCACAATCCAGCTCGGAGGAATAATCCGCCAGGCGTCCTTCAATTTCCTTAAGCTCCAGATTCACTTCCGCCAGCGGGGCCAGCCACGCGGCTGTGGAGGCGTCCATGCGTTCCAGTTCGTGCGCCGCCCGGGTCAGTTCCCTCAACTGGGAACCCAGGCCGGGCACGTCCGTTTCCTCCAGCATGGCAAGCATTCTGGAAACCTGTTCCTGAAGCCTGGTGCCGTTGCGGGCGCGCTGCCAGCGTTCTTCCAGCGTGAGCACTTCCTCCGGCGTAAAGGCGGCGGCGTCTATCTCGTCCACCTGGTGGCGCAGCAGCTCTATTTCCCGCGCGGTGGCCGCTTCCGCATGCTCCAGGTCGTCATAGGCCCGGCGCGCGTCCTGCCATTGCCGCCACGCGTCCGCGTAGGCGTGCAGCAGGGGGGCGTGCTCCCCAAAGGCGTCCAGCAGGGAAAGCTGTCTCTCCTGGGAGATCAGGGAGCGGTGGTCGCTGGGGCCGTGCATGTCCACCAGGCAGGCGCCCGCCTCCCGCAGCAGGTTCAGGGTGCACGGGCTGTCATTCAGGAACTGGCGGTTGGCCGTGGAGGAAATAATGCGCTTGATAATCAGGTTGCCGTCTTCACAGGGCGGCACGCCGTGTTCGTTCAGAATGCCGTGCACGGGGGAGGATTCCGGCAGATGGAACACGGCTTCCACGCTGCATTGCTGTTCTCCGGACCGGATGAGCGTTTTGTCCGCGCGTTCCCCCAGCGCCAGCCGTATGGCGCCGATGATGACGGATTTGCCCGCCCCCGTTTCCCCCGTGATGCAGATGAAACCGGAGCTGGGTTCCCAGAGCAGCTGGTCCACGAGGGCCAGGTTTCTAATTTTCAGCAATGTAAGCATTCGGGCTTTGGATTTTGAATGCATTATGGCATCATTTGCTCTAAACGCAATCATGACCTCTGTGATGAACATTCTCTTTCTGGGCACCGGAACGTCCACCGGAGTTCCGCAGATAGGTTGCTCCTGTGCGGTCTGCACGTCCCCGGACCCCAGAAACAAGCGGTTGCGTTCTTCAGTTTACGTGGAGGCCGCGGGCACCCGCATTCTGCTGGATTCCTCCCCGGATCTGCGTCAGCAGGCCCTGCGGGAAAACATCACGGACGTGGACGCCGTGCTGTACACGCACGCCCATGTGGACCACGTGGGCGGCTTTGACGATCTGCGCGCCTTCTGCTGGCGCAGGTCCGGCGGCCTGCCCCTGTACGCCTCGCCGCAGACGATGGAAGCCCTGCGGACCATGTACGGCTGGGCGTTTGAACCGAAACCGGGCCGGAGCGGCTACGTCAGGCCGGAACCTCACGAAGTGAGGGAACCGTTCCGTGTAGGGAATGTGCTGGTGACGCCTCTTCCCGTAATGCATGCCGGGGTGGAGACTTATGCCTATGTGCTGGAGGCGGAAGGGCAGCGGCTGGCATACATGCCGGATGTGAAAAGCATTCCGGAGGCCTCCCTGGAGGCCATGAAAGGGGTTGACCTGCTGATTATTGACGGCTTGCGCTATCATCTGCACCCCACGCACCTGTGCCTGGAGGAATCCCTGGCCGCCATTGCCGCCATCCGGCCCAGGCGCGCCGTGCTGACCCACATGTCCCACGACATGGATTACGGGATTCTTTCCGGCAAGCTGCCGGAGAACGTCATGCCTGCCTACGACGGGCTGAGGCTGTCCCTGCCGTGATTTTCACCCTTCATTTCCATCAGGCCATGACTGCTGCAAACAATCCTGACCAGCCCGGCGCGCGGATGCCGTGCGAGACCAGAAAGGTGTTCGGCTTTTCCGTGGCCGTCAGCTCCGTGGAGGAAATGAGCTCCGCCCTGGCGGAACGTGCCCTGGAAGCGCAGGCCCCGTGCCTGGTGGCCGCCGCGGACGCGCACGTGATAACCCTCGGCGTTCATGACCGGGGTTATGGGGCCGTGCTGGAACGGATGGACGTGGTTTGCCCGGACGGAATGCCTGTGGTGTGGAAGCTGAACAGGGGCCTTCCCGCAGGGGAAAGGAGCGCCGAACGCGTGAGCGGGCCGGACCTGATGGAAGCCCTGGTGCGGGCGAATGCGGAGTATCCGGGTCTGCGCCATTTTTTGCTGGGCGGAGATGAAGGGACGCTGGAGACCCTGGCGTCCGCATTGAAGGAGAAGTACCCGGCTTTTCATCTGGCCGGCGTGCATTCCCCGCCATTCCGTTCCTGGACGGAGGAAGACCGGAGGGAGATGCGGGAGGCCATCGCCTCAAGCGGGGCCAATGTGGTATGGGTGGGCCTGGGCAGCCTGAAGCAGGAGCGGTGGATGGCGGAGCAGAAGGAGCTGCTGCCTCCCGCGGTTTATGTGGGCGTGGGAGCGGCCTTCGCCTTCCATGCCGGAACGGTGAAGCGCGCGCCCCGGTGGATGCAGAAAAACGGCCTGGAATGGCTGTACCGCATTTACCGGGAGCCGGGACGGCTGCTCAAGCGGTACGTGAAGCATAACAGCCTGTTCGTGTGGTATGTGCTGACGGGGAGGTAAAAACTCTTTTCCCGATGCGGGCGCCTCGGACATGGGGCGCAGGTTATTTTGGCCTTGTACCGTTCCCGTGCGGATTTATCATGGCTTGGCCGGGTTCTGCACGCCCGCAGGGGTGCAGCTGGCGTTTTCCATCCTTCCATCTCCTCTAACTTCTTTTCCTCATGTTCTTTCGCCGCATTCCCCGGAAAAGCTGGTATGAAAAAGCCGTGGAACGCGTTTTCAGGGACAGGAGGTTGTGTGAGGAAAAATTGCCTCCCTTCGGCTGCGTTCGCGGGGAAAATGGTTTTCTGTACCGGACAAAGCTGCTGAACGGGCAGCTCTGTATGGAATTTGAAATACACGCGGAGGGCTCCGTCAGCGTAACGGTGCGTGATGCGGACGGGAAGAGTATCCCTCATCTTGCTCAGGGAGAGGCGGACAGGTTGCGGGAGAGGGCGCTCCGCAGGGAATATGAGGAAGAGCTGTGGCATGTGGCGGAGTGCTGCTTTGAACCTGATTTCTTCAAGGGCGATCCTGCCCGGAGCCTCGTCGCGCACGTCCGGGAGGCTTACGGGGATGAATTGGAATTCCTGTGGAGGAAGTCGCCGGGAAGCGCTGTCGTGCGGCGGAAGGACACGGAAAAATGGTATGCCGTTTTTCTGGCTGTGCCGCGGTTGAAACTGGGCGGCAGTTCCAGGGAAAGGGTGGAGGTGCTGAATCTGCGGGTCCGCCCTGGGGAGCTCGAGGGCCTTGTGGACCATCACAGCCGTTTTCCGGCCTACCACATGAATAAGAAAAGCTGGGTGAGCCTTTGCCTGGACGGGACCGTCCCCTTTGAGGAGCTGGCCGCGCGCCTGGAGACCAGCCGCCGGCTTGCCGGGAAGTAAACGCCGCTGCCGGCGGTTTTCCGGAGGGCTTATGTTTTCCTCACCCGGAATGCGGCGGCGGAGTTTGCAGGTGGTAAGGCGGGACGGGGCTCTTGACCCGGAAGGGGGCCGGGCCTACAGTGGGGGCATGAACGTTGAAGAAAAGGCGCTGTCCACCTTCCGCACGGAACCCTGGCGCCACAACTGCGCCCAGGCCGTTTGCGCAGCCCTGGGAAGGGAGGATTTGCTGGAAGCCGTCTCCGCGTGCGGCACGGGAAGAGCGCCTGACGGGGTATGCGGCGCCTTGTATGGAGCGCTCCTGTGCACGCCCGTGCAGTCAAGGGAGGAGCTGAAGCGGCGGTTTGTGGAGAAGCTGGGTTATTCCCATTGCAGGGAGCTGAAAAAAGAAGGCTGCGTTCCGTGCCGGGACTGCGTTGCCTCCGCGGCGTTTATGGCTTTTGATTTGCAGGAGTGAACGCAGAATGACACGACTGTATTCATAGATTTTCATGAAGAAAGAGTCTATTGGAATGAATCCAAATAGAACAACGTCATGAAAAAATTGATATATGCTATAGCAGCGGTAGCCGTTGCAGTTCCGGTAGTGGCCCTGGCGCAGAGCGCCTGCAACAGCGGTTCCTGCACCAAGGGTGACAAGGACATGGCTGAAGCCAAGGAACACATGAAAAAGGGCGCCAAAGCCGCCAAGGACGCCGCTTCCGAAAAAATGAAGGAAGGCAAGCAAGCGGCGAAGGACGCCTACGAAAAGAGCAAGGAAGCCGTCAAGGATACTTACCAGGACAGCAAGGAAGCCGTGGACCATGCGGCGGACAGGGCTGCCGATAAGGCCGAAGCCATTGGCGACGCTGCGAAAAACGGTTAACTCAAACGATTAAAATACAAACCATTTATTTATTATGTGTGACTCCAAAGATCATATGAACCATATGCATGAAGGCTGTGGATGCTCGAAAGATGCCGCTTCCGGCAAGATGGAAGAAGGCAAGAAGGCAATGAAAGACGCCTACGAAAAGAGCAAGGAAGGCGTCAAGGATATGGCTTCCGGGGTAAGTGACAAGGCCAAGTCCATGATGGACAAGGACAAAAACGCTTAATTCCGGCGGTTGAATAAGCCGTTTTCTATTCTGCATCCCGTATGCGGCATGATTTCCCCTTGTCCGGGTTTCCGGACGAGGGGATTTTTATTGGGCGGGATTTTCCGGTTGAGGGCAGCCCTCCCCGGAAGCGTCCATGGCATGCAGGCTGATTTTGTGCCTTTTGCACAGTTCCGCCACCCGGTCACGCTCCAGCAGAATGGTTTTGCCCGCTTCCAGGGCGATTTGCCTGACGCCGCATTCCGCGCACGTCTCAATGGTGACGGGGCCGATCGTAGGAATGTCGAAGCGCATGTCATGCCCCAGGCGCGCCACTTTTGCCAGTGTGGCGGGTTTGCCGTTGCCCAGCTCGCCGCTGCGGCGTATGCAGTTGTTGGTGCCTTCAATGGCTTCCACGGCAACTACGGTGCCTCCGTGCACGATGACGGACTGCCCGATGTGAAGGCGACTGATTTCCTTGGCCATCTGCATGCCGAAAACGGCGTCCTCCCATTGTCCGGTCGTGGGACGCGGTCCGGCGATGTGGCCCGGCTGCGGCATGTGCTCTTCCATGTAGGTGAAGGCGGGGAGGATGGTGAAGCCTTCTTTTTCCGCCTCCGTGATGACGGCCCCCAGCAGGGAGTCCGCGTTTTTCTCCGGCATGCGCATCAGCACGGAAAGGGCGCGGAGGTCCGGGCGGAGGGAGAGAATGTTCTTCGGGTTGATGCCTCCCGCCATGATGACGTTCCGCACGCCGTGCTTTTTCAGGAAGGAGAACGGCTTGCTGATCTGGCCCACGCTGAATTCCTGGTAAGCGTCGCACAGGGGAATGACGGCGGGATTGGTCTCCCCCTTGAAGCCCACGGCCACGATGCGCAGCTCCGGCGTCCGGCGGCGCGCCCCCCGGACGATGTATTCCGGGTAGACGCCGTCTCCGGCTACCAGGCCTAGTACGGGTGGGTCTGTCGTCATGCGGCGTAAAGCGTGCGGGAACGGAGCGGGTTACAGGTATTCCGGGCGCTGGAGCAGTTCCGCCACGCGCTTGAGCAGGCGGCCGATGTCCGCGCCGTCCACCACGCGGTGGTCCCCCGTAGCCACGATGTTGGCCTTGGAGATGGGAATGAAGGCCTCCACCTCGTCGCTCCAGACCGGGGTCTTGGTGACGGCTCCCACCCCCAGGATGATGGATTCGCTGGGCATGGGCATGGGGGCGGCAAAGGTGAGCCCGAAGCCGCCGAAGTTGGTGACTGTGGCGATGCCGCCCGTGCTGTCTTCCGGGGCCAGCCTGCGGCGGCGCGCCTGGGCGATCAGCCTGTTGTAGTCTTCCAGCAGTTCTTCCATCGTCCGTTCGTTCACGCGGCGCAGCACGGGAACCATCACTCCGTCCGCCACCTGGGCGGCGATGCCGATGTCAATGGTTTTGGGGGAAAGGATGTTTTCCCCCACCAGGTAGCCGGCGCATTCCGGGCTTTCCGCCAGGGCCAGGGCCAGGGCGCGGGCAAAGTACAGGGTGATGCCGGGCCGCAGCGGGGAATGCTGCCTGTGCTTGATGAGGGGGTCCATGAACACGGGGCGCCCGGCGGAGGCCAGGGGGCGCGTCCAGCTCCGGCGCATGGCGTCCGCCACGGCCAGCCGCATGGAGGAGGCCTTGCGGTGCGGCCACTGGCTCACGTATTCCAGGAATTCCTCCAGGTCGTCAATGGTGACCCGTCCTCCGGCTCCGGAGCCGGAGATGAAAGCGATGTCCGAGGCGCTCATGCCCAGTTCATCCATGCGCGCCTTCATCCGGGGGGACATGTAGTGCGCGTCTTTCATGCCGGCGGGCACCGGCAGGCCGCGCACGCTGGGCTGGACTTTCAGGTCCGTGCCGTTTTCCTGGTAGGATTCCCCCGTCAGGCCAAAGTGGACCCCGGCGGGCTTTTCCTCCCGGGCGGAAGCGTCCGGGACGCGCTGGGGCACGGATTCCGGGCTGGCCGGAAGGGAAGGCTGGGTGGAGCCACCGGCCGGGGTGGCCCCGGAACGCTCAATTTCCTCTTCCGTGGCGTCAATCATGGCCATGCAGGCGCCGACCACGATGGATTCCCCTTCCTTGATAAACACGTCGCTCAGGACGCCGCCGCACATGGTGGTGACGCCCATGGTGGCCTTGTTGGTCTCTACCTCAAAGATTTCCTGGTCGGCTTCTACGGTGTCGCCCGGGGCCGCCAGCAGGCGCAGCACGGTGGCTTCCGCAATGGAATCCCCGAGCTGGGGCATCAGAATGGGTACTTTAGGCATGGTGGAAACTGGGTTGAATCAGATGGATAAAAGATGGCGGATGGAGGCGGCGATGGATTCCAGCGTGGGGCGGTGCGCCTTCCACAGGTTGGGATGCTGGGGGATGGGGGTGTCCCTGGCGTTGAGCCGCTGGGGCGGAGCGTCCAGCAGATGGAAGCCTTCCGCCACGATGCGGGAAACGACTTCCGACGTGACGCCCCCCCACGGGAAGTCTTCCCCGACGACCAGGACGCGGCCGGTGCGCGCTACGGAGGCGATGACGGTGTCCATGTCCAGCGGGCGCACCGTGCGGAGGTCCACTACTTCCACTTCATAACCGCTCTCCTTCGCCAGCAGGTCCGCCGCGCGCACGGCTTCCGGCACCATGGCGCTGTACGCCACTACGGTGGCGTGCTTTCCGGTGCGGGCGATCCGGGCCATGCCGAAGGGAATCACCGGGGCTTCCCGGTAGTTGTCCTCCGCCTTCAGCCAGCGGTACAGGAACTTGTGCTCCAGGAAGATGACGGGATCGGGCACTTCCACGGCCTGGCGCAGCATCCAGTAGGCGTCCGCCACGGTGGCCGGGGTCATGACGTGCAGGCCCGGATAGTGGGCGAACAGGGCTTCCAGGCTCTGGCTGTGGAAGGGACCCGTGCCGGGCGTTCCCCCGCAGGGCAGCCGCACCGTGATGTTGGCGGGAATGCCCGTGCGGTAGTAATGGGTGGCCGCCATGTTGACGATCTGGTTGAAAGCGATGGTGCTGAAGTCGGCAAACTGGACTTCCATGATGGGCTTCTTGCCCATGACGGCGGCTCCGGTGACCATGCCGGCCATGGCGTCCTCACTGATGGGGGCGTCAATCACGCGGTCCGGGAACAGCTCCTTGAGGCCCTTGGTCGCTTTGAAAGCGCCGCCGAAAACGCCTATGTCCTGTCCGTACAGGAAGACGTCCTTGTCTTCCGCAAGCAGGTCTTTCTGGGCGTCGTGAATGGCATCAATGTATGTTACGCTCATGGGAATATTCCGTTTGCAGGCTTAATAAGGTCTCCATACCGTGGCGTTCCAGTCCTCCCGGAAGGGGTCCGGCTCCGGTTCCCGCTGCGCGGTAGCCACGGCCAGCTGGACTTCATCGGCATACTGCTTTTTCAGGTCCGCCACTTCTTCCGGCGTCAGCCAGCCGGCTTCCAGCAGCTGCCGTTCCGCGACGGTGACGGGGTCTTTTTTGTCGTACTCATCCTTCAATTCCCTGGGGATGTAGGAGGCGTCGTCATGTTCCCCGTGGCCGCACATGCGCAGGGTCTTGGCCAGCACCCACTGGGGGCCCCTGCCTTCCCTTGCCTTGTTGACGGCGGTGCGGAAGGTTTCCAGCGTAGCCATGAAGTCCGTGCCGTCCGTTTCATGCACGGTGAAGCCGTAGCCGCGGCCCCTGTCCGCCAGGGAGGCTTCCCCGAATTCACGGACATTGGGAGTGGAATAGGCGAATTGATTGTTGGTCACCACGAGCACCAGCGGCAGTTGTTCCACGTTCGCCATGTTGGCGGCTTCGTGAAAGGCGCCTGTGGACGTGGTGCCGTCTCCGCAGAAGGCCACGCCTACGGGGCCGGGAAGCTTGCCGTCCAGCCGCTTGGCAAAAAGGCAGCCGATGACGAAGGCCACCGTGCTGCCCAGATGGCTGATGGGCGCCATGTAGCCTTCCGCCGGCAGTCCGCGGTGGACGTTCCCGTCCCGTCCCTTCATATAGCCCAGGGCAGAGCCCAGGTAGGAGCGGGCCGCTTCAATGATCGGTTCCCCCCAGGTGATGCGCGCCGCCTGTTCCCGGATGAACGGGGCGATCACGTCATACCCGGCGGTCAGGAAAACGCCGCCGCAGGCGGCAATCGCTTCATGCCCGCGGCCCAGGTAAACGCCGCCCGTGATTTTGCCCGCTTTATACAGGCTGGAAATTTTGGTGTCAAAGGCCCGCGCCAGCAACATGGCCTTGTAAGCCTTGACGGCGCTTTCCTTCAAGTCCGGTTGTGTAGTGTCGCAATGTGCCACCCCATTATTTTATATGCTGCATGGGGAAATGCAATGCCATTTCATGAAACTTCCGGAGACTTCATGCCTGCGGGCCTGAACGGACGTTCCGGCTGCACCGCAGGGCGGCAGGGGCGCGGACGGGGAACTCCGGTTCCCGAAAGGCGTTTTTTACATCCTCTTCACCCATTGCCTGTTCCGGAAAAAATCCCCCGGTTCACTTTCCTTCCGGCGGAAGGGAGCATCTCAGTTCGAATTTGGGATGCACCACATCGTAGTCTCCGGAAAACAATTCCGTTTCCATGATGATTTTATCATACTCCTGCGCAAAAAGTTCGGGAAAGACCAGGGGGGCCTTCCCGATATCGCTTTCCTTCCTGATGGAGCATAGGAAGGAGGCGGCAGGCAGGCGCACGACTTCCTTTAACTGCCGGGCGTCCCTTTTGGTCGCTTCCACCTCCACATACAGGAACCTTTCCGTTCCGGAGCTCCGGTGGAAGGAAAGGAGTCCGGCTTCCGCGCCCAGCCTCAGCTCATTGCGGTTAATGTCATCAAACATGTTGGTGATGAGTACATTGTAATCCGTGCTGTGCTGTTTTCCGGCATAAGGGGCCGTCCAGCAATATTTTTCCGGCAGGGCGTGGACGGTCTGCCCCTCATGGCGCCGGAGGCCTTCCATCCGGTCCATCTGCTTCTGGAATTTTTCCAGCAGGTGCAGTTTCTCCTGAATGTCCCTGATTTTCTGGTGCGCCAGCATGGTGCCGTGGGAAATCAGCTTCTTGTAATGGATTCTCTGCTGGTCCTCGGTCAGAAAGGAGGTGAACTCCTTCAGGGGAATGTCCAGGAAGGTGCAGGCGCGGATGGCGTCCACCACGGGAATCTGGGAGAGGGTGTAATAACGGTAGCCTGTATCCGGGTCCGTATGGGCCGGGCGCAGAATCCCCAGCTGCTCGTAATACCGGAGTGATTTAATATGTACGCCGGTCTGTTTGGACAGATTGCCTATGGTTAGTAAATTCTGCTTGTCCATCCTGTATTGCGGTTGGCGTGGAAACTGATTTTTTCCCGCCGGAGGCGCGCCCGGCGGAAACGGCTGCTGCATGCAAGAGAAATCTTCCTGAAGACGAAATCGTCGCGTCATTCATTTGATTCTTGTTGCCAGCAGCTTACAACAAATGATAAAAAGCCGCTCCACTTAATCTTTTCATTGCCTCTTGACTCTCCCATTATGGGATACTTTACATCTTATGGCAATTGAAAAATCCCCGGTCTTGTCGGAAGCGTGGTTCCGGGGTTTCTTGAGGTCTTATAAAGCATGATTACTGATGAAAACAACTAGTCTCCTTCTTCTCTGCACCACCCTTTTGGCAGCTCTCTCCTCCTGCCGGCAGGGGGATGAAAATCCGGCCGCCGGTTCTCCCGGAGAAATCGTGCCGGAAGTGGCCGTTCTCACGGTGCACGGCACCCAGGTTCCCGTAACCGCCAACCTTCCCGGCCGCATGGAGGCGTACCTCCAGGCGGAAGTGCGCGCCCGCGTGACGGGAATCATTCAGGAACGCTGCTACCAGGAAGGGCAGACGGTCCGCCCGGGCGACCTTCTCTTCAAGATAGATCCGGCTCCGCTCCAGGCCGTGCTGGACGAATGCAAGGCCACGGTAGCGCGCGCCAAGGCCGTGCTGGCGGATGCGGAGGACAAGGCCGCCCGCTATTCCTCCCTGGTGGCCAAGGGCGCCGTCAGCGTGCGGGAGCACAAGCAGGCCATGGCGGAGGAAGACCGGGCCAGGGCGGAATATGCCGCCGCCGCCGCGTCTCTGGAGCAGGCCCGCCTGAATCTGGAATACACCAGGGTGGAAGCGCCCATCTCCGGCCGCGTGCGCCGCGCGCTGGTGACGGAAG
Source organism: Akkermansia sp. NBRC 115031 (assembly GCF_030268505.1). Lineage (NCBI taxonomy): Bacteria > Pseudomonadati > Verrucomicrobiota > Verrucomicrobiia > Verrucomicrobiales > Akkermansiaceae > Akkermansia > Akkermansia sp. NBRC 115031. The sequence goes on from NZ_BSQU01000007.1 coordinate 67,745, forward strand.
GGGCATTTGCCAACCAGAACGAATTCACGCACCTGACCACCATTGAGCAGATAGACCCCATCTATGTCCGCTTCTGCCAGCCGGCCTCCCAGTACAGCAGCCTGCGCCGCGCCGTGGTGTCCGGCCTGTGGAAGGGAGTGCCGCTGGGTGAAATCAAGGTGCGCCTGCTGCTCTCCAATGGGGAGGAATACCCCCATTCCGGCAAGATCATCTTTTCCGACATGGCGGTGGATCCGAATACGGACACCATTGAAATGCGGGCCCAGTTCCCCAATCCGGATTATGAGCTTCTGCCCGGCGCCTATGTGCGCGTGGTATTTGAGAAGGCGGTGCGGGACAACGTGTTCGCCATTCCCCGGGACGCCGTCATCCGCACCGCGCAGGGGGCTTCCGTCTTTGTCGTGGGCCCGGAAGGCGTGCTGGAAATGCGCCCCGTGAAGGCGGATACGCTGAACGGCCGGGAATGGCTGGTTTCGGAAGGCCTCAAGGACGGGGACAAGGTGGCCGTCAGCCACATCATGTCCCTCCGGCCCGGCATGAAGGTCCGCAGCGCCGCGCCCCAGCCGCAATCCAACGCCCAGCAATAACCCGTTATGCCTGATTTCTTTATACGCCGCCCCATTTTTGCCTGGGTAGTCGCCCTGCTGATTTCCCTGATCGGGCTGCTGGCCATTCCCAGCCTGCCTATTGCCCAGTACCCGGACATCGCTCCGCCGGTCATTACCCTGCGCACTACGTATCCGGGCGCCTCCGCCCAGGATACGGAGGAAGCCGTCACCGCCGTGATTGAAAAGGAAATCAACGGAGCTCCCGGCCTGATGTACATGTCCGCCACCAGCAGTTCCGACGGCGCGGTGGAAATCGCCGCCACGTTCACGCAGGGCACGGACCCGGACATTGCCGCCGTGGAAGTGCAGAACAGGCTGAAAATCGTGGAATCCCGCCTGCCGGAATCTGTCCGGAAGGAAGGAGTGTTCGTGGAAAAATCCTCCAACAACATTCAGGCGATGATCTCCCTTTCCTCCACGGGGAACCTGAATGATACGGAACTGGGGGAATGGGCTTCCGCGCGCATCATCCCTGAATTGAAGCGCGTGAAAGGCGTCGGGCGCGTGGAGCTCTTCGGCGCGGAAACGTCCATGCGCATCTGGCCCGATCCGGAAAAGCTGGAAGCGCTGGGACTGACGCCCACGGACATCGTGAATGCCGTGGCCGCCCAGAGCGAGCGCATCATCATCGGTGACATCGGGGGGGCGGCCGTTTCCAAATCCGCCCCCATCAACGCCAGCGTGGTGGCGGAGGAAGCCTTCCGCACGCCGGAGGAATTCGCCTCCATTGCGCTGAGAACGCTTTCAGACGGTTCCTCCGTCAAGCTGGGGGACGTGGCGCGGGTGGAGCTGGGCTCCAACAGCTACGCGTTCTTCTCCCGCTGCAACGGGCAGACCGCCACCGGCATGGCTATCAAGATGGCTCCCGGCTCCAACGCCGTGGAAACCATGGGCCTGCTCAAGGCCAAGATGGATGAGCTGGCCAGGGACTTCCCGCCCGGCGTCACCTACCAGATTCCGTATGAAACCACCCATTTCGTGGAAATCTCCATCCAGAAAGTCATTTCAACCCTGCTGGAAGCCATTCTGCTGGTATTCCTGGTCATGTTCCTGTTCCTGCAGAACTTCCGGGCCACCCTGATTCCCACGCTCGTCGTCCCCGTGGCCCTGCTGGGCACCTTTGCGGTGATGTGGCTCTCCGGGTTCTCCATCAACATGCTCACCATGTTCGCCATGGTGCTCAGCATCGGCATTCTGGTGGACGACGCCATTGTGGTGGTGGAAAATGTGGAACGCATCATGATGGAGGAGGGGCTGGACGCCCGGCGCGCTACGGTAAAAGCCATGAAGCAGATCGGAGGCGCCATCGTGGGCATCACCGCCGTGCTCGTGGCCGTGTTCGTGCCCATGGCCTTTTTCAGCGGAGCGGTGGGGAACATCTACCGGCAATTTGCCGTGACCCTCATTGTATCCATCTCCTTCTCCGCGTTTCTGGCCCTTTCCCTGACTCCGGCTCTGTGCGCCGCCATGCTTAAAGCCTCCTCCGTGGAGCATCAGGAAAAGAAAGGATTCTTCGGATGGTTCAACAGGACCATCCACCGGTCCACGGACCGGTACGGCAATGCCGTATCCGGAATCATCCGCCGCCCCGTACGCTCCCTGTTCCTGTATGTGCTCATCATTGCGGGGGCCGGCTACCTGTACCTCACGCTTCCCACCTCCTTCCTTCCGGAAGAAGACCAGGGCAACTTCATGGCGATGGTTGCCCTGCCTGCCGGGACCTTGCAGGAGGAAACCAGTACCCGGCTGCGGGAGGTGGAGGACTACCTGATGCAGCATGAACCGGTGGAATACGCCTATTCCGTGGGCGGCTTCAGCTTCATGGGCACCGGCACCAACATGGCGATGCTGTTTGTCGGCCTGAAAAACTGGGACGAGCGTTCCGGAGAGGACAACTCCGCCCAGGCGATCATTGACCGGGTCAACGCCCGTTTTGGCGGGGACCGCCAGATGATGGTCATGGCCCTGAACATGCCGTCCCTGCCGGAACTGGGCAGCACGTCCGGATTCGACTTCCGGCTCCAGGACAAGGGCGGCCTGGGGTATGCCCGCATGGTGGAAGCCCGGGACGAACTCCTGGCCCGCGCCAATGCGGACCCCAACCTGACGGGCGTCTACTTCTCCGGACAGGCGGACACGCCGCGGCTGCACGTCTCCATTGACCGGGAAAAAGCCTTCTCCATGGGAGTGCCCATTACGGAAATCAGCAATTCGCTGGCGGTCATGTTCGGGTCCAGCTATGTGGGGGACTTCATGCATGACAGCCAGGTGCGCCGCATCATTGTGCAGGCGGACGGAAAAAGCCGCCTGAACGGCAATGACATTGAAGACCTGCATGTCCGCAATGACCAGGGGAAGCTTCTGCCCCTCTCCTCCTTCGTCCGGCTGGACTGGACGGCCGGCCCCCCGCAGCTCACGCGCTACAACAACTACCCCTCCTTCACCATCAACGGCTCCTCCGCGCCCGGCAAGAGCAGCGGGGACGCCATGAACGCCCTGGAGCAGATTACCGCCACCCTGCCGCAGGGCGTGGGATTTGAATGGACGGGACAGTCCTATGAAGAAAAGCTTGCCGGGTCCCAGGCCACGCTGCTCTTCGGCCTGTCCATCCTGATCGTCTTCCTGGTGCTGGCGGCCCTGTATGAAAGCTGGTCCATTCCGCTGGCGGTCATCCTGGTGGTGCCCCTGGGCCTGCTCGGAGCCCTGCTGGCCGTCTTCCTGCGCGACATGCCCAACGACATCTACTTCAAGGTGGGCCTGATTACGACCATCGGTCTTTCCGCCAAGAATGCCATCCTGATTGTGGAAGTGGCCAAGGAATTCTACCGGGAAGGCATGGATGTGATGGAAGCTGCCGTTGCCGCCGCCAAACTGCGCCTGAGGCCCATCCTGATGACCTCCCTGGCGTTCGGCGCCGGGGTGGTTCCGCTGGCCTTCGCCCACGGGGCGGCGGCGGGCGCGCAGCGCGCCGTAGGCACGGGGGTGCTGGGCGGCATCATTACGGCCACCCTGCTGGCGATCTTCCTGGTTCCCCTCTTCTTCCGCCTGACAGCCGGAAAGAGGAAACAGGAACACCCGGAAGAAGCATAGGGCACGAGGCTGGAACGGAAACGCCTGGAATACCCCTGCCGCGGAAGGCGCGGGAAGACGGACCCCTGCATGGGACCGCTGCCCGCGCCTGATGCGTTAAAAAAGAGGAGCACGTTTCCGTGCTCCCCGTCTTTCGGGAAAAAGGCTGAAAGAGGTTTTCCTGCGGAGGGAGGGCCTGAAAAGCCTCGTTCTCCGCATGGGCTGGAACCCCGTATGCCGCTGCGCCCGTGCCCCGGGTTATTCCCTGCCGCGCGCGTTCAGGAAGATGAACACGTAATACAGCAGCATGGCCAGGGAGGAAAGCGCGCCCACCACATAGGTCATGGCCGCCCAGAACAGGGCGCTCTTGGCCTTTCCGTGGTCGAAGTAATTCATCAGGTGGGAACGGTCCAGCCATTTCAGAGCTCTGGCGGAAGCGTCAAACTCCACCGGAAGCGTGATGAAGGCGAAGATGGTGGTCATGGCAAACAGGCCGATGCCCAGCCCCAGCACCCACGGGGAACCGCCCATGGCCAGCAGGATAATGCCGATGATCAGCACGATGCTCACCAGATTGGAGGAGAACTGGACGATGGGAACCAGTGCGGACCGCAGGCCCAGCCAGTGATAGGCCTGGGCGTGCTGTACGGCATGCCCCACTTCATGGGCCGCCACCGCCGCGGCGGCAATGCTGTTGGAATTGTAAACGGACTCGCTCAGGTTGACGGTCTTGTCCGCCGGATTGTAATGGTCCGTCAGGTGGCCGGGGGTGGAAATCACCTTCACGTCCGTGATGTGGTTGTCCTTCAGCATCTGTTCCGCCACTTCCCGCCCGGTCACCGGAATGGGAATCTGGGAATATTCGCTGAAACGGCTCTTCATGCGCGCGCTGACCAGCCAGCTCAGAAGCATGGAGCCCAGCAGAATCATCCAGTAAATGGTATAGGAATGCTGCGGGGCGGTTTCCGCCGCCTGGGCCGTGTAGGAAAGGAAGTCGATATTGAATAATTCAATCATTGCAAGTTTGACCTTATATCATAAGGCTTTGTTGAATCCAGAGGGCGCCGTGTCAGCCGCCGGGGGAGGTTCCCCCGGCTTCTGTCATACGGAAACATGCGGAAGAACGGCGCATTCAATCGTCCGCCTTCTGGGAAAGAAGTTTGCCGTCCGGGGCATAGTAAAGCTCCAGTTTGCGGACGGCGGCGGTTTCTGACCGGCAGTCCACCCGGTACTTCAGGGCTCCCCTGGCGGTGATCTGCTTGGCGCGGCGGGGAGCGTACCCCGGGAAATCGCGGGCGATGGCCGCCGTAACGGGGGCGGGCAGATCCTGAAGGCGCATGTCCGCCTTAATCAGGCAGACGGTGCCGTCCGGATAAAGCTTGACGTCGTATTCCAGGCCGTTGAGGTGGAATTCCGCCTCGTAAACGTCTTCGTCGTTGTCGAAATCCCATTCGATGGCGCCGGCGTTCGGATACTGCTTCTGCACCTGTTCCTTCACGGGGGCGGGAACTCGGGAGGCCGGAATATCCGCCAAAGCCGGAAGGGTGAATGCGGCAGCGAGAGTGGTCGTAAGTATACGTGAAATATTCATAAATACGTGATAATTGTATTTATTCAAAAAACAAGAATCTTTTGTGGATGTCTTGTGACAATTCTGCCATCAATGGAATGAATCCGGGCATGGCGGGGTTTATTGTCGCCAAAAAGCGGGTGATGGAGTTGAATGACAGCATGCAACAGGGTATTGTTTATTTGCTTGGAGCGGGTCCGGGGGATCCCGGCCTGATGACCGTCCGCGGGCGGGAACTGGTGGAAGCGGCGGAAGTGCTGGTATATGATGCGCTGAGCTCGGCGGAACTGCTGAACTGGGCTCCTGCCGCATGTGAAAGGATTTTTGTGGGCAAGCGGGCTTCCCGCCACGCCCTGCCGCAGGAGGAAATCAATGCCCTGCTGGTCAAACTGGGACGCGCCGGGAAAAAAGTGGTGCGCCTGAAAGGCGGCGATCCCTACGTCTTCGGGCGCGGGGGGGAGGAAGCGGACGCCCTGCATGAAGCGGGCGTGCCGTTTGAAGTCATTCCGGGCATTACCTCCGCCATTGCGGGGCCGGCCTATGCGGGCATTCCGGTGACGCACCGCAAGTACTGCACGCAATTTACCGTCTTCACGGGCCATGAAGACGTGAACAAGAAGGAATCTTCCCTGGACCTGAAAGGAATCGCCGGAGCGCAGGGCACGAAAATCATGCTGATGGGCATGCAGAAGCTCGCGGACGTCTGCGAAGCCCTGACCGGATACGGGCAGGAGCCGTCCACGCCGGCCGCCGCCATCCAGTGGGCCACCACGGGCATTCAGCGCACGGTCACGGGCACTGTCCGGACGCTGCCCGCCAAGGTTCAAAAGGCCGGGCTGGGCGCCCCTGCGGTAGTCGTGATCGGGGATGTGGTGAAGGAACGCGACAGCCTGGCCTGGTTTGAAAAACTGCCCCTGTTCGGCAAGCGCATCGTGGTGACGCGCACCCGCGCCCAGGCCGGGGAATTGAGCGTGCGCCTGCGCCGTCTGGGTGCGGAAGTGCTGGAAATGCCCACTATCCGCATGGCCCCCCCCTCCAACAAGCGGGAATTTGCGGAAGGCGTGGTGCACGCCCATACCTATGACTGGCTGGTGTTCTCCAGCCCCAACGGGGTGGAACGCTTCTTCCAGGCGTTTTTTGCCGTGTACCAGGACATCCGGAGCATCGGAGGCGCCAGGATTGCGGCCATCGGGCCCGGAACGGAGGCGAAGCTCCGGGAATACGGGCTGGCCGTGGATATCATGCCTAAAAAATTCGTGGCGGAAGGACTCGTCAAGGCCTTCAAGGACGCCCGCGAGGAAATCGGAACCATTGAGCACAGCACGTTCTTGTGGGTGCGCGGGGAGGAAGCGCGGCGCGTGATTTACGACGGCCTGACCGCTCTGGGGGCTATTGTGGACGAATGCATCGCCTACAAGACGGAAGCGGAAACGGAGGACGTGGCGGGAGCCCAGGCGGCTTTCCGGGAGCGGGGGGCGGATATCGTGACGTTCACCAGCTCCTCCACGGCGGAAAACTTTTTCAAGCTGGGGCTTCCGTGGCCGGACGGCTGCAAGGCCGCCAGCATCGGGCCCGTGACCACGGCAACCCTCAAGGAGCTGGGGCGCGCACCCTCGATTACCGCGAAAACGCACGACATCAACGGCTTGGTGGAGGCCATCGTCAAGGCCGCCGGCAAATAGGAAAAACGGTGCGCCCCGCGGGAGATGCCGGGGCGGAACGGATGGAAAAGCGTTATCCGGAGAGATGCCGTTTAAAAGCCATTGACGGCTTCCCAGCCGATGACCTTTCCATTTTCAAACAGGACATTATAGGAAACGGGCGGACGGCTGCCCAGGGGCATCGTGACGCCTATCCCGGTGCCTACCCCGGAATCCCTGCTGCGGAATCCGCCTCCGCCCAGGCCCACGGACCAGCCCGTGCCGCTCCGCGTGTAAATCCACCGTTCCGTATTCTTCCCGTTCATCCGGCCTGCCATCTTCTGTTCAGGTTCCCCCCATGCCAGCAGGACCGCCATGGGGGACATGCCCTTTTCCAGCTCTCCGCGCGCCACTTTGGCCTGCTGCTCCTTCGGAAGCTGTTCATAGGCCTGCATATTCTTCGCGATGCGGTCGGACGGCGTGGGGGAACAGGCCCCCAGCAGCGCGAGGCAGGCGGGAAGCAGGACGAAAGGAAGGCTCGTTTTCATCGTCCCACAAATAGCATGGCGTAAGATGGCTGGCAAGGTGCCAGCGCGGCTTTTCCGGAAAATGGAGGCGGGAAAATCCGTTATTCTGACATAAAAGCTCGCTTTTCCCGTAAATACATAATTGGTTATTGACAAGCATAGGGGGTAGGGGAGTAGGAATTCACCTCCAAATGCAACGCGCCGCAGATGCGGGAAAGGTTGCCGCCACTGTTTACCACTTCTATTTTTCCGAGCCGCCGATATGTCCAAAACGTTAATTATAGCAGAAAAGCCGAGCGTCGCCACTGATCTGGCGAGAGTCCTCGGCAAGGAGCTTGGGAAATTCACCCGGGACAAATCCGGCGCGTTTTACCAGAATGACCGGGCCATCATCACGTCCGCCGTGGGCCACCTGCTGGAACAGAAGAAGCCCATGACGGAGGGCGGCAAGTCCCTGCCATGGAAGTTCGACTATCTGCCCGTCATCCCCAGGACGTTTGAACTGGAACCCATCAAACAGTCGGAAGACCGCCTGAAAAAGGTTCTCCAGCTCGCCAAAAGCAAGGATGTGACGGAAATCGTCAACGCATGCGATGCCGGGCGCGAAGGGGAGCTCATTTTCCACAACCTGGTGCGTTACGGAAAATGGACCAAGCCTGCGCGCCGCCTGTGGATGCAGTCCATGACGGATGAAGCCATCCTGAATGCGTGGCACAGCATGCGGAGCGAGACCGACATGCAGCCCCTGACGAACGCCGCCGTGTGCCGTTCCGAATCAGACTGGCTGGTGGGCCTGAACAGCACCCGCGCCCTTACCATCCTGCAATCCCGCGGAGGCTTCAACGTCACCCCCGCCGGACGCGTGCAGACTCCCACGCTGGCCATTCTGACGCAGAGGGAACTGGAAATCCAGGCGTTTGAACCGGTGCCCTATTCGGAAGTGTGGGCGGAATTCGGCGTGCAGTCCGGCTCCTACTCCGGCCGCTGGATTGACCGGGACTGGAAAAAGGACGACAACCCGCAGTCCCGCGCGGAACGCATCTGGGACCCGGAACAGGCGACCGTCATCCGCGACCGCTGCCGCGGCAAATCCGGCACGGTGACGGAGGAAAAGAAACCCGTCACAACCATCGCCCCGCTGTTGTATGACCTGACCTCCCTCCAGAGGGAAGCCGCCAACCGCTACGGCTTTTCCGCCAAGCGCACGCTGCAGCTGGCCCAGGAGTGCTATGAAAAGCACAAGGTGCTCACCTATCCCCGTACGGACTCCCGCTACCTGCCGGAGGACTATCTGGGCAAGGTCTACGGCATCGTGGGCACGGTGGCGGAGCAGGACCCGGAATTCGCCACTTTTGCGAAGGACATCCTGGACAACAAGCGCATCAAGCCCAACCGGCGCGTGTTTGACACGAAAAAGGTAAGCGACCACTTCGCCATCATCCCGACCGGCAAGATGGAAAAGCTCACCGGAGACGCGCAGAAACTCTTTGAAATGGTCATGGCCCGCTTCCTGGCCGTCTTTTTCCCCCCCGCCGTGTTTGAGGACACGCGCAGAACCACGCTCATTGCCCACCAGGGCGGCGTGACGGACGCCTTCCTCACCACGGGCCGCGTGCTGGTGGAACCGGGCTGGCAGGCCGTCTACGGACGCAAGGCGGGCAGTTCCTCCAAGGAAGAACTGGTGCCCGTCCATGACGGGGAACAGGCTGCCGTGCGTGAAATTGAAATCCGCAACGCCATGACCAAGCCGCCCGCACGGTATAATGAAGCCACGCTGCTGGCCGCCATGGAAGGCGCCGGAAAGCTGGTGCATGACGAAGAACTGGCCGCCGCCATGAGCGAACGCGGCCTGGGCACCCCCGCCACCCGCGCCTCCATCATTGAAGGCCTGATTTCCCAGGAATACATTGTCCGTGACGGCCGCGAGCTTCTGGCGACGCGCCGCGGGATTGAACTGATCGCCCTGCTGGAACGCATCGGGCTGAAAACGCTTACCTCCCCCAGCCTCACCGGGGAATGGGAATACAAGCTCAAGCAGATGGAGCAGGCCGCCCTGCCGAGGGACTCCTTCATGGAAGGCATCAAGACTCTGACCGGGGAAATCGTGAAGAGGGTGAAAGACTTCCGGGAAGCCCAGCAGCAGGTGGAACTGCCGGAAATGGAACTGGACTGCCCGTCCTGCCATGCCCACGGCCTGAAAAACACGCTGGACGCCGTTTCCTGCCGTTCCTGCAAGTTCAGCATCCGCAAGGTCATCTCCGGCCGCGACATGACGGATGAAGAGCTGAAAACCCTCATTGTGGACGGCAAGACGGGAATCCTCCACGGATTCACCTCCCGGTTCGGCAAACCCTTTGAAGCGGGGCTGGAGCTCAACGACAAGTTCCGCGCCACGCTCTACTTCCCGGCACGGGAGGAGGATGAAGCCGCCGGGACGGAGGAAGCCGTGAAAGTGGCCTCCGTCACCATCCCGGACATGGGGGAACACGATGTGATGGAAACGGCCAAGGCCTGGAAAGTCCCTTCCCTGGCCATTGGAAAGGAAAATGCCGCCGTCTCCGTTTCCCGTACCATCCTGGGCCGTGAAATCCCGCTGGACCAGGTGTTGAAGATTCTGGCGGAAGGAAAGTCCGACCTGATGAAGGGCTTCATCTCCCAGCGCACCAAGCGTCCGTTTGACGCTTATCTGGTCTTCAATGCGAAGACGGGCAAGATCGGCTTTGAATTCCCGCCCCGGGAAAAGAAATATCCGGCTAAAAAAGCTGCGGCCAAGTCGGAAGACAAGGAAAAAGCTCCGGCTTCCAAAACGGCCAGGACGCCCAAAACTGCCGGGAAAGGCGCGGGAAGAAGCGCTAAAACGGCAGAGGCGGCTCCTAAAAAAGGGAAGAAGCAATAACTGCGGTCCAAGGATTTTCTCCGGATGCGCGGTCAGGGTGGCATGAGGCCGCTGATTGGAGGGAATGATGAGGGGCGGGAGCCCCTCACTCCCGGGCAAGCCAAATTCAGTTTCCCCTGCTTCTTCCAATTCCCCCCGGTTTGTCACGGTCTCCCGCCCGGGAAAAAGGGCCTTCCGGTCCTTATCGGCCCTGCATGGCCTCCGGATGACATGTGATGAGGCCGTTTTCCCCTTTCTTGTTCCGGGTTCCCGATGCAGCGGCGGTCAATTAAAAGCTTTTATCCGGCCGGCCCTGTTGTTAGGGTTGCAGTCGCAACCCTGTGTCCCTGACGATGAAACTCCTTCTGCTTGCTGTGCTGGTATGGTGCGGCGCGGTTTGTGCGCCGGCTGATGAATATGCCTTTCCGGGCGAACGGGAATGGATATCCAAGCTCGGAGACGTGATAAAAGGCAGTTTTCAATCCTGCACGGGTTCCAGATTGGCGCTTAAAACGGGGCGGAAACGTGTGGAAATTCCGCTGAACCGCCTGGATGAGGAAGACGCGGCGCTGGCGGCTTCCCTGACGGGCACGGCGGCGCGCCGGGACCTGAAGCTGGCCGCGATGCTCTGGCCGTTCCTGATGAAGGAGCTGGAAAAAACAACGTGGACGCCGGTGGAAAAAGACATCACTCCCCGGTATAATGAAGCGGCCCGGAAAAACCCCACCAGAACCTTGGCGGGAACCAGGAAGGTGGACGGGCTGGTCTGTACCACCTCCCTTTCCGCCATCAAGGGCCCTCCGTTCCGAATCCAGGAATATTGCCGCCCGCAGGCGCGCCCGGAAAGCGGGAGGGGGCAGAAAAACTTTGACATGGTTCTGGACCAGGGAAGCCTTTACGCCTATTACGATACCGGAAAAGGTCTCCTCATTCCCTCCAAATACATGCCTGAGGAACGGACGGAAATGCGCGCTCCCGTTTCCTCCCTGCTTCCTCCGGGCGAACGACTCGCCGCAAGGGAGACAAAATCCTACAGCAATGCGGACTACTCCCTGTCCATGGAAAGCCGCCCCGTCAAGGGAGCCTATGAAACGTGCAAGCCCAATTCCCTGGGAAAAAAGAAGCTGGTGATGTACTGGAATACGGAGGGCAAAATGGTCTGCGGCATCATGAAGCTGGACTACGACAACATGCGCGTTGCCGCCCTGTTTGACGACCAGCGGAAGCTGATGAACGCTCCGGGGCTGGGGTATGCCGTGATTCTTTCCCGCCTGGACAAAAAAGGCCGGGACTCCAGGGAGGACGGCCGTTACTACCATGTGGCGCTGGCCGCGGACGGGCTGCCCGTGTACCACCATGAAGGCCCGGAGGACGAGGCCGCCATGAACCCGCTGCTTTACGGGAAACTCCGTGATTCCGAAAAGAAAGCGGCGCTGGCGGAGGAAAGAAAACGCGAACAGGCATTCCGTGCCAGGCAGGAAGCCCGTCAACGCCTGGTGGAATCCGCCAGGAAGCGGAGGGAATAGTCCGTCCTTGAATCTTTTCTGGAAAGATTACTCCTCGGAAAGATGGTCCGGGTGAATGGAGTAGTGCCCGGGGGCGTCCAGCGTGTCAATAAGGGCCATGTCTTCTCCGTCCAGGGAGAAGCCGAAAATGTCCAGGTTGGCTTTGATTCTGTCCGCATGCACGGATTTGGGGAGGGGCACGATGCCGCGCTGGAGTTCCCAGCGGATGCATATCTGGGCTACGGATTTTTTATGCTTGTCCGCGATGCGGCGCAGGACGGGTTCCTCCAGGACGCCTCCGCGGGCCAGGGGGCCCCATGATTCCACCAGAATGCCGTGTTCCCGGCAGAAGGCGACCGCTTCCGTCTGGTGGTACCTGGGATTGATTTCCAGCTGGTTCACCATGGGGATGGTATCGGCTTGTTCCATCAGGGCTTCCAAATGGCGGGGAAGGAAGTTGCTGACGCCGATGGCCCTTGCCTGGCCCTCCTTGTAAAGGCGCTCCATGGCTTTCCAGGTTTCCCTGTTCAGCTCTCTGTAGTCCTTCTCATATCCGGCGGGGATGGGCCAGTGGATCAGGTACAGGTCCAGATAATCCGTTCCGAGGCGGTTCAGGGAGGCGTCAAAAGCGCTCAGGGTGCTTTCATAACCCTGGTCCGTGTTCCAGACTTTGCTGGTGATGAAGATTTCCTCCCGCGGAATGGAGCTTTCCCTGACGGCGCGCCCCACCGTTTTTTCATTGCCGTATACGCTGGCTGTGTCAATGAGGCGGTAGCCTGCTTCCAGCGCGTCAAGAATGCTCCGGGTTCCCGACGTGTCGTCCGGGGCCAGGTAGGTTCCGTAACCGATGCCGGGAATGGGGAGGCCGTTGCTCAGCCGCTGCGTATCTCCGGGGGAAGTGATGATTTTCATACTCTTCATGAAGCACCCTCCGCCGGAAACGGTAAAGAGAACGCCTTGTCATGAGTGCGGCATGCGCGGCAGAAAGGGGGAGGGATTATTTCCCGGCCTGGAGGCAGCGGTAGTAATAGTCCACGCGGGAGATGAACCAGCTCCATTTATAGCCGGGGCGGCCGTTGGTCATCAGCGGGGCGGGGCAGTTCTTGCCGGACCAGTAGTTGTGGGGCACCACGTTGCGCAGGGGGACGTTGTAGCGCATCATCAGCAGGGCCGCCAGCTTGGCTGTCTTGTTGTAGATGACGACGGGATTGTGCGTGGTGCATTCGCACATTTCAATGGCTACGGAGTATTGGTCGCCCGGGCCGGAGTGGTCCGCGTGGTGGCCCGTTTCCGTCGTGGGAATGTGCTGGTACGCGCCGAACTGGTCCACCGTGAAGTGCCAGTTCAGGCTGCGGGATTTGCCGCTGTTCAGGTAGCGGGAATGGGCGTTGGCGTCTCCCTTGGGGTTGGCGGTGCTATGGATGGTGATGAAGCGGGGGCGCATGGAGGCCGCATGCCTGCGGGCATACGTGCTTTTGGGCATGTAGGAGACGCGGATGCCCACCTCACGGCCCATCTGGTTGGACGTGCGGGGGACTACCGGGGCTTTTTGAATTTTGAAGGAGACGGCCGGCGGTCTCATTTTATCGTTCTGCGAGCAGCTGCAGAACGCCAGGGCGGCGAATACGGCAAGAAAGCCCGTCCAGACAGATCTATATTCCATGTGTTTGTTCTAGAAACAGCCCGGAAGGATTGCAAGCAGAATTTGGAATTAGTTCAAGTGAACTAATCAAGCCGTGTCATGGAGCTGCGGGTGCGCCCGGAGAGGAAGGCGCCAGACGGGCCGCGCCTGCGGGGGAAGGGCGGCCCGTCTGGAAAGGATGCGGCGCCGGAAAAGCCCGGCCAAGCCGCGTTATTTGAGGATTTGAGTGAGGACGTATTGCAGGATGCCGCCCGCCAGGTAGTATTCCTTTTCAATGGGCGTATCAATGCGGACGATGACGGGCACGTCAAACGCCTCCGCGTCTGCGGGCTGCACGCGCAGCGTGACCTGCTGGCGCGGGGCGATGCCGTTGTCCAGCCCCAGGATGGAGAAGGTGGCGTCCTTCAACGGGGCGATGCGGTCATAGTCCGCCTTGTCGGCGAAGTTGAGGGGCAGCACGCCCATGCCGATGAGGTTGGAACGGTGGATGCGTTCAAAGCTCTTGGTGATGACGGCCTTGACGCCCAGCAGGTTCGTGCCCTTGGCCGCCCAGTCGCGGGAGGAGCCCATGCCGTAGTCTTCTCCGCCGATGACGATGAGCGGAACACCGTCCTGCGCGTAGGCCATGGCTGCATCATAGATGAAGGCGGGGGTTCCGGCGGCAGGGGTTATTTTCTTGTCCGGGGCGGGAATGGAGCGGTTGCCGAAGTACAGCGTATAGCCGCCTTCCGTGCCGTCCACCATCAGGTTTTTGATGCGGACGTTGGCGAAGGTGCCGCGGGTCATCACGCGGTCGTTGCCGCGGCGGGAGCCGAAGGAGTTGAAGTCTTTTCTGTCCACCCCCATGCCTTGCAGGTACAGCCCGGCGGGGCCCGTTTCCCGGATGGCTCCGGCGGGGGAGATATGGTCCGTAGTCACGGAGTCGCCAAAGATGCCCAGGGGGCGGGCGTCCCGGATGTCCGCCAGCGTGCGGGGCTGGCCGTTGAAGCCGCAGAAGAAGGGCGGGTCCTGGATGTAGGTGGAGTTTTCATTCCACTGGAAGACGGAGCCCTCCGGCGCATACACGGCGGCCCAGCGAGGATTTTTGTCCGGCGTGATGGTGTATAGTTCCCGGTACGCTTCCGGATTGCGGGATTTGGCGACGGCTTCCGCGATTTCCCCGGAGCTGGGCCAGAGGTCTTTCAGGAAGACGGGCTTCCCGCTGCGGTCCATGCCCAGCGGTTCCGTCTGGAAGTCGATGTCCACGCGTCCGGCCAGCGCGAAGGCGACGACCAGCGGAGGGGACATCAGGAAGTTGGTTTTGATGGAAGGATGAATGCGCGCTTCAAAGTTGCGGTTGCCGGAGAGGACGGAGGCGGCCACGATGTCATTGTTCCTGACCGCCTGTTCCAGTTCCGGATTCAGCGGTCCGGAGTTGCCGATGCAGGTGGTGCAGCCGTAGCCGACGGTTTCAAAGCCCAGGGCGTCCAGGGATTCCTGGAGCTGGTTGGCCGCAAAGTAGTCTGAAGCGATGCGGGAGCCCGGCGCAATGGACGTTTTTACGTGCGGCGGCACTTGCAGGCCCAGCGCGACCGCTTTTTTGGCGAGCAGCCCGGCGGCGAGCATCAGGCCCGGATTGGAGGTGTTGGTGCAGGAGGTGATGGCGGCGATGAGGATGCTGCCGTCTTTCAATTCCGCCTCCTGGCTGAAGCCTTCCACCGGAACGGGAACGCCAGCCGGAGAGTGCATGGTGACCTTGACCGCCGGGGATTCCTTTTTGCCGTAACCGCCTTCCGCCGCGGGCATGCCGGCGAGCTTGCGGAAGCTGTCCTTGATGGAGGCCAGGCGGATGTGGTCCTGCGGGCGCCTGGGTCCGGAAACGGCGGGTTCCACGGTGGACAGGTCCAGTTCCAGCTGAACCGTGTAGTCCAGTTCTCCATTGCGGGGCATTCCCCACAGGTCCTGGGCCTTGAAATAGTTTTCGTACGTGGCGATGGCTTCCTCGCTCCTGCCTGTCTGGCGCAGGTAGTCGGAGCAGCGTTCGTCCATGGGGAAGAAGCCCATGGTGGCGCCGTATTCCGGGGCCATGTTCGCTACGGTGGCGCGGTCCGCCAGCGGGAGGGCCGCCGCTCCTTCCCCGAAGAATTCCACAAATTTGCCTACCACGCCGTGGCTGCGCAGCATCTGGGTGACATGGAGCGCCAGGTCCGTGGCGGTCACTCCTTCACGGAGTTCCCCCGTCATGTGGACGCCCACTACT
The DNA here is from genome assembly GCF_030268505.1 of Akkermansia sp. NBRC 115031. Lineage (NCBI taxonomy): Bacteria > Pseudomonadati > Verrucomicrobiota > Verrucomicrobiia > Verrucomicrobiales > Akkermansiaceae > Akkermansia > Akkermansia sp. NBRC 115031. The sequence continues at coordinate 83,420 of NZ_BSQU01000007.1, forward strand.
TCCGGCACCAGGAAGGTGACCGGCTGGCCGAGCATGCCGGCTTCCGCTTCAATGCCGCCCACGCCCCAGCCCACGACGCCGATGCCGTTGATCATCGTGGTGTGGGAGTCCGTCCCTACCAGGGTATCCGGGAAATAAACGCCGTCCTTTTCCATGACGCCCTGCGCCAGGTATTCCAGATTCACCTGGTGGACAATGCCCACGGAAGGGGGCACTACGGAAAAGGTCTGGAAAGCCTGCTGGCCCCATTTGAGGAATTCGTAGCGTTCCGCATTGCGCTGGAACTCGATGTCCAGGTTCTTTTCCAGGGCGTCCGTGCGGCCTGCCCAGTCCACCTGGACGGAGTGGTCCACCACCAGGTCCACGGGAACCAGCGGTTCAATGACGGAAGCGTCTTTTCCCAGTCCGGCCACGGCGGAGCGCATGGCGGCCAGGTCCACCAGCAGCGGAACGCCTGTCAGGTCCTGGAGGACGATGCGGGCCACCGTAAACGGGATTTCATAGGAACCGGGATTTTTGGCGTTCCAGGAAGCCAGGTTGTCCACATCCTTTTCCGTTACCTTCAGGCCGTCGCAATTGCGGAGCAGGGATTCCAGAACGATCCGGATGGAAACGGGAAGACGGTTCAGGCGGGGATAGCCGTTTTCCGACAGGGCTGGCAGTGAATAAAACTGTCCCGGGGTTCCGGTTCCCGTGGTGAACGTGCTCTTGGCAATCTTGGTCATGATGCGGAATAGAGGGTTAACTGTAAACAGGCGGCTGCCCTCCTGGCAGTCGCGGGTACTATACAGGCCAAATATGATAAGGCAAGGACTCTGTGTGACGGGGGGAGGATTTTTCCCCCTCTCCCGCAAGCGTGGAAATTCCTTTTTGCACGCGTACTGCCGGTTTTTTCCAGCGTTTTTGCCTGTAAGACGCGCAGGAACTGACAACAGAACCAGGAAAAACTTGTAGAAGCACGGCATTTTGTTTAGATGGCAAGGATTTGCGTCTGGCATCCTGCTATGCGCACCCCAATAAAAATCAAACTGGATTAAAGAATATGTCTGAGTTAGAAAGACCAAACAATACGCTTGCCATTTGTGCCCTCGTCTTTGCCGTTTTATGCAGCCTCGTAGGCCTCATTCTGGGCATCATAGGCCTCAACAAATATCCCGACAAGAGCAACGGCAAGACGATGAGCCTTATTGCCGTGATTCTCAGCATCGTCCTGATGCTGGTCGGCGGCTGGACTGCCTGGCGCAACTGATAAAAGGCTTCACCAGGCTCGTGAATCCAAGGCTTGCGGAGAACCGAAGATCCGCAGGCCTTTTTCATGGAATGAAACTGTTTTTCCTGTATCTGGCGCTGCTGGCTGCGGCATGCGCGGTGCTCCTGCTGGTGGATGACCCTTCCCGGTCCGGCTGGCTGCCGGAGTGCCTTTTCTATAAAACCACGGGTTATCTTTGCTACGGCTGCGGTTCCACCAGGGCCCTGCATGCCCTGCTTCATGGCCATTGGCTTGATTCCCTGCGGTACAACGTGCTGCTGGTTCCCACGCTCATCTGGCTGGGAACGCTGTTTTTCATCAGGGACAAGACCGTATTCCTGAGGGTGCTGACCGCCGGCGTGGCCGTACTTGCCCTGTTTACCGTGGCGCGCAATATTCCGCTGTCGTGACGGCCGCTTTTTTCCGGTTTCCGCCTTTTGCGTGCATGCCGGAATTTTGATAGAGTGCGTCATGAAACATTGAAAATAAGTTCGCGGCATTGTCCAACCCTCTGAAAGGGTTAAAGATGATGAACGCGAAAAAAACCTTATCAATTATTGCAGGAGCGGCAGCGGGAGCGCTGGCGCTGGCAGCCTGTTCAGGGCCGCAGGAAGAGAATTTGCGCATGGTGCCCCTGACCGTGCCTACGACCATGCCCATGACTTCTTACGGGCCGAATACGAGAGTGGTGGTGGCCGGGGTGGATTATACGGAGGTGCATGACGAGTGGATGAACCAGGACATTATGAAAAAAGCCACTCCCGGCAATACGCGGGTGGTGATCAGCCGCGGAAGCCAGAGGGGCCAGCTGATGGTGGGGGATGAAGTAGCCATGGATTTTCCCGTCTGTCTGGGGACCGCTTCCCACCGCACGCCCGTGGGCCATTTCCGCATTACGGAAAAGGCGGTGCACCACGTCTCCAACTTATATGATGCCTCCATGCCCTATTTCATGCGGCTGACGGACAGCGGCATCGGCATGCACGTGGGACCCGTTTTCCAGACGCCCCAGTCACATGGATGCATCCGCATGACCCGCTCCTCCTGTGTGCCGCTTTTCAAGACCGTTAAAGTAGGTACTCCCGTCACGATCGTGCAGTGACGCGGAGGAGAAGCCGGATACCGTTGGCGGAGAAGAGCTCCTTGCCTCCCTCCTGTGGCAGGTGAGGGGAATCCGGCGCTGGCAGAAAATGGTTTTTATTTTTATGATATGTTCATGGTCAAAGAATCGGGACGATTTCAATAGATGGATGAAAGCGTTGAAAATAAAAAACTCATTTTTTTAACACAAAACGCGCCTGGCCGTCGCTATTTCAATGAACGGCATGAAGATAAACGGCATTTGCTGCAAGTCGTATTGCCCCAACAACCCAAATCCTCCATGGCCTGCTGCCGATTGCCCACTCTCCATTCATCGGCAGCGGCATGGATGGAGGGTGTCTTTTTTCAAACGCAGGCGTACCGGAATTGATTGACTGCCTGCGGCCCGGGAAGGAGCCCTCATGAATCTTCTTCCGGAGTACTACTTTTATCCCTTTCCGGAATCTCTTATGCATGGGACGCCGCATTCAGCATCTTTGTTTCCTGTCTCCCGTCTTACGGCATAAGTGCGCATGGAATCTTGCATGGAGCCGAGAGCCGGTTCTTTATCCGGCCACACTTCGTCCTCCTGATTTTTAACGGATTGATGGATAGGTGAGGTTCACCTTCCGTTTTTTCCATAAGCTACTTTTCCGCGGATTTTCTGTCCGCTGCCTCCCGGCGAAGCTGGGGCAGGTATTTTCCATACCCCTGCGCTTCCATATCCTGTTCAGGAATGAATTTCAGGGAAGCGCTGTTGATGCAGTAGCGCAGGCCGCCGCGGTCCTTCGGGCCGTCCGTGAAGACGTGCCCCAGATGGGCGTCCCCCGTTTTGCTGCGGACTTCCGTACGGCGCATGCCGTGGGAAAGATCCTGTTTTTCCTGAATCAGTTCTTCCTTGATGGGCCGGGAGAAGCTGGGCCAGCCGCAGCCGGAATCAAACTTGTCCGTGGAAAGAAACAGGGGTTCCCCCGTCGTAACGTCCACATAAATGCCGGGCTTGTCGTTATTGAAATATTCGTTGCGGAAGGGAGGTTCCGTCGCATTGTTCCGCGTAACTGCAAATTGCTCGGGCGTCAGGCTGCGGCGCAGCTCGTCATCCGGTTTTTTCCGGTAGACGGGTGCGGCTTCCCTGGCCTGGGCCGCCTCCTGGAACTTGCCGGGCGGAATATGGCAGTAGCCGCCGGGGTTGTTGTCCAGATAGCGCTGGTGGTATTTTTCCGCCCGTGAAAATTGACGCAGGGGTTGAACTTCAATCGCCACGGGCTGCTTGAAGTGCTGCTGGAGCCGTTTCAGGGAGGCTTCTATAATCGGCTTGTCCTTCTCATCCGTATAATAAATGCCCGTGCGGTATTGAACTCCCCTGTCGTTTCCCTGCTTGTTGACGGAAACGGGATCAATGATGGAATAGTATTGTTCCAGCAGGAACGGGAGGCTGAGTTCTTCCGGATCAAATACCACTTTTACCGTTTCCGCGTGGCCCGTGCGTCCGCTGCAGACTTCCTCATACGTGGGGGAGGCAGTGGAACCGTTGGCATACCCCACTTCCGTTTCCTTGACTCCGTGAATCAGGGAGAAGTACTTTTCCACTCCCCAGAAACAGCCTCCTGCCAGATAAATCGTTTTTAAATCCTTGTTGTCCATATGATGTCTGTTTTTGTTGCCTGCCTGTCCGTTTTCTCCGCAGGAGAACAGGGAAAGCATGGCTACTGCGGCCAGAATGGCGCATGCCAGTCCGGCCAGGGTCCATGGTCCGTGGTAAATACGTTTCATAAACGCTGTATGGGGTCGTCTTCCGGTGCGGGTGCAGTTGCTCCCTTGGCTGAAGAACCTGCCGTTCCACAGCTTTTCCGGAAAGATGAAGGATTAGACAACGCCGAGCCTGTTCCGTTCGATGCCTGTGTCAACGTCCCCCCGATTCCTCCGGCTCTTCCGGTTGCATCATGTTTTTCAGCCACTGGTAAACCGCCCGGTCGGCAGCGTCCGGTTTTCTGCTCGTCTGCATGCTGAACCCGTACCTGGTGTGGAAATTGAAAACCGCCAGGGAAGGGCTCAGGCCGATGGAGAGCCCGTCCATCCGTATTTCCACTTCCTGCGGGTCATGGGTGGTGAAGTCAAGGCGCCCGGCATTGCTGACGGACCCCGCATAATGTTCCAGGAAGGGCTGGATGCCGGCCAGGAAGGAGGAGTCCAGGGCCATGGGATGATTTTCCGGGGAAGAAGCTTTCCTGATAAGAATTGCGGGAGGCGCTGTGGCGGAATAAGCGGCTCTCAGCGTATTCAACGGAACGTTCCACAAAAAGGAGAACAGTCCCGTGCCCAGGAGAAAGAGGGGAACGGCCAGGACGGCAATCCATTTGCCCGGCTTGCTTCCTGATTGATGACGGGACCGTCTTCCGTTCATGAAGGATAACATGGCATAATGTTCCGTGGGGGTCCATGAAAGAATTGGACCGTGGAGCAGAGGAAAAATCCCGTCCTTACATCAGGGGATTTTGCGCCATCACAGGGATAACATGAAAAACGCACGCTGGAAATCATGTATAGTATCATCAGGGCCCAGTACCATTTATGAAAAGAAAGCCGATTTTATCTCCGTTTTTTTTATTTTTCATTTTTTTAATGTTTGCCGCGAATTTGTCCCTTGCGGAAAAATATCCTTCACTGGACGTTCCGGAGGACATCCCGCTTCAAGTAAGGGAGGCTTCTTCCCCTCAGTCCCCCTACTCAGGAGGCCATTCCGTAAAGCAGGCTGTGGACGGTTCTCTGGAATCCGCCAACTGGCATGTTCCTGGAGCGCGGCATGTGGAGGGGGAATTTGTATTTGAAGTGCCGGACACCATTCATTACATCACCTTTTCCGGAGCCAATTTCAATGAAGTTTCCGTGTCCGCCATGTCCGGCTCGTCGTGGAAGAACCTTGGAAAGTTTGATATAGGCGGCTCCAAGATGATCAGGTTTAAAAACCCTCTTCAGAAAGTTCAAAAAATCAAGGTGGAGGTTGATTACCCTGAAGGAGCTTCCCCGGCGTTTACCGTACGGGAGATCAGTTTTTACAAAAAGGCGGAATCCACGCTCAACCGGCAATTGCTGAAAGTGTTCAGAGACACGAGCTGTTCCTCCATCAATCCCAGGTGCACCCTGGCAGACCTCAAGGCGCTGCCGGAGTTTTTGCAGCTCATTGCGCGGAAAGTGAAATCCGGCGCCTATGAAGACAAGGAATTCCGCATTGCGTCCTATAAGGCTTACAGCCATCCGGAGTTTGCCGCCAAGGTGAGAAATATCAACGCCCTGAACAAATTTGACAATCCCACCGGAATTGCTGCGGAGAAAGGAGATGAAATCCTTGTATTCGTGGGTCCCACTCATGGAGAGGATATTGGTCTGGCTTCCGTTTCCCCGGCGGGAATCGAATCTTCCACCTATCCCCTGAATGAAGGAGTAAACAAAATCAAAATCAACCGTTCGGGATTGCTTTATGTGATGTACCACACCGATATCAGCACGCCCAAGAAGCCTGTGAAGGTGCACATCCCCGTGGGCAGCGGGACGGTGAACGGATATTTTGACGTGACGAGGCACACGGACAAGGACTGGAAGCGGATGATCGGCAAGGCCCCCCACAGCATGTTCGACATCGTGGGGCGGTATTCCATGATGATCCTTCACACGGAATATCTGAAGGCTTACAGCCCGGATTCCATCACGAAATCCGTCAGGGTATGGGATGAGAGCGTCAGGGCCATGTGGAAAATCATGGGCTTTGACAAATATCCCCAGCCGCATAACAATCGGCAGCTTGGAGTTTCCGTAGAAGGCGGAGCCCATATGTTCGCCACCTGGTATTACTGCGGCTACAGCGTCGGGGATCAGGGAAATACGCTGAAAAATGAAGTGCTCGCCCCCGGCGTTCTTCAGGGGAACCGCCTCTGGGGATTCGGGCATGAAGTCGGCCACTGCTACCAGCATCCGTTCAACTGGCGCAGCATGTCTGAAAGCTCCAATAACTTCTTCGCCCAGTTGATCCTGGACCAGGTGACCAACCCCATTAACGGCAATGAACTGGCCTCCGACATGGAAAACCCGTGCAAGTACCTGCTGTCAGAGGCGGTAAAGGGCCTGCCGTTCCATGATCTGAACGGCTGGGCCAAGTGGGGTTTTGCCCAATATTCCTTCTACCTGTATTTCCATAAGCTGGGCATCAACCCGGAATTTTACCCTGCGCTGTTTGAATCATTGCGCCGCAAGCCGCTTTCCAGGCAGGCGTATGAGGTTTCCGAGGCCCATCTGGCCCTGTATGAACGCATCTGCAATGTCAGCAGGACGGACTTTACTGATGACTTTGAAATTTTCAATTGGTTCGTCCCGATTGACCACAAAGGGAACCAGTATGGGGAATACAGCTTCAAGATGACGGAGGAAATGGCCCGCGCCTCCAAGGCCCGGATCGCCGCCAGGCGGTATCCCAAGCCGAAATTCCGCATCGCCTTCCTGCACCAGCATGGGAAAACGGTCGATTTGTGGGGACAGAACCTGCATGGTTCCCAGCTCAACGGGTATTGGACCAAATACAAGCAGAACGCGAAGCTCAGCCCGTCCGTGAGCGCCTCCAAAAAGGACAGCATGATTATCGTGCGGAATGGGGAGAATGCGGCCGCTTTCTGCGTAGTGACCAACGGAAAGGTGGTGGGTTATTATGACCGCCAGAAGTTTGACGTTTCCGGCGTGGAATGGAATGATACCTCCAAGGTGTACGCCATTCCGATTCAGACTGCGGAACCCTATAAGCTGATTTATTCCGCCACGCGCTCCTGACCTGGTTCCGGAGATTAGCGAAAGCCCCTTCCGGAAAATCTTTTCCGGAAGGGGCCGGGCGTTGGGGCGTCCTGTTATTCGGGCGCCTTGAAGTTGTACACGGGCCTGATGCGTTCCACGATTTCCGCCGTTTCATGGATGTTGCCCAGCACGCTTTCTCCATCCTTGTAGGCCATCGGCGCTTCATCCAGCGTAGCGCGGGAGACGCAGGTGGAGAAAATGCCCTGCATGGAAGCTTCGAATTCCTCCAGGGAAAGGTTGGCTTTGGCCTTTTTGCGGGACATGCTGCGGCCTGCGCCGTGCGGGGAGGAGGAATTGAATTCCTCGTTTCCCCTGCCAATGCAGATGACGGAGCCGTCCCGCATGTTCAGGGGAACGATGAGCTTTTCTCCAAGTCCGGCCCGGACGGCCCCCTTGCGGATGACGTTGTCTTCCGCAATGTAGTTGTGCACGGTGTCGAAGATTTCCAGGTCCGCGGCATCGTCCAGCAGCTCATGCAGCATCACGCGGCGGTTCAGGGCGGCGAAGCGCTGGGCCACCTTCATGTCCCGCATGTAGTTCAGCGTATCTTCTCCCTGCAGGTAGCAGAGGCCTTTCTTGCGTTCCTTGAGGTAGGCGTCCGGGCAAGTGGCCACGGCGATCTTCTGGTAGCGCTCCGCAATCTTCAAGCCGAAGTTGCGGGAACCGGAGTGGATGCACAGAAAGGCGTCTTCCGTTCCCTGTGCTATTTCAATGAAGTGGTTGCCGCCGCCCAGGGACCCCACGGAACGGCGGTGCCTGTCTTTCTCCGTTCTCAGCACATCCACGCAGATGCGGGAGATTTCATCATCCAGTTCCGGATCATCCAGCAGGGCCTGGTGGACGGCGGAACGGGTGTTCCAGCCGAACGGGACGCGTTCGCGCAGGCGTTCGTCAAACCGGGAGAAATCCGGCAGACCGGCCAGCCTGGCCGTAAGCACTCCGCAGCCGATGTCCACGCCGATCAGGTTGGGAATCACCTTGTCCGTTTTCAGTTCAGCGGTGAAGCCGATGACGCAGCCGGCTCCGGCATGCACGTCCGGCATGATGCGCACCCGGCTTCCTTCAAAGGCGGGGTGGTTGCAGACGTCCCTGATCTGGGTGCGGGCCAGGTCTTCCAGTTCATCCGTGAACACGCGGGCTTCCGTGTATTTTCCGTCGATGGTGATCATGGTTTTATTTTCTTTTGGTTGAAGGGCGGGGGCCGCGGAAAGCGGCGCTGCGCCCTGTGACTCCGTTACCATAGCGCATTTACTGACTCTTGCATTATGCAAGTATTCATATAATATGACTTTAAAGTTATGTTTGAGCACCTTTTCGCAGAACGGGGGCTGTCCCTGGACCGCCTGAAAACCCTGATAGAAGTGGCCAAGGCGGGGAGCATTGCCGCCGCCGCGCGCGGGGACAGCGCACGGCAAAGCCTGTATTCCCGCCAGATCAAGGAACTGGAGGAATTCTTCGGCGTGGAGCTGGCGGCCCGCCGCGGGAAAGTGCTGGCGCTTACCAGGTCCGGATGGGAACTGGTGCGCCTGGCCAGCGAAAGCCTGTGCCTGCTGGACGATTTCAAAAGCCGGAGCCGGAACCTGCCCTACCGGTTCACCATCGGCGCCGGAGACAGCCTCCACGCGTGGGTGGTTGCTCCCGTGCTTGCGGACATCCAGCAGCGCGGCCTGCCGTGGCTCTTTGCACTGGAGAACATCCGCAACAGTGAAATTCCCCTCAAGCTTCAGAACATGGATGTGGACTTCGGCATCGTGCGCACCAGCGCGCTGGCGGCGGAAGGGCTGGAAAGCCGGGCCATCTGCTCCATGGATTATGCGCTGTACGTGCCCGCGGCCCTGGCCGGAAAAAAGGTGCGGGGAAGGGAGGAGGATTTTTCACGCCTGCTGGGCATGTTCCCCCTGGCTACGCTGGGGAGCGGTTCCGGCTTCCATGCCTCGCTGAAACGGAATTGCGCGGAATTCGGCATCAGGCTGCGGGTGCAGTGTGAAACGCAGTCCTTTCCCTTTGCGGCGCGCATGCTGAAAAGCGGGGCGTTCATGGCGGTTCTCCCCTGCATGGCGGAGGCGGAGCTGGGCGGGGGATTCGTCAAGGTCACCCATCCTGCGCTGGACAGGCTGTCCCGCAGTATTTCCCTGGCCTGGAATCCCCGCCTGCTGCGCGTGAGGCCTTCCGCCCGGCGCGTGATTGACGTTTTTTCCGCTCCGGAACGGGAATAGCAGAAGAGAAATCAATCCGAATCCACGCCAAGCTTGTTCTTCCGGTAGTGGTCCAGGGAAATGCGGTAGAAGTACACGATCGCCAGCAGATTCAGTAGCGCGCCTGCGCCGAAGGCCCAGTTCAGGTTCAGGTAAGCGTAAATCTTGCCCCCGAAAAACATGCCCGTGCCCACCCCGATGTCAAAAGCCGTGAAAAACGTGGAATTGACGGCGCCCCGGTGGCCGCGGTCCGCCATGTTCAGCTTCATGGTCTGGAAGGTGGGGATGAAGATGCCGAAGCCGAAGCCGATGAGGATGGCGGAGGTATAATAGACCCATTCCAGCGGCGCAAACGCCAGCGCGCCGAAGCTGACAGTCAGGATGCCCAGCGAGATGACGGAAAGTTCCGCCACGCGCCCGCGGTCGATCTGCCGGCCCACCATGAACCGGGAGACCAGCATGCCCAGCCCCATCAGCGCATAAAACAGCCCGGCATACTTGAAACCGTACATTTTCCCGTACAGGGCGGAATACACGGCCACAACGCCGTAGGAGAAAGAGGCGATCATCACATTCACCGCCAGTGGAATGCCCACGCGCAGCACCAGGCGGTCCAGCACCTTTTTGGGCGTTTCATGCACGGACTCCTGAACGGGGCGCCTGGGGGCGCGGATGAGGGAGGCGATGCCCGCCCCAGCCAGGCACAGGACCAGGGAGCTCCACGTAATCACGTAAAAACCGTACTGCTGGTATACCTGGAGGCCGATGACGGGTCCCAGGCACATGCCCAGCGTCATCGTCATGCCGAAAAAGCCCAGGCCCTCCCCGCGGCGGGAAGGGGGGATGATATCCACGGCCATCGTCGGACCGGAGGTGGTCATGCCGCCCCAGATCAAGCCCTGCACGAAGCGCGTCAGGAAAAACGCCAGGGCGGTGGCGGCCACGGCATACCCTGAAAAGGACAGGGCCAGCAGGATATAAACCGTGATGTAAATCTTCTTGCGGTCCCCGGTATCCACCCGGTGCGCGAACCAGGGGCGGGAAATGATGGCGGCCAGCACGTAAATGGACATGATCCAGCCCAGCCAGCCGGAGGAAACCTGCAACTGCCCCGTCAGGTACAGCGGGAGAACGGGCACCAGTTCGAAGAAGGCCAGCCCCATCATCAGGTTGGCGCAGCAGGCCAGGACGTAGCCCCGCGTCCAGAGAGGCACTTTGACGGGCGGTGCGGTTTCCGCTGCCAATTCATCTCTGGTCCGGGTCATGCAGGGGTTGTACAGCCATCGGAAAAAGTTTCAAACGGTTGACGTGTCATGGCGCAGTTCCTGCCCTGGAAAGGAATGGCACAAGATATTTTAACCACAATGGACAAAATCCCCGGGTGATTGGGTACTGGGAACAGGGCCAGCGGATGGACGGCTGTCCGGAACATCGAATTTGCGCCGTTGGCGAGGTGGGATGCCTTCTTTTTTGCGTGCAGGGCCGCGCAGGCATGGTAGGGTACAGGGTATGAGCGTGATCACCAAGCGTGGAGACAGCGGAGAAACGGACCTGATGTTCGGCAAACGGAGCCCCAAGACGGCCCCGCGCATTGAAGCTTATGGAACGGTGGATGAATTGAATTCCCTGATTGGAGTAGTGCGCCATTCCGGAGTAAGCCCCCGGACGGTGGAAATGCTGGACGGCGTTCAGGCGCGCCTGGTGGGGGCCATGGGAGAACTGGCTACGCTGGAGGAGGATTTGCCCAAGTATGACGCCAAGGGTTATGCCCGCATTACGGCGGAGGACGTAGCATGGTTGGAGGAACAGGCCCATCTGCTGGAGAAGGAATGCGACATCCGCTTCAAGGGGTGGGCACGCCCCGGCAAGGAGGGGTCACTGGGTTCCGCCTATCTGGACCTGGCCCGGTCCGTCTGCCGCCGCGCGGAACGCCGGGTAGTGGCACTGAGGCTGGACAATGCCTTGAGCAACGTGAACACGGCCCTCTTTCTGAACCGCCTTTCCGATCTTTGCTGGGTTCTGGCCCGCTTTGAAGCGCTGGATGCGAAAGAAAAGAAAGAAGATCAAAAATAATGCCTCATCATGATTTCTGCTTTGAGAGACTATGGAGGCTTATTCCATTTTTGAACAGCCTTATGCTGGAACCCCCCTTTTATTCTGAAACGGAACTATATAGGGTAATCTTGTAAGGCCGTTTTTATCAGTCATCGAGAGAATTTGGATGGCAACAATGAAAGGCTACCGCTGTTCATCAAAAATTCGGAAAAAGTAAAACAAAGAGAGCGATTTCCATAAGACTAAAGGAAATAATTCCGTTTGAAAAATATGAACTAACTCTTAATATATTCATTTGGAATTGTTTTTATTGCACCCGATGTTGAATGGGAGATTTTTTGATTTTTCGAGATTCGATTTTTCCCTGTTGTGTAATTTTTTTAACATATTATTTTCTCCAAGCATATTAATTGCTATAATTCCATTAAGAAGATGTAGAATAAAATCAAGGTATTGTAATAGGATTAAGGGCTTGGAGGAAAAAAAATCAAATTGTGCGATTATGTATGCCTTGAATATGCTTCCTTGAAGGTGAAGTACTTAGATCTTTGAAAATATTTGTAGCATTTGGCGTAATAATTTCAAAAAAATAATTTATCTATTTAGATTGTCTCTATGGGATTTTTCAAGATTACCAATAACGAATTTCATCTTCAGTCAGTACAGGACGCCGATCAAAAATAAACAATGTATGGCCGTTCTTCAGAATGAGGGCGGTGATGTAATAATGATCATAGGGAAGTCCTTCTTTTTCTTGGATATTAGTTTAATTTTATAAATTATATTATCTGATGAATCACCTTTTTTCAACAATATTCTATTTCCATACTTCCTTTAATATCAAATTCTTTTGAAATTTTCTGACGGTGAAGACGTGATAAAGCCCCATCTTCCGTGATGAGACTTCCGAAGGGAGCATACCCGTAGCGTATTTTTTGCTTCTGCTGCTCGTCGAAGATGGAAGTGACATTCTTCAAGGCATCGTGCATGAAGCAGAGATGCTCTTTTACTTTCATTCCGTTTTCCTGCAGCATGTCATCGTCAGGATACGTGTTGCTCCCGATTCCGTCGGATCCCACAAATAGCTCTTTATCAGCACAGGTTCAGGATGTATCAAATCCAGCTCAGCTACCTGTAAATAGTCCCGGTACAGGTACCAGCAATGGCCGGATACTGCCCCATTGACGGTGACCTTCTTCTCGAAGCGCCATCCCTAGTAGTCGTAGCCACAAGTGATAGCAGTCCGGCCATCCTGGCTGGTGAAAACGACGGGGCGGTCATTAGCGTCGTAGCTTACTTCCCAGATGCCTGTTGAGGCCCTGATGCGGGTCTGGTTGCCGTCGGCATCGTAGACGGGGGTAAAATCTCCTCCTCCGGCAATATCTGCATACTGGTTGAGTTGGTTGGATTCGTAGGAGAAGGCTTCCTCCAGTTCCCGGGCGGTTTTGCGGTTGCCGATGTTGTCGTATCGGTAGCTGAAGCTTCCTCCCAGGCTGATCCTGTCTTCAACCAGCTCGCTGCGGCTGTTGTAGGTAAAATCCCTTACTGTGACAGGTGCCCCCGTATCCCAGGAATCCCGCTACTGGATGGGACGTATCAGGGCGTCGTATTGGTATTCATGGCAGGCCGCCAGTTCGCCGTCCGCCCCCTTTCTGTAACCGATGGCGGTTACGAGGTTGAGCCTGGGATGGGAAGTATTGCTACGGCTCAGCCCAAAGGAAGCTTCCTGGGCCATGTTACCGTAAGCATCATTGGAGAATTCCCTGATACCAAAGTGTCCCTAACGGAGGTCATCTGCCCCAGATGGTTGTAGGTAAACTCCCATGCCGTCGTATCGTCATTGTGGGAGACAGAGACGAGTTCTCTGATAAGGGAAGCATATGCATATATTGTCACAATGCCACGTGTTCATTGAATCCTCGGACACTGTCACCTAAAAGCTCTACAAGACGAAGCAGGTCAGATGGCAGGCGAAATGCTGATAAATTATATAGTTTCTGTTTTTTATAAACACAAAAGTAAAAAGTTTATCAAATGGTTTTAATGTCCGTCTTCTTTAAATCCTGCCAGTTTAAGGCTGGATGAGAATACTTCACCAACGGAGGAAACATTTTCTCCTTCTTTAAATCCGTCTTCCTGGTAGATTTTTAATTTTTCCTTTATGGTATCACGTGAAGTAGATTTAAGTCTAGCGCCGGTATATATTTTTATGCCGGAGAGGCTGCTTTTCATGATAACTAGATCATGATGAAAAATATTGGGGAGCAATTGTTTTTGTTGGTAGATGATCAACTGTTCTGCAGGTGGTCCTTCAACTTGGTAATAGTATTTTGCATATTCATTTTTTAATTGCTCAAAGTTTGATTGTTCCAGTACATTTTTCCAATGATGGATACTCCATGCCGTGTATCCATAATTAGTACAAGTAAGAATAATTAACCCAGCGATGATGAAAATAAAAAATCTTATTAATTTTTTCATTTTTTTTGAATTTAAATTAAAGTAATGGGAAAAATGCTTTAACTTTACCTTCGTATAAAGTCCTTCACATTCTGTATTCTGTTCAAGCCGGTTTTTTAAATACGGTGATGAGTCCAAATAACATGCTCGTATTTCAAGTTTGCAAGATGAACAAAAATTAATTTTTTTAAACATGTAGAATATTTTTGTCTTATTTGTATTTTCAGTTAAGAACCTCCCCCCCCCCCAATGCGCTCTTACATTTATATCATTTTTCTAATCCAGGGTTCTTCTCCATGCATAATAATAATTAAACTACGGAGGCATTGGCAGGATTCTTCACATTCTGAATTCGGTTTAAAATCTGAAGGAACATGTGTAACTTTTCCTGCTAAAAGTGCCTTAATAGCTTTATCTCCTAATTTATCTAACTTTCTTTTACAAGCAAAATACGAAAGTTTGATGCCTCTGCTCTGGCCAACTCTATCTGGTATGGGAGGAGAAATAAAAGCTGGATCTAAAGGAGAGGAACTCACCATTCCTAAAAAATTAATATTTGTCCGAATATGATTTTTTATAAACCCACACAAATCCCATCCCCCTGTTCCTGAATGAGATCTCTGTTAATCCACCTGCCGTCTGCGGGATTGAGGTGCCGATAATTATAGTAGACAAGTCCCAGTTCGTCGTCCGAGAACTCGCAGGAAAACCTGAACTTGTTCTCCCGGGCCATGTCCCCTTCTTCCGCAATAGGACTTCCGAAGGGAGCATACTCGTAGCGGGCTTGTTGTTTCTGCTGACCGTCGAAGATGGAAGTGACATTCTTCAAGGCATCGTGCATGAAGTAGAGATGCTCTTTTACTTTCATTCCGTTTTCCTGCCAGCATGTCATCATCAGGACGCGCGTGGCTGTAGGCTCCGTCGGATCCCACAGGTAGCTCTTTACCAGCACAGGTTCAGGATGCCTTAAATCCAGCTCGGCTACCTGCAGGTAGTCGCGGTACAGGAATCAGGAGTGGCTGGATACTGTTCCATTGATGACCACTTTCTTTTCAAAGCGCCTTCCCCGGTAGTCGTAGCCGCAGGTGATGGCAGTCCGGCCATCCTGGCTGGTGAAGACGACGGGTCGGTCGTTGGCGTCGTAGGAGACTTCCCAGATGCCTGTTGAGGTCCTGATGCGGGTCTGGTTGCCGTCGGCGTCGTAAACGGGGGTAAAATCTTCTTCTCCCCCGGCAATATCCGCGTACTGGTTGAGCGGGTTGGATTCGTAGGAGAGGGCTTCCTCCAGTTCACGGATGGTTTTGCGGTTGCCGATGTTGTCGTAGGAATAGATAAAGCTTCCTCCCCGGCTGAGCCGGTCTTCGACCAGCTCGCTGCGGCTGCTGTGGGTGAAGTTTCTGGTGGTTGCAGGTGTGGCAGCATCCCAGGAGTCCCGGCGTTGAGTGGGACGCATCAGCGCGTCATAGTCGTACTCATGGCGGCCCGCTGATTCACCATCCGCTCCCTTCCTGTAACCGATGGCGGTTACGAGGTTGAGCCTGGGATGGTAGGTATTGCAGCGGACCATGCCGTTAGGGTAGTTGAGGTACTTGAGGAAGCCGCCATCTTCGTTACCATGGGCATGCAAAATCAGTCTTGGGTTGAGGTGTATAACCTCTAACCCATTTTGATATTTCTATAGCTTCTAACGATACGCCTGGTTAGTGAGGCCCATGTATCGTTTTCTTCTACACAAGCATTAGTAGTTATTTTCCCCTGTAGCCTTCAGTAATTGCTTGGCTGTTTTTCCGTCAGTATTTTTCAATTTCTGGTTAGCTCCTTGTTTAATCAGAAAATTGTAGGCGCTTATTTGTCCTGTACGAGCAGCATAATGTAAAGCAGTTTCTTTGTAGGGAAAAGTCATAGAGGGTAGCTTCATTTCATTTGAAGCAACATTAATATCAGCCTCTAATTCGAGTAATTTCTTCATGGTATCAATATCCCCGATAGCTGCCGCCAGCATAAGAGCTGTTTCACTTCCATTCCATTTTTTATCATATGGATTAAGATTTGGTTGGGGAGTCATGTTTGACGATAAATCCAAGTATGATTTTAATGAATTTTTGATCATATCTTTTCCTACAATGTAGACAGGAGTATTATAATGTAGATAATAATGTGGAATATAGGGATTTCTTGTTTTTTCTTTTTTGTGAGTTATGAATGTACAAGATCCTAATAAGTTTAATGCTAAAATAACCGAAGGGAATATAATATTAGTTTTCATGTTAAACAACCTATAAAAAATTATAATCTCTCATATTTCCTTAATTTTTAATATTAATAAAATAGATAAATTTATTTTGTTAACGTTAATACGTATAATTCCTATGGGAAGAACAAGAACCATATATAGATCAAAGTATGTTGAGTTGAAATCTGGCTCAACATACTTTGATCTCCGTAAAAGTCTATGGAAGTATCTTGCTTCAGTATAGAATCAAACAGAGAAATCATATTCTGCGGGGGCTGAATGAAGAAAGACCTTAGAAATTGTGAGTAGTAGTGGTTTGGACCTGAGAGATGACGCTCTTCCCACCTATTTTGAAATTGACTCAACAGATTATCGTTACCCTTATCTAACAAATTTATCTTGTCGTTGTTTTATCTACATATGTCTTGGTAGGGAAGGAAGCAATAAATATAAAATACCTATACCACATATGGGTAATAAATAAATTATTATAAACAGGAAAATTGATTTATTCAAACAATAATACCAATTGAAAAATGACAAAACATATGAAATTTCAATTGATAAAACAAATAACAATGTTTGTATATTTATTCCTATGTTATTTGGAAAAGTTAGGAGATATACCATGAAGAATAGATAAATAAAAAGAATATAACTAAATATAGAACTACTCTTTTTGAATTTATTTTCTTGAAAAAATATATCAAATATAATGATTTTTTTTATCCATCTCATAGTATGAATTAATGAACAGTCACATCTCTTCCATACCATATAGCTTTATAAGCCCAATCAGCACAATTATTCCTTAATATGTTGTAAGGAGGAGGGGATTTAATATCCTGTTGTATTGCTCTAAGCATATTGATATCTTCTATGGGAGAGGACGGTATTGTTTCGGGATTTTTTAAATTAAGGCCTTGTGAAGATTTTATATAACCCTTCCCTAAAACAAGGGCTCCATATATAATATTCCCAATTATCAAACCTCCAAATTGTATCAATGTGGATGAATCATGCGTTCTAGCCCATTCCCTTGCTAGTCTAGCTGTATCTCTATCTGTTGGATTCAAAGAATAATCAAAAGTTCTAATCCCTACTTTACACCAAATCCCTTGATCATTTTTTTCCCATATATCTACGGCAACGCCTATGTGAAGAGTAATGTCGCCTTTAAAAACATTTTCTGGGTTATGTGGTAAAATATTAGATATATACCTATCATTCCCTAATAAATCAAAATAAACAATGGAATTATTAACAAACCCGTACAAATTCCATCCACCTTGTTCCTGAATAGGATCGCGGTTAATCCATCTGCCGTCTGCGGAATTGAGGTGACGGTAATTGTAATACACAAGCCCCAGTTCGTCATCTGCATACTCGCAGGAAAATCTGAACTTGTTCTCTTGAGCCATGTCTTCCTCAGCGATGAGAAGGCTACCAAAAGGAGCATACTCGTAACGAGCTCTTCTCGTCTGTTGTCCGTCAAAAATGGAAGTAACGTTCTTCATGGCATCGTGCATGAAGTAAAGATGCTCGTTGTGCTGGGGAACGTTGCCTTTCCAGCATGTCATTGTCAGGACACGCGTCGCTCTCGGTTCCGTTGGATCCCACAGGTAGCTCTTTACCAGCACAGGCTCAGGATGCGTCAAATCCAGCTCGGCTACCTGCAAATAGCGCCGGTACAGGTACCAGCAATGGCCGGATACTGCTCCATTGACGGTGACCTTCTTCTCAAAGCGCCGTCCCCGGTAGTCGTAGCCGCAGGTGATGGCAGTCCGTCCATCCTGGCTGGTGAAGACGACGGGGCGGTCATTGGCGTCGTAGCTCACCTCCCAAGTACCTGTTGGGGTCTTGATGAAGGTCTGGTTGCCGTCGGCATCGAAGACGGGCTTAAAATTTTCTTCTCCCCCGGCAATATCTGCGTACTGGTTAAGACAGTTAGCATCGTAGGATACTTCTTCTTCCAGTTCCCGGGCTGTTTTGCGGTTGCCGATGTTGTCGTATTGGTAGCTGAAGCTTCCTCCCGGGCTGATCCGGTCTTCAATCACCTCGCTGCGGCCATTGTAAGTAAAATCTCTTAGCGTGACAGAAGTGGCGACATCCCAGGAGTCCCGCCGTTGGACGGGACGCATCAGAGCGTCGTAGCCGTATTCGTGGCCAGCTGCTAATTCGCCATTCGCTCCCTTCCTGTAACCGATGGCGGTTACTAGGTTCAGTGTGGGATGGTAGGTATTGCTGCGGACCATGCCGTTGGGGTAGGTGAGATGGTGGAGGAAGCCGCTGGTTGGATCGTACTGCCAGCTAAAGGGAGAAGCGATGCCTTCCAGATTCATCCCGATGATGGCACCTTTGGAATCGTAGTCAAGATGGGAGTGCTGCACGGTACGGGTTCCAAGCATCAGGCGGTAACCTTCAGAACGACCCAAGGCATCGTATTGTTCCTGAATGGAGCTTTCCACGGTTCCAAAGGAAGTATCCTGTTGCGTTCTTCCATAGGCATCATAAGAAAATTCCCTGATGCCGGAAGCGTCCCGGACGGAGGTCATTTGGCCAAGGTGATTGTAGGTAAACTCCCAACCCGGCGTGTTGTCGTTGTGGGAGACGGAGACGAGTTCCCCGGTAAGAGGAGCATAGGCGTAGGTGGTGACGATACCTCTGGCCTTGGTCAATATCTCCAGACGGTTAAATATGTCGTAAGTCTTGATTGTGGAGGATCCGTCTGCATAGGTCTTTTTCAATTCCAGTCCCGTGGCCTCGTCATAGAACCATGCGGTGGTGTCTCCGTCGGTACGGTCGGAAGGATCAGAAGTAATGTCTTCTTCATCCACCCGGAAAGTGGTCAGCGAGACCATACGGTCGGCTTCGTCGTAGGCGAAGCAGGCCGGCTGAATAGCGGTGCCGTACTCGGCTGTCTTTCTGCCGCGGATGTCATAGGAATAGCAGGTCGTTCCCACCAGGGCATCGGTGATGCAGGCGGGATTGTCACAGCAGGGCAGGTAGCTGGTGGTAGTCACGTTGCCTGCAGAATCGGTGACTTTGACAGTACGTCCCGCAAGGTCGGTTTCCGTGGTGGTGACATTGCCTCTGGCGTCCGTGTGCTTGAGAACCATGCCCGTGGAGGCGTAGGAACGGGTTTGTGAAGAACGGATTCCAGCGTGATCGGTCTGGCTGGTCTCAAAACCGTCCACGACCAGTGATTCAGCTGTGATCTCCGAAGTGGGAATGCGGCTGAACCAGGTGCGCCTGGTTGGAGAGGTGTACTCCGTCCACTGGATGCTCTGCTGGCCGTAGACGTCCGTGGTGATGGATTTGTTTTCCAGTACAGCGCTGAGTCTGGAAACCATATTCTCCGTGGTCTGGGTGAGGGGGAATCCGTCGGCGTTGCAGGTGGTGGAAGTCTGCACCTGGTAGACGCCGTCTTCCCGGAGCCGGTAACAGGAGGAGTTTTCCGAGACTCTGTTTCTAGAGGGATCATCCGGATGGAGGTCGTCCAGCTGGACGGTCCGCCTCACGGCGTGTCCCAGTTCATTGTAGACGGTGACTGTAGAGGCCATGTCTTCCGTCTGGGAACGAACCGGTTGCCCCTTGGCATTGTATGTATTACTGGTGACGATGAACCCTCCCTTCGTATTGGGCTGTTCCTGCCGGACGGTTTGACCAAAGCCATTTTTCAGAATCCGCGACAGCACAACTCCCTTGGACAAGGTCGTGGTCAGGATGCCTTCTTCGGTCAACTCCAGCCTGGTCTCCACTTCTCTTTGCCCCGTTCCTCCCTGCCAGAGTATGGTTCCATCATAGTACTTTTTGGTAATCAGCGTAGCGCCTGCCGGGGTGGTGGCAGTAGTGGTGAGTCCGTCTTCGCCGTACCCGGTTCGGGTGGTGCGTCCCAGCATGTCCGTGGAAGAAATCACCCGCCCCAGATCGTCGTACTCCGTGCTTTCCGTCGCCGTCATGGGACCCACGTCACGCCGCGTGGCGATCGTCCTTCCCGCGGCATCCTTCGTGTAGGAGATAATCGTTTCGGGCGTGGTTTCCGTCGCAGCCCGAATAGTCTCCACCAGCTGCTTGGCCGAGTTGTAGCCGTAGCCGGTGGTGATGCCGTCTTCGTCGGTTTCCCTCAACGGGCCGCAGCACATCCACTCCGTCGTGCTGGTCCTGCCGTTGCCCTTGGTTGTCTTGATGAGCCTTTGCTCGTCGTCGTATTCGTAGTCCTCCGAGGCAATCAGCGACCAGTCCTCTCCGGTGTGAACGTATTGTTCTCTCCTGGTGGTGGCGCCGTTTTCAGCGATGTATTCCACGTTTCGGGTGCTTTGTCCCGGAACGATGCTTCCGTTGGCCTGCACGGTAGACGTCACCTTGTGGAGGGCTCCGTATTCCGCGGCGGCTTCGTAAGTATAAACGGTTTGTACCCCGTCAATACTCTGGCTCATCTTTTGCCTGCCCCGGGCGTAGGGATATTCGGCTCCTTCCCCATAAGTCTCTTCTACACTCGTATGAACCTGGTCGCTTCCCAGCGCGGTTTCCGTGACCGTGGTGCGGTTCACCTGCGGGCTGTCTTCATACGTGTAAGTGCGTTTGAGAAGCGCCGTTTCCGTCCCATCCTCAACAATAATTACTTTGGTTTCCGTGGCGGGTCTGAAGTCGTTAAAGCGCAAGTCGGCGTAAGTCGTGCGTGTTCCCTTTTCACCGCCTCCGGCCCAGGGAGAGGCCTGCAGCACCACCCGTCCTCTCTCGTCGTACTCGTAGCGCGTATAGCCGCCATTGGGTTTGAGTTCCAGGGACACCCGGAACTGGTCGTTGTAGGTATAGAGGGTGGTCTGGGCCAGAGGCGTGTTGTATCCCTCCGTCCGGCTGATGGTCAGCCAGCCGCCGTCGGTATACTTCTTCACTGTCCGGGTACAGGAGGAGGGTGTTTCCTCGTTGATGCCCTGAATAGTTTCAAGGCGCTCCCACTTGGAATCGGGCAGGGCGTTGCGTTCAATGGTGCGAACGATGCGCTCCTCTCCCTCCCCCTTGACGATGGTCACCTTGTTGCCTTCTTCGCGGCGTTCGATGAAATGCGGCTCCTGACCGGCGCGCCGGTTGGTGATATGGGTGACCTTGACTCCGTTTTCAAGCGAGGTTTCATAGACGGCCGTTTTGTAGGGCTCTCCGGCAACGGTGAACCCGCCTTCCCCGTCTGGGGCGGCGTTATTGGGAGCAAACCACTCCAGGGTAAGCCTGTCGCCTTCGGGAATGCTTCTCATCAGCCCCTGGGCATGGGAATAAACGCTGGCAAGGGAGCCGTTTTGATGGTAAGTGACCTGGACCTTGCTGAAGTACTCCTCGGCAGAGATCACATGGCCCGAAAAGCTGGTGACCGACACGACCTCTCCGGTGAAGGAAGAGAAGCGCAGGACCATGCCGCCGGGAAGAACCATGTCCATGAAAGCGGGAGCGCCCTGCGTGTTGAGAGTAAGATCTTCGTTGAGAAGCCTCACACGGTAGTCGCTCTTCCTGGAAGAGCCGATGGGAGAAGCGTCGCTGCTTCCCTCTTGGGCCTTGAAATAGAGATGGCTTCCGGAGGGACGCCTGACGGTGACGCGGCGCTCGTCAGCCGAGAAGGAAGCGCTCCAGGCCATGGGGTGGTTGTAGCGTATGGAAAAGCCGCTGGAAGCCGCGGAATTAGTGGTGGAAGAGCGTGCCGTCGTGATGAACCTGGCGGGAGCCGGAGGCGTGGGTCCTGCCGGGGAGGAAGGGTTGATGCAGGCGTTGCCCTGGCAATCCTGCTCTCCCTCGGGATCCCCCGGAGTGGGGTGTGTCTGGACACAATGTTCGTCCCCTTCCTCATTGCACTCACATTCACAGGGGCAGGGTTCCTCTTCCTGGTCCGGCTCGCTGGACGAGGAGGAAAGGGAACTTGAACTGCTGCTGGAAGATGAGCTTGAGCTCGAAGAACTTGATGACGAAGAGCTGCTGCTGGAACTCGAAGAACTTGATGAGTTAGACGAAGAAGAGCTGGAGCTGCTCGAGGAACTGGACGAGGAGGAAGAGCTCGAACTGCTCGAGGAAGAGCTGGAAGACGGAGAGCTGCTGGAGGAATCCGGCTCCTGGGGCGGCAAGGAACTACTGTGGAAACTGGAAGACGACCAGCTGCTCGAGGAACTGGACGAGGAAGAACTCGAACTGCTGGAAGACGACGAACTGGAAGAAGAAGGCGGTGCGCTGCTGGAGGAATCCGGAGGCTCGGGAGCCGAAGAACTCTGCCGGGAGCTGGAAGACGAACTGCTGGAGGAAGAAGAACTCGAGCTGCTGCTTGGCTTGGGATCAAACTCAAACGAATCTCCTCCCCCTGCCGAACTGCTCGACGAGTCCCCTTCTTCCACCTCCTGGTACAGGTTGACCAGCGTCAGTACGGTTTCTCCCTCCTTGCCGGCGGGAGTGTTTTCCGCCAGCAGGTAATAATCCAAGTCGGGCTCGCCTTCCTTGTCGCTTACCAGGGCAATGCAGAACTCCTGCTGGGAGTTCGGGGCTGGCTGGTGCTGGTGAACAATGTGGCACCAGTAGTATCCCTGGTCGAACTGGATCTGGCGGCGCAGAGGGGTGGAAGAGCCCGGCTCCGTGGAGAGTTCCAGATCCTTGGCGGGAATGGAAAGGGAGATGGAGGAGTGGGCGTGGAGGTGGAGAAAACAGGTGGCGGGAGCCATGACCTTGAGGTATCCGAACCATTCGTGCCGGGTAGGGGAGGAAGCAGCGCGTTTGGGGATAAGGACGGGAGCGGAGAGGCCGTTGACCAGGAAGTTGCCCTGGGGCTGTCCGTTGGGGTACATGGAAATGAAGGGGTAGGCGGTATCCATGGCGCCGATGTTGAAAGTGTTGTTCATGGTAATGAAATGATGTTTGTTCAATGGTTGCGACTACCATGAATCAAAAACTAACAACGTAAACACGCCGGGAACGTTATGATATTTGTGAGTTTTTGAGGCGGATGGCAACGTGTGAAAAGGGAGGGGATTCTTCTCCGGTGGCACGTATTTCTTTGCCATATTTTCAAAATTTACCCATTGCCAGGGTAAAAGACAGCGTGCAGGAAGAGAAATACTAGCAAAAGGTAAAGGAGATTTTTCTCTGATGAACCAAGTTTCCCGCGTTCCACTGGAGTTATTGCATTTAAAAATTACCGGTTGGATTCATGACCGCACTACCATCCTAGTGAGCATAAGAAAGGAGTTTTTATAGAACATTATTCAAGGTACAAAAAAACTTCATCAAGTGGTAACGACTTTTATCTCTATTTTTTGCCGCTTGCGGATTTTCTGCTTGTGTTGAAGACTCAAAAAGAGGAGAAGATGGGTACATAGAATTACCCTCCTCCCATGAAAACCTGTTCTTTTGCTATTGGCTGCTTCTTAGGAATTTGCGGTATTTTTCCATCCATTGCCGACACTACGGTGCGCTATCCGTCTTCCTCTCCGTCCCATCTGGAAAAAGGGAAGCCGTTTCAACTGGTGTTTGACAAGGCCGTGGTGCCCGCTTCCGAGGTGGGAAAACCGGCGGACCCGGAACTGATGTCCTTTTCCCCGGAGGAGAAACCGGTGGAACTGGCGCTGGGCAACGGCGCAGGGACGGCCATGCTGGAAGGCGCGAAGCTGATGTTCGTTCCCCCTTCCTTGAAGTTTTCTTCCAAATGGATTACTCCCAACGTGCTGGAGTGTGTTCCGCTGGAGGAGGTTCCCTTCCGGTCCACCTATCTATGGAAACCGGCGGAGAATGTCCGTTTTCTGGACGGTTCTCCGGTGCCGTCCGTTCCGCTGCGCCTGACGGGACGCATGACCTGGAATTTCTTCCTGTCTTCCATGGACAGGGGCTGGCAGGGCAGTGAAGTTTACCCGTGGGAGAGTTTTTTCCTGGTGGTTCCCGACGCAGTTCCGGACAGGGGCAATCCTGCGAATGGCTTGTATCGCGACGGCAAGGGGTTCCTGATGCTTCCCGGTTATTGCTCATGGAAGGAGGCATTGGAAAAGAATCTCCGTTTTGCCGGCGTTTCGGATGAAGAGCAGTTGAGGTCCGCAGATTTTATGAAGCAGCTCAAGGCGGGAGCCGCGGGGTACGATGCGGGGTTCCGGCTAAGGCCTGCGACGTTGAAGGAGGTGAGAGACGCCAAATCCTACCGTGTGAGAAATATTGCAGGGGAGGGAAGGTTCAGAGGCCGTCCGGGCGGCATGGTTGTTCCCGGCGTGTATGTCATTCAGCCGGAAGGAATGTTCCGGTATGGCAGGAATTATTGCCTGGTCAGTTTGGACGCTTCCTTCCTGTCCTCCCGGGGAGGAGGGCAGAAAACCGGATGGGAAGAAATCAAACTGGGGGCCGTGCCCCGTTTTTCCGCCTCCGGTTATTACCATGCGTTTTCTGGGAACGGAGGCCGGTTTACTCTGGAATGGACTCTCCCTGTCCTGATTGAGGATTTGGAACGGTTCTGCCGGGACCATGTGGAGTTTTTCGTGGAGGGCGGCGGGAAGCCGATGGCTTACGGTGATCAGGAGGAAGGCTTTACCACATCCCTTGACGGAGAGGATGCGGAGACGGCCGGGAAAATAGCAATCCGCCTGGACAGGGAACGGCTGGCGGAGATGAAGCATGCCCGGCCCCAGTGGTATACGTCCCTGCCTTTTCTGGTGAGCGCAGACGAGGCCGTTTTTAAACTGCAATGGAGGCTGAAGGGCGTCCGGTCCGTGGATGATCAGGAATTGGCGCGAAAGAATGCGGAAGGTTCCGTGGAAGTGGAGCCGGAGGATCCGTGCCTGTATCTGGATGCGGGCAACAACGGCGTCATGTACGCCGGAGCCCGCAAGTTGAAAGCCTCCGTGAGCAATTTGAAGGATTTGACGGTGCGCGGCTACCGGATCAGGGACGGCCACCGGCACCAGACGCTGGCGGCCTACCGGAAGATTTATGAACGGGACCAGTCCGCGCCCCTTTCCCGTACCGTGACGGACCGCGACCAAAGACATTTTCTGCCTGCGGAGCTTCTTGCGGCGGATAAGACGGGCGCGCTGATACTGGACGTGCGCGGCAAAACGGAAGCGGCCATCAGCCTGGACGGCCTGTTTGGCGGAGCCGTGGAGCCAGGCATGTATTTCATTGAGGTGGAAGGCCGTGTCAGTGATCCGGTGCTGGAGGCGTACAGGCTGTTTGGCGTGCCGTCGGAAAACGGAGGCAGAAGGAAGTTCGACGGAAAGGAGGCATCCTACGCCGCGCAGGCCGTCGTGCAGGTGACGGATTTGGGCGTTCTGCATAAAAAGACGGCGGATACCATGTTTGCTTACGTGTATTCCCTTTCCACCGGAAAAGCGGTGGAAAAAGCGCAGGTCCAATTGCTGGATGCGAACGGCTCCGTTCTGGCTTCCGTTCCCGTGGAGCACGGTTCCGTGATTTTGCCCATGGCCGGGATGAACGGAAAGGCCGCCTATGTTCGCGTCCTGTCCGGGGTGGACAGTTACCTGAGCCCCCTGGAGGATTGGCCGGGGCAGGTGAGGATGTGGTCCTTTGGCGTGAAGACGCTGCCCTACGAATGGGAAGCCCTGGGGCTGAATCCCGCCACTACCGCGGAAACGAGGGTGTTCATGTTTTCGGACAGGAACCTGTACCGCCCGGCGGAGACCATGCATTTGAAGGGAATCGTGCGCTCCCTGCTGGACAACAGGCTGGGCCTCGCTCCCGTGGAGGAGGTCAAGCTGACGGTCAGGGACGGACGGGACCGGGAAGTAGCCGTCAAGCAGGTGAAGTTGTCCGATGCGGGAACCTTTGACCTGGATTTCACGTTTCCCGGGGAAGAGACGGGAACTTACAGCGTTCTTGCCAGCCTGCGGCTGAAAGGGGATTCCGCGGAAGAGGAAAAAGAAGGGGCAGAGGATGATTCCTCCGACGAATACGATTACAAGAAGTATTACCGGAAGGAGTTTGACAAGAATAACCGGGAGTTCCGGTATGAGGTGGAAGTAGCCGAGTTCAAGCGGAACGAGTTTGAAGTGGAGGAGAAGATTCATGAATTGAAGCCCGGCGCTCATCTCCTGAAGGCGGATGTGAAGGCTACGAATTTTACCGGCACGCCTGTTTCAGGCGGCAAGGTGAACTGGTCCCTGCGCAGTACTCCCTCCAACTTTTATCCTGCCGGATACAAGGATTACCGTTTCGGGGATTACCGTGATGACGATGGGGGCTACTGGGAGGCCTATTACGGTTATTCCAGCGGCCGTTCCTCCTCCCACATGAAGCAGCAGTCCTCCGTGCTGGACGGGGAAGGCAGGAATACCGTGGAGTTCTCCCTGGATGGGCAGTCCTTCCCGCGGGTCAGGAGGCTGTCCCTCCAGGCTTCCGTGGTAAACGGGAATGAGCAGTTGGTCAAGGTTTCCCGAGGCGCCGTCTGGAATCCGGCTTCCGTGTTTGTGGGCGTGAAGAACAGTTCTTCCATCTGCCGCCAGGGAACGCCCCTGGATTTGCGCCTGATTGCCCTGGGGTTGGACGGCAAGCCCTATGCGGGCAGCGGCCTTGATCTCAACATGACCGTGACGCGCACCGCTTTCCGTCCCGCGCGCTACGAGAGCGGAGATGCCACCACCGTGCGCAATGACGAGGTAAGGAGCACGGTGCTGGAAAAGGCCCTAACGCTTGCCCCGGCGGATTCCGCGGATGTCCGTACGGGAGGAAAAGCCGTCTCCGTTCCCACCCCGCAGGACGGTATTTACGAGGTGGCTTTTTCCGGCAGGGACGCGGAAGGACGGGAATTCCGCACTGCCGTAAAGTACTGGGTTTACGGCAGCGACGTTTCCCCGTGGGAGTACCATGACGGCCTGAAGGTGAAGATCATCCCTGACAAGCAGTTGTACAAGCCGGGAGAGACGGCCCGTCTCTTGATCCAGACGCCCATTGAGGGGGAGGTGATGGTGACAGTGGAGCGGGAAAAGGTGCTCCGGAGTTTTGCCAGAAAGCTGACGCTGGACAATCCCGTGATTGAGGTGCCTCTGGAAGAGGCGGACGCGCCGAATGTCTATGTTTCCGTTTTCCTGGTGAAGGGGGCGGACCTGAGCAGCCGCAAGGTCCGCAATCCCCAGTTGAAGCTGGGATATGCCGCGCTGAAGGTTCAGCCTGTCCAGCATACCCTGAATGTAAAGGTGTTTCCCCCCGCCGGGATGTCCCGGCCCGGTTCCCCCGCCGTGGTCAGCGGCGTGGTGACGGATTATTCCGGCAGGCCGGTTCGGAATGCGGAGGTATGCCTGTTTGCGGAGGATGAAGGCACCTTACAGGTCATCGGGTACCAGACTCCCCGTCCCATCCGGTACTTCTATGCGGACCGCCCCCTGTCCGTGGGCACGTGGACGACGCTGGAACAAATTCTGGATGAAGACTGGGGTGGCCGCTCCACGGACAACAAAGGAGTTTTCATCGGCGGCGGAGATTCCTCCGACGGCTCCCGCAAAGCGCCGGAGAACCTGGATTTAAGGAAGAATTTCAACCCGTGCGCCGTGTGGCTGGCCTCCCTCCGTACGGACGGGGAGGGCCGTTTCAAGGCCGAGTACAGGAATCCGGATACGCTGACCCGCTACCGGGTGATGGCGGTCGCCCTGGCGGGAGCTGCCGATTTCGGAACCGGGGAAAGCGCCTATGTGGTAAACAAGCCCGTGATGCTGGAACCCGCTCCCCCCTTTACCGCAACGGAGGGTGATTCCCTGGACATTCCGGTGACGGTCAGCCAGACGGGTGACAGGAAGGGCCCGTGGGTGGTCACGCTGAAATCCGGGACCGCTGCGGCTTCCGTGCCCCAGCCCGTCCAGACGCTGACTTTGAACGGGAACCAGCCGAAAACGCTGGTGTTCAACGTAAAATTCACGCAGCCGGGGGAAGCCCGGCTGACCTGGGAAATCCGCGCCGCAGACGGCAGCGGCACGCCTTATTCCTCCGGCGTTTATTCCTTGCTGAAGGATTCCGTGGAGCACACGTTTGAGGTGGTGCCTCCCTTCCCGGAGCTGAGGGAGCTGCGCTGCTTCTCGCTTTCCTCCGGTCGGACGCTGGATCTGCCGGGGTTGCTGGCGACTCCCTTCCTGAAAGGCACCCCCATCCGGGTGACGCTGGGCACGTCCCCCCTGCTGTATGCGGACGGCAGCGTGAATTACCTGCTGCGTTATCCGTACGGCTGCTTGGAACAGCTTTCCTCCTCCACGCTGCCCTGGATTTATGAACCGCTCCTGGCCAAATATCTCCCCGGTTTCAAGGGAAAATCGCCGGAGGACCGTTCCAGGGCCCTCCAGAGCGGCGTTTACAAAATCATGAAAAACCAGCTTTCTTCCGGCGGCCTGTCCTACTGGCAGGGTGGCATGGAGGTGAGCGAGTACTGCGCGTATGCCGCTCTGGCGCTGACCCTGGCGCGGGAGCAGGGGGTTTACATTCCGGAACAGGGCCTCAACAAGCTGTACGCCTATCTGGGGCATTCCCTGTCCGCCCGCCCGCGGGAGGGGCTCCTGGGGGCATGGGTGCTGGCCAGAGCGGGGCTCATGCCCGCGTCCCTGCTCAACCGCCTGCTGGACCATGCCGCTGAATTGAGGGCGGAAGACCGCCTGTACCTGGCCCTGGCGGCGGCCCTCTCTTCCCGTGCGGAGGCAAAGGCGCAGGCCCGGAGCCTGATGAATGTTTCCGGGGAGGAAATGAAACAGCCCCGCTGCCGTCTTCTGCTGGCGCTGGCGGAGATGGCGCAGGCCCCCGGTGACCAGGCTGTCCGGGAAAGGCTGGAACGCCTGATCGTGGACAGGACGTCCGGATCTTTCGGAGGAAGGGCCCCCTATTCCACCTGGACTTCCGGCTGGGATGTGATTCTGCTGGGGGAATACCTGGAAGGATTGCAGGAGGCGCCCCTTTCCGCCGCCTTCCGCGTGGACCGCGGCGGCCGGACGTTTGACGGGATATGCTCCGTGTCTTCCCCGTCCCGGTTCCTGACCGCGGTTGGGGAGAAGGCCGTGCTCAGCCTTCCGGAAGCGGGAACCCGGGTATACGGCATGGCGGAGGCCCGCGGACGCAGCAAAACGCAGCAGGACGGAGCCGCCGTCAACAGGGGCTTTGCCGTTTCCCGCGTTTATGAAAGGCTTTCTCCGAAAGGAACCTGGACGCCTGCGGCGGAGTTTGCCGTGGGGGACCTGGTGAGGATTACGCTGCACGTGGACAAGTCCGCTGACCCGCTGACGTATGTGGTGATGGAGGATTACCTGCCCTCCGCTTTTGAAGCCGTCAATCCGGCGCTGCTTTCCCAGATACCGGGAGGCCGGGAGAGCGAGACGGCGGATGCAGGAAACCGCTGGTTCTACTGGAGCTGGTGGGTTTCCCACCGTGAATTCCTGAAGGACCGGGTGCGCTTTTTCGCCGATTCCTGGTCGGGAGGCCGCTTTACGGCGCGCTACCTGGCGAGGGTGACCAAGTCCGGCTCCGTTATCGCCCCGTCCGCCAAGGCGGAGCTGATGTACAAGCCGGAAACCTACGGATTGAGCATTCCCCAGAAACTGACCGTCTCCGCGGGGAAGTAAGTGCAGTGTTTTCATGATGCGGCGCAGATCTATGAACAGGGCGGTTTTCAAAAAGCTCCTTCAACGGAAAACCCTTCTTTGGACTGCCGGAGGGCTGGCCGCCGCGTGGTTGCTTGCATGGTATGCCGTGCCCTGGCTGGTTCCCCTGCCGGAAGGGCTGCTCCATCCGGAAGAGCGGGGCGCCGTGGTCCTGGACAGGGACGGCGGCAGAATCGCCACATTGCCGGGACCGGATTATTACCACACGGAGCCTGTCCGGCTCCGGGAGGTTCCGGACATGCTTCTTAAGGCTACGCTGGCGGCGGAAGACAAACGCTTTTTCAGCCACGGAGGGGCGGATTTCCTGGCGCTGGCCCGCGCCGCGGCGGCGAATGCCGCAGGCGGGGAGGTTGTGTCCGGAGCGTCCACCATCACCCAGCAGCTCGCCAAGAATGCCAATCCTCCCGCACGCAGGAACCTGTGGACCAAGGCCCGGGAGTTTTTTCAGGCCCGGCGCATGGAGATGAGCATGAGCAAGGAGGAAATTCTGGAGTCCTATTTCAACCTCCTGGATTACGGCAATCTGCGCCGGGGGCCCGCCGCGGCGGCGCGTTTCTACTTTGGCCGGGAGATGTCCCGCCTGTCCCTGGCGGAATGCGCCCTGCTGGCGGGGTTGCCGCAGGGGCCGTCCTTCCTGAACCCCCTCCGGCATCCGGAACGTGCGCTGGAACGGCGGAACCGCGTTCTGCGGCGTCTGGAGGAGGAAGGCATGTTCCCGGCGGACATGGTGAACAGGGCCTTGCAGGAACCCCTGTTCAGCGCCGGAACGGAAGAAGGGCGGCAGCCGGCGGCTCCCCATGTAACAGCCGCCCTGATGCACGCAGGACGGACGGGGGAGGTGCGCACGACGCTGGACGCTTCCCTGCAGCGCGGCGCGCTGGAAATCGTGAGGAGGGAGCTGGAACGCTTGAAAGGCCATCATGTGACACAGGCCTCCGTAATTGTGGTGGAAAACGCCACGGGGAACATTCTTTGCCTGGTCGGTTCCGCGGACCGGAAGCATCCGGCGGGGGGGCTGATGGACGGGACTTCCCTGCCGCGCTCCCCCGGTTCCGCCCTGAAGCCTTTCGTGTACGCCCAGGCATTTGTCCTGGGGGCCTATCCGGGAACCGTTCTTCCGGACGTTCCCACCACGTACCGGAGCGCGCACGGGCTGGAAGCGCCGCAGAATTACAACAGGGCCTACATGGGTCCCGTTTCCGTCAGGCAGGCCCTGGCCTGTTCCCAGAATATCCCGGCCATGAGGGTTCTGGATACCTTCGGCGGCCCGTCACGGCTACTGAAACTGCTGGAAAACCTGGGTATCCGGGGCATCCAGGGAGACGCCGCGCATTACGGCCTGGGTCTCGCCATCGGCAATGCGGAGGTGACCTTGCGGGATTTGACCGGGGCTTATGCGTGCCTGGCGCGCGGAGGCTCCTTCCTCCCCCTGAAGCTGGAGCAGGGCGCTTCCGTTCCGGAACGGCCCGTACTGCCTGCGGAAGCCTGCTTCATGGCGGCGGACATTCTGGCGGACCGGGAAGCCCGGATGGCGGCGTTCCATGACCGGGAGCTGATGAACCTTCCCTTCCGGTATGCGTGCAAGACGGGCACTTCCTCCGATTTCCGCGACAACTGGTGCGTGGGCTTCACCCGTGAAATCACGGTTGGCGTCTGGGTGGGCAATTTTGACGCCTCCCCCATGAAGCAGGTGGGGGGCATGGATGGAGCGGCCCCCATTTTTGCCGGGGTCATGAGGCTGGCTCACCGCAATCTTGCCCCTTCCTTCCCCGGTCCCCCTCCCGGCATGGTGCGCATTCGCATTGATTCCCGCACCGGAAAGAGGGCGGAGGGGCTGGATCTGCCGCAAGCCCATGTCCGGGAGGAATGGGCTTCCCCGGAAACGATGCCGCAGCCGGCCTCCCCGGCGGATTACGATGCCGCGGGACGGGCATATCTGGACAGCCGTTATACGGAGTGGTTTACCAGTCCTTCCTGCACGGTGGGGAATACCTTCTGCCTGCTTCCGCGGGCGTGGTCCGGGGAGGCTCCCCGCATCCTGGTTCCGGCAGACGGCTCGCGCCTGGCGCTGGATCCGGAACTGCCCGGCGGGGGACGCAGGCTCAAACTGCGCTCCAACCTGCCGGCGGGGGCGGTGTGGTCATCCCCCACCCTGACCGTCGTGCAGTATGGAGAAGAGGCCTCCGTGCTGCTGGAACCGGGAGCGCACGTCATTACCGTGCGCCATCCGGAGCTGAACCTGGAGCAGCGTTCGTCAATTACCGTCAGGGAACTGTAACAAGAAGCCGGGAGTTTTCCTCCCGTGCGCACGTGGAAAAAGCGTTCCGCTCAGTCCAGCGGCAGGATGGAGGTGACCAGCATCTTGAACCGTTCCTGCGCAATGACGGAATGAGGCACTCCGGCGGGAATCAGGAGAGTCTTGCCCTGCGGAAGGTTGACCTCTTCATTGCCCACGGTAAAATACGCCGTCCCGTCCAGAATCTGCACCAGGGCGGGGCCGGGCGTCTGGTGGGTGGGGAGGAGCTGCTCGTCGTCAAAAGCCAGGATGGTCATGTTGACGCCTTTGGAACGCACAAGGGCCAGGCTGGTGATTTGCCCTTCGCGGTATTCAATCAGGTCAGCGTAATTGAAAGGCGCCCGTTCGGGGATATGCTGAATTGCTGTCATGCAGGTTGGACACACTCATTTCCCCTTCCCGTTTCCGCCATGACAGGCTTCCGGGAAAAAGGTCCGCTCCAGACCCGGGAGCGGACCTTGGCATTCAGCATTCATATGGTGCTTACTTACGGGTTCAACGTCCTGAGTTCATAGGCGTGGGGTCGGGTTCACAAGTAAACAGCAACCATTTTATACATGAAAAGTACAATTTGCTTCAAGAAAATTTTGGTGAAAAAATACAGATTTGATTCTGCTGCAAGGAGAACCGGATTTAACGCCCGCATGTGGCCGTTCCCGCCTGCGGGCGTGTGCCGTCAGCGGTTCCGCCGCCTGCGGCCGGGCGTGCGCTTCTCCTTTCTGCCTGGGGAGGCTGTCTTTTCCGGCTGCCGCCGTTCCTCCCGTGAGGCGATGGTAAAATCCGCCCACTGCTGTTCCCGGTCCACTTTCACGGGAATAACGGGAATGCGCAGCCCTGCGCACAGCACGGAGCCGTGGTCGCTCTTCCAGCGGTTGGCGAATGCCTCGTACACCCAGCGGCCGCCGGGAAGCTTGTCCGGCTTGATCAGCCCCTTGATCTGGAGGCGCGGGATTTCCAGCAGCACGCCGAAGTGGCGCGTTTCCGTAATCAGGGCCTCGTGCACTTCCGGATGGTCCGCATAGCACTGGCCTTCCAGCCATTCGAAAAGCTTCATCCGGTTGGCGTCCTTTTCCGCACTGGCGGAAGTGCGCTCCGTCTCTGAAATGTGTTCCGCGTCCTCCTCCAGCCTGCCTACGCTGCCGGCGCCTTTGGCCCCCTTGGGGGGATTGGCCAGCAGGGGATTCAGGGAGCGGTGAACCACCAGGTCCGCGTAACGGCGGATGGGGCTGGTGAAGTGGCAGTAATTGGCGGTGGCCAGGCCGTAATGGCCCAGGGGCTCCGTGTCGTACCTGGCCCGCATCAGGCTTTTCAGGAGCGCCAGCTTGAGCAATTGCTCGTCCGGGGAACCCTTGATGGACTTCATCAGCTCATTAAGGTACTGGCGCTGGCCGATGTCGTGGACGGGGTGCCCGTACAGTTTGCACAACTGGCCGAATTCAAAGAGCTTGGCGGAATCCGGTTCTTCATGGACACGGTAGATGGTGGGGCGGTTCCTGTTTTTCAGCGTCAGGGCCACGGCCTCGTTGGCGGCCAGCATGCACTCCTCAATGAGCTGGTGGCTCTCATCGTACTCTTCCGTGATGATTTCCGTCACGCGTCCGTCCTTGTCCATGACGGCGCGCACTTCCGGGAAGTCCAGGTCCAGGGCTCCCTTGGCGTAGCGGTTGCGGCGCAGGATGGAGGCCAGCTTCCAGGCTTCACGGACCATGGAGGGAACTTCCCCCTTGTCATGCCCTTTCAGCATGGTGAAGGCCTCCTGGTAGGTCAGGCGCGCCTTGCTGCGGATGAAGGCGTCCGCGAAGCGGGCGTGGAGCATCTTCCCCTTTTTATCAAACTTCATTTCGCATACCTTCGTCAGGCGCACGACGTCCGGCCGCAGGCTGCACAAATCATCGGAAAGGCGGGGAGGCAGCATCGGAAGGACGCGGTCCGGCAGGTAGGTGGAGTTGCCGCGGCGCAGGGCTTCCTCATCCAGCGCGCCGCCGGGCTTCACAAAATGGGAGACATCCGCGATGTGGACGGCCAGCGTCCAGCCGGATGGAGTGGCCGTGATGGAGATGGCGTCGTCAAAATCCCTGGCGCTTGCCGGGTCAATGGTGATGACGGTGCGGTCCGTCCAGTCCTCCCGGCGGCCCAGTTCCGCGGAAGAAGGGTTTTTCCGGAAAGATTCCACCTCCTGAAGCACGGAGGCGGGGAATTCCACGGGCAGGTCATACTTTCTGATGACGGCTTCCATGTCCACGTGGGGATCGTCCGGGTAGCCGAGCACCTCCACGATTTTCCCGCGCGGGGCCTTCTTTTCTTCCCCGCGGGACACGGGTTCCACGGAAACCAGTTGGCCGGGAAGCACCTCCATGGCGGGTTTTTCCACCAGTTCAATGTATTCCGGAGAGCCTACGCCGTCCCCGAGCACGCGGCCCAGCTTGTTCTTTCCGGCGCGGAAAACGCCCAGCCAGCGGGAGCGCGCGCGTTCCGTCACTTCCTCCACGCGGGCTTTCATGCCGGTATCCGGAGAAGAAAAGCGGTCCCTGCGGACGTTTCTCCGGCCCTTGGCCGCCTTGCGTTCCACGCGCACGGCCACGCGGTCCCCGTCCAGGGCGGTTCCCAGGTGGTTGGGCTTGAGCTCCAGCTCCGGAATGGCCTCCAGATCCCACCCCAGGTCCGCCGCGGCGGGATCCCCCTTTTTGGGGAGAAAAAGAATCTTGCCGGAGCGCAGAATGCGGATCATGCCGTGCACCAGGTTCCGGCGTTCCCGTTTCAGGGCGTATCTCCCCTTTTGCAGCCGCACGAGCCTGCCTTCCTCCTCCAGCTGGTCCACAATGGCGCGGAAGTCCTGCTTCTGCCGGGAATCCACGTTCAGGGCGCGGGCCAGTTCTGATTTGCTCTGGGGTTCGTAATGTCCGTCTTCCATGTGACGGACCAGGCGGTCTTTAAGGGAATTATTCATCTTGCGGAAGTTCCGGGAAAGGAGTCTTCCATTCCCATTGATGCCATCATAAGGCGGTTTTTGCGCCGCTTCAAGGCGCGGGCGGTGCATTCTTTGTCCGCCTTTCTCCTTGCCAGGCCCGGGCTTGCGTTATCTGGGCCGGAGCGTGCCTTCCGTGGTGCCGAGCTGTTCCGCGACGTCCAGTTCCCGGATGAGCCGGGCCGCAGTGCAGGAGCCGTCCAGCAATTCCCGGTAGCGGGATACCAGAAGGCGTGCTTTTTCCGGAGAATCGTCCAGCAGTTCTACGCGGAAGCGGGAAAGGCCCTGATGGCGGAAGCCCCGGAAAAAGCCGGCTCCCGTCTGCGCGCGGCCGTTGAACAGGGTGTTCCGGCACCCGGCGTCCGCCAGCAGGGGATGGAGCTGCCCCACGCGGTCCCGCAGCTGCACGTGGTACCGTTCACAGGGGCGGCCGCAGTTCTTATAGCTGGAGCCGTCCGACAGGAAGGTGCAGAACACGCAGTGCTCCATGTGGAACATGGGCATGTGCTGGTGCAGAGTCAGTTCAAACCATTCCGGCGGCGCGGCGCGGAGCAGGTCCTCCACCTGTCCGGCGTTCAGGTCATAGGAAATGGTGAGATAATCCAGGTTCCCCCGTTCCTTCAGGATGGCCGCGCTGTACGGATTGGCGACATTCAGGGAAAAATCCCCGATGCGGTGCAGGGGGGAATGGCGGAAGTACTGCGCCGCGCCCAGGTTGCGGATGAGGACGCCGTCCGGCTCCGCCCGTTCCATGAGCTTGAAGTAACCGGTTTCCGACGGCTTCTGGATGCGGGGCGTCGCCAGAAAGACGGGGATGCTTTTCGTGTGCCGCCGGACCGCTTCCACTCCCGCCGCATAGTCCCGGAGGTCTTCAAAGTCCAGATAGACGGCGTCCGCTCCGGCATCCAGAACGGAAAGTATCTGTTCCGGCCTGCGGCACAGCACGGACAGGTGAGGCGGCGCGTCCGGCGTTGCCACACCCGCCGGAAGCGCGGGAAGGACGAAAGGTTCCGGAAGACGGGAGGGAACGGAGATTTCTTTTTCCTGACGGGCCGTTTGAATTTGTTCCACGAGGGCGCGCCTTGTCTGGTTGAGGATGCTGAGCGGGAGCATCAGGCCCTCCGGCAGGCAGCATTCGCAGGAAGCCAGGCGGAACCCCGTTCCTCCCAGCCTGCCGAGCTGCTGTTCCAGAACTTCAGGAGTCAGCGGGCGTTTTTCCGCCGTTTGCAGGGGCTGTGCGGACTGCACGGAACACCCGTATTCCGGGCAGGAAACCGTCAGAGGCTCCCCGGCGGATCCGGTGCATGCCAAATGGAGGGGAAGGACGGCCTCCGGCAGGTGCTCCCGCATTTTTTTCAGCTCGGCGTTCAGGGCCGGATCATCCGTTTTCCAGAGCTTCTGCCCCGGCCTGACCTTGCTCCAGTCAATGCCGGAGGCTTTTCCGTGGAAGAAAAGGCGGTTTCTCTGCACTTTCCAGATGCGGCCGCCCTGTTCTTCATTGCGGTCCTCCCCGGCGTCAATGACGAAGCCGTCGCCGGGAGCGAGCGGAACGTTCCCTTCCGGCCTGATGTCCAGCCAGCCCTGGCCGCTGTCCACAATGGCGCCTGCATAGGCGCCGCGCTTCTTGCCGTGGCGGCCGTGGGTCAGGCGCGGGTGGTCCGTGCCGTCCAGCCAGCCGGTGGAAAAGCCGCGTGAAAATACCATTTGCAGTGCATAACGGTCGCGTGCGGTCACCAATTCATCCACGGGTATTCCGGCGCAGGCGGCGTCCAGGGCCTTTCTGTAGGCCGCCGTTACCGCCGCAACGTATTCCGGGCTTTTCAGCCGCCCCTCTATCTTGTAGCTCTTCACGCCCATGCGGACCAGGTCCGGAATGCGGTCAAGGGCGCACAGATCCTGCGGGCTGAGCAGATAGCGCCTTTCTCCCAGCGGAACGGCCTTGCCGTCCACGACCAGGGTATAGGGCAGGCGGCAGGCCTGCGCGCATTCTCCGCGGTTGGCGCTGCGCTGGCCCAGGCTTTCCGACGTGAGGCACTGGCCGGAGTAAGCCACGCAGAGCGCCCCGTGCACAAACACCTCCAGGGGAATATCCGTATGGCGTATGCATTGCCCGATTTCCTCCAGGCTCAATTCCCGCGCCAGCACGGCCTGCTTCAAGTCCAGGAAACCGGCGGCGAATTCCAGGCCGTCCGGGGAGGAAAGCGTCATCTGGGTGGAGGCGTGCAGCTCCAGCTTCATGGCGGGATCCTGCCTTCCCCACTCTGTCAGGCAGCGGGCAAGCCCGATATCCTGCACGATCACGCCGTCCACGCCGGCGGCATTCAAATGGCCCAGGTAGGTGAGGGCGTCCGCCAGCTCGGAGGTGAAAAGGAGCGTGTTCATCGTCACGTATCCCCTCACGCCGTGCGCGTGGAGGAAGCGCATCAGTTCCGGCAGGGAATCCAGCGTAAAATTATTCGCGCGCAAGCGGGCGTTGAAACGGTCCAGGCCAAAATAAATGGCGTCTGCGCCATTGGCTACGGCGGCGCGGGCGCAGTCCATGTCCCCGGCGGGAGCCAGCAATTCGGGGCGCAGGTCTCCGGGCCGGAGGGAGGAAAGGGTCATGTCGTCGGAAATCACGGGGAAAAACAAAAAGGATGGAGGGGTTACTGGGCGGTGCAGCGTTTTTCCGCATGGCGGAGCAGCGCTTTCAAATCCCCCAGAAGGAACAGGGAGCCTGCCGCCAGGGCCGGAAGCGGGGAGGCCAGGGCCGCATGCAGCCCGTCCGGAAGGGTGGAATGGATAAAGACGGGGCCGGTTTCCAGTCCGGCCAGCAGGACGGCCAATTCTTCCGCCGGCATGATGCGGGGGGAAGTGCAGGGAACCAGGTGCCATTCTCCGGTGATTTCCCGCAAAACGGGGATCATCTCCCGGATGTGCTTGTCTGCGGATGCGGCAAAAACCAGAGCCGCCTTCCGCCCGGGGAATTCCTCCTTCCATGTGGCCGCGAGCACGCGCGCCGCATGTTCGTTATGGGCGCCGTCCAGCACCAGCGGTGGCGTTTCAAGGCGTTCAAACCTTCCGGGCCACTGCACCTTTGCCAGGGCAGCGGCGGCTGCGGAAGGGGAGGGGAGGGCGTGGAGCTGCCTCATGGTTTCCAGCGCCAGGGCGGCATTTTCCCGCTGATGGGCTCCGGGCAGGGATGGCCGGGGCGTTTCCCCGTCCGCCCGGGCGACCGTAAGGGGGGAACGGCGGTTCCGTGCCGTCTGTTCAATGACGGCCATGGCTTCCGGGCTCTGCACGGCGGTCACGGCCGGTTTGCCGGGGGAGATGATGGCCGCCTTTTCCGCGGCGATCTCTTCCAGGGTGTCTCCCAGGTACTGCTGGTGGTCCAGGCCGATGGGGGCCAGCACGGCGATGTCCTTGGGCACGGCGTTGGTGGCGTCCAGCCTGCCGCCCAGGCCCGTTTCCAGAATGATGAAGTTCACGCCGCTTTTGCGGAAGTGGCGCAGGGCGACGGCAAGCGCCAGCTCAAAAAAGGTGGGCGGCTGTTCCCAGCCTTCCGCCAGTTGTTTCAGGAAGAAAATTTCTTCCGCCAGCGCCTCCGGGGGAATCATATTCCCGTTCACGCGGATGCGTTCGGAAAACTCCACCAGATGGGGGGAGGTGAACAGGCCGGTCACATACCCCTGTGCCCTGGCCAGGGCCTCAATCATGGCGCAGGTGGAGCCTTTCCCGTTGGTGCCAGCCACGTGGACCACTGTGGCATCCGTCCGGTCCGCATCGGCTGCCGCCAGCAGCTTCCCGGTATTGTCAAGCCCCAGCTTGATCCCGAAGAATTGGGTGGAAAAAAGCCAGTCAAGGGCGGCGGACACGTTCATGGGCGGTATTCTACCACGGGAAGGCTCCCGTTCAATCCCGGTATGGAAGGGGGCGTCAATAAAATACCGCCGGGAACGGACGCGGCAAACACGAACAAGCTACCGTTGCTACCTCTCGGTCCTGGCGGGGTTTGCCAGTCGTGCCTCCACGGGGTTCCCGGCGGCCCAGACAGTAAACTAGGTTTGCGGTGCAGTGTCAACCTTCAAAGGCATCATCTCCTTCTGGTAAAGGAGAGCAAAATGGAGATTAGCAGAACCACGCCGATGACGGCGGCGGCCGTGAAGAAAATCTCTTCCTCCTGCCTGAGCTGGCTGCGCTCCCCTTCAATTTTCCCGTCCCTGATGCGCTGCAGCCCGTGCAGGACCTTGGCCTGCTCCTCCACGTCCGCCTCCGTCCGCATGACAAGCGTTTCCTCATGGCTGACGGCCTGGTCGTAAGGGGCGATCATGGTGCGGAACTCGGGGTCTTCCGAAAGGATTTCCGTCTCATCATACTCTTCCGCCAGGGGGGAGTTCATGGCATCCCGGAGACTGGCGATCTGTCTGTCCACCTTGTTCTGGAACAGGGCCAGCTCCCTTTTGGCCTTCTCGTAGGCCGCCGTCTGGTCACTCAGCATGGCTTCCCCCTTGCGGGTGATGCGGTCCAGCTCCTGCGGCAGGCTGGCCTGGAGCTTGAGCAGGTCCGCCCGACTCTCCGTCACCTTGAAATCCTTGCTCTTCGTATTGGACGCCTCCGCGCGCTGGATGCGGTTGATGTCCAGCCGGGTTTCCACCTGGCGTATTTGTTCCTGGAGCCGGTTCCGGGCGTTGTCCAACTGCTGCCTGGTGGTGTCCCGCTTGCCTTTGAGCTCCTCCACGTCCGCGACGCGGCGGTCATATTGTTCCAGGAGATTGGCTATCCGGGCTTCCGCGCTCCGGGCATTGGGCCTTCCCTTCACGGCGGGCACGGACTTTTTCCCGGCGTTTGCCTGGTCGATCTTCTCCATCTGGGCATCCCAATACTTGCGGATGGCCTCTTCCTTCCTCTGGATGGCCGCCTGGAGGCGTGCCGCCTGCTGTTCGTGAAGTTCCGCCGCCTCGTCAAAACGGGCCTGGGCCGCATCCAGCTCCGGATAAGGCTCCTGCTCCATGGCTTTGATGGCTTCATGCCTGGGCACGAGGCCGGTTTGGTAATAATCCCAGCCGTAATAGCCGCCGGCGAGCAACAGGATAAGAAGAAGGTAACGCATAAATTGAAGGTGGTTAGAGGCAGAAGTTTATCTCATAGTGGAAGTTCCGCCGGATTTTGCAAACCTTAAAATCAGCCATCCGGAGCTTTTTTCCTCCGGGACGGGAATGATGATAAATCCGCGGCACGGGAGGCGTAATCTTCCTTGAAGCCATACTTTCAAATCATGTCTATTTTTTCATCACGCAGACAATTTCTCAAATCCCTGGGGCTCGCGGCCGGAGCGGCTGCCGCCGGAAACGTTCTCCCCGGGCAGGCCCTGGAAATCCCTGCCGGGGACAGCCTCTGGAAATCCGGCGCCCAGGCGTCTCCGCGGCCTTCCGGCTCCATGTACATGGGGGGCTTCAAGGCTCCCGGGCTGGCCCGCATCAGGCTTGCCTTCATCGGCGTGGGCGGCCGCGGCTTTTCCCATCTGGCTCAAATGTGCGTGATGGACGGGGTGGAAATCGTGGGCGTATGTGATTTGAAGGAAGACCTGGCCAAGCGCGGCGTGGACCGCGTGCTTTCCAAGATGGGGAAAAGCCCGCTGAGTTATTCCGGCGGGGACACGGAATACCTGACCATGCTGAAGGAGCTGAAACCGGACGCTGTCATCATCAGCACGGACTGGAGTACCCATGCCGGAATCGCCTGCGACAGCATGAAGCACGGCGCGCACGCCTTTGTGGAAGTTCCGCTGGCCGTCTCCCTGGAAGAACTCTGGAATCTGGTGGACACCAGCGAGGCCACCCGGAAGCACTGCATGATGATGGAAAACGTCAACTACGGCCGGGACGAGCTTATGTTCCTGAACATGGTCCGGCAGGGGGTCATCGGCGATCTGCTCCACGGGGAGGCCGCATATATCCACTGCCTGGTGACGCAGTTGGGGGACACGCGCGGGGAAGGGGCCTGGCGGCCTGAATACCATACCCGGATCAACGGCAACCTGTACCCCACCCATGGACTGGGCCCCGTGGCGCAGTACATGAACCTGGCGCGCGGAGAAGACCATTTCAGCCGGGTGGCTGCGTTCGCCTCCCCTGCGCTCGGGCGCAATGCCTACGCCAAAAAACACCTTCCCGCGGACCACCGCTGGAACAATACCCCCTTCATCTGCGGGGACATGAACACGGCCATCGTCAAGACGCAACTGGGGCGCACTATTGTCGTCCAACTGGATGAAACGTCCCCCCGGCCCTATTCCCGCGCCAACCTGATCCAGGGAACCGAAGGCACCCTGGCCGGCTTCCCGACCCGCGTGGCGGGTGAAAAGCTGGGCAACGGCAACTATCACGAATGGATTGAAGGCCGGGAGAAGCTGGCCGCCATTTACGAGAAATACGACCATCCGCTCTGGAAACGCATCGGGAATCTGGCTACGAAAATGGGCGGCCACGGCGGCATGGACTTCGTGATGCTTTCCCGCATCGTGGAATGCCTCCGGAACGGAGAGCCGATGGACCAGAATATTTACGAAGGAGCCGCCTGGTCTTCCCTGCTGCCGTTGACGGCTCATTCCATCGCGCAGGGCGGCATGCCCGTGGAGTTCCCGGACTTTACCCGCGGAGACTGGAAAACCACCGCGCCGCTGGCCGTGGTTTCCTGAGAAGGAAAATAGCAGAAGACGCTGGAAAAGCAGATGTACAGGGTTTGACTCGCAGGCATCATGGAAATGATGCCTGCGAGTCGCATTCCTGAAAAAACAAAACTACGGCTTATCAGAAAATACAGGCTCTATATTTAACAAGCCAGCGCGCGGAGTCATTCCAGTAAAAAATCCCTCACGATGGAAATAGAAAGGGATTAAAATGAAAACCGGGGCCAGACGGCATTTATCTTATTTTCCGGTTTTTTCCGTCGTCCCCCGTTCCAGTTTTTCCATGAGTTCCTTTTCACTCATGGGGTGGTGATTATTCTTCAATTCCTTTATTTTCTCGCGCGTCTGCCTGTCTTTTGATTTGCCTAATTTCTTATACGCATCAGTCATGTCGAAATAGACCAGCTTAAGATTGTTTACCTTGTTTTCGTCCTCATCATTCGTCAAGCTGACGGTAAGGATGTAGCGGCCTCCAATCATGGTGAATCCTTCACCCAGAACACGGTAACCGTCGTAATGTTTTCTGAGGTATTCATCTCGCGCCGATTCCAGCATGCTGTAATCCTTGACCCCTTTAAGATCAAGCACGGCGGGATTTTTATAGGAACCGGCAGGAAACTGGACGGCCCCGGCGGCCTGTTTTTGTGCTTCGTCCGCTCCAAATGATGGATTGATGGCCAGCATGGCGCTGCATCCTATGGTCAAAATGGTTATTTTTAATAATATTTTCATCTTCATTTCCCTATGTTATTGTTAATGTGTATGGTTATTGTGTTACCGCCATTATTTGCTGCATCCGTTGTCTCTGCATAATTCCATTCTTCTGGAAAGGGCTTTTTGGTGTAAAAGAAGAATCGCCTTTTCTTTTGCTCTCTCATTCCAGGGCAGGTCTTCCGAGACATCCACGACAACAGTGGCACCCTGATCCAGATTCACGATCTCTGAAACAGTGGAGCCGTCCTTGTGAGTGTAAGTTGCCATGGCAGTCGCATGAACCTTGAATTTCATTGATTTTCCCTTAACCGGTTCAACCAGCTCTGCTGTCGGCTCTGAAATATTTATGAGCTCATAGCCGCATTTTGCTTGTTTGGCATGTGCCGCTCCAACGAGGATGCCCAAAACAAGCGAAAAACAGCACAATATTTTTGGAATCATCATCATATTATCACCTATGAAATTGAAATGATAAATTGTCAATGAAAATTGATAATCCCGGTAGATGTTTTGCCGTTATTCCATCGTAAAGGAATTGGGTGGTAAAAATATTTTTCTAATTCATAATAAATAAATTATAAGCTTTACTGCTAGATAAGGCATTCCTGGAAGCTCGCGAATCAGTTTCCCCGGTGCAACTTTGCATGGCTAATATGGGTGAGACACAATGGACGCGGAATGCACGGTGAAAGATTTCGTCATGGGATTGTTCCAAGGCTGCCGCAAACAGGTGGAATGCCGTGATGGTGTACGCCCCTGTTTTTATGATTTCCGGCAAATTCTCCGGCATGGGCGGCCGGATGCCAAAAACAGGGCTCATCAAGAAAACCGGATTTTCTGACTTTCCCTCGTCAGAGAGGAAAAAATGCGTGTTAATGCATTTTTCTGTTCCCTTTCTCATCTCCCCGTTGAATTGATTTTCATCAACCGCTCCTTCAGGAGATGAAATTGGTTCAGCTCTTGCAAAGAACGTCCTTAAGT
Organism: Akkermansia sp. NBRC 115031; assembly: GCF_030268505.1. NCBI lineage: Bacteria > Pseudomonadati > Verrucomicrobiota > Verrucomicrobiia > Verrucomicrobiales > Akkermansiaceae > Akkermansia > Akkermansia sp. NBRC 115031. Next base: position 126,746 of record NZ_BSQU01000007.1, read on the forward strand.
TCTTCTGCGCTCATGTTCATGAGCCACTGTTCCGGGCCGCCGGAGAACAGGTCGTCCGCCATGCGGCGCTTTTCCGTCAGCATGGCGTCAATGCGGTCCTCAATGGTGCCGCGGCAGATCAGGCGGTGCACCAGCACGTTCCGGTGCTGGCCGATGCGGTAGGCCCGGTCCGTCGCCTGGTTTTCCACGGCGGGGTTCCACCAGCGGTCCACATGGATGACGTGGGAGGCCTGGGTCAGAGTCAGTCCGGTCCCGGCGGCCTTCAGGGACAGGATGCAGAAGGGAGGCCCGGATTCCTTCTGGAAGGCGGTGACGATGCCCTGGCGTTCCGGAATGGGCGTGCCTCCGTGCAGGGTAAGCCCGGAACGGCCGAAGACCCCGGAAAGCAAGTCGTGCAGATGGGGAATGATGGAACGGAACTGCGTGAAGAGGATGGCTTTTTCCTGCCGGGCGGCGATGGAGGCGCACAATTCCTGAAGACGCAGGAACTTTCCGGAGCGTTCCGGGGCGTAGTCGTCCGTGCCCTGGAACTGCGCCGGATGGTTGCAGATTTGCTTGAGGCGCGCCAGGACGGGCAGGATCAGCATGAGGCGGGCGGCCGGGTCCGGTTCGTCCAGCATGGCGTGCAGCGTATCTATCTGCGTCTGGTACAGGGCGGCCTGTTCCGGCGTGAGGGGGCAGTAGGCGGGTATTTCCGTCTTGTCCGGCAGGTCGGGGACCAGGGCCGGATCCGTCTTCATCCTGCGCAGGATGAAAGGGCGCACCAGGCGGCGCAGCGGGGCATAGCCTCGTTCCAGGGAGCGGGTGAAGGCTTCAAAGCTTTTTCTGCCGCCAAGCAGGCCCGGATTCAGGAATTCCATCAGGCTCCATAATTCATTCAGGTTGTTTTCCACCGGCGTGCCGGACAGGGCGGCGCGCCTCTCCCCGTGCAGGGAGCGGATGGCGCGGGAACGTGCGGAACCTGCGTTTTTAATGGCCTGGGCTTCATCCAGAATGATGGCCGGGAAATGCAGCCCGGCCAGCGCAGGCGTGCGCGCGGCCATGCCGTAGGTAGTAATGACGGCGTGGCAGCCTTCCCGGCGCGGGATTTCCTCCGGCTGCCATGAATCCGGGGCGGAGGGGTGCATGATGCGCAGGGCGAGCTCCGGCGCGAAGCGTTCCGCTTCCTCCTTCCAGTTGGACAGGAGGGACGCCGGGGCCACGATCAGGGCCGGGAGGCCTTCCAGCCGGCCTTCCCTCCGCAGCGCATCCAGCCATGCGATGGCCTGAAGGGTTTTCCCCAGCCCCATGTCGTCCGCCAGGCAGGCGCCGAAGCCCCGTTCCGTAACCCGGTACAGGAAGGAAAAGCCCTCTTTCTGGTAAGGGCGCATCAGTGCGTTCAACCGGGGCGCAAGCTCCGGCACGGAGACGGGAACCTCACCCGCCAGGATATCCAGGGCCTGCCGGAGATCTCGGCCCGGTTCCATCACGCAGTCTTCATCCGGTTCCGGGAGCTGCGCAAGCTGGTCGGAAGGGCCGTTGACCAGCAGCCTCAGCCCCTGAACCAGGGGAATGCCCAGGGAACTCATCATGCGCGCCGCCTTGGTCCACCGGTCCATCAGGTCCCGGACTTTTTGAGCGTCCACGCGCACCCATTCCCCCTTGAAGCGTATCAGGCCGTCTCCGTTGCTGAGCAGTTCCTCCAGTTCCTCCGGGGCCAGGTCCCTGCCTCCCAGCGTGGCGGCTACGGAAAACCGCAGCAGGCTGTGGACGGAAAGCCCGGAGGAATGAGCCGTTTTTTCACTGCCGGGAGCGTCCGCCGTGACTTTTACCTGTAATTTGGGAGGGGATTTTCTCCACAGGTTCACCATGCGCACGATGATGCCTGCATGTTCATAGGCTGGCGTGTCCTGTAAAAAGTCCCGGGCTTCCGCAGCGCTCCAGGCCAGCGGGGCGTAAATCTTTCCATTGTCCAGCAGGCGCTGCAGCAGGGAGCTTTCCCGTGCCGCTTCCTTCAAGGGCTGGAGCACGGCCAGCAGGGCAGTGTAGTTCCCTTCATGGAGTTTCAGGGCGGTGGAAAGGGGAAGGTGGCGCACCTGGTTGTCCGCCGCGCTTTGATGCGCAAAGGTAGCCATGAAGGCAAAGGGCCGGGAGCCCGTGGCGTCATCCCGGTTTTCCGCAAGGTGGAAGAATACCTTCCCAATCTGGTTCCAGGGGGCGCCCAGCCCGTTCAGCCACGCGGCGGGAGTGATGCCGCGGGCGCCGACTTCCTTTTTCACCAGCCTCCGGAAATCCTCAAGCCATCCGGCGATGACGCCCGGAGTGACGTATTCCGCCCCCGGCACGGGAGGGAACTGTTCCGCCAGGGCCGCTCTTTCCGCCGTGGAGGCCAGCAGGTGGTCCAGGACGGTGTCCACCTCATCCGGCCTTTCCGCGGCGGCGTGCGCCATGCGGGTGAGCGCCTGGCGCGCCATGTTCTTGATAAAAAAGGCGCCCGGGTCAGGCGCGGTTTCCCAGTTGGAGACCGCGAGGGCATATAATCCGTTTCCGGCCCCCTCTTCAAACAGGCGGTCGAAGGGGGGCGTGTCCGTCACCGGCGCTCCGGATGGAAGGATGCGGAAACCGCTGAAGTTCCGTTCCTCTTCCGGCGCTGCGTGATGGGATTCCGGCTGCATGGCTGGAAGGAATGTAGCATGGCCGCCCAGCTTGTTCAATCCATCCCGCCGCCCTGCGGCATGCGGTTCCCGTGCCGCTTACAGGGCGAACGTCGTATCTTTGATGATGGGCAGTTTGGGCGGCGGCGGATTGAAAAGCTCCTTGATTTGTTTCAGATATTCGATCAGGGCTGAACGGACGCTTATTCCCGTCGGTTTGCCGTTTCCCTTTTGAGGGAATTTGAAATTGTTGCACAGGTAGTCGCCCATCGCGACAGTGTAAATGACGCCGTTTTTCAAGGTGCTGGTGATGCTTGGCGTAACGCCGTCCATAATCTGGTAGGAGAAACCGGAGCAGTAAACTTCCAGAATGCCTCCTTCGTCATCGGACGGGGACATGAATTTGGACAGAATCAGTTGTTCAATGTCCGCCTTGCTCATGGAGCAGGTGACGACCTTTTCCCGGAAGGGCTCCATTTCATAAATATCCTTGATCTTGATGGGGCCCTTGCAGAGATGGCTTCTGGCCCGTACGCCGCCGCGGTTGTAAATGGCAATGTCCGAATGGGAGGCCTGCTGGATGGCTTTGCAGAAAAAGGTGCCTACGGTGACGTGCGTGATATCCTCCCCGGCGACGCCCACCTGCTGGTTGAAGAACGGGTTTCCGGTGAACTGCTGGACAATCTTCTCTACTTCCGGGTCGCTGGGAATCCTTTCGTCCAGGGAAACGGCCTTCGTGGACTTGGAAAGGATGGAGGCGGGTTTTTCCGTGGAGAAGGTGATTTCCGTAACGCCTGCATGGCTCAGTCTGTGGCCTGTGTGGCTGAGCAGCGTTCCGGTTCTGAGATGGCCGTGCGGAAGCATCACATGAGTATGGCCACCCAGAATGACGTCGATATTCGGAGAATACTTCATCATTTTCAGATCGTGGTCGTATCCCAGGTGGCTGAGGATGACATTGATGGTGTTATGGTGCAGGCGGAACCTGTCCGTGATGCCCTTGTAATCCTCTTCATCCGGCAGTTTCCATGAAATGCCGCTCATCCTGCGGACGTCCGTGGTCTGCAGGTCCACCAGGCCGATGAACCCTATGGAAATCGGCGTGCCCTTGATGGGGATGCTGGCATACGGGGAAAAACAATTTTCCAGCGTGGGGGAGGGATTGACGTTGGTAACGACAAACTTGGTGCCGGGCATCCCCTTAATGTGGTCCCGCAGGGCTTCCTGCCCGTAATCCAGGTCATGGTTCCCGATGGTCACGATGTCGTACTTAAGCTTGTTCATCAGGACAGTCAGGGGTTCGCCCCGTTTTTCCCAGTCGTCCACATAGGGGTTGCCCATGAAATAATCTCCGGAATCCACCAGCAGCACGTGCGGGTACTTGGCGCGGTACTGTTTTACCAGCGTGGCCAGTTTGGGGAATTTTTCCAGATTGCCGTGCATATCGCTGGTGGAAATGATGATCAGCGTTTTGTGGGGATCCGATTTGAGCTTCTGAGCCAGGGTGAACGGGCACAGGCATGCCAGGCCGGCAAGGAGAATGCGGGGCGGAATCATGGATGGAGAAAGTAGAGATACGGGAAATGATAAAAGGGATTAACGGGCGAAAACCTCGTACGGGCCGTCACCCACTGAAATGACTTCCAGACGGACCTTGGATACGCCGCGGCTGTGCAGGCCGATGCGGCTTGCGGCGGACGCGGTCAGGTCTATCAGGCGGTTGCTGTGAAAGGGGCCTCGGTTGTTGATCCTGACGACGGCTGATTTGCCCGTTGCCAGGCAGGTGACTTTCACCTTGCACGGCATCGGCAGGGTTTTGTGGGCCGCCGTCATGGACGCTGGGGATTGATGTACTCTCCGGAGGATGTCTTCATGCTGCGTCCTTTCCCGCCATACCAGGAGGCATAGCCGGTTTCACTGTATTGCAGGGCGTCTGCGACGCTCATGGGAGTATATCTTTTCCCCCTCACCCGGTAGGGCGCATTTTTTACATGCGCCTCTGTCGCCTGTACGGCCGGGGCCGTTTTCTGGCCGCACTTCTCCGTAGTGGAGCAGCCCGGCATCAGAAAAAGCAGCAGGACGGGGAGGGACCAATTCACGCTTTTTATCTTTAACACATGTTTATAATCTTGTATAACAAAAAAGAAACAGGAATTGAAATTTAATGGATAGGGATGCCCGGAAGGAATCTTTCCCCCTGCCGTGGTTTACCAGTTGAGCGGCGCGGGAAAATGCAGTATGCTTGCCCGCATGAATCCTTCCAAGGTAATCGGCCTGGTCGCGTTGGCGGAAAAACCGGGACTGGGGGAAGCGCTGCGCATCATGCGCCGCGAGCTTTCCCGCCACGGGCTGGGGTCCTGCGTCATTGAGACGCCGGATGCCCTGGAACAGGCCATCGTCCGGTGCAGCATGCTGGTAACCTTCGGCGGGGACGGCACCATGCTGACCGTCTCCTCTCTGGCGGCTGCGCACCACGTGCCCCTGGCGGGCGTGAACCTGGGGCGCCTGGGATTCATGACCACCTGTTCCGTACAGGAGCTGCCGCTGCTGGCGTACGCGCTCCAGGAGGGTTCTTTCCTGACGGACGAGCGCTCCATGCTGGAGGTGGTCCGGATGGGCGTGGACGGTATCGCAGTCCCTCCCCGCAAGCTGGCGCTGAATGAAGTCTCCCTCATCCGCGCCCAGTCCGGCAAGATGGTGGACCTGGATGCCGAGATAGACGGAGAACTGCTGAACCGCTACCATGCGGACGGCGTTCTGGTCTCCACCCCCACCGGCTCCACGGCGTACTCCCTTTCCGCCGGAGGGCCGCTGGTATGGCCCATGTCCCGCGTAGTGTGCGTCACCCCCATCTGCCCGCACAGCCTGACCAACCGTTCCGTGGTGCTTCCGGACACCATGACCATACGCCTGCGGCCCCGCGAGCGCCGCGGCCGCTTTGATTCCATGGTTTATTCCCTGGACGGCCGTTCCGCCTATCCCATTGAAGTGGGAGAAAGCCTCGTGATCCGGAAAGCTCCGGAAACCCTCTCCCTGGTTCATCTCCGCAAACAGAACTTCGGCGCTCTCTTGAGGGCCAAGCTGCGCTGGCAGGGAGCGGAGATTCCTACGGATGATGAATAAAACCGTTCCGGCGGTTCGGAAACCGGGCCCGGCGTCTTTTGCAGGCCGGGGCGCTTCTCCATTGATCGTTCCGCATTGGCGCAGGGGCGGTAAAACGATTTTTTTAGGATGCGGGCTTGACGAAAAGGCCTATCCTATAATACTCTTCCTGCCCTACCACCAAGGGGGTGGTAGATCTTAATCGCATAAACGCGTAAGAAATAGTCATATATGAAGACCCACGTGAAAAAAGGTGATGAAGTAGAAATCATCGCCGGACGTAACCACAAGGGCAAGCGCGGCACCGTTCTCGCCGTGAATGCTTCCAAAGGTACTGTCATCGTAGAAGGCGTCCGCACCCTGAAAAAGGCTGTGCGCCCGACGGAACAGAACCCGGAAGGCGGCATTCAGGAGATTAACGGCCCGATTCACATCTCCAACGTGAAAAAAGTAGGCTAGGCCTCCGGCCTGACCCTGCGCTTAAGCCACATAAATCATTAATAAAGAGCTGACCCGCTAAAACAATGAGTACACCAACACTGCAAACATACTACCGTGAAAAGGTCGTTCCCGGCCTTCAAGCGAAGCATGCATACAAGAACGTGCATCAGATTCCCCGCCTGGAGAAGATCGTTGTCACCTCCTGCATGGGCAAGCACCCGGACCGCAAACAGGCCGTGGAAGATGCCGTCAATGAAATCGCTAAAATTACCGGACAAAAGCCGTCCGTCACCTTCGCCCGCAAGAGCGTGGCCAACTTCAAGGTGCGTGAAGGCGAACCTCTGGGAGCCCGCGTAACGCTGCGCGGCGCCCGCATGTGGGAATTCCTGGACCGCTTCATCAACGTGACGGCTCCGAACATCCGCGACTTCCGCGGCCTTCCCTACAAGTCCTTTGACGGCAACGGGAACTATGCCATCGGTATCTCCGACCAGTCCATCTTCCCCGAAATCGAACTTGACCAGATCAAGCGTCAGATCGGCTTCGACATCATTTTCGTGACTTCCGCTCCTACGGACGATGAAGGCCGCGACCTGCTTCGCGGTCTGGGCGTTCCCATGCGTGAACCGAAGAAGGCCGAAGAAACTCAAACCGCTAACGCCTAACTATTTCTTACCATGGCCGTATTAAGTGACCCCATTTCCGACTTCCTCACCCGCCTGAAAAACGCCAGCCTGGCCGGCAATGAGGAATTTACCGCTCCCTGCTCCAACATCAAGGTGGAAATCGCCCGGATTCTGCAGGAAGAAGGCTACATCTGGAACTATGAAGTGACCGGTGAAGGAACCAAGAAGCAAATCAAGGTGAAGACCAAATTTACCCCCCAGGGCAAGCCGGTCGTCACCGACGTGAAGCGCAGCTCCAAGCCGGGGCGCCGCCAGTACGTTTCTTCCGAGGACATTCCCCGCGTTCTCAGTGGGCTTGGCATTGCCATCGTCTCCACCTCCCGTGGTGTGATGACCGGTGCGCAGGCGCGCAAGCAGAGCATCGGCGGCGAACTTCTCGCCCTTGTATGGTAACCATTAACATTTCCTAAACATATGTCCCGAGTTGGTAAAAAATCCATCACATTGCCGGACAAGGTAACGGTAAAGGTTAACGGCTCTTCCGTTCAGGTGGAAGGCCCCAAAGGCAAGCTTTCCTGGACGCTTCCGGAAGGCATCACCGCCTCCGTTGAAGGCAATCAGCTTTCCGTTGACCGCGCTGGCGAAAGCCGCCAGCTTCGCGCCCTGCACGGCACGAACCGTTCCCTGTTGAACAACATGGTCATCGGCGTTTCCGAAGGCTTCGTCAAAAACCTTGAAATCGTCGGCGTCGGTTTCCGCGCCGCCGTGAAGGGCAACATCCTGGACCTGAACCTGGGCAAGTCCCATCCGATCAACCAGGTGATTCCCGAAGGCCTCAAGGTGACCGTGACCGAAAACACGAAAGTGACGGTCGAAGGCATCGACAAACAGGTCGTAGGCCAGTTTGCCGCTGAAGTCCGTGCGTACTATCCCCCGGAACCCTACAAGGGCAAGGGCGTGCGCTTCGCCGGTGAAGTTATCCGCCGCAAGGAAGGCAAGAGCGTCGGTAAGTAATTCAGGTAATAACTATTACAACATATTTATACACGATGAGTACTATCAATCGCAAAGCCATCCGCTCCAAGGTTCGCCGCCGCATCCGCAGAAAGCTCTCCGGAACGGCTTCCCGCCCCCGCCTGGCTGTCTATTTCTCCAACCGTCACGTCTATGCCCAGATCATCGACGACACGGTGGGCAAGACCATCTGCTCCGCTTCCACGGCCGATGCCTCCATCGCCGATCCTTCCAAGCTCGCCAACCGCGCCTCTGCCACCAAGGTAGGCAACCTGATTGGTGAACGTGCGAAGGCCGCCAATGTCACTGAAGTCGTCTTCGACCGCGGTGGCTTCAAGTTCTGCGGCAAGGTGAAGGCTCTGGCCGATGCCGCCCGCGAAACTGGTTTGAAATTCTAATTGAAAGATTCCCTAAATGAATAACGAAACGGAAAACACTGCTCCTGCTACGGAAGCCGCCGCTCCCGCTCAAGCGCAGCAACCCGCACAGGGCGGCCGCGACTTCCGCGGTCCCCGCGGACCCCGCCGTGACGGCCAGAATGGCCGCGGACCCCGTGGTCCCCGCCGTGACGGACGCCGTGGCCCCCAGGCTGAAGCTCCCGTGGAAGAAGGCCCCCAGCTCGCTGAAAAGGTTGTGTTCATCAACCGTTGCGCCAAGGTCGTCAAGGGCGGCCGCCGCTTCTCCTTCTCCGCCCTCGTCGTGAGCGGCGACATGGAAGGCCGCGTAGGCTTCGGCTTCGGCAAGGCCAATGAAGTGGCAGACGCCATCCGCAAGGCTACGGAAGCCGCCAAGCGCCAGCTTCGCCCGGTCTCCATCGCCAACGGCACGATTCCGCATGAAGTCTACTCCGAATTCGGCGGCGGCAAGGTGCTCCTGAAGCCCGCCTCCCCCGGTACCGGCCTCATTGCCGGCAATACCATCCGTGCCGTGCTGGAAGCAGCCGGCGTGCGTGACATCGTTGCCAAATCCCTCGGTTCCTCCAACCATGCCAACGTGGTGAAGGCTACCCTGCAGGCTCTCGCTTCCCTGCGCACGAGCGACCAGGTCCTTGCCGACCGCGGCAAGAAGAAGGAAAAGGCCATCTAATCTGACCAGGAGGCGGCCGCCCCGTGCCGCCGCCTCCACGAAATCCAACCATTGTAAATAACATGTTACAGCTTCATACGATTAAGCCCAATCCGGGAGCCAAGCACCGCAGGAAGCGCCTCGGCAACGGGGAAAGCTCCGGTCTCGGCAAGACCTGCGGCAAAGGCAACAAGGGCCAGAAGGCCCGTTCCGGCGGCTCCATCCGCCCGGGATTTGAAGGCGGCCAGATGCCCCTTCACCGCCGTCTGCCCAAGAAGGGGTTCAACAACACCCGCTTCCAGGACAAAATCCTCATCGTCAACCTCTCCCAGCTCGAACGCGTGTTTGAAGCCGGCGCTACGGTTGATGAAAACACCCTGCGTGCAGCCAAGCTCGTTCAAGGTCCCTGTGACGCCGTGAAACTTCTCGGCAACGGCACCCTGACCAAAAGCCTGAACGTAGTCGTGGACTTCGTGAGCGCCAGCGCCCGCGAAAAGGTGACTCAGGCCGGTGGCACCGTCACCGTGCTCAGCGAAGCCTAATCACATTTGGCGAACCGGGTCATGCAGCTTGACCCGGTTCGCATCATTGTGTTTACTGTTGCGGTCCCCATGGATGCCCCGGGTACAAGCCGCCGTGACATGCAAGCCAAGCTGCGCGACAACTTCTATATTACAGGACCATGATATCCGCATTTGCAAACTCCATGAAAGTACCGGAGCTCAGGCACCGGATTTTGTTCACACTGGCGATGATCGTCGTCGTCCGCCTGGGGGTACAGATACCCCTGCCGGGCATTGACGTCATGGAGCTGCAGAAAGTGATTGAAGCCTCCGCGAATGCCAGCGGTCCCGGTGCGGGCCTGGCTACCGTGCTGACCATCTTTTCCGGCGGCGGCCTGCAGCAGTGCGGCATTTTTGCGCTGGGCATCATGCCCTACATCTCCGCTTCCATCATGACCCAGCTCCTTTCCGCGGTGGTTCCCCAGTGGGCCAAGATGGTGCGGGAAGAGGGAGGCCGCCAGAAGATGACCAAATGGACGCGCGCCATTGCCATCGTCATCGCCATTGTGCAGGGCTGGTTCCTGGTCGGTACATTGGAACATCCGGACCGTTTGAAAGCCGTGGGCCTCAACATCCCTCCGGACTGCCAGCTCGTCATTGACCCAGGCATGCAGTTTGCCCTGATGACGGTGCTCATCATGGTGGCGGGCACCATGTTCCTGATGTGGATAGGCGACCAGATTACGGAGCGCGGCGTCGGCAACGGCGTCTCCCTCATTATTTCCGTCAACATTATCCATGCCCTTCCGGGCGCGGTGACCCTGGCCTGGAAAACGCTGGTGTACAAGGACGGCGCGGTCGTCCCGATGGGCGCCATGCTGCTCGTGGCCCTGATCGCCTTCCTGATTATCGTGGTGGCGCTCGTCGTCACGGTAACGCAGGCCCAGCGGCGCATACCCGTGCAATACGCCAAACGGGTCATGGGCAATAAAATGTTCAACGGCGCCACTCAGTACCTGCCGCTCAAGCTCAACTACTCCGGCGTGATGCCCGTCATCTTCGCCACGGCCATCCTGTCCCTTCCGCAGGTGCTCTTCTCCCAGATCGCCCACTACAATACCACGCTGCAGTGGATCGCCACCAAGATGAATGACTGGATGAACCCCGCTTCCTCCGGCTACTACATCATTTCCGGCCTCATGATCTTCTTCTTCTCCTACTTCTGGGTGGCTACCATGTTCCAGCCCTCCCAGATCGCGGAAGACCTGAAGCGCAATGGCGGCTACATCCCCGGCATCCGCCCCGGACCTCCCACCGCCCTTTTCCTGGACCAGACCATGCAGAGGCTGACCTTTGCCGGTTCCGCATTCCTGACCCTCATCTACTTCCTGCCTTCCCTGCTGAACATCGGGGGCAGCATCCCCTACCTGGTCACCCAATTCTTCGGGGGCACCAGCCTTCTGATTCTGGTCGGCGTGCTGCTTGACATGATGCGCCAGGTGGAAACCACTCTTCTCTCCCGCAACTACGACGGCTTCCTGAAAAAAGGCAAGCTCAAGGGCAAATACGGTCACATCCAGGGTACCGGAGCCGCCGCAGGCAGCCGCACGGTCACCGTCATGTGGGTCGTCATCGCCCTGCTGGTGCTGGCTGGTGCCATCGCCTACAATGCCATGCAGTAAGGAACGCCATTCCCTCTTCCGAAAGTAAAGACATGAAGGATCTCAAGCATTTCATCCTGGTTGGGCCTCCCGCATCCGGCAAAGGAACCCAGGGCCGGTTTCTGGCTGATACTTTCAACCTGAACTCCCTGAGCACCGGCTCCCTGCTGCGGCGGGAAGTGGAATCCTGCACGGAGCTGGGACGGAAAGCCCTGGGCTATATGGACAAGGCCATGCTGGTTCCGGACGAGATCGTCAACGACATGGTGCGCGGCTGGCTTTCGGAAATGGACAATGACGCATGGCTGCTGGACGGCTATCCCCGCACGGTTGCGCAGGCGGAAGCCCTGGACCATTTCCTGACCCAGCGCGGAACCTCCGTGGACGTGGTCGTCTGGATGGACGTAGCCCGGGAACTCATTGAACAGCGCATCATGCACCGCCGGGAATGCTCCACGTGCGGCCATGTGGTGCAGACATCGGAAGAGGAATGCTCCAAATGCGGAGGCAAAATGGTCTCCCGCAAGGATGACAACATGGAGGCCTTCGCCCGCCGCTGGAAAGACTTTGAAGCCATGACGCTGCCCGTAGCCAGGTACTACGAAGCCCGCGGCCTGGTGGTTAAAATGACGGTAACCGAGGAACGGGAACCTGCCGAGGTTTCCTGCGACCTGGCCCGCAAGCTGGAAGAATACCGGCAATAGAAAGACGAATTCCATGGCAGAACGAATCCACATCAAGTCTCCCGGCGAGGTTGCCAAGATGCAAAAGGCCGGAGCTGTAACGGCGGAAATCTTGATGGAGATCGGAGCCGAGGTCCAGGCGGGCCGCACCACGCGGGAAATAGACGACATCGCGCGTGAAATCTTCAAGAAGCACAAGGTAGGCAACTCCTTCTACCAGTACCGCGGGTTCCCCGGCCAGCTCTGCATTTCCATCAATGAGGAAGTGGTGCACGGCAGCGGCGGTCCGCGCCGCATCCAGAACGGGGACATCGTGAGCCTGGACGTGGGCGCCATTGTGGACGGCTGGCATGGAGACAACGCCATGACCGTGCCCGTGGGCATGGTGGACCCGGAAAAGCTGCGCCTGCTGGCCGTGACGGAGGAATCCCTGTTCCGTGCCATTGAACTGGTGAGGCCCGGCGCGCTGCTGGCGGACGTCTGCGCGGCTGTGGAGGGCTTTGTGCGTCCCCGCGGGTACACCGTGGTCAGGGACTTTGTAGGCCATGGCATAGGCCGCCATCTGCATGAAGAGCCCCAGGTTCCCAACTACCGCCCCCATTACAAGCTTCCGCGCCTGAAAAAGGGCATGGCGCTGGCTATCGAACCGATGGTGAACGCCGGCAGGCCTTCCGTCAAGATTCTGGATGACGGCTGGACGGTCGTCACGGCGGACGGCAAGCCATCCGCCCATTTTGAGCACACGGTCATCGTGACGGACGGGGCTCCCCTGATTGTGACGGAGCGTCCCCGCATCGCGTTGCCGGAGCAGCTCGGCATCGCCCCTTTGTAACTCCAGCCCCGCAAGGGAATGACGCCGCCGGACGCCCAGATTCCCGCTCCCGTAATTCTGGAGAGGACGGCCACGCACCGGATGGTGTGGGTGGATGTGGCCCGTGTGATTGCCTGCATCCTGATTATTGCAAACCACATGGCCTTCTATTCGGCGGAGCTTTACCGGTGGATATGGGCGGAATTCCTGGCGGCGCGCACTCCCTTTTTCCTGCTGGCGGCGGGTTACTTTGTGGGGCGCGGTTCGTTTGGTCCGCTGGACGGGGGGAGCTTTTTCCTGTGGAAGCGGAGCTGGTTTCTTCTCCGCCCGTACCTGGTGTGGGGGCTGGCGGCGGCCGTTCTGATCGGCTGGTCCCCCCTTCATGAATACTACGCCTCCTACCAGCCCATGTATGCATGGCTGAAGGGGGAGGCGGGCAGCGGCTTCTGGTCCGCCCTCGCGGCGTTCGGCCGCTGCCTGGGCATTGCCGGGCACCCGGTGGACGCCCCCATGTGGTTTCTGCGCGACATCATCATTTATACCGCTGTAGCGCCCTTCCTGCACCGCATGGGGAACTACATGCTCTGGGTGGGAATCATCATGCTCTCCCTGAACTACTTTGCGCTGGACCTGGCGGATCATGACTATCCTATCGCCAACAGCCTGGGCTTTTTCCTGGTGGGGATGTACGTATCCCGTTACTCCCTTCCGTTCCTGACGGAATCCGTGCGCCGGTATGCGGTGCCGTTCCTGCTTGCCACGCTCGCGCTTACCTGGTGGCTGGTGGGCCACCGGGACCAGCACAACTCCATGCTTATTGCGCTGGGAATGCTGGGGCTGATGTCCCTGGCCATCCTGTTCACGGAGTGGTTTCCGCGCGCGGCCAGATGGGTGGCGGGGCTGGCCCCGGCGTGCTTCTTCATCTTCGGCACGCACTACATCGTCATCATCCTGCTGCGTGAAAGCGGCTGGATTACGTGGAAGGGGGAGGCCTGGGACGTCCTGTGGCTCTGCCTGGTTCCGGTCATCTTCGCCGTGCTGGCGGGGCTCTTCTTCTGCATGAAAAGGTTTGCCCCGCGCCTGGTTCCCCTGCTGGGAGCCTACGGGAAATAGCCGCCCTGCAGGGCCGTTCCTCCGGACCGGAAAAGGAGCCGCGCTTATCTCTTGCCGTCAAAAGGCAAATTCCTTATTCTGCCCCTTGCTGGAACGGGCGGGGATGGCGCTTTTGTCACGCCGCCATTCTTGCTCCACGGCTGGGAAACAATACATGGTATGGCAATGATTCAAGGCGAGCAGGTTCAGGATTCGGAATTATCAACGCAGGCGGTGATCTACCTGGGGCCGGGCTCCATGAGCCTGATGGTGGCTGAGGTGGTTCAGGACAGGATTCGCCTGCTGGACTTTCTCCAGCAGCCCGTGCCCATGGCGCGGGACATCTTCCGTTTCCACCGCATTTCCCGGCATACCATGGACCGCTGCGTGCAAATCATCGGAGACTATCTGGAAATTCTCAAGGAATACGGAACCGGCAGCAGGCTTTCCGTCCGGCTCATGATCTCCAACATCATTTCCGAGGCGGACAATGTGGACGTGTTCGTCAACCGCATGCACGTGGCCCACGGCCTGCGGGGACGCCGGATTGACGACGGCAAAATGACGCGCCTCATTTACGTGAAGGTGCAGGAAACGCTGGCGCAATACCCGGGATTCAGCAAGAAAAAGGTGCTCGTGGTCCATACGGGGCCGGGCAATACCCGCGTGCTCCTGTTCCAGAAGGGGCGCATCGTGCGCTATTCCTGCTACCGGCTGGGGACGCACCGCACGGGCGAGGCCGTCGGAGAAATAGAATACGGGGACGATGTGGCGGAACTTTCCCTGCTGCGGGAGCACATGCGCGGGCAGGTGGACCAGATTTGCCTGGATTACGGCGGCGTCAAGGGCCTCGCTGGGCTCATCGTCATCGGCCAGGAGATGCAACAGCTCCGTGACCGCCTGGACCCCACGCCGGAAGGCAAGGTGGCGTGTTCCGCCCTGGTGGCGGAAGCGGAACGGATGTCCCGCACCACCCTGGAGCAGCGCATGAACGTTTACGGGGCGGACTTTGCCGGGGTGGATTCCCTTCTGCCCGCCGTGCTGATGACGGAGATGATTGCCCGCAGCCTGAACCTGAATGACGTGATCATCCCCGGAAGCGGCTATGACGAGGAATTCTCAAGCAGCCTGATCCGGGCGGAACAGCATCCGGGGGACCTGGAGGCGGAGGTGCTCCACTTCGCCGGGATTCTGGCGGACAGGTACAAGGCGGACAAGGGGCACCGCGAGCATGTGGCGCGCCTGTGCATGGAAATGTTTGACCAGCTCCAGGACCTGCACCGCCTTTCCGAGCACGACCGGCTGCTGCTGGAGGTGGCCTCCATCCTGCATGAGGTGGGGTCTTTCATCAGCCAGCAGGACCACCAGCTCCATTCCCAGTACATCATCCTGAACAGTGAAATCTTCGGCCTTTCCCGGGACGACGTGGAAACGATCGCCCTGCTGGCCCGCTACCACCGGCATGAGGTGCCCGCCAATTCCGACCCCATGTACGGGGAGCTGGAGCTGACGGACCGCATGCGCGTAGCCAAGATGGCTGCCATCCTGCGCGTGGCGGACGCCCTGGAACGCGGCCATGCCCAGCGCGTGAACGGCGTCCGGGCGCGCATCCGGGGCCGGATGCTGGAGCTGGAGCTCCAGGGCGTGCGTGAAACCGCCGTGGAAGACCTGGCGCTGCGGCTGAAGGGCGACCTGTTTGCGGACATCTTCGGTTATGACGTCGTGCTGGTGCCCCAGCGGTAGGCCGATTCAAGAAACTTCCATCCCTTATTTTCTCCATGTCTAACGAATACATCAACAGAGAGCTCTCCTGGCTGGAATTCAATCAGCGCGTGCTGGACCAGGCCGTGAGAACGGACCTTCCCCTGCTGGAACGCCTGAAGTTCCTGGCTATTACCGCCTCCAACCTGGACGAGTTCTTCATGGTGCGCGTGGGCGGCCTCCAGATGCTGCGGCATTCCGGCTCCCGCGTGAAGGACATTTCCGGGCTGACCCCAACCCGCCAGCTCAAGGACATCCGCACCCGCGTGGGCCGCATGATTGAGGACCAGTACCGCCTGTTTCATGAAGAAATCCTGCCGTGGATGGAAATCAACGGCATCAATCCGCTGGCCATGGAGGACCTCAGCACTTCCCAGAAGCTGACGCTGGAGCAATACTTCAACAACCAGATATTCCCGTTGCTGACGCCGCTGGACATGGATGCGCCGGAGGCTCCCGCGCTGCCGTCCCTCAAGCTGCTCATGGGCGTGGAACTGCGGGACAATGAAACCGGGGAGGTCCGCGCCAGCGTGGTGGCCCTGCCGGACGGCCTGCCGCGGCGCGTGCCCGTCCCTTCCGCGGAAACGGAACGCTACGTGATGCTGGAGGACTTGGTCCGGGAATGCATCGGCACCGTTTTTCCCGGTGAAACCGTTCTCTCCGCCGCGGTATTCCGCGTCACGCGCAATGGGGACATTGCCGTGCAGGAGGAGGACGCCCTGGACCTGGCGGATGAAATGGAGGAAGTGCTTGTGGCCCGCAAATTCTCCGAATGCGTGAGGCTGGAAATAGAATCCTCCGCTCCCGTCCCCCTGCATGACAGGATCATGCAGATCGTCGGCGCGGGGAAGGAGGAAACGTATGACCTCAAGGGCCCCCTAATGCTTTCCGACTTCATGGAAATGGCCTTTGCCCCCGGCAATGACCAATTGAAAGTGGAGCAATGGTCCCCGCAGCCGTCACCCTCCGTGGACCCTGCCGTCAGCATCTTTGAAAACATCGCCAACGGGGACATCCTGCTCAACCATCCCTATGAAAGCTTTGAACCCGTCCTGCGCCTGGTGGAGGAAGCCGCGGAAGACCCGGACGTCATCGCCATCAAGCAGGTCCTGTACCGGACCGCCAAAAACTCCCGCATCGTAGCCGCCTTGAAAAAGGCGGCGGAAAGCGGCAAGCAGGTGACGGCGCTGGTGGAACTGAAAGCCCGGTTTGACGAAGCCCGCAACCTGGAAAAGGCGGAGGAACTGCAGCGTTCCGGCGTGCAGGTGGTCTACGGCGTCAAGGGCCTGAAAACCCATGCCAAGATATGCCTGGTGGTGCGCCGGGAGCAGGGCATGCTGCGGCGTTACTGCCACTTCGGCACGGGAAACTACAATGAAACAACCGCCAAGATTTACACGGACATTTCCTACCTCACCTGCGACGACCAGCTGGGGGCAGACGCCTCCCAGTTCTTCAACTCCGTAACGGGACGCACCAAGCTCATGCGCTTCCGCAAGCTGTACCCCTCCCCGGTGTTGATGAAGGCGCGCCTCATTGAACTCATTGAAGGGGAGGCGGAGCGCGCGCGGCAGGGGGAACCGGCTCGCATCTCCGCCAAGATGAACAGCCTTCAGGATGTGGAAATCATTGACGCCCTGTACAGGGCCGCGGACGCCGGGGTGGACATTGAACTGAACGTGCGCGGCATCTGCTGCCTGAAAACGGGCCCCCGGCCCAACGGCAAGGTGATCCGCGTGGTCAGCATTGTGGACCGCTATCTGGAGCACGCGCGCATCTTCTTCTTCCACCACGGCGGCAATCACCAGCTCTTCATCGCCAGCGCGGACTGGATGACCCGCAATCTGGACAAGAGGGTGGAGCTCATGGTGCCCGTCACCAACGGGAAGCTGGCGCGCCGCCTCAAATCCATCCTGGACGCCTGTTTCAGGGACAACGTGCAGGCCTGCAATATTTTGCCTGACGGCACTTCCGAGCACGTCGTTCGGAAAAAGGGCCAGAAAGCCTTCCGTTTGCAGCAGTACCTGACCAAGGAGGCCCGCCGCCTGGCCAAGGACAAGGAACGGGAACGCCAGCAGATGCTGGAGCCCCACACGCCGCATTAACCCGGTCCGGAGCATTGGGCCGCATGCGTGGCATCCTCCGGCATACCTTCAACACGTAGCGGTCCGGAACATGTCTTTTCATGAGACATGTTTGCCCGCGTATGCTGTTTTTTCCTGATCGCGCTGGCTGGGGGGTACGGCTCTGTATGGGCGGAAGGTTCGGCATGGCAGGCGTCCGGGCCTGCGGGCCCCGGAGCCTCCGTAAGGGCTCCTTCCCATCCGGCGGAGGATGGCTTGTACTCCCGTCTGAAGAAGATGCCCTATCTCTATGACAACAAGGACGCGGAGTTCCTGAACCAGTTCAAGCTGCTGCTGACGGGGCAGTACCAGGGGGCTCAGGTCTCCCCTTCCGGAGCCAACCGGTTCCGCAAGGGCTCTCATGGCAGGGAAAACGAATGGCGGAGGCTCCAGATAGGGTTTGAAGCCGTTTTCTTCAAAAACCGCCTGACGCTGCACAGTTTGACCAACATGGGGGAGCTGGACGGCATGTACAAGGTGGAGGATGGCCGCTGGAGAAGAACGAAGACGGACTGGAGCATCTTTGAACTCTACCTGAAATACAAGGTCAATCCCTCCTTCTTTGCGCGCGTCGGGAAAATCACCTCCAAGATGACGGCGGAATTCCGGGAGACGGCCAGTGAACTCAAGACCCTAGAACGGTCCGACCTGGTCAACCAGCTCGGGACCATCTCCAGTTGGGGCGTTGTGCTGGAAAACCCGCGGCAGGACGTGCCCGTGGGGTGGGAGGCTTCCGTCTTCCTGAACGACACCAGCGACAGCCTGGCGCATGAAATCAGGTTTAATACGGCGGACAATGCCTTTGCCAAGGCCTCCGTCCATCTGGACGCCCGCGGCTTTCTGCCGGGGGAGAAAAGCCGCGTCTGGCTGACGTATGCCCACAACTTCACCCATTACGCGGGGCGCTCCCTGCCGGAGGATTCCTATTACTCCGGGCTTGGCGCCCGGGATGTGGCGGCGGTGGACTGGGTCATGTCCCGGGGGAAATTTTCCATGGTGACGGAACTCATGTCCGGCTTCCGCGTGGTGGGGACCTCTCTGGGAGAGAATGTTTACGGCCTGGCGGTATTGCCTTCCTACAGGTTTTCCCCGCATCTGGAAGGCGTGTTCCGCTACCAGCTCTCCCATGGGCGGGACGCCGTGAAAATGTACGCCCGCTATGTTCCCGCGGTGACCACCTATCCCAAATGGGTCAGCACGATGAACTCCTTTTACTTCGGCCTGAATTATTATTTTTTCCCGGAAGACCCGGACATGCTGAAATTGATGGCAGGGGGGGAATATACGACGACCAGCGGAGCGCCGGAAGGCGCCAGGTGCTTCAGCGGATGGACCTGGTTTGCCGCCGTCAGGTTCCACTTTTGAACGGGGAAGGGCAGATTCCTTTCCTCCCGGGGGATTGGCCCTTTTGCGGGCAATCATGCGGGAGCCGTTTACAACAAATAGTTTGCCCTGGACTGTGCCTTGTGGTAGGAAGGGAGGGAGATGGGAAAGCCCGCCTTTTTCCATCTCTCCCCACCCCCCCTAGAATGATGAAATTTACATATTCTCTCTGCCTGTGCATTCTTGCCTGCTGCGTTTCTCTGGCCCAGACGGCTTCCTTGCGTTCCGTTGTTCTCCCTCCTCCTTCCATGAAAGTGGAATGCCGCGCGGATGAGAGCCCCGTTTCCATTTCCCGGGCGGAAATCAAGTCTCGCGTGATGGATTTCCTGGCGGAAACGGAAGTGACGCTGGTTTTTCACAACCCCAACACGCGTGTGATGGAAGGGGAATTGGTGTACCCTCTCCCGGCTGGAGCCATCGTACAGGGGTATGCGCTGGACATCAACGGCCGCATGGTGGATGGCGTGCCGGTACCCAGGCAAAAGGCGCGCGTGGCGTTTGAAGAAGAGGTGCGCAAACAGGTTGATCCCGGACTGGTGGAATGGTCCGGCGGCAACATGTTCAAGACGCGCGTATATCCCATTCCTGCGGGAGGAACCCGCACTGTGCGGCTGCGCTATTCCACGGTTCTTCCCGTGGATGCCGCAGGAGCGCCGTCCCTGCAGCTTCCGATGAATTTCAAGGAGAAACTGGATTCCCTCAAGCTGAGGGTGGAAGTGTTCGCCGGCCGGAAGCCCGTTGTCGTTTCCTCCCCGCTAGACAACGTGGAATTCAAGGATTGGCGCAGCGCCTTCCTGGCGGAAAAGGAATGGAAGGGTCTGTCCCTGACGGAAGACCTGTTCATCTCCCTGCCGCGTGCGCAGGGAAAAGATGCGGGGAGAGCGAAGGTATTTGTGGAGTCCTTTGACGGCAGGGACTATGCCGCCGTGATTATTCCCCGGCCTGAGCGGACGGACGGAAAGAGCGGCGTGGAAGCCGCGCCCACGATAGAGCTGCTTTGGGACGCTTCCGGTTCCATGAAAGGAGCGGATGTCCGGAAATTCCTGGATTTTCTGAAACGATATCTTGCTTGCGGCAGAACGCAGGGGCGGCAAACCCGCATCAACCTGACTGTTTTCCGGGACCGGATCATGCCTTCAAAAACGTTCGAGGTCGCTCCGGACAATCTGGACGAGCTGGCCCGCGAACTGCTGGCTCTGGACTATGACGGGGCCACGTGTGACTGGAGCGCTGTTCGGGAAAAGCTGAGCGCTTGTTCCGGGGCGTCGGACTGCCTGGTTGTCAGTGATGGATTTATCAATTTCAGCTCCGTGCCGGAAAAGCGGGGGACTAGCTCCGCTAAAACCTTCGCCCTGATGGTGACACCGCGCAAGGATGCGAATACGTTCATCCGGATGGGCATTCCTGTGATCGACCTGGCCAGTCAAACGGCGGAGCAGGCGATGGAGCGCCTCGTCAGGGGAGAAATTTCCATCCGATACATTATTGACAGGGGGAATATGCCCTGGAGGACGTTTTCAAGGTATGAAATTCCTGGAATGCCATCGGATTCCGTCCTTTTGCTGGCGGAACTGGAGCCGGGTTCCTACCGCGGGACGGTGGAGGTTGCCGGAGTGGAAATTCCCGTGGCGGCGGATGCCTCCGGGGGGACGCCCGGAACCATGCTGAGGGCCTTGTATGCCCAGGCAAGGCTCCAGGAACTTCTCTGCCGTCCACCCTCTGCCGTTAGGGATGAAGCTGTGGGGAACCTGGGAATGGAATATGGAATCGTGACGCTCGGTACCTCTCTGCTGGTGCTGGACTCCCTGGAGCAATACCTGAAATATGGTGTGCGTCCTCCCGCTTCCGCTTCAGAATTGCGGGCGGAATATGACAAGAGGATGCTGAAACGCGAACGGAAGGAGGACATGGCTGAAGAGACCGCAAGATTAAACCGCTTGAAAGCGTGCCTTGCTTCCTGGAAAGAAATGCAGAAATGGTACGCAAAGGAATTTTTCAATCCGGAAGAGATGGAAAGTGTCTTGAAAGATGACCGGTTGAAACAGGCCTTGATTCATACGTGCCGGGGCAATGACCGGGAGGCGCTGGAAATCTACCGGAAAGTATTGAAGGATGAGCGTAATAACCGGACGGCCTTGAAGGGCGTCACGGTCATGGAAAGGCGCCTCCGGGAAAAAGAAGCACAGGCTGAAAAAACCTCTGGGGAAAACGCTGCCCGTGACAGGGAGCTGGCTGAGGCAAGAGCAAACTTGAACAGGGAACTGGACAGGGAGCCTGCGGACATAGCGGGAAGCCTCCGCCTGGCCTACGGCTTTTATGACCTTGGGGATTACGATAAGGCCCTTTCCCTGTTTAACAGGATATTGGAAAAGGCTCCGGAAAATGTTTCGGCAAGAAGGGGTGCGGAGACTGTGGCCCGCAGAAAAACTGCCTATTACTCCGCCGCTTATGATGAAAGAAGAAGCGCCATGCTGGCGGAAGTGGATTCTCTCTGGGAGCGTCCGGCCGGATCCTCTCCGGAGGAAGAAAATTCGGGGGAATCCGCTCCGGCGCCTGTTATAGTTCAAGGTAACAATATATCCGGAGATTCCGGTGCTGTCATCAGGGCGTCCGGAAGTTTTAATGCAGAAGCCGGGAGTTCTCCGGACTCCGCCTCCCCGGATCTGCTGGGGAACGAGAATTCCGCTCCGGAAAATCAAAAGGTGGTAGGGTCCCTGTTCCTGGGAGGGGGAGAAACATTAAATGGACTAAAGGCGCGGGAACAGGATGCCGGTTCTTCCCCCGTCATAAACGTGAAGGCGTGGGACTCCAAGGCTCCGTATCTGGCGGCTCTGGATGCGGCTGACCGGCCTTTTGCGGTCTATATGAAACTCAAGGAAAAGTATGGGGACAGCCCCGGTTTTTACATGGACTGCTCTGACTGGTTTGCCGGGAAGGGGGACAAGGCGCTGGCTGTCCAGATTCTGTCCAACCTGGCGGAGCTGGAACTGGAAAACCGTTCCCTGCTGCGCATGCTGGGCTACAAGCTGCGTTACATGGGAGAACTCCGGCAAGCCAGGTTCATTTTTGAAACCGTAAAAACGCTGTTTCCGGAAGAACCCCAGTCCTACCGGGATCTGGCGCTGGTGCTGGATGAACTGGGGGAAGCCCAAAAGGCGTTCGACATGTACCGGGAGGTGCTGGAACGCCCGATGCCGCGCCGCTTCACCGGCGTGGAGCAGATTGTGCTGGTGGAACTGAACCGGCTTGTTTCCCGGAGCAGGGCGGTGGGAATGAAGCTGGATACCGGGGGGCTGGACCCTGCCTTTCTCCAGCCGGTGGAGGCTGATTTGCGCGTGGTCATCAACTGGGACACGGATGCGTCTGACATGGACCTTTGGGTCACGGACATCACCGGAGAAAAATGCTATTACTCCCATCGGCTGACCACTCATGGCGGCCATTTGTCCCGTGACGTGACGCAGGGCTACGGGCCGGAAGAATACCTGGTGCGCAAGGCTCTTCCCGGTCCCTATCTGGTCCAGACGCATTATTACGGCACCCGGTCGCAGAAAATGCTGGCTCCCGTTACCCTGTACGCGGAAGTGTACACGGATTACGGCCGTCCGCAGGAAAAGCGGAAAACGCTGGTATTCCGCCTGAATGGCCGGGACCAGGTGGTGAATGTGGGGAAAATGGCGTACGTACAGGCGTGCCCGGCAGAAGGAGCTCGGGATTACCAGGTGAAGGCCGGGGAAACCCGGGCGTCCATCGCTGAAAGCCGGTTGAAGGACGGAAAGCGCGCCGGGGAAATTATCCGCCTGAATCCGGCTCTGAAAGACCGGGAACCTAAAACGGGGGAAATCATCATACTGCCGGAGTGATTGGAGACTGCGGCTCTTCTCGAACGCCTGTTGCCGCCGGCGGGGCTATACGCCTTCAAAGACGCGCAGCAGGCGTTTCAGCAGGTTGATTCTGGTCTTGCGTTTCCGGAAGCCGTTCCCGAAGGAGAACGGCAGGTGCCATTGATTGTGGCGCAATTGCCGTCGCGTCCATTGCGTGAATTCCTCCAGCAATTGGGACAGATGGGGCCGAAGGGAGGCCGTTTCCATGGCCGGCTTCCACCAGACGGACGCAGACACGATGTATTCCTCTGATTTTTCCGGGAACAGCCAGGGCTTTTTGGAGCCGATCATGTGGAAAAGCTTCCAGGAGCAGGTGGCGTGGATGTTGGAAACCCCGGCGAATTCCGTGCCTGCGCAGGCCTCTTCCAGTCCGTTTTTCCCCAGTTCAAATTGGAAATGGTAGTTCCATTCAACAGGCAGCGGAAAAATCTGCCGGTGGAAGACGATATTCAGCGCGTCCTGGTCCGGATGTTCCAGGAGCTCATTGTGTTCTTCAATGACGTGGAGCAGGCGGACTTCCGCATCCTCCTCCCTCATTCGGTCCAGGTCCAGGACCAGCACGCCGGAGTTGAAATAGTGGAAGGGATCGTGCAGGCCCAAAGGTTGAAGTTTCCGGAGCTGGCGCCGCGGATACCCCGCTACCAGGCTGCTCAGCACCGCCGTATCCCGTACGGCGCCCACGGCCGCCCCGCAGAGGTCCGTATCGTAAAGCTCCGCTACGTCCGCATACAGGACCGTATCCGCATCTAGATAGACAATCCGGGAATGCCGGGGGAACAGGCTGGGTGCCAGCAGGCGCGCGTAGGCCAGGGCGGAAAAGCGTTTCACGTCCCTCCGGCGCAGCATCTGTTCCAGCTTGCCGGGAATGGTCATGAACTGAAGGGTTGCGTTCGGATAACCGGAAACGGCCTTGTCCAGTTCCTGCATGTTTTCTTCTTCCAGCCCGTCATGGACCACCCACAGCCTGTAGTTCCGTTCCGGGTTGGAATGGCGTGCCAGGGAATGCAGGGTGACGGCCAGGCACACGGTCCAGGCGGAGGTGACGGCAAACATGACGTCTATGGCAGGAGGCGCAGCGGCAGCATGGAAGGCTGCGGGCGGTGCGGTGGAAAGGGAGGAGGGCATGATGTTAAAGGATGGGATGGAATCAGGGCCATGAGCCGTCAAACACGGCCAGTTGGCGTTGAAGGGTTTTGATTTTCTCCCGGCGTTTCCGGAAATTCCGGCCCGGAGAGACGGGGAGGCTCCATTGGTGGTGGCGCAGCCGGGAACGGAAGGCGCGCGTGAATTGCCGGTACAGGGCGCGCAGCTCCCTGCGGAAAGCCGGAGTTTGCCGGGCAAGGGGCCACCAGAGGGCGAGATACAGGCGGTGGTAGATTTTTTCCATATCCGGCGGCAGCCACGGCTTGTAATCACCCACCAGGTGGAAAAGCTTCCAGGAACGGCTTTCAAACAGGGCCGGGGCTTCTTCAAACTCGGTGCCGGAGATGAGGTCCGCCATTCCCGCATGGTGCAGCTCAAACTGGAAGTGGTAATTCCAGCGGAGGGGCAGCGGAGCAATGCGGCCGTGAAAGACAATGTTGATAATGTCCTGGTCCACGTACGGAAAGGAATCCGGATGGGCCTCAAGCAGCCTCAGCAGCCTGTCTTCCGTTTCCTGCTCCCTCATCTGGACCAGGTCCATGACCATGACCCCGGTATTGCAGTACAGGCGCGGATTCGTTACCCCCATGCCGCTGATGTATTCCAGATGGTCGGGAAGGCGGCCCGTACTGATGCTTTGCAGGACGGCGCAGTCCCGGACGGCGCCTATCGGCGCGCCGTGCAGGTCCGCATCGTAAAGTTCGGCCACGTCTCCATTCAGCAGCACGTCCACGTCCAGGTAAACCACCCTGTCGTGCCGGGGGAACAGGGCGGCGGCCAGCAGGCGTCCATACGTGAGAGGGGAGAACCGTCCGCAATCCCTGTGCTGCAGAATGCGAAGCAGCCTCTCCGGAAGCCTGCAAAACCCCAGCGAGACGCGGGGACAGCCGGAAACGGCTTTTCCCAGTTCCTTCATCTGCTCTTCCTCCAATCCATGATGAACGATATGGAGTTCATAATTCCGCCGCGGATCGGAATGCACGCAAAGGGAGCGTATCGCCACGGCCAGCGGGATGAGCCAGGAGGAAGTGACGGCGAACATGACGGAAACGGGAGGTTCCGCCATGCCGGATAAGGGAGAGATAGTCGGCATAAAAGGAATTCAACAGGTCATGAAGAAGAATGGGAAAAGCTGAAAGCGTTTCCGGTGCCTGCCGGGAATTCCGGTATAAAGATAGTTGGGAGAAAGGTCTTGTTTTTCATGGCGGAGATGAATTCCGGAAGAGCTGTTGAAACAGGGGAAACGGGCATCCCTGTTCCGGCGTTCCGTTATTCTCTGCATGGGACATTCCCGGCGGTGAAAACGCTCATATTTTGTTTGGGCATCATACGAATTTCAAATCCGTCATGGATTAATATGGAATGATTTCCGTACCGTTTGGAGTGCCGTAAACGCTTGCGGCTTCCGGAAGCCAAACCGGGAGGCAGCGAACTCTCTTTCCTGAAAGCCAGTGCGTCCTGACGGAATGCATGCATTTCAACGGCTGAGAGGCTTGCCGCGATCCAGGTTTCCGTTGCGTAATTCCGAAAGGCTTTTTCCGGGGGAAAACGGTTTCCCATCGAGGAAGGACCATGCAACGTAAGCTCCTTGGTATGAAAATCGGCCCTTGACCCCGGATTTGAAATCCGTTTACATAGGGTTTTCTTGGTATGAGCGCGGCTGTTTCCATCATCGTCCCCTGTTATAATGTAGCTCCTTATCTGGATAAATGCATGGAAAGCCTAACTCTCCAGACGCTGGGGGACCTTGAGATCATTTGCGTGAATGACGGTTCCGGGGACGATACCCCAGCCATCCTGCGCGCATGGGCTGAAAGGGATGGCCGCATCCGGGTGGTGGACCGGGAAAACGGCGGCCTTTCTGCGGCGCGCAATACCGGCATGGCCCTGGCTGGCGGGGAATATATCGGCTTTGTGGACCCGGATGATTACGTGGAACACTCCATGTATGGCCGCCTGCTGGAAAAAGCCCGCAGGAGTGATGCGGATGTGACGGCCTGCGGCTATACCGGTTTTTCCGACCGTGACGGTTCCATACTGGAAAAATGGAGCCTGTCACCGGAAGAAGGAGTGGAAGAGAATGTACAGGCATGCGTTTTTCAGGAAAATGCCGTATGGAGAAGGATGGCCGCCGTGGCATGGAACAAGCTTTTCAAGAGGGAATTCCTGGAAAGGAACGGCCTCCGCTTTGAGCCCCGCTTCAGGCAGGGAGAGGACGATGCCTTCTGGCTGATGGTGCTGGCCCACGCCTCCCGTCTGGCGGTCATTCCGGACCGGCTCTATTGGTACCGCCGCCAGAGAGAAGGGGCTATTTCCCTGCCATGGGAGGAAGAAGGTTGTCCGCTGCCTCTTGTGGCGGACCGCCTTCTATATGCCACGGCGTACTGGAAAAAATGCGGCTGGCTGGAATCCGGCCTGGAACGCGGCTGGGTTCTGCACGCCCTGTGGTACTACCTGCTGGTGCATCTGGTGCCGGCGCACAAGCCGCTTCCGCGCCTGAATGCGGAGGAATGGGCCCGGCTGCACGGAAAATTCCGGGAATGGTTCTCCCTGGTGGGAGGGGCGGACCGGTTGCGGGGCCTGGACAAATGGGAAAAGTCCTTCTGCCGCCTGCTGGAACAGCCTGCGGAACGTCCCGGCTGGCTGCGCCGCCGCTGGTGGAAGCGTCTTTCCCTCCGCAGGGGGCGCCGAGGGCGCTATTCCGCTCTTCGCTTGCTCCTGGCTTCCGCCGGAGAAAAAAACCATTCCTGACGCCCCATGTCCGTTTCCATCGTCGTTCCCTGTTATAACGTAGCTCCGTATGTGGAGGAGTGCCTGGAAAGCCTGGTGAACCAGAGCTTGCAGGACCTTGAAATCATCTGTGTGAACGACGGTTCCACGGACGCTACCCCGGCGCTTCTGGATGCGTGGGCGCGGAGGGATGGCCGCATCCGCGTCATTCACCGTGAAAATGGAGGGCAGGCCTCCGCGCGCAACGTCGGGATGGATACGGCTGCGGGTGAATATGTGGGCTTTGTGGACCCGGACGACTATGTGGAGCATGCCATGTTTGCCCGTCTGGTGGAGGAATCCCGCAGGCATGGCGCGGACGTCACGGCTTGCGGTTACACCAGTTTTTCCGACGGTGACGGTTCCGTGCTGGAGGAATTGAGCTGGTCCCCCGCTGCGGGCGTGGAAAAGGAAGTGCAGTCAAGTATGGCCCGCGCGGGTTCCGTTTGGGAGCGGATGGACGTGGTGACGTGCAACAAACTGTACCGGAGGGATTTTCTGAACCGGCACGGCCTGCGTTTTGAAACCTCGTTCCGGTCCATGGAGGACGACGTGTTATGGCTGATGGCGCTGGCTCATGCCTCCTGCCTGGCCGTCATTCCGGACCGTCTGTACTGGTACCGCCGCCGGAGGCGCGGTTCCGTCTCCCAGATGCTGGAAGCGCAGGAACGTCCCCTCCTGCTGGTGGCGGAACGGCTGCTGCATGCTACGGAGTATTGGAAAAAATGCGGCTGGCTGGAATCCGGCCTGGAGCGCGGCTGGGTACTCCGGGCTCTGAGGCATTATCTTCTGGTCCGGCTGCTGAATCCGGGGCAGCCCCTGCCGCAGTTGAGTGAAGAGGAATGGAGGCGCCTGCGCGGCAAATGCCGGGAATGGTTTGCCCTGGCGGGGGAAGCGGAGGCGTTCCGGACTCTCGGCAAATGGGACTTTGCGCTGTGCCGGATGCTGGCTTCTCCGCCGGAACATCCCGGCTTCCTGTCCCGTGCGTGGTGGAAGCTTCTCTCCCGCTGCCGCGGACGGCGGGGACGTTACTACAGGCTTAAAGGGAAGCTTTCCTCTTGCGGCGGTGGGAAATAGCTTCCCGGCGGACTGGTTCTTAACATTCTGCGCATCGTTGGGGCTTGCGGGAACGCCCGTGTTGAAGTAAGGTAGCCGTTGCGGGAAAAGGCGCGGGCATCATGAATCATGGTTTCCGCTGGTTTTTCCCATGAAAAACTGAATGATACTCCCGATTTCTCTATGGATGGTACTGTTTCCATTATTTTGCCCTGCTACAACGTTGCTCCTTATCTGGATGAATGCCTGGAAAGCCTGGTCCGGCA
Organism: Akkermansia sp. NBRC 115031; assembly: GCF_030268505.1. Taxonomy (NCBI): domain Bacteria; kingdom Pseudomonadati; phylum Verrucomicrobiota; class Verrucomicrobiia; order Verrucomicrobiales; family Akkermansiaceae; genus Akkermansia; species Akkermansia sp. NBRC 115031. The sequence goes on from NZ_BSQU01000007.1 coordinate 154,762, forward strand.
GACCTGGGAAGACTTGGAAATCATCTGCGTCAACGACGGCTCCACGGACGATACGCCGGACGTGCTGCGCGGATGGGCTGAAAAGGACGCCCGCATCCGGGTGATTCACCAGGAAAACGGGGGCGCCTTTTCCGCGCGCAATGCGGGGCTGGATGCGGCGGCGGGTGAATACATCGGCTTTGTGGATCCGGATGATTACGTGGATACCTCCATGTATGCCCGGCTGGTGGAAACCGCGCAGCGGCATGGTGCGGAGGTGGCGGCTTGCGGATATACCTCCTTTTCCGAAGAAGACGGCACGGTGATGGAAGACGCCGGGCACGCGCCGGAACCCGGATTTGAACCTGATGCCAAAAAATCCTGTTTCAGCGGTGAGTCCGTGTGGCTCCGGATGGACGTGGTGGTATGGAACAAGGTGTACAGGCGTTCCTTTTTTGAAGAAAACGGCCTGCGCATGAAACCGGGGTTCCGCGGCGGGGAAGATGACATTTTCTGGCTGACGGCGCTTCCCCACGCGTCACGGCTCGCGGTCATTCCGGATCAACTGTACTTTTACCGCAGGAAAAGAGCCGGTTCCCTTTCCGATGTTTGGGACCGGGACGGATGGTTTTACTCCATGAACATGGACCGTCTGGAATATGTGACTGCCTACTGGGAAAAAATCGGCTGGCTGGAATCTGCCGTCAGGAAGGGCTGGCTGGCCCATATCATGAAGCGTTATCTGCTGGCTCACGTCACCTCCGCAGAGGAAATCTTCCGGCGGCTGGATGAAGAGGAACGCAGGGGACTGGCGGCGCGTTACCGCAAATGGTTGAAAGGCGTGGAAATCGGGCCCGGCTTTGCAGGCCTGAACAAGTGGGACCGCGCGTTCTGCCGCCTGCTGGGTGCGGAACCGGTAAAGCTCGGTCCCGGCGCGCGTCTTCACAGTACCCTGATGTCGGCATGCAGCGGAAGAAAAGGGCGGTACCACCGTCTTAAGCTCCTGTTATCCGGATTATCATGAAAACCGCCGTTTCCGTCATTGTCCCCTGTTACAACGTAGCGCCCTACGTGGACGAATGCATGTCCGGCCTGGCGGAGCAGACGCTGGGTCCCATGGAAATCATCTGCGTGGATGACGGCTCCACGGACGGGACGCTGGAGCTTCTGTACAGGTGGCGGGAAAAAGACAATCGCCTCCGGGTTATCAGCCAGTCCAACGCCGGAGTGTCCGCGGCCAGGAATGCCGGGCTGGATGCCGCGGAGGGAAAATACGTGGGCTTTGTGGACCCGGATGACCGGGTGGACCGGAGGATGTTCTCGCGCCTGCTTGGCGCCGCTGAAAAGAATGATGCGGACGTCGTGGTGTGCGGTTGCCGGGAATTCGTGGAAAAAGACGGTGTGGCCGTCCATGAGGGCGGCTGGTCCCCGGATGATGAATTTTATCCGGAGGAACGGGTGGAGCAATTCCGCCGCGGTTCCGCCTGGTGCCGGTGCGTGGGTCCCGTGTACAACAAACTGGTCCGCAGAAGCCTGGTGGAAGAACATTCCCTCCGTTTTGTGGTGGGCTTGAAGGAAGGGGAGGATCTGGCCTTCCTGCTGATGCTGCTGCCCTTCGCACCCCGGCTCCGGACCCTGTCGGACCGTTTTTACCATTACCGCAGGGAACGTCCCGGCTCCGCCACGTATGGACGGGACTTGCTGCTGGGCGACTTCCGCATGGACCTGCTGGGCATGGACCGGGTGGCCCGTTTCTGGCAGCGGCACGGCCTGCTGGATTCCCCCGCCGTCTTCGGGCTGGTGGACTACTACATGGAATTCATCCGCAGGCACTTCATCATGAAAGAAGGGGCCTTCTTCAAGGCGTCGCCGGAAGACCGAGAAACCCTCCTGTCCGGGTGGAAAAAATGGCTGGAACTGGTGGGCGCGGAGAAAGCCCTCTCCCGGCTGGACCGGTGGGACCAGGCGTTCTGCCGCCTTCTGCTGGACTACCCCCTCCAGGGCAATTTCTTTTCTTCCCTGCGTGCCCGCCTGATGTCATCCCGCAAAGGACGCCGGGGGGCTTATTATACCCTGAAAAGGCACCTGGCGAGGTGAGATGGAAAACCCTTCTTCCCTCGGTTTTTTGGTATGGTATGAGACCGTGAAGGAGCCGGAATGCTTTCCGGAATCCTACAGGCCCGTGTAGCACATCTGCTCCTTGAGCTGGGCCACCTGGAGGTCTTCTCCCAGGTATTCCCCGATGCAGTAGCCGAAGAGCATGGCGGCTCCGGGGCCGTTGGCGGTGAGCATGTTGCCGTCCAGAACCACGTTTTCATCCTTGACGATGTGGGCTCCGGCTTCGTTGAGTTCCCGGTAGACGTCCTGGGCCGGGTAGGCCGTGACATTCTTGTCCTTGACCAGGCCGGCTTTCGCCAGGACGATGGGGGCGGCGCAGATGGCGGCTACCAGCTTGCCCGCGGCATGCATCTTCTTGACCAGGTGGATGACTTCCGGCGTATCACGGAGCACCCAGGCGCCTGCGCCGCCGGGCAGGATCAGGGCGTCCAGCTTGTCCGCATGGAGCTTGTCCAGCATGGTGTCCGTGGTGACGGTCACGTCATGGGTGCTGACCACCTTGTCAGACTGCACGCCGGCCAGCTGCACGTCAAAGTTCAGGCGGCGCAGGATGTCCAGCGGGGCCATGAGTTCTATTTCTTCAAATCCGGGGGCGGCAAGAATGGCGACTTTTTTCATGGTTAATGAGACAAGGGGAGGGAATGGAACGTTCAAGGAAAAGGGGGCAGGATGCCGGCAGCCCTACAGGAGAAGCAGGACCGGATTTTCCAGCAGCGTCTTGAATTCGGCGGCAATTCTGGACGCCTTGCATTCCGGCAGGATGTTGGCGTTCACGTACAGGGTGACGGGCAGGATGAGCTTGGACACGGGGCGTCCCGCTTCTATGCCCGTTTTCGGCGTGGTGCCGCCGATGCTGATGATGCTGTGGGGCATTTCCGGGAGCACGGTGCGCTGGGCTTCCACGTTCACGCCGCTGTCGCAGAGCAGGATGTTGGGCGTGATGCTGCCCGCGGGGGGCGGCCCTGCCGCGGGGGCGGCTAGCCGTTCCATGGCGATGTTGTAAATCGTCTTGCCGGAGGCGTTTTCAATAAAGACGTATTTTTCCCCCTTGTCCAGCACCATGAGCAGTTCTGCGGCGGAGTCTCCCGCCAGCCATTCCGGCTCGCTGATGCACGCTTTCACCGCGGCGCGCACCACGTAGTCAAAGAGGCTGTAGCGGCCGCCGATGAGTTTTTCGCACTGGACGGCGATGGGCGTGCTGATGGCGGCCAGGTAGGCCATGTTCGCCTCCAGGGAGTACAGGTAGAAATTATCCACGCGCGTGGCGTGGCGCGTGTCCCGGGGCGCCAGCGGGGTCTGCACCCGGCGGGCGGGGCCGTCTGCGGGGCGTATGGAGGCGCGCACGTCCGCGGCCATGATCTTGCCGCGTGGTCCGGTGCCGCGCAGGGTTCCGGCGTTCAGCCCGGCTTCCGCGGCCAGCCTGGCGGCCAGCGGGCTGCATTTGACGGGCGGGCAAGGAGGGCAGTCACAGGAGGCGGCGCCGAATTCCGACTGAAGCAGCGCAATGGGAGCGCCCACCGCGGCGGAACCGCCTTCCGGCACCAGGATTTCCATCAGGGTTCCGTCCTCGCATGCCTGGAGTTCCACGTGGGCCTTGTCCGTCTCGATGTCGGCCAGATGGTCGCCGACTTCTACGAAGTCTCCTATCTTTTTGACCCATCTCAGGACGATTCCTTCGTGCATGGAGTCGGACAGGCGGGGCATTTCAATGGTAATAGCCATGGAGGTGAATGTTGAACGTTGGAATACGGTAAGAGGGGGATGGCGCGCCGGAAGGGTTTCCGTCCCGTCCGGCGCGCGGGCGCGCGGTTACGCGCTGTATTTTTCCACGCCGTCGATGAACACCTTGCAGGTGTTGAAGTCATCGTCCAGCAGAACCATGTCCGCCGTGAAGCCGGGGGCGATTTTGCCCAGGTCTTCCAGGCCCAGGGACTGCGCCTGGTTCCAGGAGGTGGCCTTCACCAGGTCGCTGAGGGGCTTGCCGGTCAGGCGGTGCACGTTTTTCAGGCCGTGGGCGTATTTGAGGGTGCTGCCGGCCAGCGCGCCGGATTCCTGCAGGCGCGCCACGCCGTCCTTCACGATGATGGGCAGGCCGCCCAGGTCTCCGGGGCCGTCCGGCATCCAGGAGCAGGCCAGGGAATCCGTAATCATCATCATCTGGTCCGTTTCCTTGTTCTTGAACACGGTCTTGAGCATGTCCGCGCAGAGGTGGATGGTGTCGCAGATGATTTCAATCTTGATTTCCCTGTCCAGCAGGCCGGAGCCCACCAGGCCGATTTCACGGTGGTGCAGGGGGGACATCTGGTTGCAGTAGTGGGTCAGGTGCACCAGGCCCGCGGATTTCGCCTTGTTGAAGTCCGCATGGGTGGCCGCGCTGTGCCCGGCGGAGCAACGGATGCCGCTGGCCGTGGCTTTTTCAATGAATTCCACGGCTCCGGGCATTTCCGGCGCCAGGGAGACCAGCAGAACCTTGGCGATGGAGTTCAGGTTGGCTACTTCATCATAGTCCGGCTGGCGGACAAAGGCGGGGTTCTGCGCGCCGCAGCACTTGGGATTGATGAACGGCCCTTCCAGATGGATGCCGGGCGTCTTGGCGAATTCCTGGTTCTTCATGTATTCCGCCACGGAGGCGCACACGTCTTCCAGCACCTTGGGAGACAAGGTGAGGGTGGTCGGCAGCCAGGAGGTGACGCCTTCCTTCATCTTGCATTCCGCAATGGTGCGGAGGCTTTCCAGCTTGGCGTCGCAGGTGTCGCAGCCGCCGGCGCCGTGGCTGTGGATGTCAATGAAACCGGGAAGGAGCATGCGGCCTTCCGCATCCACCACCTTGTCTGCGGCGGGGAGTTCGCTCCCGGCGGGATAGACGGCGGTGATGGTCTTGCCTTCGATTTCCACGGCAGCCCCGGGCAGGTCAATGCCGGGGGAGATGATGCGTGCGTTTTTAATGAGTGTTTTCATAAAAATGAATGGTTGGTGGATGGATTTTTAGAGTCGCTTGATGATGAATACGGGGTTGTTTCACGCCGTTTTTCCGGAAATGACGAGCCACGACCATTTGCGGCAGCGGGGACAGCGGCCAAAGTTCCTTTTCCTGCCTGCCGATTTGTAAAGGATGCCGTATTTCCCGAAGGGTTCCTCCAGGCCGCAGCGGTTGCAGCGGATGGTCCATCCGGGCGCTCTTTTTTCCCATTTGGCGACGTTCTCCGGCGTGGCCTCCACTTCCTGCGGAGTGAAGACCTGGTTGATGAACCGCCTGAGAATATTCATGCCGTTGATTGCTCCCGGTTTATTTGGCGGCGTCCAGCGCCTTGTTCCACTGGGCCACGCGGGCGGCTTCCGCCTTCAGCACGGCGGCCGCGGCGTTCTTGTCCAGAATGCGGATGTCCTTGATCTTGTCTCCCCGGACGATGGAGTTGACGATGGCCTGGCCTTTCAGCACCTTCCCGAAGACCGTATGGCGGCCGTCCAGATGAGGCGTGGCAACGTGGGTGATGAAGAATTGGGAGCCGTTGGTGCCGGGGCCCGCGTTCGCCATGGAAAGCACGCCGGGGCCGTCATGCTTGAGGTCCGGGGAAAACTCGTCTTCAAAGCTGTAGCCGGGGCCTCCCATGCCCGTGCCGGTGGGGTCGCCGCCCTGAATCATGAAGTCCGGAATCACGCGGTGGAAGGAGATTCCCTTGTAGTAGCCCCTGTTGATGAGGTTCAGGAAATTGGCTACGGTGACGGGCGCCTTGGAGGGGTAAAGGGCCAGTTCAATGTCCCCCTTGGTGGTGGAGATGACGATATTGACGTCCTTGAGGCTGGCGGTGGATGCCGCAGAGGCGGTGAAGCCCGCCAGGGCGCACAGGGAGCACAACAGAAGGGTAAGATACTTTTTCATGGCTTCTTGTTTTCCCCCCTATGTTGCCCGAATAAAAGCGGGTTTGCAAGTAAATCGCGCGCCCTGACGGGAGAATGGCGCAGGGTGCGCGGAAGGAGGGAAAGGTTTTTCTTTAAAAGGAGGATTTTTAAAGATTACTGCCTGATTGCCAGTACATTTTATCTTGCGCCCGGAGCCACGCGGGAAAAACGGAAGATCACCCACGCCATGCCGAGGCTCAGGATTCCCATGACGACGAATTGCCAGGAGGGGGGAATCACCAGCATCATGGCGTATTGGAATCCGACGGCCATCAGTCCCAGCACGCAGTCCACCAGGTTGCCGGCGGCAATCATGTCCCCGCGCTTGTCGTTGTCCGCCCGGTCCTGGAAGAAGGCGTTCAGCGGCACCAGGAACAGTGCGGCGGAGATGCCCGCCGCCATCAGCAGGGCATAAAAGACCGTGGAAGTCATGGAGACCGTAGAGAGGGCCACGCAGCTCAGCGCCATCAGCGCGCCTCCCGCCACGGAGACGTTCATCCGGATGTGGCGGCGGCAGATCAGGGAGGCCAGGATGCCCCCCAGCACGGTTCCTCCGCTCATCCAGGCCATCAGCACGGCTCCCACGGAGCTGAAATCGTCGCTGCCGCCGGAGATTTCCTTGGCCATCTGGATAGTCATCAGCATGATCGTGCCGCCGAAGAACCAGAAGTAACCGATGCCCATCTCGCTGACGCGCAGGTTGCGGTTTTTCCACAGCTTGCCCAGTTGGTGGAAGTGTTCGTAAAACAGGGACCAGGAGAAGGGCCGGAAACCCTCCGGAGCGTACCGGGGCAGGTAGAAGCTGGAAATCGCCACGGGAACGGCCATCAGCAGGAACACCAGGCAGGGGAAGGAGGCGGCATACCAGCCGTCGTTGAGGCCGGAGGGTTTCAGCCAGGCGTCAAACCACTGGAAGAAGCCTTCCCCCAGCCAGTGGTGCCAGACGGTATCCGTGGAAGGCTCCAGCAGGTAGCGGAACCAGACGAAAACGCCGATCTGGCCGATGAGCAGGCTGAGGATGGAAGCCATTTCCACAATGCCGCTGGCGAACCCCATGCGGGAGGTGCCCACGATGTCCTTGACGATGCCCTTCTTGGACGGGCTGAAGATAGTGGCCTGCACGGCAAAGACGCAGAACCACAGGATGGCCCCGTCCAGGTTATGGGTACGCAGGCTCCAGTACATGCCCGCCAGCACGCAGATCTGGAGCAGCGCCATGGACTGGATGATGCGCGCCTTGCAGAAACGGTCCGAGAGCCAGCCGACGAACGGGGAAAACAGGATGAAGGGCAGCACGATGATGGCCCCAAGCGGGTATTCCAGGTCTCCCTGCGTGCCGTACAGCCAGACGCCCAGGGGAATGAGCAGGAATTGCGCCCCCTTTTCATTAAAGGAATTCTGCGCCTGGATCAGCACGAGCCTCCAGAAGGCTCCCCATGGAACCTTGCGGGCGTGTCCGGGCGTATGGGGGCTGGAGTTCATGAAATTACAGGTTGGGCTCCTCCGCTTTTTCCAGTCCGGAGCCGCGGAACAGGCACAGCACGCCGATGACGGCCACGAGCAGGACGCTGCAGACCAGGGAAGCTTCATAACTGAAACCGCACATTTCCGGGCTGGAGAACAGGTACTGGAGCACCACCAGGCTCAGGAAGGCGGCGGGAACGGCGGCCGTCCAGCAGCAGCGGTTTTTGCTGCGCAGGTAAATGGAGACGGCCCAGAGGGTGGCGGCGGCCAGGAGCTGGTTGGCCCAGCCGAAGTACTGCCAGATGATGGCGTAGTCCATGCTGCTTACGGCAATGGCTGCGGCAAAGAGGGGGATGGCGATCATCAGGCGGCGGCTCAGTTGCTCCTGGTTCAGCTTGAAGCAATCCGCAATCATCAGGCGCGTGACCCGCAGGGCGCCGTCCCCCGTGCTGATGGGGAGGATGACCACGCCGACCATGACCAGGATGGAGCCGACGTGGCCCATCCAGGATTCGGAAATCATCTGGATGGCCAGCGCCGGGGCCTTTCCGTTGGCGGTAGCCGCTCCCAGGGCTTCCGGGGTGCCGTAGAAGGTCAGCGCGGCGGCCGCCCATATGAAGGCGATGATTCCTTCCGTAATCATGGCTCCGCCGAAGACGGGCAGTCCTTCCTGCTCCGTTTTCAGGCAGCGCGCCATCAGCGGGGACTGCGTGGCGTGGAAGCCGCTCACCGCTCCGCAGGCGATGGTGATGAACATCACGGGGAAGAGCGGGAAATCCGCCGGGTGGCGGTTATGGAAGAAGTCCAGGTCCGGGAGCACTTCCATAGAAGGAATGTGCATCCAGTACGGCATGAATTCCGCAAAGGGAGCCAGGAGCATCACGCCCAGAATGCCCACCACCATGATGATCAGGGCGACGGAAAAAAGGGGATACACCTTTCCCATGATGGCCTGGATGGGAAGGATGGTCGCCAGAAAGTAGTAGCCGAAGATGATCCACACCCATGCAGAAACGCTCCAGCCCGTCATGGGGGCCAGGATGGCGGCGGGGCCCACGGCGAAGACGACGCCCACCAGCACGCTGAACACGATGCAGACGGCGCGGCTGATCCACTGGGCCTGGCTGCCCAGGTAGCGGCCCAGGATTTCCGGCAGGTTTTCCCCCTTGTGGCGCAGGGAAATCATGCCGGAAAAGTAATCGTGCACCATTCCGCCAAAGATGCAGCCGATGACGATCCACAGGAGCGCGGCCGGCCCGTACAGCACGCCCATGACGGCGCCGAAGATAGGGCCCAGCCCCGCAATGTTCAGCAACTGAATCAGGAACACGCGCCAGCGCGGCATCACCACGTAATCCACGCCGTCCGTGCAGGCCACGGCGGGAGTCTGCCGGGAGGCGTCCGGCCGGAAAATCTTTTCCAGCACCCGCCCGTAGGTGAAATAACCGGCCGCCAGGATCAATATCCCCAGAATGAAGTAGCAGTAACCGTTCATGTTGGAAAAAGGTCCAGCCATCTCATGGACAGGCTGTCCGTTCGGGGAACTTAACTGTTCTCCTCTCTTCTGGCAAGCCGTTAGTGAAAGAGAAAAAAATACGGAACGGATTGCCAATCCGAAAAAGAAATCCGATGTACCATTTTTATGCATAAAAATCTGGCATTAGGAATTTTACAACGATTTAAAATTCCCAAAAAAGAAACTCTCATCAGAAAACGCCCCTGGGCGTTTATCTTCCTAAACATCTTGTTTTTATCATTTATTGTTGACTTCGGATTGGCAATCCGCTAAGGGATAAAGGTTGTTTTCATCCAACCTCTCCTAGTTATGAAGAAATCATTGATACTCATTGCCTCCCTGACTTTTGGAACAGCAGTTTCCCAGGCTGCGGTGTTGTGTTCCACTACTTTTAACCGGACCGGCACTTCCCTGGATACCGTTACGGTGAACACGACATCCGATGTGGGACTTACTTCCTCCACCTCCATCGGTTCCGAAGATTTCAGCAAGAGCACCTCGGGCAATGACCTCCTGGCCTCAGGTTCCATTCCGGCCTCCGTGTTTTCCCCCAATGCCAATGTGGGAGGCGCCGGAAACAATACATGGAGCGTTTCCTTCACATTCACCAATACCGGTTCCCACGACATGCTGATTTCTTCCATTGACCTGTCCATGGTCGGGTTCACGGGTGCGGGGGCCGCCCAGAATGGCGGTGGCGGTATAGCCAATAATGGTTATGTGGGCGGATATGAAGGCAATTTCAACAAGCCTGTCGATATGACTCTCTCCATTGACGGGCAGCCGGACCAGACGCTGACCTACAACGGTTCCACCGCCGCCAATGGTACCACCGGCGCATGGACCGGCATTCATACGGGAAGCCACACGTACGATGATTTTCTGCTGAAAGCCGGGGAATCCCTGACCATCACCATCACGGCTTCCAATAACAGCGCTTATAACAAGGGCTGCTTTGCCGGGCTTTCGGGAATTCAGATTAACGGTGATTTGGTGGTTCCCGAACCTGCCACGGCCTCCCTGGGCCTTCTGGGGCTGGCCGTCCTGATGATGCGCCGCCGCAGAGCTTGAAGACTTATTGATGGAAAACGGTTGCGGAGGAAAGAACGCAATCTTTTGATTTTCAAATCAAAAAATGGTCAGCCCAGAGAAAAGGCGAATTAGAAATCCGGAGTCAATGAAAAAAGTTGAAGATCAGGAATTTTGGAAGCATACGCCCATGGCCGGAAGAAATTCCAATCAGGCTGACCATTTCTGTTGAAATTGACGCAATTCTTTAATTATAAACATAATTTATTTATTCATAACTTAAGAAACGGTTTCTCCGGATTTCTAATTCGCTACTCATAAAAGACTGTCTCCCGAAGGGGAGTTTTCACAGCATCTATTTGAAAACGAACGAATAACCTACTTTGAAGATGAAAACGGCCTTTTATATTCTTGCCTCCCTGTCGTTGGGCGCTTTTTCCGCACAGGCGGCTACCTTGTGGACGACCACCTTCGGGAATGCGGCCCAGTCGGATCCTACCAAGGTAACCCTTACCAATTCCGGAGGGGAAATGGGCGGTATCACGGGGAATGTCCATTCCCTGCAAAAGACGACCTACAGCAACGGGCAGACGGAAGACCTGACGCTGATGACAGGCGGCGGAGTATGTTCCGATGCCTCCTTGTTTACTCCCGGCGTCAATGTGCAATCAAGCGGATCGTGGACGGCAGGGATGACCTTTACCAATGGCAGCGACCAGGGATGTTCCATCAGCGCCGTTAAGATGACTGTGGTTTCCTTCAATTCCACAGGGGCTGCACAGTCTAACCAAAGATCGTTTTCTCTGACGGTCACGATCAACGGCCAGGAAGTGACGGCCACTGTCACCCTTGCGGCCGATAGCGGCAAGAACGGCACGGCGGCTACGCTGACTTTTGACACCCCGATTGAGCTGAAAGCCGGACAGTCCCTGGATTTTTCCGTTCTTGCCAGTAAGACGAACCAGACGGATGGCTCTTTCTTCGGCATTAAATCCATGGAGTTCCAGGGGGAGCTGCTGGTGCCTGAACCGGCCACGGCTTCTCTGGGACTGCTGGGGCTGGCTGCCTTGATGATGTACCGCCGCAGAGCTTGATTCTCCATGCTTCCTCTCTTGTCCAATACCAAGCCGCCCTGTGGATTCAGCCCAAAGGGCGGTTTTCTTTTATTCCAAAATATCCTTTTTTCTCCTTATAAATAGAAGGAATGCGTCTCTGGATTTTTCATCGGGGCACTCTTGAACTGAATCACTTTCAACTATCATTATTATGTCACTGCTACGCCTGCTCTCCGTTCTGGTTCCGTCCCTGGTGTTTTTGGCTCCGGTAAAATCCGCGGAGGCGGACTATACCTGGAAGGGTTCCTCGTCTCCATGGTCGAACGTATCCAACTGGAGCGTGAACGGAGGAACGCCGTCGGCTGCTCCCGGCGCGCCGGCCTCCGCCTACACGCATTGGATGGTCACGAACGGGACGGATTCGGCTGGCATGACCAATATAGGCGGGTTGGGGTCCGGAGGACGGTATTTGAAAGGAATCCGGGTGGCGGGAGTTAACAATCAGCCGGGAGGAAAGGTCCAGCTCTTCGTGTTGAATACTTCTTCCGGCGTATATCTGCGCGTGGAGACGGGCGGCATTACCGTGGAAAACGCAACCGCGGGCGGTTATAATGCGGATTTCGGGATTGCACAGCTGCGCGTAGCCGCCGACCAGGAGTGGAATGTGGCGGAAGGCCGCTGTTTTTATGTGGGGCAGGACGATGGAGCTCCCTCCGGAGGATTGTATTCCCTGACTTCTGAAAACGATGCTCCGCGGCGCGTGACGGTGACGGGAGGGGGAGCCGTGCGCATTGGAGAAGGAATGCTGCTGAATAATATTTCCGGCCTCATCGGCTTTGTAATGAGTGCCGGGAAGGGAATGCCCACGCTGGACCTGGCGGACCGGGGCATGAGCAATACGATTACGGTGGAAGACGCCGGGCGGCTGGAGGGCATGTCCCTGTACCAGGGCTCCCTGGTGACGCAGGAGAAGGCCTCCGTGACTTTTTCCGGAACCTCTGCCAAGGCGTCCGGTCAATGGAACATCGGCGCGAACACGGAATTTGCGCTGGAAAATTCCACGCTGGACCTGGCGGAAACTGGAGTGGACGGGAATGTGACGCTTTCCGGCTCATCCGGCATTACCGGTGACAAGGGGACGCTGAAACAGACGATTCTGGATGACGCCCGGGTGACTTATACGGACCGGCACGTCAAGGCGGGGGAAATCCGGAACGTGGGCAGGAATGTAACGATTACGCTGAACAACTCCTCCATCCATTTTGACGGGGAGATTCCGGCGGTGGACCTGGTGGTGCAGGGGAGCTGCACGCTGGGCGGCAGCGGTACGTTTCCGGGGACGATCACTTATGCGCCCGGAGGCGCTCTTTCCGTGGAGGGGGACATTTCCCTGCCCAGCTCTTCCCTGACGCTGGGGCGCGTCCATGTATCCGTGCTGGACGGCGTGCCGCAAAAGTCAGCCGTACAGCCGGAGAGCCCCTCCCTGCAGGCGCGGGAATACGTTGTCCTGTTTGATTCCTCTTTTGAAGATCTCATTGCCGCGTGGCCGGGCAGGCATACGCTGGGCGTGCAGTTCAAGCCGGAAACGACCGCCTCCATCACTGTGAAGGAACTGCCGAAAGGGGCGGTTTCATGGAATTATGATGAGGCGGCCAAATTGCTGACGCTTCAGACGGATGTGGCGGAAAAGCCGGCCATGCCGGGGCATGTTTCCGGGGCCAGGCCCAATATCATCTTCGTGCTGGTGGATGACATGGGCTGGGGCGACCTGGAAGAAAACTGGAACCATCAGGACAAGAACGGAAGAACGGTAACGAGGCGCAACAGCTTCAAGACGCCGCAGCTGAATTCCATGGCGACGGAAGGGATGCAATTGCGGCGCCATTACAGCGCGGCGCCCGTTTGCGCCCCGGCCCGCGCTTCCCTGCTGCTGGGGGTGCACCAGGGCCATTCCCGCGTTATCCGCAACAACAGCTTTGATTATCCCATAGAAAACTCCCACACGCTGGCCACGGTGCTGAAAGGCGCCGGGTACCATACGGCGGCTGTCGGCAAATGGGGCATCGGCGGCTACGGGCAGGGGCCGTCCGGCTTGTATGCCCGCCCCAACGAACGCGGATTCGACTACTTTTACGGGATTATGGAGCACCTGACGGGGCACTACCACTACATCACGGAATCCAAGAACATTTACGAATACAATGACGGCGCCTCTTCCCCCGCCTTCGCCAATGTGACGAACAAGGTTCCGGATACGGCCTATGACACGGACCTGTTCGGCGCGCGCGCCAAGCAGTGGATCGTGGACCACCATGCCAAATCGGCCACCCAGCCCTTCTTCCTGTACCTGGCCTTCCCCGCTCCGCACGGTTCCCTGGCGGTGCCCGCGTGCGCCTATCCCCCCAAACCGGGCCTCAAGGGAGGCTTGCAGTGGGTGGCCGGGAATGAGGACGGGTATGAAGCCTCCAACACGGCTACGGCGCAGCGGGCGGCAGCGGCCGGGGTGGAAGGAACCTTCTCCAAGGATACCTACATCCATCCGGATAATGAGGGAATCAATGACGCCTCCCCCAACCAGACGGAGAAACGCCACGCCACCATGATCAGGCGCGTGGATGATGTGATGGGGGATTTGATTCAAACGCTCAAGGATTTGGGAATTGATGACAACACGATGATCGTCTTTACCTCCGACAACGGACCCCATAATGAAAGCGGTTCGGACGGGCAGCACCAGCGGGGCGCGCAGAATCCCGCCTTCTTCCAAAGCTACGGCATGATGGACGGCATCAAGCGCGACTGCTGGGAGGGCGGCATGCGCGTGCCCACCCTGGTGCGCTGGCCCGGCGTGATTCCTGCCAATGGCATCAGCTTGAATGCCTGCCAGTTCCATGACTGGATGGCTACCTTTGCGGATGCGGCGGGCGTGGCGGTTCCTGCGCGCTGCGACGGCGTTTCCCTGCTGCCGACGCTGGCCGGCGTGCCGGAACGCCAGAAGGAGAGCCTGATTTATTCCGAATATAACTATGGCGGCAATGGCGCCTCCTATCAGGACTTCCTGTCGCACCACAAAAGCTCTCCCCGCGGTTTGCAGCAGGTCGTGTTTGTGGATGGCCTTAAAGGCGTGCGTTTCAACATTTCCGGGACGGATCAGGACTTCCAGATTTATGATACTGAAAAAGACCCGCAGGAAGCTTCCAATCTCGCCTCCTCCCGTCCGGACTTGCAGGCGAAGATGAAGGCCCGGGCCTTGTCTGTGCGGCGCTCCCTGCCTTCCACGAATGGAACTCTGAATGCCGGTGACGTGCCCGCTGCGACGGCTCCGGCCAATCTCCGGCAAGGTCTGAAAATGCGCTGCTGGAACCGTGGTTTTGACTGGGTGCCCGACTTCCGCCAGATGGAAGAGGCGCCCTCTGTCACAGGCGCTGTGTCTTCTCTCAGCGTGAATGCCGGTTCCGCCGCTCAAAAGGGGGTGGAACTCACGGGCTACCTTACCGTTCCCGTTACAGGGGAGTACAAATTCTACCTTCAGACGGATTCCAACGCGGGATCCAAAGCCTTCGTACACCTGCACGGCATGCAGCTCATTGATGCGGACTACGCCTATACGCCGGGCACGGAAGCCAACTCCAATGCCCGGCAGGGTTCGGAAGTCACGCCCAATGCGGTACAGGCCGTCCGGCTTGCGGCGGGGGTGCATCCCATCCGCATCGGTTATGTGGGCCACGCCTCCGGCTCTGCCCTCACCATGCAATGGGAGGGGCCGGGAATAAGCAAGCAGGAGATTCCCGCCAGCGCCTTCAGCTATGAATACGTAAACCCCGTCAATATCGACAAAACGGAGGAAACCGTAGGGTTTGCCGCTGCCTCCACCACGCTGACCGTGCAGACGCAGCTTCCATGGACGGCCTCCTGTGACCAGGCCTGCGTCACGGTCCGGCCGGCTTCAGGCTCCGGAACTGCCACGCTGGACATTCAAATGGAAGCCAACGCCCAGCAAACGGAACGGGTGGCCGTGGTCACCGTCCAGTGCGGCGGCGAGGAAAGAACGTTCACGCTGACCCAGTCCGCGGCTCCGGCCCCGGCAGGGTACGATAAGTGGAAAAAAGACAACTTCGGGGACGGAACGCCGGAGGACCAGATGGCTCCGGATGCCTGTCCCGCCGGAGACGGAGTCACCAACCTGATGAAGTATGCAACGGGCCTGGACCCCAACAAACCGTGCGGAAGCGTGACGGGGCTGGCGATCCGGGAGGAAGGGGGCAAAAAATACCTCGTGCTTTCCTGGCCGGTAAATCCGGAAGCGGCGGATGTGGCGTTCAGTGTGGAAAGCTCGTCCGACTTGAAGGAATGGGCCGATGAAGGAATCGTCACTCCGGCCGGTGTCCGCGGGGAATTCCGTGATACGGCGGCTCTGGAAGAAAGCGCCCCGGCACGCCGGTTTCTGAGGTTGAAGGTGACGAGGTAAGGAAGAAATAAATTCCACCCCGTTTCCCGGTAACGGTTCCTCTGGGAACAAGGGCCTCCCGGCCCTTGTATCTGTTACAGAATTTCTCCTGAAGAAATCATCCTGCCAATTCCACTTCGCCGTTTTGCCGGTCCGTAAACACGGCACGGCGATTGCCTCCGTGCTTTTGGCTGGAAAAAGAAATCCTTGTCTTGCAAAAAGACAAGGAGGATTTTTTACTGTTCAGCAGGGTTTTATTCCTCGCCGTTTTCCGGATCGGCCGGAGGGGCTTTGGGAAGGTTTTTATCAATGTCTTCCAGGAGGTTGACCAGGTCAACGCCGCGCTGGGCGGAGTCGTCCAGCCGGAACGACAGGCGCGGCGTGTTGCGCAGCACCACGCGCTTGGCTACGGCGGACTGGATGAGGCCATGCCTGGAGTTCAGTTTTTCCAGCACCTGGGCGGGGGACATTTTTCCTACGACGCCTACCCATACTTTTCCTTCTTTCAAGTCGTCCGTCACTTCCACTTCAATAACGGTGACAATCGTTCCGGGGAATTCAAAGTCCCGCTGGATGGTGGTGCCTATTTCACGGCGGAGGAGTTCATTTACCTTGTCAGTGCGTCTGCTCATATGAAGGGATAGAGTGATGGATGGACCGATTGGTTCAATCGGAGAAGGAAGAATGGGGGAGAAAGGACAGGGATGGAGCTTCTTTGAACGCCCGGAGGGGCGTGAAAGGGGCGTCCATCCCTGTTATATGATTCCTGCTTGGGGTTACAGCGTTTGCTGGATTTTTTCCAGCGTGTAGCATTCGATGATGTCGCCTGCCTCGTATTCGTTGAAGTCGCCCAGACGGATGCCGCATTCCAGGCCGGCCTTGACTTCTTCCACTTCATCCTGGAAGCGGCGCAGGGTGGACATTTTACCGTCAAAGACGGGAGTCTTGTCGCGGATGACGCGCGCTTCACAGCTGCGGAGGATTTTTCCGTCCTCCACCATGCAGCCCGCCGCGCGGCCCTTGTTGAGTTTGAAGACCTGGAGCACTTTGGCGTGGCCGATGATGGTTTCACGCGTTTCCGGTTCCAGAAGACCCAGCATGGCATCCCTCACCTGGTCGATGAGTTCGTAAACGATGGAGTAAAGCTTCACCTGCACGCCTTCCCGCTTGAGCAGTTTCACGGCGTTGGCTTCCACCTTGACGTTGAAGCCCAGGATGACGGCGTCCGAGGAGGAGGCCAGCAGCACGTCCGATTCCGAGATGGGGCCGGCGGAGGCGTTCAGGAAGACGCATTCCACCTTGTCCGACTGGATGTCCATAATGGCCTTCTTGATGGCTTCCACGGAGCCCTGCACGTCCCCCTTGAGAAGGATCTTGAGCTGGGCTTTCTGGGTGCCGTCGCCCATCATGGCGAGCAGTTCTTCCATGCGGGCCTTGCGGGGCTGGGCCAGGCGCTGCTTGCGCAGTTCCTCCTGGCGTTCTTCGCCCAGCTTCTTGGCGGCGCGTTCGTTTTCCATTTCCACCAGTTCGTCGCCCACGTTCGGGGTTTCGGAAAAGCCGGTAATTTCCACGGGCATGCCGGGCCCCACCTTTTTGACGCGTTCGCCGTGGTCGTTGACCAGGGCGCGCACCTTGCCGGCGTACGGGCCGCAGATGAAGGGCATGCCTACGCGGATGGTGCCGCTTTCCACGATGGCCGTGGCGGAGCTGCCCGTGCCGGGTTCCACGCGGGCCTCAATGATGGAGGCGCGGCAGTTGGCCTTGGGATTGGCCTGGAGTTCGAGCACTTCCGACTGAAGGACGAGAAGGCCGAGAAGGTCGTCGATGCCGTCGCCGGTCAGGGCGGAAACTTCCACGCATTCCACGTTGCCGCCGAAGTCCGTGGGAACCAGCCCTTCCTCCATCAGGCCGCTCTTGGTCTTGACGGGGTCTGCGGCCGGAAGGTCGCATTTGTTGATGGCCACGATGATGGTTTTACCGGCCGCCTTGGAGTGGGCGATGGCTTCCCTCGTCTGGGGCATGATGCCGTCATTGGCGGCCACTACCAGTACCACGATGTCCGTCACGTCCGCGCCGCGGGCGCGCATTTCCGTGAAGATGGCGTGTCCCGGGGTATCCAGGAAGGTGAGGGTGCTGCCGTTGTATTCCACCGTATAGGCGCCGATGTGCTGGGTGATGCCCCCGGCTTCCCCCTTGGCTACGCGCGCCTTGCGGATGTAGTCCAGCAGGGAGGTTTTGCCGTGGTCCACATGGCCCATGACGGTGATGATGGGCGTGCGCAGGATGAGGGTGGCCTTGGGTTCTTCCACCACCGGCACGGGTTCCGGTTCCTTGACCGGTTCCTGCTGGGCCTTGACGCCGCCGCCCTTTTCCCGTTTTTCACGGGCGAAGGTGTAGCCGTGCAGGTCACAGATGGCGCTGACGGCGTCCGCGTCCAGCGGCGTATTCGGGTTGGCGAAGATGCCCATGCCCATCAGGTCCTTGATGATCTGGAAGGGCTTGGCTTGCAGCATGCCTGCCAGCTCGGAGACGGAGACGGGCGGCTTGAGGTTGATGATTTTATCGTCTGCGGAGTCCGTTTCCTGGGGGGCAGGCGCGGCAGATTCTGCGGCGGGTGCGGCCTGGGCAGGGGCGGTAGCCGGCTCGGAGGGAGCGGAGACGGACGCTTTTTTCTTGGGGCCGGAAAGCAAGTCGAGAGCTTCTTTCTTGACCGGGGCAGGACGGGATGGCGCCGGTGCGGGTTCCGGCTGGGGTGCGCGTTTCTTTTTGGGAGATCCGCCGATCAGATCCAACACTTCCTTTTTGGGTTCGTTCTCTTCTTGTTTATTAGGCATCTTAATTTAAGTTTGTTAGATATTGAGCGCCGCGCTCAACGGTTATTGGGAGATGAGGTCCCGGGCCTTGTCCAGAATCTGGGCGGCTTCCTCTGCGGGAATGCCCATGCTTTCCGCGATGTCGGAAGCTTCAAATCCGGTGAGGGCCACCAGGTCCGTCCCACCCATGGTCACCAGGCCCATGGCGGTTTCTTCCGGGATTTCCAGTTGTTCGCTGAGGGTCTTTGCGGCGGCCTGGCATTGGCGCATCACTTCCTCGGCCGCGGCCTGGTTCTGGCGTTTTTCCGCTTCCTGGACGTCAAAGACGCGCACCTGGACGTCCCAGCCCATCAGGCGGGAGGTGAGGCGGGCGTTCTGGCCCCTGCGGCCGATGGCCTTGGAGAGGTCCTTGTCGTCCTGGACGATGACGAAGATTTTTTTGGCTTCCTCGTCCACGGTGATTTCCCGCGGTTCCACGGGGCTGAGGGCCTCCCGGACGAAGATGACGGGGTCCTCCGTCCATTCCAGGATGTCCACTTTTTCGTTGTTGAGCTCCCGGACAATGTTTTTGACGCGGGCTCCGCGCATGCCTACGCATGCGCCCACCGGGTCCACCTTGTCGTCATGGCTGATGACGGCCACCTTGGTGCGGTAGCCCGCTTCACGGGCGATGCCGTGGATTTCTACGGTCTGGTCGCCTATTTCCACCACTTCCGATTCAAAGAGGCGGCGCACCAGATTCGGATGGCTGCGGGAGAGGATGACTTCCGGTCCGCGGGCTTCCGTGCGCACTTCCACCACGTAGAAGCGCATGCGGTCGCCGACGCTGTAGTCTTCATTCGGCACGCGTTCGCGGGAGGTCATGACGCCCTCGAATTTGCCGAGGTCCACAAAGATGTCCCCCTTTTCAAAGCGGCGGATGGTGCCCGTCACCAGATCGCCGGCGCGGTCCTTGAACTCGTCGTAAAGCATTTCCTTTTCCGCATCCAGCAGCTTCTGGAGCATGGTCTGGCGGGCAGTCTGTACCGCGATGCGGCCAAAGCCCTTCGGCGTGATGTTGGTGGGCAGCAGGTCGTGCAGGACGGCGTTCCGGTCCAGCTTGACGGCCAGGGAGAGGGGGATTTGGTTGAACTTGTCGGAGTATTCTTCATCCGGCACCACTTCCAGATCCGCAAAGATGCGCACCTTCCCCTTGTCCACGTTGATTTCAGCCCTCAGGTAGTTGATGCTGCCGGAGCCGGGAACCATCTTGCGGTAGGCGGAGAGAAAAGCGGATTCCAGAGCGAGAAGAATTTTTTCACGGGAGAGCCCTTTTTCCCTCTCGTAGTAGTCAATTAAAGCTTTGATATCGTTTGTCATGAGTGTGGAGGAGTGTGATGGATAGACAAAAAAGAGCGGGTCGACAGACCCACTCTCGAGTGTCTCTCGGGGTGTTTGCCTATCTAAGTAAGCATGAGGGGGCGGTCCTGGCAAGAAAAAACGCTTGTTCTATGCGGCATGCAAAAGACTGGGGATGATTCCGGAAGAAGGGTTTTCAGCGGTCCCCTGGAAGGGTGCGGGGCGGGGGTGTTTGAGGGCTTGACGGAGCCGGCAAAAACGGGAAGTATGCGTGCATGAAACTCGTCTCATGGAATGTGAACGGATTGCGGGCGATCCTCGGCAAGGGAATGGGGGACGCCGTGGAGGCGCTGGAGCCGGACGTCCTCTGCCTTCAGGAGATCAAGGCGCGTCCAGAACAGGTGAATGACCTGTGGATTTCCTCCTGGCCGCACCAGCTCTGGAATCCGGCGGAGAAGGCCGGTTATTCCGGCGTGCTGATCCTCAGCCGTGTGCAGCCCCTTTCCACGTCCACCGGAATCGGCTGGCCGGAGCATGACCGGGAGGGGCGCGTGTGCACGATGGAGTTTGAACAGTTTTACCTGGTCAACTGCTATACCCCCAATTCCCAGAACGAGCTGGTGCGCCTCCCGTACCGAGAACAGTGGGATGCTGCGTTCCGCAAGTATGTGGCGGCCTTGGCGGAAACCAAGCCGGTCGTCTTCTGCGGGGATTTGAATGTAGCCCATGAGGAGATCGACATCGCCCGCCCCAGGGAGAACCGTTTTTCCGCCGGGTTCAGCGACCAGGAGCGCGCCGGGTTCACGCTGCTGCTTGAGGCCGGGTTCACGGATACCTTCCGCGCCCTGCATCCGGAGGAACCGGGCTGGTACAGCTGGTGGTCCTACCGCGCAGGCGCCCGCGCCCGGAACGTCGGATGGCGCATTGACTACTTCTGCGTTTCCAATCCGCTGGCTCCCAGGGTGAAGGGCGCCGCCATCCATCCGGACGTGACGGGGTCCGACCATTGTCCCGTCAGCCTGGAAATTGACTGCTGAACGCGGTCTTCCATACGGTTTTCAACTGCAAAAAATTCATGATGATGGAACAAGAATTGCCTCTGCTGGTGGTTGCCACGCGCAACGCCCACAAGACCGGGGAAATCCGCGCCATGCTGGCCGGAGAATGGGAAGTGAAGGACCTTGCCGACTACCCCCAGGCTCCGCCCGTGGATGAAACGGGAGTCACGTTTACGGAGAACGCCACGCTCAAGGCGCTTTCCGCCTCCAGGTG
The DNA here is from genome assembly GCF_030268505.1 of Akkermansia sp. NBRC 115031. Taxonomy (NCBI): domain Bacteria; kingdom Pseudomonadati; phylum Verrucomicrobiota; class Verrucomicrobiia; order Verrucomicrobiales; family Akkermansiaceae; genus Akkermansia; species Akkermansia sp. NBRC 115031. Next base: position 175,693 of record NZ_BSQU01000007.1, read on the forward strand.
CATTCCCGGCGTCCTGCTGGCGGATGATTCCGGGCTGGAGGTGGATGTGCTGGACGGCCGTCCCGGCGTCTGGTCCTCCTCCTTCGGCGGGGAGGAAGGGAACCACGCGCGGAACAACCTCCGTATGATGGAGGAACTGCGGCGCGCCGGAGTCAAGCCGGGGGACAAGCCCTCCGCACGGTTCCGCTGCGTGATGGTGCTTGCCAGGAATGGCAGCGTGCTGGCGGAGTTTTCCGGTTCCGTGGAAGGCCACATGCTGACGAAACCGGCCGGGGAAGGGGGGTTCGGCTATGATCCGCTGTTTGTCCCGGAAGGCCATGAACTGAGTTTTGCCCAGCTTCCCATGGAGGTGAAGAATTCCATGTCGCACCGCGCCCGGGCTCTGGCGCAGGTGGTGGAATGGATGAAGGAATGCCGGGACTGATGGTTTTTCCGGGCATTTGATGGTGAACTGGCCTTGTTCCCGTATTTTTACGGGGAAGGTCAGTCCAGCCTGAACGCGCAGATCTGGAAGGGGGCCGGAGTTCCGGTATTCAGGAGCTGGTATTTGCCGGTGCGCCAGGAATGGTGCGGCAGGCGGGAAAGGAAATCCTCCACGGCTTCCGCTTCCGCATCCCCGCCTTCGTGGCCGGGATAGCACATGACGCTGAGAAGGCCGTTCGGGGCAATGAGGGCGGCGGCCTGTTCCAGCGCCGCCAGGGTGCAGCCCGTTCTGGTGATCGTTTTTTTATCCCCGCCCGGCAGGTAGCCCAGGTTGAAGACGACGGCCTTCACGGGACCGGTGACCAGTTCCGCCAGGCGGTCATGGCTGGCCAGATGGAGGTGGACGGCGGAGGTGAGCAGCCCTTCTTTCTCCAGACGCTCCCTGGTGGCGCGAATGGCTTCCTCCTGCACGTCAAAGGCGTGCACCTGGCCGGAAGGGCCGGCCAGACGGGCCAGGAAAACCGTGTCGTGTCCGTTGCCTGCCGTGGCGTCCACGACCGTATCCCCGGGCAGGACGACGCGGCTGATCCAGTCATGCGTGCAGGTCATGGGACGGCTGAGCAGGGAACATTTCATGACCGGGTTTTATAGGAGCCGCCCCTGTATGACAATTCGTTTGTAAAAATTCCCGTGCAGGAATGATGACAGGTTGTTTTTCAGCAAGGCGTATGTTAGGAAGAGGCATAAAACCTTGTACATGCCTTTGCATGCGGGGATAAACCACTGACTTTGCAACGAAGATGACTGACAGACGCACTTTTCTAAAAGGGACTGCCGCCGTAGGGGCGCTGGCAGCCATATCGGACATGGATTCCCTGTTCGCCCAGGAGGCCGGAGCTTCGGCAGCTTCCGGCATTCCGGACCTGGTGGCCGTCCGCAACGGAACCCGTGCGGAAATGGTCAGGAAGGCCGTGGATACGCTGGGAGGCATGAAGGCATTCGTCAAGCCGGGCCAGACCGTCGTGATCAAGCCCAACATCGGCTGGAACAAGGCTCCGGAATTCGGCTCCAACACCCATCCTGAAACCGTCGCCACGCTGGTGGAGCTGTGCAAGCAGGCGGGGGCGAAGGAAGTCAGGGTGTTCGACCACTGCTGCCACAACGGCGCCTATGAAGGCAGCGGCGTGAAAGAGGCCGTGGAAAAAGCCGGGGGCGTGATGGTGGACGGCGGCAATGAAGGGCAGTACGTGCAGACGGAAAACCCGAAGGCCAAAAAATTCACCTCCGCCAAGGTGCACAAGGCCGTGCTGGAAGCGGACGTTTATATCACCTGCCCCCCGCTCAAGCACCACAGCGGTTCCGAGATGACCGCCTGCATGAAAAACGTGATGGGCACCGTCTGGGACCGTGGAGCCATGCATAAGAACGACCTGCACCAGTGCATCGCGGACGCCGTGTATTTCCGCAAGCCGGACCTGTGCGTGCTGGACGCCTACATGCCCATGGTGCGCAACGGCCCCGTGGGGAAGGACACGAATGACCTGGTGGAGCGCAAAACCCTTCTGGCTTCCCGTGACATCGTAGCCATTGACGCCGCAGGCGCGGCCCTGCTGAACAAGGCCGGAAAGATCCGCCACGTGCAGCTTGGGGAAGAAATGGGGCTGGGCACCGCCGACCTTTCCAAGCTCAATATCCGCCGCATCAGCATGGCCTGACGCGGCGCCCCCTCCTGCGGATGACGCGAAGGGGGCCAACTTTCCGCCTCCGGCGGGTTTAAAATAAATATGTCAGTCATCAAAGCCTTTTTCGTCAGTCCGCTGAAGTGGCTCCGCGTGACGGTGGCCGTCATCTTCTTCCTCGGGATTGCGTACGCTTTCCTGCACCATATCCCCGCGTGGAACGTGCCGAACATGACGGGCGGCGGAGAGGGCATGGAAGACTCCTTTTCCCTGGCTCAGTGGCAATTCATTCCATCCGTGCTCGGGGCTCTGGACGGGGTGGCCGTTTCCGCCGTGATTCTGGCGGTTCTGCTGCTGCTTACGCTGCTGTTCGGGAGGGTGTACTGCTCCTTCCTCTGTCCGCTGGGGATTCTCCAGGACATCGTTTTCAGAATCCGCCGCTGGATTGCGCCGAAGCGCTTCTTGAAGTTTGCGCGCCCCGTGCCGTGGGTGCGGTATGTGGTTCTGGTTTTGCTGGCCGCCTGCTGCGTGACGGGACTGGCCGGACTCTCCCTGAACTGGCTGGACCCGTACAGCATTTTCGGGCGCATCATGTATGTGCTGGCGTGGCCTGCCGCCATCTGGAGCAATAACCTGCTGGCGGCTGACAGTTCTTCCGCGGACCTGGTCCGGATGAATTATTTTCCCGTGGCTCTCCCGGCTCTGCTGGCTTCTGCCGGCATGCTCGGCCTGGTGGTCGCCATGAGCGCCTGGAAAGGGCGGTTGTACTGCAATACGGTATGCCCCGTCGGTACTCTGCTGGGGCTGCTTTCCCGCGTTTCCCTCTTCCGGCTGGGCTTTGATCCCGCCTCCTGCAAGAAATGCGGCAAATGCGTCAAATCATGCAAGGCCCAGTGCCTGAACCTCAAGGAATACAAAATAGACGCCTCCCGCTGTGTAGCATGCTACGACTGCGTGCGTTCGTGCAGCGAGGGGGGGATACGCTACCGCTGGTTTGCCAAAACCCGCCGCCTGATTCCCGCCAGGAAGAAAAAAACCGCTCCGGCGCCCGCTCCCGCTTCTTCTGCCGCGGTTCCCTTCATTGCCGGGAGCTCCCGTCGCCAGTTCCTGGGGGCTACGGCGGCGGGCCTGGCTACGGCGGCTCTTTCCGGATGCCGGGGCGACGCCGCCCAGAGGCTGGACCCCACCCAGTGCGTTCTTCCTCCCGGAGCCGGTTCCCTGGAACGTTTTCTGGATGTTTGCACCGGCTGCCAGATGTGCATTGCCAACTGTCCTACCCATGTGCTCCAGCCCGCCTATTTGCAGCTTGGGCTGAAAGGGTTCATGAAGCCCCGGATGGATTTTTCCACCAAGTATTGTCTGTACGACTGCCACCGCTGCGCGGAAGTCTGCCCCACAGGAGCCATTCGCAGGCTGCCCATTACTGCGGAGAGGGATACCGCGGAAATTACGAAGGATACCACGCGCATCGCCGTAGCCCGGTTTTACGTCTGCCGCTGCCTGGTTGCCCGGGAGGACATGGACTGCGGCGCCTGTACGGAGCATTGCCCCACCAAGGCCCTTTATACGGTGCCCTACATCGGGCGGGACGGCCAGGAACACCGCCTGCCCAGGCTGGACCCCTCCCTGTGCATCGGCTGCGGCGCGTGCGAACATGCCTGCCCCGTCACCACGGAACGGCCTGAGGAACGCGCGCGCCTGAATACCTGCAACCTGTGCGAGGAAAAGTGCGAGTTCAAAAAGCGCCGGGAAATGCCGCCCCGCGCGCTCGTCGTCCGCGCCGTGAATCCCCAGCAGAAAGCCGTGAAGAAGTTTGAGGAAAAGGCCGTGGACCCGGTGGGCGATGCGGACTTCCCGTTCTGAATAGGGTCCGTGAAGGCCGGGATGCCTGTTTTGTCCACGCAATGGGCGGCCCCATTCCCCTGTGTTGCCTGATGCTCGCGCTGCCGGGAACAAGGGCCTCCGGGCCCTTGAAAAACCCTTTCATCATGAAAAACTCCGACCATTCTTTTACTTGCATGTGCAGGTAAATCATTGATGGTCAAATTGCGGTAAAAAAGTTAAGTCTATGTGGGAATGGATGGAAAGTGAAATTCTTGAATTCGTGATGGACAGGCTGGCGGATGCCTTCAGCCTATCGCCCCTCTATCCGGAGGAATGGAGCCTGACGCGGTTCATCAATGCTTTTCTATTGGTGTGCGCCGTGGCGTTTCTGCTGGCTGCGGGGGCGCTGGGATGGTCTCCCTTCCTGATTGCGGCGGCTCTTCTGCTGATAGGCTCCATCACCCGGCTGGCTGTGTGGAAGCTGATGGAATGAGGGCTTCCGGTGCCTTCACGCCTTCTTTTCCAGAAACACCGTGGTCATCCCTCCGGCCTCTTTCCGGTACAGTTCCGTATAGCCCAGTTTGAGGTACAGATACAGGGTTTCAGGAGTATCTGCCGAAGTGAACAGAAGGTAGGCGGCTGCCTGTCCGCGGAAGTGTTCTTCCAGGGCAAGCATGAGTTGCTGGCCGATTCCCCTGTTCCGGCGGGCCGGGTCCACAACCAGCTTGCCGACATGGCAGACGTTTTTGCCGTCCAGACAGCCCCTGACGGAGCCGACGATGCGGCTGTTTTCCGTATACTTGAAGAAGACGCTGTTCCGCGCCTCTTCCCGCAAATGTTCCAGGGTTTGTTCCAGAGGCGGTATGCTGGCGAGTCCAAGCCGCTCCGCCACTTCTCCGAAGGCGAGTAATTGAAGCTTCAGGATTGCCGGAAAATCTTCCCGGGACGCTTGCCGGATCATGCCTCCATCATGGTTCCGTAGCAGGACGGAAGCCATGAAAAAAAGCGGAATGTCATTTTTCCGGAGGGTCCGGGACGATGCCTCCCAGCCCGATGCGCATGTTCAGGGGGTGGCGTATGACGGTTGGGCGGCCGATGTATTTTACACAGCAGCTTAAAGTAGCGGGAGAGTGCGGAAAGGAATAGGTGATGAGCTGCGCGGTTTCATCCTCCGGGTCCTTGTTGGACATGATCTGCATGCCCCCTTCCACATGGAAGCCGCTGAAATGCGGATTTCCATGGTGACCCTTCAACTTGAAGGTGGCCCGGAATTCCTTTGCTGAGGGCTTGATGCTGAGGAGGGTGGCCTGAACCTGGAAGGGAGGATAATCTCCGGATGCCCCCGGAACGTCGATCGCCCATTGTTTGCCCGGTTCTGCGGAAATCGTCCGGGCCGGAGTTGTCCGGACCTCTCCGGCCGGCACGCGGAGCTCCCCGGTCAGCAGCCATCCCTTGTCGCCGGGAGGCAGTGAACGGGGAAGAGGGAAAAAGAGCATATTGTAGGTGGAAGTGCCCCATGTGGGGGGATGAACCCGGCAGTGAACGGCTGTTTTTCCGCCGGGGGTGGAAAGGTTGATGTAACTGGCGCCCTGCTGTTCCATATCATTAAGCAGGGCGTGGTTTTTATCCGTATGAATGTAAATGCCGAGAAAGACGGGTTCATGGCCTTCTTTATGGAAACCCCAATTGTATAATTTTACCTGAAGAACCGGTGACGGTTGTGCGGAGAGGCCGGATTCATGGTTGTTCACCGCTTCCCGGGGAATGGAAGGCGGAGAGGGGGAAGGGTTCACGGCCAGGTCAATGGGAACATCCAGTGAATGTTTGCGGGGAAGGTAAACGACGCCGAGATTCAATTCACGGGGAAGGGAAGGGGATGGTTTTCCCGCTCCTTCTTCCATTTCATACAGGCAGGAAATGCTGGTTTTACCATCTTTATGTTCTGTGATTTCCGGCGTATGGGCGCGCCGCAGGCCCGGTATGGGGAGTCCGGAGGAATCCAGAATGGCAAAGCCTTGAATGGAAGCGGAAGAGGGGAATTCCGCCTCGCAGGAGAGGGTGGTCCGCTCTTCGTTGGTTTTCAGCTGAATGGAAGCAGTGTTGCTGGCGGAATCGGCCCGGGCGATGTCGCTGTCCTCCCGGACGTTCGGTTCCGGAAGGTCCAGATAAAAAGTCTGGGGTTCTTCCGCCGGTTTGACCGTTTGCTTCAGCATCAGCCGCTGCGGTTCCGGGCAGAACTGGACGGTCCAGGTCCCGCGGATGCGCAGCCATTCCGATTGAGGGGCCGGAAGCTCCCTGAATCCGCAGGAGAATTGCAGGGTTTTGTAGGGTGAACCGGGAGAGGATGATGAGTGGGACCCGATGACATGGGAAGGATTGAGCTTGCCGGGCGTTCCCCATGGCTGATAGGGATTGCAGGGTATTTCTTTTCCGGTGGAATCCTGCATGACTAGGCGCGTGAGCTGCCCTTCCCCGGAAGAAGGAATGACGAAGGTTCCTTTGCCTTGCAGCATGATGGAGATTCCGAGATGGACATGGCCGGGTTCGTCCATATAGGAAATGCGCCAATCATCCAGGACGGCGGTAAAACGGGGTTGGTCCGCGGATGGAGGCCGGGCGGCGGCCGCCAGGGGGGCCAGAAAGGCGGCTAAAGCAAGAATGCGGGGGAAAACCATTTGATTTTAATTGGGGAAATGCCTTAAAGGGAAAGTTTTTGAATAACATATTCTTCGTTTACGGCAAGATAAAACACTGATGCCCGATTTTCCTTGATGATGCGGAAGTTGATACGCTAGAGTAAAAGAACCATGTTGCAGGCGGACGGCATTACATATGAAATAGAAACACCGGATGGTCCTTTGAAATTATTGGACAATGTTAGTTTTAATGTGCCTCGCGGGCATTTTATGGCTGTTGTTGGCCCTTCCGGTTGTGGAAAGACCACCTTGTTAAAGGCGATTGCGGGCATGATTGCGGAAACGGACGGACGTTTTTTCTGGAACGGCCATGATTTGGCGGAAGAGGACTTCGAGCCGTCGGAAATCGGGTTCGTTCCCCAGTTCAGCATTGCCTATGACCAGTTGAGCGTGGATGAGAACGTGGAGAGCGCCGCCAGGCTCCGCTGCCGGTTCGATTCCGTGGACGATTTGGACGACAGCATTGACAATGCCCTGGAGGTAACGGGGATGGAGGGGATTGCGGACCGGGATGTGAAGATTCTTTCCGGCGGCCAGAAGCGCCGCCTGGCGCTGGCCATGGAGCTGGTGTCCAATCCGCGCCTGCTGATTTGCGATGAGGTGACGTCCGGCCTGGACCCGAGGTCCGAGCACGATATTGTGGACCTCCTGCATGAAATCTCCCGTTCGGAAGGCCGCATCGTCATTTCCGTCACGCACAGCCTTTCCCACCTGGACATGTATGATTCCATCCTGGTCATGCACCAGGGCTGCGTGGCCTATCACGGTTCTCCGAAGACGATGCTGCATTACTTCGGCGTTTCCTCGCTGGAAGAGATTTATCCGAAGCTTCAGGACCGTGAAGGCCCCTCCTGGTGCCGTTCGTGGGGCAAGCACCGGGATTCCTATTATTCCCGCCTGGAACAGGAAAGGGAGAAGAAGATTCTTTCCGGAGAATTGCCGGACCCTGATGCCGTCCGCAGCAACGTGGAGGCGGAGAAGGCTCCCGAGGAACCCGGAACGGAAAAGGGGGACGCCGTGCGGAGCGATTCCGGGGAAACTGCGCCTGCGGAAGGGAACGGGAATTCCCCGGAGGCCGCGGCGGAAGCCATTCCGGAAGTTCCGGGATTCTTCACGCAGTTCTTCTGCCTGCTGGGACGGCGCTGGCGCATCTTTTTCCGCGACCGTTCCCAGTTGGTTCTTCAACTGGTGATGGTGCTGCTGTTCCCGGTGCTGGTAGCCATGTTCACGGACAAGGGGACCGGGCAGATCGTGGGCCTTTCCGCCACGCAGGACGTCCAGACCATCCAGAAGGACATGGAAGCCCAGCAGTTGAATATGAAGACGGGTTCCGCCGTCTCCGGCATCATCATGTTTGAGGTGATTCTGCTGGGCCTGATGGGTTCCAACAACGCCGCCCGGGAGGTGGCCGGAGAACGGGCCATCATGGAAAAGGAGAAATACGCGGGAATGAGGCCCTCCGCGTACCTGGGGAGCAAGCTGGCCTACTTGAGCGTTCTGGTGCTGGTGCAGTCCGTCTGGATGTTCGCCTTTGTGGACTTCTTCTGGGACCGCGGCGGGGGCCTGACGCACCTGCTGTTCCTGATTCTGGCGGATGCCGCCATGACCTTTGTATGCCTGGGCATTTCCTCCCTGGCCCGGAGTGCGGACCAGGCCTCCCTTCTGAGCATTTACCTGGTGGGCTTCCAGCTTCCCCTTTCCGGAGCGGTGCTGGCCCTTCCGGAACAGGTGGAGGGCTTCATACGGCCCTTCATTTCCGCATACTGGGCGTGGTCCGGCAGCATCTCCGCCCTGAAATCGGACGTGTACAACGCCGTCAAGAATGTGCTGGATACGGACCTGACGCCCGCGCTGACCTGTTACATTGTTCTGGGCGTGCATGTTGCCTGCGGCATCGCGGCTTCCTACGCGGGAATCCGCCGCTCGCGCTGGGAGCTGTAATTTAATGCGTGCACTTGCACGGAGTTCGTTATATACTTTTTCCATCAAAAGTTATGGCGAGACGACGTGCAGCAAAAAAGAAGAGTTCCTCATCATCCACGCCGATGCTGATGGCCAGCGCGGCTGTTCTTGTGCTGGCCGTCATCGTGGGGTTTGTCGTGTTCCGTGCCAGGGAGAAGCCGCAGGCGGGGTCGGATATTCCGCTGGATATCCTGGCGGCGAACGCCTCCCAGCTTTCCAATAACAACTATGCGCTGGACGGAACGGTGATCGACCGTTTTCCGCGCGGCGAGTCCGAGCTGATTTCCTTTTTGTACAGGGACGCTTCCGGTCGTGAGTACATTATTCCCGTCTGTGTTTCTGCGGAAGCCAGGAACGGACTGAACATCAACCGGGACCAGCAATACAGAATAGAGTTCCGGGTGGAAGACGTCAATCCGAAGGTGCGCGGCGTATGCGTAGCCACATCCATTCAGCCTAAATGAACAACCTTCCCCGCCCCATGAAAAGCTGTTTTCTCCTGACCCTGGCCTGCGCGGTTCCCGCATTGGGGCAGATGATGTACAATCCCCCCGCTTCCGGCGGCGGTGCGCCTGCCGCGCCCCCTTCCTCCCCGCCTGCCGCGCAGCCGAATGCCTACCAGCCTTCCCGGCAGGGAGATGCCAAGTCCCTGTACGGCAATGAAATTCCTTTCTTGAATCCCCAGGACGGCACCGTGACCATCAACGGAACAACGCTGAACATGGGCAGTTTCCGGGAAATTGAGGCGCGCTTCAATAAGTACCTGAGCCAGCCGGAGGAAAGCACGGAGGATGCGAAGGAATACCAGAAGATTTTTGAAAAGCTTCATGAGACGCTTTCCATGCGCAAGGAAAAGCTGATGGCGGACAACGTGGTGCGGCAGGTGGTGGATCTGCTGACCGCCGCCTCCAGCAATCCGCTGGACGGTGGCGTTTCCGATGCCCTCTGCCAGGCTATCTACACCGCATGGCAGGCCAAGAGCAATGGAAAGAACAAAGGGAAGATGCTTGAAGCGATGGAGAGGGAAATACGCAGCAATGCCCAGAAAATGAGCCTCATGGAGAGCGGCGTGACCACCAGCTCCGGCTCTCCCTCCAACCAGAAGGGCGGGAAAAAGGGCACTTCTGCCAATAATCCGGCCAAGAACAACCCACGCTACAAGTACCTGGAAAAGCGCATGGTGGAAATGGAGGCCCGCAAGTTGAAGCTGGAGAGTGAACAGGTGCTGACGGTGACGGAAGCGAAGATCGTTTTCCAGTCCACGCTGGTTCAGTTATTCGCTCAGCGGCGCTTTGACCATGTTTCCATAGGCTGCGGCATTTACAGCCGCCTGTTCAATGACGGGGATACCAAGCTGCGGCTGGACAAGAATTCGGACGCCGCCAAGATGTTCAGCGGCACGCTGGGCACCCCGCCCACCGTCGCCATTCTGGACAACCTTTCCCGGGAGCTGGCCCGTGATTCCGACCGCCACATGAAGGCCGTGAACAACCTGGTTGATTCCCATCATTACGTGGATGCCCTGGAACGATTGAATGAGGCGCTGCTGATCGGGGAGTTCATGCCCGCCGTGAACACGTTCCCGTATGAAAAGAAGCAGAAGCTGTACGCCTTCAAGCGGGACGTGGAGAAGCTGTTTGAGCTGATGAACGGCAAGGATTACGAGGAAGCCCTCACCCTGGTGGAAAACCTCAAGAAGACCTCCCGGGATTTCAGCACGGGCCGTGCGGAATCCGCCATCAGCGCCGCCGTGTTCGCCAGTGACGCCTATATCGCCCAGGGCCAGGAAGCCCTCGCCAGAGGTGACCGGGCCAAGCTGGAGGAATGCCTGAAGAGCGCCATTGAAATCTGGCCCAAGAACCCCCGCCTTCTTCCGCTGCGGAACGCCATGATGGCCGCCGGTCAGCAGTCCCACGCGCTGGAGGACTTCAAGCGCTTCCACAAGAATAAGAATTACCGCCGCATCTTTGACAACCAGCATGAATTCGCCGTTCTGGTGAAGGATGATCCGGAACTCCAGAAGCAGTTTGTGGAGGACCTTGGCAAGATGGCCGTTATTGAACGGGCTCTGGGCGCGGCGCGCCAGCGCGAAGCCATGCAGGACGTGTACGGCGCCTGGGAGGAACTCCAGCAGCTCCGTTCCAAGGACCAGGAGCTGTTCATCAATGACCAGGAATTGAACGCCCAGTATCTGGACCTGACGACGAAGGCGAGTACCCTGGTGAACCTGCTGAATGATGCGGAAAAGTGCAGGAACGCGGGAGAAGTGGGTTCCGCCCTGGGCAAGTACATGGAGGCCAAAAAGCTGTACCTGTATTCCCGCTTTGCCAAGGAAGGCATCGAATCCCTGTTGAACGAGGTTCTTCCGCTGAACTAGGGAAGTTTTCCGTTCAGCGGTGCGGCTGCGGAGACGGAGTATTTGCTTTTTTTCCGGAACGGCGCCGTTATGCTACGGCCCATGAAGGCAGTATACCTGTGTTTGTGCATGCTGGCGGCGTTCTGTTTTTCGGCCGCGGCTCTTCCCGCGGATTGCAGCCAGGTGATTGTGGGTTCCGCGGACGGCTGGAACAGCTCCCATGTGCAATTGAGCCTTCTGGAGAAGGGGCCGCGCGGCTGGGTGATGGTGAAAGGTCCGTTTCCGGCGCGTCTGGGAAAGGCCGGTCTGGTGTGGGGCAGGGGCGTCAGCATGCCTCCCTCCGGCGGTCCGGTGAAGAAGGAGGGGGACTTGCGCTCTCCCGCCGGCATCTTTGAGCTGGGGGGCGTGTATGGCACCGTTCCCGTTCCGCAGAAGAAGCGTTCCATGCCGTACCGCCGCATCACGCCGCGGGACATGTGGGTGGATGATCCCGCTTCTCCGCTGTACAACCAGCACTTCGTGCTGAAGCATGACCCCGTCACGCCGTGGGAGTTCAAGCAGCAGATGAAGCTGAACGATTACGCCCACAGCCTGAAACTGTTCATCCGGCATAATGCCGCATCCGGACGGGAAAAACCCGTGCCGGGGGCCGGTTCCTCCATCTTCTTCCATATCTGGCGCAGGGATGGGGGAGCTCCCACGGCGGGGTGCACCGCCATGAGCGAGGAAAATTTGAGAGCCATGATCGCATGGCTGGACCCCTCCCGGCATCCCCTTTACATCCTGTTGCCCGCCAAGGAATACCTGCGCCTGCGCGGAGCCTGGGGATTGCCGTGACGGTCATGGTCCTTTTCTCATTCCGTCGCCGGGAAGGGGACACGGGGCTTCAAGTTTTTCCAGTCCGTGGCGGCATAGGCGCAAGCGTGTGGGCTGCATGGTTTTGCACGTTTTTGACCGGGGCGAGGCCGAAGGTTTTCCGGAAAGAGAAGGCGGAGGGCGAAAGAGGATTTTGTGAAAGAGGGATAAAACGCGTCGTCCTGTAAACGCAAGAAGCCGGCCTTTTTCCAAAGGCCGGCTTCTGCATGATAAAACGGTTATTGTTCCTGGGCCTGGGGAGCGGAAGCTTCCGGCTGGAGCAGGGGAGTGGAGGTTTCCTTCACTTCCTCCATGGAAACCTGTTCTTCCTGGGGCTCGCGGGTTTCGCGGGGCTGCCGGGACTGTTCCTGGCGTTCATTGGCGCCGCTGACCAGCAGGTTCCTGCCCATGAAGGGCTGGTTGTGGAGGATGTCCACGGAACGGACGGCATCTTCCATCTTCTTCATTTCCACAAAGGCATAGCCCTTGGACTTGTGGGTGCGGGGGTTGTAAATGATTTCCACGGAGCTGACTTCCCCGATGCCCTTGAATACGTCTTCAAGGTCGCTTTCCGTCGCTTCATAGGAAAGGTTGCCCACGTAAAGCCTGCGGTTGGAGACGGGCTGCTTGGGAGCGGAAACGCGCTCTTGCCTGTTGCGGGCCACGCGGGTATTGGTTTTGGCGGCGGCTTTATCCCTGGCGGCGGGTTTGTTGTTCTTGGCCGGGCGGATGCCGAAGAGGCCCAGGAAACGCTGCCACAAGGAGAGTTTGGCAGGTGCTTCTTTTTTATACTTGGGACGGTAGCCGCTGGAATCCCGGCGGTCATTGCCATAGGAGCGTCCGCCCTTGTTATAGCGGCGACGGGCTCCCTGGCCCTGTCTTCCCTGTGTGTTGTGCTGTGACATACTTATATTCTAAGTTGATGATTATGTTGGTGTCATGCCGGATTTATCGCTGTACGCAGTAAGTTCCATCCGGAAAATCGCCAGGACGTTCCGCTACCATGAGAAAAGCCAGGAGTAAGGATGCCCCGTGCCCCGATCAACGGTCCATGCGTGGTCTGATAGGGGGGCGATCAGGCTAGGTGCGGTACCAGTCCGGTCGATTGACGCGTATACCAATGCACAGGGAGCCGGATTCTTGCAAGCCGGTATACCGTCATTTTGGGCTTTCCGCCCGTCCGGAGACAGGAAGACCGTCCGGAAGGGCGCATTATTCCGGGCGGAAAGCGGCAGGGTGAGCATGCAACTTGACAAAAAGACCGGGACAGCGCACTTTAAGTGCCGACTAACTTACACTCTCTCTCGATGCTGATTCAAAATGCAGACCGTACTACCTACGGGATCAATAAAATTGTCGTTTCCATCCTCGCATTCGTCATCTTCTTCGTTGTCGGGTTCGTTTCGTGGCAATGGATGGGGGTGGCTCCGGAACCGTGGCGGCTGCGCACGCTGGTGCTGACGCCGCTGACGATGTCCCTGCTGCTGTATGTCTGCTGTGACCAGCTGGGCGTTTACTACCGGTGCATGACGCTGGGCGGAAGCATCCGGCGGTTTGTCATGGCGTACGCCTGTTTTGTGGTGTTGAGCGTAGTGACGTGGAAGTACTTTGTTCCCTTTTCCGCGAACATTATTGTCCAGACCCTGGCCTATCTGCTCACGTTCCTGGGCGCCCTCTGGCTGCGCATCAGCCGGTTCCGGGCGGAAAAGAGGCTGGTGGAGGAGGCCCCCACGCTGGTGGTGGGCATTCCGGACCATGTGAAGGAGTTCCGCAAGATGCTGGAAAGCGACCATGTGGACTTCAAGGATGAACTGCTGGTGATGGCTCCGGAAGAGGTGGACCGCGCGGAGGTCAGGAATTTGCTGATCAAGGGCTGCATCAGCAAGGTGGTGTTTCTTCCGGAGGAGGTGGACTCCGCCGTGGCGCGGTGCCTGGTGGAGCTGTGCGGCAAGATGGGAGTGGATTTTTACGCGAGCATGGTAGTGAGCATGCCCGACGTGCATAAAACCTATTTTGGCGTGCTGGGAGGAACCAGAATGCTGGTGTACAAGTCCACCCCCATTCCCTACACCACCTCCTGGCAGTTGAAAAAGATACTGGACTGGGTGGGCGCGCTCCTGCTTCTGGTGGGCACGTTCCCCCTGTGGGTGCTGGCGGCCGTAGGCATCAAGCTGTCTGACCGCGGTCCCGTCTTCTACCGCCAGAAGCGTTCCGGCCTGTATGGCCGGGAATTCGGCATGTGGAAATTCCGCACCATGTACCGGGATGCGGACAAGAGGCTGGATGAGGTGAAGGCCAGTTACGGCAACGACATGAACGGCCCCATCTTCAAACTGGAGCATGACCCTCGCATCTTCCCCTTCGGCCGCTTCCTGCGCAAATTCAGCATAGACGAACTTCCCCAGCTCATCAACGTGCTGAAAGGGGAAATGAGCCTGGTGGGGCCGCGGCCGCTCCCCGTTTATGAGACGGAGGCCTTTACCAGTGACGCCCACCGCCGCAGGCTGAGCGTTTTGCCCGGGGTGACGGGGTACTGGCAGATAGCCGGGCGCAGCAACATCCGGGAATTTGAAAAACTGGTGGAGCTGGACATGGAGTACATTGACAACTGGTCCCTGTGGCTGGATGTCAAACTGCTCCTGAAAACTGTCCCGGCGGTGCTGTTCGCCCGCGGGGCGAAGTGACGCTCCGCCTTTCCCCGCATCCCTGAAATGCAGGCCGGAGGCCGTCGTTTGCAACGGGATTTGGAGGGGGCTGGCGCCTCGTGGCAGGCCGGTGCAGGCCCGTTTTTGAAAGGAATGCGGACGGCTGGCAACGGGTGCTTGGAATATTTGGTTGAAAATGAAGAAAATTGTTGTGGGGCGGAGACTTTAACCTTGAGGTGCGGAAAGGGATGGGGCAGAATCAGCCCACTATGGATTTAGTTCAGCGAGAAATCTCTAAAGAAACGGTGACTCCGTATTTCATCGAGTATTTCGGTCAGGAGCCGACTCACGTGGCTGCGGCGCCGGGGCGTGTGAACCTCATCGGTGAGCACACGGATTATAATAATGGCTTTGTGATGCCCATGGCGCTTGATAACCACTGTGTTGTGGCTGTGGCTCCCTCCCCCGTGGGCAAGCACCGCTTCTGCGGCTCCCTGGGCGACCAGATCCATGAAATTGCGGTGGAGGACGCCCTGGTTCCCGGCGATCCGTTCTGGTCCAACTACGTCCGCGGCGTCCTGGCCAACCTGCACAGGCGCGGCATAGAAATCGGGCCGGTGGACATGCTGATTGACAGCAACGTGCCCCGCGGCGGCGGCCTTTCCTCCAGCGCCGCTCTTGAAGTTTCCGTCTGCACGGCGCTTGCCGCCTTCGCCGGGGTTGAAATTGATCCCAAGGAAGTGGCCTTGATCGGCCAGGCCGTGGAACATGAATTCGTGAACGTTCCCTGCGGCATCATGGACCAGTTTATTTCCGCCAACGGAAAGAAGGGCATGGCCCTCAAGCTGGACTGCGCCACGCTGGAATATGAACTGGTGCCGATGAACAACGAGTCCGTCTCCGTGCTGGTGCTGGACAGCGCCGTGAAGCACTCCCTGGCGGACGGAGCCTACGGCCAGCGCCGCAAGCAGTGCGAGGAAGCCTCCGCCATCATGGGCGTGCCCTCCCTGCGGGAAGCCACGCTGGAGCTGCTGGAATCCTTCAAGGAACAGCTTGGCGACGTGCGCTACCGCCGCGCCCGCCACGTCATTGGTGAAAACGCCCGCGTAAACGCCTTTGCGAACGCCCTTGCCCGCGGCGACTGGGATGAAGCCGGCGTAGCCATGCGCGGCAGCCACGCCTCCCTGCGTGACGATTATGAAGTTTCCTGCGCGGAAGTGGATACCCTGGTTTCCCTCTGCGACCGCATTCCTTCCGCATCCTCCATTTACGGCGCGCGCATGACGGGCGGCGGCTTCGGCGGGTGCATCGTGGCCCTGGTGAAGACGGAAGACGTGGACAAGGTGGCCCGCGAGCTTCTGGACGGCTACTGTCAGGAAACGGGCATTGAAACCACTTACCTTGTGACCTGTGCCGGAGAAGGCGCCCGTGTCCTGTACCAAGCTTAATCCATACTGATTATGAGAACACTAGCAACCATATTCGGGGCTCTGGCCCTGATGACGTGGGGCGTTTCCGCCCAGGAGGGCTCCGTGCCCGCACCGGCGGCTGATGCGCAGCCCGCCCTGGCCGCTCCGGCCGTGACCCCCGCTGCGGAAGCACAGCCGGCTGCGGAACTTCAGCCGGCGGCCCCCGCCGCCGTCGCCTCCCAGACAGCTCCGGAAGCCTCCGCTGAACCCAAGACAGCCCCCCTTTCCATAACGGAAGTCATCCTGTTCTGTGTGGTTGTGGTGGGCGTAATCGCCCTGGGCATCTGGAAAAGCCGTGATCCTGAGGAAACGGAGGAAGAAAAGAAGACCAAAGGCGCTTCAGACTACTTCCTGGCCGGCCGCGGCCTGACCTGGTGGCTGGTAGGCTTCTCCCTGATCGCCGCCAACATTTCCACGGAACAGTTTGTGGGGATGTCCGGCAAGGCCGCCAACTGGGTTGGCATGGCGATCGCCGGGTATGAATGGCTGGCCGCCATCACGCTGGTAGTCGTGGCCTTCTGCTTCCTTCCCAAGCTGCTGAAGGGCGGTGTATACACCATTCCCGAATTCCTGGAATACCGCTATAATACGCTGGCGCGTTCCCTCATGGCCATTGCTACGCTGCTGATTCTGGTGGGCGTGCCGACTGCGGGCGTGATTTACGCCGGCGCCAAGGTTATCTCCGTGTTCTTTACGGGGTACACTGCCATGGGCATTGACTTCGGCAACATCACCGTGGGCTGCATCATCATTGCCTTCTGTGCTACGGTATACGTGTTCGTGGGCGGTTTGAAAGCCTGCGCCTGGACGGACCTGTTCTGGGGCGCCGCCCTGATTGTAGGCGGCGGCGTGGTGGCATATTTTGCCCTGATGGCGCTGAGCGGTGCGGACCCGAACCATCTGGTGCAGTCTGCCGCCGCCAATTCCGGCGCAACGGTCGCTTCCCTGGGAAATCCCTCGGACAGCCTCTGGCACGGGGTGACGCGCTTCTTTGAACTCAACTCCGGCGATGCGGCCAGCGGCGTGAATACCGTGGGCGGCAAGCTCCACATGATCCGCCCTGCTGACGATGCGGAAATCCCGTGGACGGCCCTTTGCCTGGGTCTCTGGATTCCCAACTTCTTCTACTGGGGCCTGAACCAGTACATCATGCAGCGTACGCTGGCTTCCAAGTCCCTGGCGGAAGGCCAGATGGGCATCGTGTTCGCCGCGTTCCTCAAGCTCATCATTCCGTTTGTGGTGGTGGTTCCCGGCATTCTGGCCTACAACCTGTACCGCAATGACCTGAAGGAACAGGCAGAAGTGAAGTATGCGGCGGAAATCCGCAAGGCGGAAAATCCCGAGGCCGTCAAGGGCCGTCCCGTCATCTACAAGCTTACGGACAGCTTCCTGGTGGAAAACGTGGAAGAAGGCTGCGCCCACGCCCTGCATAATGCGGAAGTGATGAAGGTTGGCGGCGAGGTCATGGCCGAATTGAAACAGGCCTGCGCCGATCTGAAGGCGGATGCCGCCAATGACCAGACTACTCTGGCGGAACGCGCTCCGTTCGTGGAAAAGATCGCCTCGCTTAACAGCAAGATCATCAAGCCGGCCGTAGACAACTCGGACAACTATTATCTGACGGATACCCTGGTGGGCTTTGACTATGACTCCGCCTTCGGCACGCTGATCAGGAAGCTGCTGCCCGGCACGGGCTGGACGTGGTTTGTGCTTGCCGCACTCTTCGGCGCGGTGGTGTCTTCCCTGGCGTCCATGCTGAACTCCGCCTCCACCATCTTTACGATGGACATTTACAACAAGCTGCGCAGGAACGCGAAGCCCACGGAGCTTGTTACTGTTGGCAAGATCGGCCTGCTGGTGTGCGCCGTGATTGCGCTGTGCATTGCGCCGTTCCTGGACAGCCCGGCTTTCGGAGGAATCTTCAACTTCATCCAGGAATTCCAGGGCTTCCTGAGTCCTGGCGCCCTGTGCGTGTTCCTCTTCGGCTTCTTCGTGCCCAAGTGCCCGCGCATCTTCGGCTGGCTGGGTATTGTCATCAATGCCCTCCTGTACGGAGCCTTGAAGATATGGCAGCCGGAAATGGCCTTCCTGAACCGCATGGCCGTGTGCTTTATTACGGTGGTGATCATCGGCTTCATCTTCACGGCAGTGAACGCCGCCCGCGGCGGACAGTCCATCGTGCTGCCCGATAGAGGCGTGGTGGCCCTCCAGTCCTCTTCACGCGCCAAGATATTCGGCTGGTTCGTGATTGCCGCGACGGTTGCCCTGTACATCATCTTCTGGTAACGGGCAGGGGCGTTAAGCCTGTGTTTTTCAATCCCTCCGGTCCGGACCGGGGGGATTTTTTGTGCCCGGAAAGGAGGATGAACCTGCCCTGAAGCCCTTGGAGCGGAAAAGGATGTCAAAACGGATGACAAATGCTTTCTTGTTGTATCTAAACGAATTGCGTATGAAATTGAAAAAATGGGACTTTTTTTTCATCTATCGTGTGAACCTGGGAGGCGGGTTCGAGTCAAATCCCTTGTTGATCGTCAATCAAAGGAAAGACGTCAACAGGATATAAGCAAACGGAAAAACTCCATCTCTGTTGATGATATGAAAATGCGTTTATGTATAATGTCGCTCCTTGCTCTCCTGTGCTCCGCACCGGGATGGGGGAAAACGACAATGGTTTCGTTCGGCGAAAGTTCGAACACCTATTCCGCTCCGTGGAATTTGGCAAGCGGTACAATGACAAGTGGCAACCGCACGACCGGCAATTCCATGAAAGCTACGGACGGTACGGCGTCCGCGATTCAGGTTACGTATAACATCTCCGGCGGTCTGCTCGGAGGAGTGCAGGCTACCAACAGCAACATGTACGGTACGCACACGATCGGGACCGGCGGCCTGAACATGTGGAAGCAGGCTTACGGCTATGACCTGGATGCCGCCAAGACCACCCGCGGGTGGAATGAGACCCTGGTTCTTGGGGTGGGAGGCCTCGTCGCCCCCGGTGACGTTAGCGTCACCGGATTTCAGGCCAATAGTTCCTATACGATGTCTTCCGTGTTCACCATAAGCGGCTTGGCAAATGTGGCCACGTGGGGAACGAACAGCCCCGTGAACCTGACCGGTACTGGTATCAACGTCAAGAATATCTATCTGGCCGGCTCCAACGGGCAGGTAGTGGATCTGCTTCACATCAGCGGCGGCAGCCTGGCTACCCTGCTTTCCAGCGGTACGTTCATGCTGACCTGGCAGTTTGAAACCAATTCTTCTTTCAATCCCAGCTCTTCGGTCACGATGGACTTCTCCGACAGCCTGCTTTCCCTGGCCGGCGACTACGGAATGTCCGCCCTGGCAGTCAGGGACGGAATGCCGAGCCTGGCTGTTCCGGAACCGGCCACGGCTTCCCTCAGCCTTTTTGGACTGGCAGCCCTGCTGATGCGCCGCCGCCGTTCCCGTTAAACCTGTCCCGGTAAAAAATAACTCATGGTTTAAAGGCAGCCGGTGAAACACCCGGCTGCCTTTTATTCATCTTCCAGAAGCATGCTGCGGAGGGAGTCGAAAAAGTTTCCGGACTCCTCTTCCGTCGCTTCCGCATTCATGAGATCCTCCCATTTGGAATAATCCATCAGGTGGGGAGGAATTTCACTCAGGAAGGAGGAACGCTGGCAGGGCATGCGGTCCCCGTAGCGCAGGCGCGTGGCGCAATAGGTCAGCATGAGCTTTTCCTGGGCGCGCGTGATGCCCACGTAAAGCAGGCGGCGTTCTTCGTCACAGTTGCCGTCTTCCAGGGAACGCTTGTGGGGCAGGATGCCTTCTTCCAGCCCCACGAGGTACACCACCGGGAATTCCAGCCCCTTGGCGGCGTGCATGGTAATCAGGCACACGCCGGGCTTGTTCTCCACGTCGTCGTCATTGTCCTCCTTGTCCAGAGTGACCTGGGCCAGATAATCCCGGAGGGTTTTTCCGGGCTGCCAGAAGTTGCGGAGGGAGGCTTTCACGTCCCCGATGGATACCAGCCGCTTCTGGATTTCTGCCTCCGTCTTGCACAGGCGCGTGACGTACTCGCTGAATCCGGTTTCTTCAATGAGCTGTTCCAGGGCGTCTCCAAAATCGGTCTCCTTATCCTGGAAAAGGTCGATGTATCTGGCAATCAGGTCGTTGAACTCCAGCACGCTGTTGCGGGCGCGGGTGGAGAGTGTGGCCAGGAATTCGTCGTCCTGCAGGGCGGCCCATACGCTGTTGCCGTGTTCCCGGCTCCAGTCGATGGCCAGGTGGCTGGTCAGCTCGCTGATGCCGCGCGGGGGCGTATTGAGGATGCGCAGCAGGTATTCGTCAGCCTGCGGGTTTTCGATGGTCGCCAGGTAGGAAATGAGGTCCTTCACCTCCTTGCGGTCAAAGAAGCTCTGCGCCCCCACCATGCGGTAGGGAATCTTGTGCTCCCGGAGCGTTTGTTCAATAATGCGGCTCTGGGTGTTGGCCCGGAACAGGATGGCGAAATCCTCCCAGGGGCGCTCCTCCTGCCTGCGGACGTTTTCAATGTCCGTGATGATGAACTCCGCTTCCTCCGCGTCTCCGGGCATGGAAATCAGCCTCACTGCTTCTCCGCCGCCCTTGTGGGCGCGCAGCGTCTTGTCCCTCCGGCCCAGGTTGTGGCGGATCAGGGCGTTGGCCGCGTCCAGGATGGGGGCGGTGCAGCGGTAATTCTCCTCCAGCTTGATGACGGCGGGGTTTGGGAAAAAGCGTTCGAACTCCAGGATGTTGCTGATCTGGGCGCCGCGCCAGCCGTAGATGGACTGGTCGTCGTCGCCCACCACGCAGACGTTGTGCGCGGGACCCACCAAATGTCCCAGCAGGCTCATCTGGAGGCTGTTGGTATCCTGGAACTCATCCACGGTGATATAGCGGAAGCGCTGCTGCCACGCCTCCCTGACGTCCCGGTGCTCCTTCAGCAGCTTGTCCGCCAGAATCAGCAGGTCGTCAAAATCCACGGAATTCTGCGCCTGAAGCTCCCGCTGGTAGGAGGCGGCGATGTTGGCCGTCAGGTTGTCTTCAATGGAATCCAGGCCCAGGCCGCTATTCTTCATCCGGCTCATGGCGGACAGCACGTCCTTGGGGGTGATTTTTTCCGTGATGCCGCCGTGGCGTACGATCAGGCGCCGGATCAGTCCGCTCTGCTCGGAACCGCTGTAAATGGTGAAATTGGTCTTGTACCCCAGCCGGCCTATGTCCTCCCGCAGGATGCGCACGCAGAGGGAATGGAAGGTGCTCACCATGATCTGGCGCGCCGCCTTCCGTTCCACCATCTGGCCTACGCGCTCCCTCATTTCCAGGGCGGCCTTGTTCGTGAACGTCACGGCCAGGATGCTTTTAGGGCTGATGCCGCGGTCCACCATGTGGGCGATGCGGCAGGTGACGGTGCGCGTCTTGCCCGTTCCGGCCCCGGCCAGGATCAGCACGGGCCCCTGCAGGGTCTGTACGGCCTTCCTCTGGGCCGCGTTCAGGCTCTCCATGGAAAAGGACTTGGCCATTTACACGTCAAAATGGATGTCTTTCAAATTCGGGTGGCCGGCGATGAGCTGGGAGATGTTCATGCGCGTACTTCCTTCAAGCTGGACGTTCGTCACCAGCAGGCCGCCGCTTCCGCAGGCGATCAGCAGCCCCTGTTCTCCGGCGGAAAGCACCTGGCCCGGTTTCCCTTCCGCCTCCGGAACGATGGAGAAGCCGGGGAAGATTTTCATGTTGCGGATACGCTTCTTGCGGTTCCAGTAATTGGTGAAGGTGCCGGGCCACGGGTCATACGCCCGGATCATGCGTCCGATTTCCTCTGCGGGGCGCGTCCAGTCAATCTTTCCGTCCGCACGCAGGAGCTTGGGAGCGTACGTCGCCAGGAATTCCTTCTGGGGGACGCGTGTGGCGGTTCCCTTTTCAATGGCGTGGATGGCTGGGAGCAATACGTCCGGCGTCATCTGGGCCAGCTTGTCGTGCAGGGAGCCGCCGGTTTCCGTGCCTTCCAGCGGGGTGCTGATCTGGGCGATGATGTCCCCGGCGTCCAGCTTTTTGACGATGTGCATGATGGTGATTCCCGTCTCGGAATCGCCGGACTTGATGGCGGACTGGATGCAGGCCGCTCCGCGGTGGCGCGGCAGCAGGGAGGCATGGGCGTTGATGCAGCCCATGGGTGCCATGTCAATCACTTCCTGGCTCAGGATCTGCCCGTACGCCATGACCGCGATCAGGTCCGGATTCAGCCTTTTAAGGTTGATCAGCGCGTCCGGAGTCCGCAGGGAGTGCGGCTGGAGCACGGGAATGCCCGCTTCTCTGGCAATGTTCTTGATAGCGGGAGCCGTAAGCACCTGGTGCCTGCCGACGGGGCGGTCAGGCTGCGTGACCAGGCCTACCAGGTCCGAGTTACGGACCAGGCTGCGGAAGGCGGGAATGGCAATGTCGCCTGTGCCCATGAAGACGATGCGCATGGCTGAAAGCTTGCCCTGACGGCCTGCGCAGGTCAATGTTAAATCCGGATTCGGGAGGGGAATAATGGTGTGCAAATGCTGTTTTGCGGTCCTTTTCCGTCCGCGGGCCGCAGGGGCCTTTCGGCCCTTGCAGACAAAACCTCTTCGATTCATTCCGGATTGGATCCAATGATGAAGGCCGGGAGGCCTTCATTCCCGGCAGGGCGTTTTCACGCAGTCCGCGGGAAGGTGTTTTTCCGTGTTTCCCGCTGGCTGCCCCGCCGGGAACAAGGCTCTTCCGGCCCCTGCCGTCAAGGCAGGCGCTGCGCCGGATCTGCCGGAAGAAGCTCTGCGGGCGTGCCCGTCTTCCTGCAAGAAGTTCTTTCCGATTGACTGGAATACTGGTATATCCTGTCCCATGGAGAAGAGAAGGCTGCCGCGAATTCTGATCGTGACTGCGGGATACGGGGAAGGGCACAATTCCGCCGCCAGGGGTGTGCGGGATGCCCTCGCAGGGCGCGCGGAAGTCCGCGTGACGGACCTGTGCGCGGAGGCGATGCCCCGGATGTTCCGCCTGACGCGCGCCGCCTACCTGTGGATTATTTCCCGCCTGCCCCGCCTCTGGAAGCTGATGTACGAGGTGAGCGACAAGCGCAACCTGGCGGAAAAACCCGTCAAGGGGCTCGCTCCCGTGGAGCGTTTTCTGGAACGGTTGCTGCGGGATTGGAAGCCGGACGCCGTGGTCTGCACGTACATGGTGTATCCCTACATGCTGGATTCCCTGGCGTCCCGCACGGGGAACGCGGTGCCGTACTTGACCGTTGTGACGGATTCCTTCGTCATCAATAAGTCCTGGCTGTGTTCGGAGTCCCCCCTGTGGGCCGTGACGGACCCCTGGACGCGGGAAATCATGGTGGAGAAGGGGCTTCCTCCGGACAGGGTGCGCGTCACGGGATTCCCCGTCAATCCCGGCCTGGGGGCGCTGGCGCGGGAGCGCCCCGTTTCCTGGAAGGCGGGCGAGCCGTTCCGGGTGCTTTATTTTGCCCAGCGTTCCGCACGGCATGCGCGCGCGGAGCTGGAGGCCATGCTGGAGGCGGACCCCTCCATATGCGTCACCTGCATCCTGGGGCGCCGGTTCAGGCGCATTTACCCCCATATCCGGGATTTGCGCGCCAGATACGGGCATAGGCTGGCCGTGCGCGGCTGGACGCGCCGCGTGCCCTCCTATCTCGCCGCCAGCCATGTGGTGGTTGGGAAAGCGGGAGGGGCCACCGTGCACGAGGTGCTGGCGTCTGCACGGCCCATGCTGGTAAACTTTCTTCTTCCGGGCCAGGAGGAGGGCAACGCCCGCCTGCTGGAAAAACTGGGCGGCGGCCGCCATGTGCCGGACGCCCGCGCCCTGGCTGCCGCCTTGCGGGAGATGGTGGAGGAAGGCGGTGCGCCGTGGAGGCGCATGCATGAAAATTTGGTGAAGGCGGAGATGACCGGGGGAAGCGGCAAAATAGCGGATTTGGTCTTGAAACTGGCGGAGGAACGTACTAACTGATTTCCGTGACTTATCTGCTGATCGACAATTCCAATACGCGCACCAAGTTCGTGCTTTCTGCGCCGGACGCCCTGCTGCCGGAACGGTACATGATTCCCACCCGGGAGGTGAGCGAGGAACGGCTGGATGAAGTGCTGGCCGGCGTCCATTACGATGCCGCCGTGGTGTGCTCCGTGGTGCCGCGCGTGGGGGAGGTGCTGAAAAACTGGATAGGCAAGCCGTGCCATTTCCTTTCCTGCGATTCCCGGCTGGGCGTGGGCATCGACTACCCCCACCCGCGCCAGATAGGAGCCGACAGGCTGGCGAACGCCGTGGGCGCCGCGGCCTATTACGGCTGCCCGTGCGTCGTGGTGGACTTCGGCACTGCGGTGACCTTTGACGTGATCGGCCCCCAATGCACCTATCTGGGCGGCGTCATTGCTCCAGGGCTTGCCAGCATGGGGGATTACCTGGAGCGCAATACCGCCCTTCTTCCCGCCATCGACCCGCAGGAGCCCGCCCATGCCATCGGAACCAGCACGGTGGAGGCAATGCAGTCCGGCGCCGTGTACGGCTACCGGGGGCTGGTGAAGGAAATCCTGGCCCGCCTGGAGGAGGAGCTGGGCACGCGCCCGGCCGTGGTGGCTACGGGCGGGGACGCCGCGCTGATCGCCAGGGGCGTGGAGCGCATCGACCATGTGGACCCGGATATTACGCTGAACGGTTTGCGGATAGCTGCCGTGCTTAATCTTTGAAGAACGGGCAACGGCCTGGCCGGGAGCTTGTTACTTCCGGCGAGGGGGCCGGATGACACGTAAAAACTCATAAATAGGTGTTGCAAATTGCGTATACCCCATGTAGTATCCATGAACCTTAACAATAAATATCATGTCTGACAACAGCATCGAAGAAAAAGTAAGAAGTATCATCGTTGAGCAACTTGGCGTTGAATCCGATAAAGTGACTGCTGATGCGAAATTCATCGAGGATCTCGGTGCTGATTCGCTGGATACCGTTGAACTCGTGATGGCTTTCGAAGAAAACTTTGACATCGAAGTACCCGACGAAGAAGCTGAAAAGCTTCAGTCCGTTGCCGATGTCGTTGCTTACATCGAAAAGGTTCAGGGTTAAGTTGAACTGCTAAAAATCCTTTATTACAAAAGCGGCTTCCCTGTCCAAGGCAAGGAAGCCGCTTTTTCATGGAAAGCTCCCGGCTTCTTCTTCCATGAGTGATCTGCCCTCCTTCTCCCGTGACGATATCCGCTATGCGGCGGAAATGACCCGGGTGGTTTATGAACCGGACCGCCGCATTGATACCTTTGGCGATACCAGGTTCAATTTCCTTCTCCTCAGCGAGCTGATGGATGAAGCGGGCGTGGTGCGCGTGCGCAGCGGCTGGGTGGAGGCGGAAAAGCCGAAGATCATACGCCCTTCCGTTTACAATGAAGTCAGTACGGAGGGCTTTTCCGGAGAGGCCAAGCGCTTCTTTGACTGGCTTTCCAAGAACGGACCGGGCTTTTTGACGCTGCTGGAATACGGCTTCAGGTTCAAGAGGTCGGAAGTGAATGAGGAAATTCTGCATGAACCCCTTGATGCCGTGCGCGGCCGTCTGCTGGACCAGGTGCGCAACGGAGAGGATACGTTCATGGCCCTCATTGAAGGGGTGGATGACGCATGGGAGGTCTCCCTCTTGAAATTCACCGTGGAAATGATACAAAAATCCCATGAGATCAATATCTTTGACTTCAAGCGCAAGGGTCTTCTTTAGCCTTCTGGCGGCGGCCTGCTGCGCCCAGGGAGTTTTTGCGGACGGGGAGAACTATTCCCTCTGGCCGCGCCGTCCGGAAGCCCTGGCGGAAGCCCGGCGCCTGATGGACCGGGGGAGCCTGCCGCAGGCTCTGGAGCTGTTGCAGCCCCTGGTGGAGCAGGGCGGCGTGGTGGGGAGGGAAGCGAAGGATCTCATCGGCAGCCTGCGCATCCGGCAATTGCTGGACCCCAACGGGCCGGATGTGAAGAAATACACCGTACGGAGAGGGGATTCCTGGATACGCATGGTCAGGAAGCTGGACTGCTCCCAGGCCATGGTGATGCACCTCAACGGCCTGATGGACATTCCCGTTCTGCACGCGGGGGATGTGCTCAAGTACCGTCCCCTGGATTTTCATGTAGTGGTGAACGTGCCGGAGAAGGAAGTCTGCCTGTACGACGGGACGAATTTTGTGAAGGGCTATCCCATTCTCTCCATGAAGGACGGAGGAAAAAAGAATTTGGAGACGTCCGTCAAGGACGAGCAGGCCCCTGTTTCCATTTACAGCAAGCAGTTTCCCTCTGCGGACAAAACGCTGGTGCTGGCGGCGGGGGGCTATGTCATTGACGTTTCCCGCGGAGCTCCCCGTTCACCGGGCTTTTATTTGAGCCGGCAGGACTGCAATGAGCTGGCCATGCTGACCCGTGCGGGCACGAAGGTGACCATTCTGAGGGAGAAGGGAGCGGCGCAGTGAGGCTGGTCATTCAACGCGTCACGGAGGCTGCCGTGCACATCGGCGGCGTCTGTGCGGGAAGCACGGGTCCGGGACTGATGATTCTGGCGGGCATTGAAGAGGCGGATACGGAAGAGGATGTGCGCTGGCTTGCCAAAAAGGCGGCGGACATGCGTATTTTTTCCGATGCGGAGGGGAAGATGAATCTTTCCGTGAAGGAAATGGGGGGGAGTGCCCTGGTGGTGAGCCAGTTTACGCTGCACGCCTCCACCAGGAAGGGCAACAGGCCCTCCTTCATCCGCGCCGCAAGGCCGGAGCAGGCCGTTCCCCTGTATGAACTGTTCAAGAGGGAACTGGCGTCCTTGCTGGAAGGCAGGGTGGAAAGCGGCGAATTCGGCGCGGATATGCAGGTTTCCCTGGTCAACGACGGTCCGGTGACCATTTTCATGGATTCCCGTAACAGGGAGTGACGGGAGGGGTGAGAGTGGAGAGTGGAGAGTGGAGAGTGGAGAGTGGAGCGGCCTTGCGGAATGGGGACTGCCTCCATCCGGAAGTGACAGGGCCAATAAAGGGAAGCCGTACCGCTTTTGCGTTTGGCGCGTATAAGGCGCGCTATGACCAGCCATGAATACTTGAAAAGGGTTGAAATTGGTTGAAGAAGCTTGAAAATACAGGCTTCCGCTCCGGAATGGAAGGGCCACGGGGCAATTGAAGAAATAAATGCCTGAAAGGGGCCGTCTTGAATAATTGAAAGGGGCATTTGTTCCATTGGGGACACTTCACCCTTTTCTTTCCCCTTCCTGATCTTTTCAGCCATTTAAGGGCCTATTCTTCCGTCCATTTATGGTTGGTTGCAGCGCCGTCTTGCGGAAAGCGGGAATGCTTCACTTGCCCCGGTTTCTGTCTGTTGCGCAGGTTTGCGGCGTTTCCCGGAGCAATAAAAAACTCCCGGCGGGCACGAGCGCCGCCGGGAGTTCTGATTAACGTTTTGAAAAGGGGGCCCGCCTTAGTAGGCGAGGCCTTCCTTGGTGTTGGCCACGATGAAGTCGCGGTTGAGGCGGGCAATGTTGTCCACGCTGATGCCCTTCGGGCAGGCGGCTTCACATTCATACTGGTTCGTGCAGTTGCCGAAGCCTTCCGCTTCCATCTGCTTCATCATGGCCAGGACGCGCTTGGTGCGTTCCGGCTGGCCCTGCGGGAGCAGATTGAGGTGGGCGATCTTGGCGGACGTGAACAGCATGGCAGAGGCATTTTTGCAGGAGGCCACGCAGGCGCCGCAGCCGATGCAGGCGGCGGCATCAAAGGCGGCTTCCGCCTTCACTTTTTCCACGGCGATGTTGTTGGCGTTCGGCGCGGAGCCGGTGCGCACGTCGATGTAGCCGCCGGAGGCGATGATGCGGTCCAGGGCGGAGCGGTCCACCATCAGGTCCCGCAGGATCGGGAAGGCTTTCGCGCGGAAGGGTTCGATCCAGATGGTATCGCCGTCCTTGAACTTGCGCATGTGAAGCTGGCAGGTGGTTACCTGGCGTTCCGGGCCGTGGGGAATGCCGTTGATGGTCAGGGAGCACATGCCGCAGATGCCTTCCCGGCAGTCGTGGTCAAAGTGGATCGGATCCTTGCCTTCCTTGACCAGGCCTTCATTGACGATGTCCAGCATTTCCAGGAAGGAGGCGTCCACCGGAATATCCTTGGCGGCATAGGTCTCAATGCGGCCCTTGGCTTCACGGTTTTCCTGGCGCCAGACCTTGAGAGTGAGATTGAGTGTTTTAGCCATGTTATAATCTTTCTTTTAAGTGTTAATGTATTGGCTATCTTTACTTGTAGCTGCGGATGGCAAGGTGCACGTTCTCGAAGGTCAGCGGTTCCTTGTGAAGAATGGGCAGGCTGTCCACGCCGGTGTATTCCCAGGCGGCCACGTAGGCGTATTCTTCGTCGTTGCGCTTGGCTTCGCCGTCCGGCAGCTGGTATTCCACGCGGAAGTGGGCGCCGCAGGATTCCTGGCGGTTCAGGGCGTCATAGCAGAGCAGCTGGGCGAATTCCAGGAAGTCCGCCACGCGGCAGGCTTTTTCCAGTTCCGCATTGATGCCGTCCGCCGTTCCGGTCACACGCACGTTTTCCCAGAATTCCTTGCGGAGCTGGGGAATGCGTTCGATGGCGTTCATGAGGCTTTCTTCCGTACGGGCCATGCCGCAGTCTTCCCACATGATGAGGCCCAGTTCCCGGTGGAAGGAGTCCACCGTCTTGGTGCCCTTCACGTTCAGGAGCTTGTTGATGCGTTCCTTCACTTCGTCTTCCGCGGCCTTGAATTCCGGGGAGGCGGTGGTGACGGAGCCGGGCTTGATGGTCGTGAGGTAGGCGGGCAGCGTGGCGGGAATGACGAAGTAGCCGTCGGACAGGCCCTGCATCAGGGCGGAAGCGCCCAGGCGGTTGGCGCCGTGGTCGGAGAAGTTGGCTTCACCGAGGACGTGCAGCCCCTTCACGCTGGACATGAGGTTGTAGTCCACCCACAGGCCGCCCATCGTGTAGTGGGAGGCGGGATAGATCATCATGGGCGTTTCATGGGGGTCGTCGTCCGTGATTTCCTCGTACATGTCGAACAGGTTGCCGTACTGGCCGTCAATCCATTCGCGGCCCATGCGCTTGATTTCATCCGCAAAGTCCAGGAAGACGCCCTTGCCGGTGATGGCCACGCCGCGGCCGTCGTCGCAGGCTTCCTTGGCGGCGCGGGAGGAAATGTCGCGCGGAGCCAGGTTGCCGAAGGAGGGATACTTGCGTTCCAGGTAGTAGTCGCGTTCTTCTTCGGGAACGTCGGAAGGCTTGATTTCCTTCTTGCGGATTTTTTCCGCGGTTTCACGGGACTTGGGCACCCAGATGCGGCCGCTGTTGCGGAGGGATTCCGACATCAGCGTTAGCTTGGACTGGTAGTCGCCCTTGACCGGAATGCAGGTGGGGTGGATTTGCGTGAAGCAGGGGTTGGCGAAGAAGGCGCCGCGCTTGTAGGCCTTGTAGGCGGCGGTGACGTTGCAGCCCATCGCGTTGGTGGACAGGAAGAAGACGTTGCCGTAGCCACCCGTGCAGAGCAGGACGGTGTCCCCTGCGTAGGACTGGATTTCACCGGTGATCAGGTTGCGGGTGACGATGCCCCTGGCTTCGCCGTCCACCAGCACCAGGTCCATCATTTCATGGCGGGAGAACATTTCAATGTGTCCCTTGGCCACTTCCTTTTCCAGGGCCTGGTAGGCGCCCAGCAGGAGCTGCTGGCCCGTCTGGCCGCGTGCGTAGAAGGTGCGCTTGAGCTGGGCGCCGCCGAAGGAGCGGTTGTCCAGCAGGCCGCCGTATTCACGGCCGAAGGGAACGCCCTGGGCCACGCACTGGTCAATGATGTTGGAGGAAACTTCCGCCAGGCGGTAGACGTTGGCTTCACGGGCGCGGAAGTCGCCGCCCTTCACGGTGTCATAGAACAGGCGGTAGACGGAGTCGCCGTCGTTCTGGTAGTTCTTGGCCGCGTTGATGCCGCCCTGGGCCGCAATGGAGTGGGCGCGGCGGGGGCTGTCCTGGTAGCAGAAGCACTTGACGTTGTAGCCAAGCTCGGCAAGCGTGGCGGCGGCGGAGGCGCCGGCCAGGCCGGACCCTACCACGAGCACGGTGTACTTGCGCTTGTTGTTCGGGTTGATCAGTTTGGACTCAAGCTTGTACTTGGACCATTTGTCCTGAATCGGGCCGGAAGGAATCTTGGCATCCGGCATCCAGTCGCTTACGGGAAAATTAATCATGACTTTGAGAGGAGTTGATGGTTATTTGATGATACCCAGAAGAACCGAGACCGGCACGGAAATGAAGCCCAGGCAGATCACTGCGCCGTAGGCGATGGCGACAAAGTTGTAGAAGGGCCGGATTTTGCGGGAATCAGCGCCCACCGTCTGGAAGATGGACTGCACGCCGTGGCGCAGGTGGCTGAACAGCATCAGGATGGCCAGGATGTAGAAGGCGGAGCACCATACGTTGGAGAATCCGGCCACGATCATCTTGTACACGTCAAAGGTTTCCACCTTGCCGTCGGAAATGAAGGCGGTGTACTGGGCGGGATCGTAGCCCACGCGCAGGGTGTACTGGTACAGGTGGTAGATCAGGAACACCAGGATAGTCAGGCCGGTGTAGATCATGTAGCGGGAGGAGAGCGTTGCCTTGATCGTGTTCTTGAACACGTAGGGTTCGCGGGCGGCGTGGTTTTCCAGCTTCAGCTGGATGGTCAGCCAGATGTGGATGATGAAGATCACCGCAAGCCCCGCGCGGATGCCCCAGAGGGCTGCTTCCGGCATGGAGTGCAGGCCGTGGGCGTAGGTGTTGATCCATTCAGGGCCTCCGAAGATAAGAAGGTTGCCTGCCAGGTGTCCCGCGAGGAACAAGACCAAACATAACCCCGTCAGAGCCACAATGATTTTGCGGCCGATGGAGGATGTCACGAATGTACATATGGTTTTTACTAGTGCATTCATAGGCGCTCTAATGAAATAAATGCGTCTCCACAGGATGCCCGGTTCAAACCCGGATGGCAAGCCTCTTCTTGAATTCCCGGCGCTTTTTGGATTTTTGAAAAGACGTGAAAAGACGTTGCAGTTCACTAGTTTGGAATAGTTATAATTTTGTTACCTGTTCCGGCTTGACGAGGCTTTCCGCATGGGCGTATCGTCTGCGTATGAAAAGGAGTAAAAAAGAGGTATTGGACGCCGATTTTGCGGCGGCGCGCGCCGGGGTGCTGGATATAGCCGCGTTTCTGGACCGGGTGGACCGGGGGGAAGGGGAGGCGGATTTCCGCTACCGCGCCCTGATGGAAGCGCTCCCCCTCCTGTCCGCCTCCGGCGCCGGGCGCGTCCGGGCCATTCTGGAAGCCCTTTCCTACCGGGATGACGCCGTGCCGGAAACCGCCGCCGCCAAGGCGGCCTGCGGAGCCCCGAATTTCAGCAAATAAGAATCATGGCTTTCATAGAACCTCATATACACATGGTGTGCCGCACCACGGACGAATACCGGGCCATGGCGCAGGCAGGCTGCCTGGCGGTAGGAGAACCGGCGTTCTGGGCCGGCTATGACCGTTCCTCCGCGGACGGTTTCCGGGATTACTTCGTGCAGCTTACGGAATGCGAACCGGCCAGGGCGGCCAAGTTCGGCATGGACCATTACACGTGGCTGTGCATCAACCCCAAGGAGGCGCAGGACGTGGCCTTTGCCCGGGAAGTGATGAAGCTCATCCCGGAATTCATTGACCGTCCGAATGTCCTCGGCATCGGGGAGATCGGGCTGAACCGGAATACCTCCCATGAAATGACTATTTTTGAAGAGCATCTGGACATGGCAATACGCCTGAACCAGCTTGTCCTGATTCACACCCCCCATCTGGAAGACAAGCTGAAAGGGACCAGAATGATTCTTTCCGCCCTGAAAAACCGTCCGGAGCTGGACCCCGGCCGGGTGCTGGTGGACCATTGCGAGGAGCACACCTTCCCGCTGGTGAAGGAGGCCGGCTACTGGGCCGGGCTGACCCTTTACCCCACCAGCAAGCTGAACCCCAAGCGGGCGGCGGATATTCTGGAGCTGTACGGAATGGATCGCGTCTGGGCCAATTCCGCGGCGGACTGGGGAGATTCCGACCCCCTGGCGCTTACGGCCCTGGTCTGCGAGCTTTACAAGCGCGGTTTTTCCCGGCAGGAGGCGGAGAAGCTTCTTTTAGGCAATCCGGAGGCGTTCATGGGACAGTCCCCGAAGTTCCGGAAGGTATCGTCCGTCTAGCCGCATCCCTGGCCGCGGGCCGCTAGTCCCCGTCCGGAAAGAAGACGGTGAAGACGGCTCCCAGGATGACTGCGGCGTCATCCAGGAGACCCAGCTTGCCGATTCCGTCAAACAGGAATTCGTCAGGAGTCAGGATGTAGGCGGCGGCAATGGCGAGCAGCCATATATTCCGCTTGTTGAAAAACCGCGGTTCTCCTTTTTTGCTTTTGAAATACCGGAAAAGGCGCAGGAGCAATTGCTGTTTCTGGAGATTCATGATCAGGATGTGGGGTATGCAGGTTAAAAACGTTTCCCCCTTTCAGGCGGAAGGAGCAGCTTGAAACAGGCGCCCTTCCCGGAACGTGGGGGTGTGCTGCTCCCGGCAGAGCCTGAATGGCCGGTCTGCGCAGGGGTAGGACGGCTGCAAGGATGAGGCGCGCCGCCCGCAGAGGGAAGACGGTTTTTTCCGTATCCGGTTCCGGCTGTTCCGGCGTGGGGGAAAAGGATTTGTGCGTAAGGTGGGGTGACGCGGACGCCCCGTGAAGCGTTTCAGCCGGAGGCTGCCTTGAACATCGTTTTTCAGGGGAGGGAAGGAAGAAGTATCTGCCTCCGGTAGAGTAGGCGCGTTGTGCGGATGCAGAAAGGGCCGCCTCACGGAGTCGCGAGGCAGCCCTGAAAGAAAAACGGAGAACCAGTGCGGTTTTATGCCCTGCGGCGGCGCATCATCAGCGCAGCCAGTCCCAGCAGGCCCAGGGTTGCCGTTGCGGGTTCCGGAACGCTGGCGATTTCACTCATCAACTGGCCGATCTGCTCCTGGGAAAGAGCGGAGTCATGAACGTAGAGCTGTTCAACGGCGTCAGCCAGTCCCGCGTCCATCAGAATCTGGGTGATATCCACGCTGCCGAATTTCAGGCCGCTGGCAGTATGGTACGTGGCACTGTCGCCCAGGTAGATGCGGGTGCCGAGTTCCCCGGTGACCACGGAAATGGTCAGGGTGCCTTCCGTGCCCAGAGCGGAGGTGGTAGGGCCGCCGCTGTATGCGGCATTGTCCCATAATCCCTGGAGAGTACGGTCCGTATTCAGGCCCGCACCCCAGCTGGTACTTCCTCCCTTGGCGTTAAACAGGGCGGTATAGGCTTCCGGAGTGTTGATTTTGGACAGATCCAGAACCATGGTCACGGTCATGTTATTGCGCGTGCTTCCCCCGGGAACGGGCTGGCTAAAGGTCGTGCCGGACAACACCAGATTGCCGCCATCGGTCGTGATGGCAACGGAATCCTTCCGGGTGCCGAAATCCGCCAGACGGGAGGCGAAGTCGGAATACCCTACGATGGAGCTGTCCAGAAGCGTGGTCGCCGCGGTGGCGCTCAGGCTCATGCCGGCTGCAAGCATTAAGGCGTATAGTATTTTCTTCATGATCAATGTTCTGGGGTGAACGGTACGCATGCGCATGCACAAGCAGGGCTTCTGCGTAAATAACTAAATAACGGATTTGGAATCCGGCAAGTATGAAAAAGAGACCAAAGCAATAGGGAAATCAATGAATAACAAAGACCGCTCCACCACGTTAATAAAAGAACCAGAGGCATCAAAAAATCATTATTTCCAACGAATTATGAATGCAATATATTAACCTTTAATATTTTTAATTGTTTGCGGATTCCAAATCCGGATTCCAAATCCGCTACAAAGCCTAAAAGGAACAGGACAATAGACATGAAGAAAACACTAACAATTTTAGCCGCACTTGGAACCTTCGCCGTTTCCTCAGAAGCCGCGACTGTTTTTAATTATTACACTCCTGGAGCAGACAATTACAACAGTACCATTCATGGGTTCTATCTGGGGCTGGATTCTTCCGCCCTGGCCCCCGTCTCTGGTTCCGGCTCTCCCGCCTCCCTGTCCGGAGATATCCGGCTGGACAGTTTTACTCTGCGCGGGCCCAGCGGCAATACGGGCGCTAACGTCACTTACGGTTTTCTGGTGCTGAACGCTTCCGACAATTCGGTCATCGGCCTGAGCACCAATATGGGAACCTCCGGCAACGGGGTCAATCTGACGTTCAATTTCTCAGCTGTGGACGGTTCTTCCCTGATTCTTGACGCCGGCACGACGTACCGCTACCTGACCGTAAGCCAGGCCGTGATGGACATGATCAACGGAGATACGTCAAAAACGTACTTGTATGCTGCGGGAGGGACAGGCGCGCCTACTTCTTCCACGGATGGAGATACGGTAACCATCAGCAACGGATTGACTGCTCCCGGCATTCGCGGCCATCATGACAGCGCGGGAGCGCCCGATGATTCCATTGTCATTACAGGAGCCAATGGAACCAATACCTTCGCTCAATTATCCCCCATTTTTACGGAGATCCGCGGGGAAGTGGTTCCGGAACCCGCTACGGCCACGCTGAGCCTGCTGGGGCTGGCTGCCCTGATGATGCGCCGCCGCAGGGCCTGAGCCCTTGATGACAGGCTTTTGACGGATAAGGGCTGTTCTCATGGAACGGCCCTTATTTTTTACCCCTGGAAAAAAGGGCTGCGAATGTAACGTATCCGGATGCGGGATTCATGACATCCGGAGGGTGCAAGGATTTCCGGTTTCAGGTTCCCGTATCCGCTTTTCTCCGCATGGCGGCAATTTTCTCAAAGCGCTTTTGCGACGGAGTTCCGGAGACCATCTCCTTTGCCGGAAAATGCAGGTCAAATTCGGCGGCGCACTTTTCATCAAGATCATACACGGCAGCTTCCACGTAACGGCCTTTCATGCCGGATAAGGCCTCTTCCTGCAGTTCGCAGACCTGGAGGGCTGCCGCGTACATGTCATCCGCCGTTCTGATGCCCAGCGTTTCCGCGGCCACGAACCCGTGGCGTGAATAGTAGTCCGGGTCGCCGTACAGCAGAATGGCCCGGAACCCCATTTCACGGGCCTTCATTTTGGTATGTTCGATCATTTGCCGTCCAATTCCCCGGCGCTGGTATTCCGGAAGAACGGAAATGGGCCCCATGCCCAGCACCTCGCATTCCTTCCCGTCATCTGTCCTGATGACGGATTTTGCATAAACGATGTTCCCGACAATGCGGCCGCCGTGGACGGCGACCACATCCAGTTCCGGGATGAAGGAGGGGCTGCCGCGCATGATATGGAGCAGGTAATGCTCATTGCAGCCGGGGGAATAATGGTTCCAGAACGCTTCCCGCGTGACATGTTCCGTTTCGGCATAGTCTGCGGGCTGTTCCGTTCTTAATTTGATGGTCATAGAAGGTCTCTCTTCACGGCTCTCCCTTGGAGAAGTTCCAGAGGCGGTGCATGGTGATGACGTCCGGAATGTTCATGGGGCGTACCACGCGGAAGCCGATCATGCCGCCGTCCGTCAGGTACCAGATGCTTTTGGGGTTCTGGGGATCCTGCCGGTTCCAGGCGGGGGAGCTGGCGCGGCGCGCGGCGCTCCGCAGGCGGTCCGGATCGTCTTCCCAGGAGCCGCCGCGAACGACGTGGGGAGCCTTGGGCTCGATGACCAGGGGGTCTTTGGCGGGCTGGCCGTCCCGCTTGCCGTAGGCATCCGGAAGGTAGGAATCCAGAACCCATTCCGCCACGTTTCCGTGCATGTCCCGGAGGCCCCACTTATTCGGCTTTTTGGAGCCTGTTTTTTGGTAGCGGTCGTTGGAATTGTCCCAGTACCAGGCGTACTGGTCCAGGGCTTCCTCCCCGTTTCCGTAAGAGTAGGCTCCGGGGTTCCCGGCACGACAGGCGTATTCCCATTCCGCTTCCGTCGGCAGGCGGTAGTAATGCCCGGTCTGGGCGCTCAGCCATTCGCAGAATTTGCTGGCGGCGTGATGGGACATGGAGATGGCCGGCAGGCCGTGTTCATAGCCGTGGCCCATGCCCAGGTTCATGGCGGTGTAGGGGGCTGTGGGCTGCGTGACGGAGTCCCACAGTTCATCGTCCGGCTGTTCCTCCAGAAGCTGGCCGTCCTTGGCGCGCGGACGTCCATTTTCCATGAAGGCCGTATAGAGCTCCCAGGGAATTTCCGTTTCCGAGATCCAGAACGGAGAGACGTTCACTTCATGCCGCGGGCCTTCGTCCGGCTTGCGGCCCGGCTCCTCCGCAGGGCTCCCCATGAGAAAGGTTCCGCCGGGAATGGCGGCCATGCGCAGGGATGCCCCCGCTGCGGGCACCGCTTCCGTATAGGATTCAAAACGTGAGGGGATCCCGGAGGCTTCAATGAGCTGGTGGATTTGGCGTGTGGTGCCGACCAGCTCCCTGGCGGGCAGATCGTCCGGAATAGGGAGGGCGGGTCCGGCGGCGCGGTCCAGCTCCCGTTTTTGCAGTGCGGAGCGGCTCTCTCCCCACTGGCGCGCGCCGGTAATGCGCGCGGCATCCTCCGTGGCCGGGCGGGGGGAGCCGTCGTCCCGGCACCCGGCCAGCAGGGCGCTTCCTCCCAGAAAGCAGGAAACAAGGAAAATGCCGCGCATGGGATGGTGAAGACCGGGAAAGCCTTACATCGTCATGCCCCCGTCACAGGCGATGACCTGTCCGGTGATGTAACGGGCATCGTCAGAGGCGAGGAAGGCCGTCAGGGCGGCGATGTCTTCCACGGAGCCCTGTTCCTTCAGGGGAATTTTCTTGACGATTTCTTCCTTGAGGTTGTCCGGAATGGCGTTGGACATTTCCGTGGAAATGAAGCCGGGGGCAATGGCGTTGCACGTCACCTTGCGCGGGGCGAATTCCAGGGCCAGGGATTTAGTGAAACCGATGAGGCCCGCCTTGGAGGCGGCGTAGTTGGCCTGCCCGATGTTGCCCACGAGGCCGATAACGGAACTCATGTTAATGATGCGTCCGGCAGGGGACTTCATCAGCACGCGCTGCAGGGCTTTCACCGTATTGAACGCGCTTTTCAGGTTGGTATCCATGACGGCGTCCCAGTCTTCCTCCTTCATGCGAAGCATCAGGGAGTCACGGGTAATGCCGGCGTTGTTCACCAGAATGTCGATCTGCGGGAAGTCCTTCAGGATGGCGGAGACGGTTTCCTGAACGGCGGCGTAATCCGCCACGTCGCAGGGATAGGCCTTGCAGGAGTCCGGGAATTCCTTGTTAATCTCTTCTGCGGCTCCTCCACAGCTTGACGGGCTGCGGCTGATCAGGATGACTTTGGCTCCTTCTGAAGCGAAGCGGCGGGCGATGGCATTGCCGATGCCGCGGCCTGCCCCGGTAACGATGGCTGTTTTACCTGCTAACTTTTGCATGCTGCCCACAGTAAACCCGTTTTTCACGGTTCCGGCAAGCTTGAAATGGAAGCGGGAAAGGGCGGTTGTTCTCCACGGCTTTTCCTGTATGGGCATCTTTTTCCGGT
This sequence comes from Akkermansia sp. NBRC 115031, assembly GCF_030268505.1. Lineage (NCBI taxonomy): Bacteria > Pseudomonadati > Verrucomicrobiota > Verrucomicrobiia > Verrucomicrobiales > Akkermansiaceae > Akkermansia > Akkermansia sp. NBRC 115031. The sequence continues at coordinate 213,172 of NZ_BSQU01000007.1, forward strand.
CAATTCGGCGGGAGGAGGTCTTCAGGGTTGGGAGAAAGAACGTTTCCGGCTGTGGCTGGCGTATTGTCCTCCTCCGGTTCCGCCACATCTTCATCCGGCTCGACGAGATCGCTGAATTCATCCGAGTTTTCCAGGATGTCCTTCAGGGCGGCGGAGCCGTAATAGCGGGCTTCCAGCAGCCGCTGGCCTTCCTTTTCACAGCGTTCGCTCAGCATGTCCATCCGTTCCTCCATTTTTTCTGACAGAGCGTCCATTTTTTCCTTTTCCGCATCGCTCAATTTCTCCCGGAAGCTCATGAGACGCTGAATGTCCTTCTGAATGCCTTGCAATTTCTTGACGGCCTTGTCCCCGCTTTCCTTGTCCTGTACTGCCGCCAGCGTCTGCTGGACGTCAATGGCCACGGAAAAGGCCTGGTTGAGGAGGGAATCCGCGGACGGAGTTTTTTCCGCCGGGGCTGCCGGCGCGGGTGAAGCCGCCGGGGCGGCCGTTTCACCAAAGGCGAGCGGAACTCCGGCCATCAGGGCGGAGGCCAGGACGGGGACAAGGAAAGTCTTCATCCTGTCTTTCTAAGGCAGGATGAAACCCAAGGCAAGGAGAAAAGGGAAGCTGAAAAGGGGAGGACGGTTATTCCGCCGTGATGCCGCCTTTTTCGTCGTCCAGAATGCCTGACTTTTCCAGGTAATAATCGTACCCGCCCGCATAAGTGGTGATGGTTCCCCGGTTCACGTGCAGGGTTTTTTCCGCCAGGGAGCGGATGAAGTGCACGTCGTGGGAGATGAAGACCAGGGTCCCCTCATAATGTTTCAGGGCCTGCACCAGGGCTTCCACGGACAGGAGGTCCAGGTGGGTGGTCGGTTCGTCCATCAGCAGGAGGTTGGGCGGGTCCACCAGGAACTTGACCAGGCTGAGCCGTGATTTTTCTCCGCCGGAAAGCACGCTGACGCGTTTTTCCACATCCAGCCTCCGGAACAGGAAGGAGCCCAGGATGGATCGGGCCTCCTCCTCCCGGATTTCAGCGTTGCACTTCATGATTTCCTCCAGGACGGTGTTTTCCGTATTCAGGTTTTCCGTGCGTGCCTGGGAGAAGTAGCCGATGCGCGTGGTGGTGCCGGGAGTGCGTTTTCCCGAGTCAATGGGGATGATGCCCGCCAGGATTTTCAGCAGGGTGGACTTGCCCGCGCCGTTGGGGCCCACCAGCACGGTGCGTTCTCCCCGTTCCACCAGCAGGTCCAGGTTTTCATAAACCTTGTGGTCGCCGTAGGACTGGCAGATTTTTTCCAGCTCAATGACCTTCTGGGTGCTGCGCGGAGGCTGGGGAAAGTTGAATTTGAACACCTTCCTGCGTGCCACGGGTTTTTGGATGAGCTTCATCTTTTCCAGTTGCTTGATGCGGCTCTGGACCTGCCCGGCCTTGGAGTTGATGGAGCGGAAGCGGTCGATGAATTCCTGGATGTGCGCGATTTCCTTCTGCTGGTTGCGGTAGGCGGCCTGAAGCTGTTCAAAGCGCATGTCCCTTTGTTTCAGGAAATCCGAGTAGTTGCCGCGGTATTCCACCAGTTCCTCGTTGTCGATGTCGTACACGCTTTCCACCAGTTCGTCCATGAAATCCCGGTCGTGGGAAATCATCAGGATGGCGCCGGGGTAGTTTTTCAGGTAGCGCTGGAGCCACAGCAGGGAAAGGAGGTCCAGGTGGTTGGTGGGTTCGTCCAGCATCAGGAGGTCCGGTTCCAGGACGAGCAGTTTGGCCAGGTACGCGCGCATGATCCAGCCGCCGGACATTTCCCGCGCGGGGCGGTGGAAGTCGCTTTCCCGGAAGGCCAGCCCCTTGAGGATTTTCTTGGCCTTGGGTTCCAGCTGGTAGCCGTTGGCGGCGTTAAAGGTGTCAATGGCCTCCGCATACTCCGGCGTATCCGTCTTGTTGGCGTTTTCCGCCGTCCGGATGACGTGGATGGCGCGTTCCATTTCCGGCGTGATGCCCATGGCTATTTCCAGCACGGTTTCATCCTTCGGTTCGCTGGCTTCCTGCGGAAGATAGCCCACCATGGCGTATTCATCCATGTTGATAGAGCCTTCGTCCGGCGTATCTTCTCCCAGAATCATGCGGAACAGGGTGGACTTGCCCGCGCCGTTGGGGCCTACCAGGGCAACCCGTTCCCCCCAGTTAATGGTCATTTCCGTTTCCCGGAACAGGGTGCGTCCGGCGTGGGATTTCGTGAGGTTTTTGATCGTCAGCATGGTGAAGAGGGGCGGCATTCTACCGGGGAGGGAGGGGGAAGGCAAGAGCCGTCAGGGCAGGGACGGTCATTTTTGAAAGCTTTACTGGATTTTTACGCGTAATCTGCTAGCCTTGGCGCGCCATGCCGACCATGCAGACATTCAGGCTTTTGCTTGCTGCCGCCCTCCTGTGCGGATGGAGTTCCTGCTGCACTCCTCCGGCTGAGGATTATATACAGAGACCTTACGTGCAGCAGCAGATGTCCGGATTGGCGAATGCTTTTCTGGGGCTGCTGCCGCCGGAGAAGGCCGCTCTTCCCGCCGCCAGGGCGGAAGCCAAGTGGCTGGCGGACACGGCGGTAGTCCAGTCCGCGGCGATTGCCCGGAATAACAGGATTGTGCTGTTCGGCTGGCTGAACAACATCCTGGTCAATTCCAACCTGCGCGACAGGGGGCTCTGCTGGCAGGTGCAGCAGGATTTGTACCGTGACATGCGCCGCCGCCCCGTGAAGTTTTTCCGTGTGGGGCTGACCATCCGCGACCATGGAACGGGCAGGGAGCACAGCTGCGTGTACGTGAACGCCGCCGGAGGGGGATTGCAGGGTTCCATCGTCCTGGACGCCTGGAAGAACTGCGGGCATCTGGTGGTGCTGACCCAGAAGGACCGGGAAGGGGGCAAATGGGAGGAGGACTGGCGGGAACCGTTCGTGTCCAAGGCCTTTCCTGAAGGGCATTCCTACGGAATGGACCATCACCTGGTCTGGCCCGGATGGGCCAGGAAACGCCCCCTGCTGATCCAGAGGATGTTCCAGTCCGGTCAGCAGGAGGAGGCGAAGGCAAGCGGTTCCGCTGCTGCCCATAAAGAAGCTGGCGCTTCCGGCGGCGGAGCTTCCAAGGCTGCCTGAATGTAAAAGGCCGTTTAACGAGGCCGGAGCTTGTGCACGTCCCTGCTTGATGGCGGGTGACGCCTGCATGTGCGGGGAATGCCTGCGTTTGCTACGCCGTCCGCCGTTTTTAAGGTAAATCCCGGTGAACCGGCAAATGACGGCTGAAAACCGGGTTCCGGGCAAATAAAAACGCACTCAGTGCGTACACCGAGTGCGGATTAATTGGATGATTTGCTAATGTTGCAGGGCGAGGCCCTGCTGCAAACTTACTTGCCCTTGGCCTGCACAACCGGAGCGGGAGCAGGAGCGGTGGTTTGCTGTTGCTGCTGCTGCTGGGAGCAAGAAGCGACCAGGCAAGCGGCGCCGGCGATGGCGAGGATAGCGATGTTCTTCATAATTCGAATTAAATACAGTGTTTGTTAACTACTGGAACCTCCGCATCCACGGAGGTTTGCTGGGACCAATGTAAATGGTGGCAAGTAGAAATCAAGAGATTTTCTTGTTCCATGTCACGGCATTACAGAAAAGAGCAGGACCCCCGGTTTCAGGAGTCCTGCTCTTTTTGATGCGTTATGGAAAACGGTTTGTTTCAAAACCGTTTTTTACGGTCACAGGCTGGTGCCTAGTTCAATAATGGAGTAGTCCCCGTCCGGCCTCCGGTACACGATCTGGAGCACGTCGCGTCGCGCATTCCTGTAGAGCACGAAGGGCTTGTCGGAAAGTTCCAGTTCCATGATGGCTTCCTCCTTGTAAAGCTTCTTGAGATTGTAGCTTTCTCTGTGAATGAGGAGGGGTTCCGGGTCTTCCTTGGAATCTCCGGGGTAATCCAGTACGGAATCGTCATATACCGTTTCATCCAGCTTGCGGATGGTTTCCTGGTGATGGGGGCGGAAATTTTTCATCAGGCGCGTCTTGTGCTTGCGCATGCGGCGCATGATTTTGGTGATCGTTTCGTCGATGCAGGCGTACATGTCCGTCCCTTCCGTGGAAGCGTCAATGGTGATGTGGTCCGAGCAGAACAGAATCACCTGGGAAATCTTGCGGTCGCGTTGCACATCAAGCAATACTTTAACCTCCATAATGCGTGGGAAGTCCAGGCGGATCCCCTCAATCTTTTTCGTTACGAATTCCCGAATCGCGTCTGTGACTTCCACGTGGCGCCCCGTGATCGTAATGGGTGTGTTTACGTTTACCTTTTGCATTGTCGTACCTCTTTCTAGTTGATGTTAATGCGCGGAACCCAGTCCGCACCTTTCAAGATATACAGATTTGACAATGTTTGTCGAGGAATCCTTTCTTTTTTTCCGTGTGCGGGGAAGGGGATTTTTCCGCTCTTGTTCCCTCATGCCGGGGCCGGGCAACTCTCCTACCTGTTGTGAGCCAAGCCGCCGGAAGGGGCCTGCGTTTTTCCTTTCCCTTCCGCCGCCCCCGGAAAGCGTTTCCGGACCTCTGTCATACGGTCGCAGCCATGAAAATTTTTATTTGAAAGTACTTGACATGCTGCGGAAGTAGGTTATAACAATTCCGCACTCCTTTACGGATGCTCTTTAAATCGCGGGATGGAGCAGCCAGGTAGCTCGTCAGGCTCATAACCTGAAGGTCGCAGGTTCAAATCCTGCTCCCGTAACCATTTGAAAGCCCTGCAAGTCAAAAGCTTGCAGGGCTTTTTCGTGCCCCTGCGCCATGGGGCGGAAGTAATTCTTTTAAGAAGGTCATCCTTGAAAGGGAAGTGGCGGTGAACGGGTATTTTATGGCCGTGTGGAGCAATGGTGCGCCGTTACTGCCGTCTTTGGCCTTGTGGCGATTACGGACAAAGGGTATGGTGCAGCAAGATAATCTGCGCCACTGGACGGCATGACGAAGGAAAACGGCCCGTTGCCCGGCCGGAAACGATCGTTTGCATCCCTTCCGTGGCGCCGCTCCGGCTGAATAATATAAAACACTACAATAATGGGAAACTCAATTGACCATGGCATGTTCCGGAAGTCCGTCCTGCTGGCTTTCGGATTGTCTTTTTCCTTCTCCGGTCTCGCCGTTGCCGCATCGGGAGAACTGACCCCGGAACAACAGGTCCAGCCCGTTGAAGGCGCCAGGAAAATCAACCCTGCCGCCGTGGAAGTGCTGCTTGGCAAGAACCACCGGATGACATTCGATTTTTACGGGGACAACGTTTTCCGGATTTTCCGGGATGACAAGGGCGGCATTATCCGCGACCCCAAGGCGGAGCCGGAAGCCCGCATCCTGGCGGACAATCCCCGGAAGCCGGTTTCCCGCCTGGACGTGGACCAGCAGGGAGATGTGGTCACCATCACCACAGGGAAGATCAGGATTGAAATAGACAAAAAGACCTCTCTTCTCAAGATCATCAACCTGAAGGACAATTCCGTGGTGGTGGAACAGGCGGCCCCCGTCCTTTTTGAAAAGGGCAGGACCAGCTTTTCCCTGAAAGCGAAGCCGGATGAATATTTTTACGGCGGCGGCGTGCAGAACGGCCGTTTTTCCCACAAGGGGAAGGTGATTTCCATTGAGAACCAGAACAGCTGGACGGATGGCGGCGTGGCTTCCCCCACTCCCTTCTACTGGTCCACCGGCGGCTACGGCGTCATGTGGCATACCTTCAAGAAGGGCCAGTATGATTTCGGCTCCAGGGAGAAGAACCTGGTCAGCCTTTCGCATGATGAAAATTACCTGGACGTCTTTTTCATGGTCAACGACGGGCCCGTCAGCCTGCTGGGGGATTTCTACCAGCTTACCGGCGCCCCCGTCCTGCTGCCCAAGTTCGCCTTTTACCAGGGCCACCTGAACGCCTACAACCGGGATTACTGGAAGGAAGACGAGAAGGGCATCCTGTTTGAGGACGGAAAACGGTACAAGGAAAGCCAGAAGGATAACGGAGGCATTAAGGAATCCCTGAACGGGGAGTTGAACAATTACCAGTTTTCCGGCCGCGCCGTGGTGGACCGCTACAAGGCCCATGACATGCCGCTGGGATGGCTCCTGCCGAACGATGGCTACGGAGCCGGTTACGGCCAGACGGATACCCTGGACGGCAATATCGCGAATTTGAAGAGCCTGGCGGACTACGCCAGGAAGAACGGCGTGGAAATAGGCCTGTGGACCCAGTCCGACCTGCATCCCAAGCCGGAAATCAGCGCCCTGCTCCAGCGCGACATCGTGAAGGAGGTGAGGGACGCCGGAGTGCGCGTGCTGAAGACGGACGTCGCCTGGGTGGGCGCCGGCTATTCCTTCGGCCTGAACGGCATTACGGACGTGGCCCAGATCATGACCTATTACGGTAACAACAGCCGACCGTTCATCATTTCCCTGGACGGCTGGGCCGGAACCCAGCGTTATGCCGGCATCTGGTCGGGCGACCAGACGGGCGGCGTCTGGGAGTACATCCGTTTCCATATTCCCACCTACATCGGCTCCGGCCTCTCCGGCCAGCCCAACATCTGTTCGGATATGGACGGCATTTTCGGCGGGAAGAATCCGCTGGTGAACGTCCGCGATTTCCAGTGGAAGACCTTCACTCCCATGGAGCTGAACATGGACGGCTGGGGAGCCAATGAAAAGTATCCCCACGCCTTCGGGGAACCCTATACCTCCATCAACCGGTGGTACCTCAAGCTCAAGTCGGAATTGCTTCCGTACGCCTACAGCATCGCGGAGGAATCCGTTTCCGGCCTGCCCATGATCCGGGCCATGTTCCTGGAATACCCCAATCCCTACACGTTGGGGAAGGCCACGCAGTACCAGTTCCTGTACGGCCCCTATTTTCTGGTGGCGCCCGTTTACCAGGAAACCAGGGCGGACAAGGAGGGGAATGACGTGCGCCACGGCATTTACCTGCCGGAAGGACAATGGATCGATTATTTCACCGGGGATTTGTATGAAGGCGGCAAGATTTACAATGACGTTGACGCTCCCCTGTGGAAACTGCCCGTGTTTGTCAAGAACGGCGCGATCATTCCCATGGCCAATCCGAGCAACAATGTCTCGGAAATCAATCCTAACCTGCGCATTTACGAGCTTTACCCGCACGGCAGCACTTCCTTCACCGCGTATGACGACGACGGCGTGACGGAGGAATACAGGGCCGGCAAGGGTGTCCGCACCCTGGTTGAATCCCGGGCGGACGACAAGAACAACGTGACCGTCACCGTTCATCCGGCGGTGGGGGATTTCAACGGCTTCCAGAAGAAGAAGGCCACGGAGTTCCGCATCAATGTGACGCAGAAGCCGTCCAGCGTTTCCGCCAAAGTCGGGGAAAACAGCGTCAACCTGGCGGAAGCGAATTCCATGGAGGATTTCAAGTCCCGGGAGAACGTGTATTTCTATGACCAGACTCCCAACCTGAACAGGTTTGCGACCAAGGGAAGCGATTTTGAGAAGAAGGTGATTGCCAAAAACCCGCAGCTGCTGGTGAAGCTGGCCCCGGCGGATATTACGGCTGTCCCCACCGTGCTTTCCGTGGAAGGCTTCCGCTTTGAACCCGCGGAAAAATACCGTGTCTCTTCCGGTGCCCTGACCGCTCCCGCTAATGCCAGGGTGACGGAGGAAAACGCGGCCGCATATACCTTGACTCCTTCATGGGATGCTGTTCCGAACGCTGATTTTTATGAAATCGAATTCGGCGGAATGCTGTATACCACCATCAAGGGGACGGAGTTCCTGTTTGAGGATTTGGAGGCGGAAACGCCCTATTCCTTCAATGTACGCGCCGTCAACAAGGACGGCCATTCCGCCTGGACGGCCATCAGCGCGAAGACCAAGGCCAACCCGCTTGAGTTCGCCATTCCGGGAATCGAAGGTGAAACGAGCGTGGAGAACCAGGGCAATTCCCTGACGAAGCTCTTTGACTTCAAGGAAAAGGACGCGTGGCACACGAAGTACAACGAGAAGGCCGTGCCGTTTGACCTGGTTCTGGACCTGAAGACCATCAACAAGCTTGAGAAGTTCCATTACGTTCCGCGTGAGGACGGCGGCAACGGAACGCTCCTGAAGGGCTCCGTTTCCTACAGCATGGACCGGGAAAACTGGACGAAGGCCGGAACGTTCCAGTGGGACAAGAATGGCGACGTGAAGATCTTCAACTTCAAGGACGCCCCCACGGCGCGCTACATCAAGCTGAATGTCACGGAAGGCGTGGGCGACTACGGCTCCGGCAGGGAAATCTACGTCTTCAAGGTGCCGGGCACGGAAAGCTATCTGCCGGGCGACATCAACAATGACGGCAAGATCGACCGGAACGACCTGACCTCCTACATCAACTACACGGGCCTGCGGAAGGGCGATTCCGACTTTGAAGGCTACATCAGCAACGGAGACATCAACAAGAATGGCCTTATTGACGCTTACGATATTTCTGTGGTAGCCACCCAGCTGGAAGACGAAGCCGACCAGCCGCAGGAAGAAGCCGCCAGGAAGGACGAGGAAGGGGATAAGAAGGAAGGGGACGGCGAGAAGAAGAAAGCCGCCGAGGAGGCAAAGAAGAAAGCCCGCTTGGACGGAAAGCTCCTGCTCAGCGCCGATAAGAAGAGGTACGCCAAGGGAGACGCCGTCAAGGTGACCGTGAAGGGCCGGAACCTCCGGCTGGTGAATGCCCTGAGCTTTGCCCTCCCGTACGATCCCAAGGATTTGGAATTCGTGGGCGTGGAGGTTAAGAACATGAAGAAGATGGAGAACCTGACGAACGACAGGCTTCATACGAACGGAACCAAGGCCCTGTATCCCACCTTCGTCAATATCGGGGACAAGGAACCTGTGGAGGGAACCTCCGAGCTGTTTGTGCTGAAGTTCAAGGCCCGTCGCGACGTGAAGTTCCAGCCGAAGCTCACGGACGGCATGGTGGTGGATAAAAAGCTGAACACCAGGAAATTGTAATTTTAACATCCTGATGCGGCTCCATGCGCGGCTGGACAGCGTCCACGCATGGAGGCCGCCGTTTCCGGCAGGGCGCCCCCGCGGCTTTCGCCGCCGTGGAACGGCGCCCTTCCGCATGTTCCGGAGGCTTCCGGACGGAGCGGCGGAGGGGAAAGATTTCCCTGCGTTGCTGTTCCGGCGGAGGGGTGACGCAATGAGGCTCCCTTCACGGGCGGATGAACCGTTTTTTTCTGGAGCGCCCGGTCTTTTCACTTATGTTGGGGGTGCCAGACAGGCGCCCACGATGCCATGACCGGCCCCGGACTCATCTCCTTGTTCTGCTTTCTGATGACGGCCGCCCATTTTTTGCGCGGCGGGATGCATGCGGGCGTCATTTTGTGCATGGGGCTGGCGGCGCTTTCGTTTTCCCGGCGCGGCTGGCTCCGCAGGAGCGTCACGTTCCTGCTGCTGGCCTCCCTGCTTTTCTGGGGGGCGGAAACCTGGCATCTGGCCAGGCTGCGGATGATGGAGGGACTGCCGTTTCTGCGGCTGGCCGCCATTCTGGCGGGCGTACTGCTGCTTCATGCGGCGGCCATCCTGTGGCGCAGGCGCGGGGAGAAGGATTTGCCTGTTCCGGAGCTGGCGCGCAGCCGCGTGTTTTCCGCCTCCGTGCTATTTCTGTTTCTGCTGGATGCGCTGGCCCCTTTCCGCCTGCTGCTGGGAGAGCGTGTTCTGCCGTGGCAGGGCGTCAACGGATTCGTGATTCTTCTTCTGGCCTGGTGGGGAGGCTATTGTGCGGAGGGGCTGCTGAATCCGCAGGCGTCTCCCCGCAGGCGGCGGCTGATGTGGACCGTATTCGCCTCCGTGTTTTTTCTTCAGTTTCTGCTGGGCGTGACGGTGGCTTCCTCCCTGCTGATGACGGGCAGGCTGCATGTTCCCGTGCCGTTCATGATGATTTCCGGCCCGGTTTACCGGGGAGAAGGCATCTTCATGCTGGCGCTGTTCAGCGTATCCGTCCTTCTGGCCGGGAGCGCGTGGTGCAGCCATCTGTGCTACTTCGGGGTGTGGGACTGCCTGTCCGCCGCCTCCTCCCGCAGAAAGGGGCGTCCGGTGAAGGGAGGCAAGGGCCTCCGGGACTGGAGATGGGCGGCCCTCGCCGCAGCGGTGGGAACGCCGCTGCTCCTGTCCCTGTGGGGACTCCCGGTGGAATACGCCCTGGCGGTTGCGCTTGCCGCGGCTTTCCTGGCTCCCCTGGCCTGGAGAATGAGCGCCGCGGGCGGCGTGAGGGAATATTGCAGCAGGTTTTGCCCCATGGGGCTGGCCGCCGGTTTGCTGGGCAGGCTGTCCCCCTGGCGCATGCGCGTGAAGGAGACGTGCACCGGGTGCATGCAGTGCGCCGCCGCCTGCCGTGACCTCGCCATCTCGCGCGAGGGCGGGGCCTGCCGCATTTCCAGGCGCTGCACCCTTTGCCGGGACTGCATTTCCCGGTGTTCCCACGGCGCTCTGGGCCTCGGCATGGCCGGTCCCTTCTCCTCTGTGCCGTCCGCGCGGGCGGACATGTATTTTGTAACGCTGGTTTCCGTCATGCACGTGGTGTTCCTGGCGACGGCGCGAGTCTGATTTTATTCATCATGAGAAATACCTACACCCTGGAATATCCGTTTTGCGGAGGATGGATGAAACCCGCCCAGTGGCAGGCCGTTCTGGACGCCGTGGACGGGGGATGCCGCCTTGTTTCCTTTTCCACCCTGTCCATTCCTCTGGACGGGGTGGATGAGCGGGAATGCGTGGAGAAGGGCATTGCCCTGGCGGAAAAGCTTTCCCGCCTGGTTCCCTATACGGAACAGGCCGTGGATGTAGGTTCCTCCCTCTGCTGGGGGGAAAACCGGGACGCATGGCTGGAGTTCGCCGGAAAGTTGAACAGGTTTTCCGCTCCCGTTTCCTTCCCCGCGTATGAAATACGCAAAAACCGCGAACGTCTTTTTTCCTCGGACCCGCAGCCTGAAGAACGTTTTTCCGCCCTGCACAAGCGCGCCCGTATTTGTCTGGAAGAGGCTCCGCACCATGAATTCGGGCTGTTTTCCTGTGACCTGGGCTTTGTGGTTCCCAAGGGCGGCCATCCGGAGGGCGGCGTGCATTTGTTTGCCGGAGGCGGGGGCGGCATTCAGGGGGGCAGTGCGGCCCTGGCGCCGCGGGCGGCATCCTGGCTGGGGCGGTATTCCCTGCCGGAGGCCGTGAAGGCGGCGGGGGTGCTGACGGCCCTGAATGAACAGTTCGGGGAACCGGACAATCCGCGCAAGAGGAGATTGAAGTCGCTGTTCGCCTCCCGCAGCCTGGACTGGGTTCTGAATGAATTGAAAAACGCCGGCTTGTACCCGGGAGAGGGGGAGCAACCTGAGTTTTCCTCTTCCGGGGAGTGGAGCCGCAATGATTTCTATAACGGGCTGCTGGTGGCGCTCCCTTCCGGCAGTCTGGAGGATACGCCGGAATATGCCGTGGCGTCGGCATGGCGGCGCGTGGTCCCTTTTTTGACTTCTCCGGTGCGCATCACGCCGCGGGGCAATTTGAGGCTTCATCCGGCGGACAGGTGCGTGGCGGAACGCATCAAGGTACTGCTGCGCGGGTCCAGGCATTTTCCCCCGCTCTCCATTGAATCCTGCTCCTGCCGCGGCTTGCCGGGCTGCCGCCGCGCCCGCGCCGCTTCTTCCCTGGTCCACCGGGAGCTCAACGGATGGCTGGAAGAAATTCTGCATGAATTCGGGCTGGATGACGAACCCGTGGTGTTCCGGGTTTCCGGCTGTCCCAACGGCTGCTCCCGCCCCCTGTTTGCGGAGCTGGCCATGGTGGGCCGCAGCGAGGGCGTTTACGATGTTTTTGCCGGAGGGCGCGCCCAGGGCGACAGGACGGCGTTCCTGCTGCGCCGCGCCGTTCCCCTTGGCGAAGTGAGGGAGCTGTTCCGGGAACTCTTCCGGCAGTTCGCCCTTGCCAAAGGGGAGAATGAGGAGTGGACGTTCGGGGAGTGGGTCTTTGACCGCCTGCTTTCCGGAGAGACAGAGCCGTGACGGCTGCACCGTCCGTGAATTCCACGGGAAGCTTCAGGGGGCGCGCCGGGACCTCCCTGTTTTTTCATGGGCATGCATCAGGAGGCGCGAAGATGAAAGCCGCGTTTTTCCTTTTTCCGGTATGTTGTTGTGTGGCGATTTTTTGACCTGAAAATGGTTCAGGCGGGTTCCGGAACGGATATGGTGGGGAATCATGTCCCTGGCCTCTTTTTTCTATGCCGTCTGTTTTGGCTGCGCCGTCGGCTTTGCGTGTGGCGCGGAAGGTTTTTCCTCCTGGAACGGAACGGCGGGCGGCGTGTCCTCCCTGTCCGGACTCTGGGCGCAAAGCTACGGAGCCCGTCCCGGCAACGTGCATTTGTACAGGAATGGCGAGAATCCGTGGCTTCAGGAGTTCAACGTGTCCCTGCGGGCCCAGTACCAGGCGGCGGCCGTGTCCCCCAGCGGTTCCGGGACGTACCCCGGCTCCCACGGGCGCACGGAGGAATGGCGGCGGCTGAGGCTGGGCTGGAACGCCAGGGTGCTCCGGGACCTGAAAGTGGCTAATATCTGGAACATGGGCGGCGTGGACAGTCTGGGCTATTACAAGGGCGGACGCTGGAACAACCACAAAATGACCCGCGGCAACCTTTATGAGGCCCATTTGGAATATTCCCTGCCGGGCGCTGTTGTGGGTGCGGGGAAGGTGCTTCCCGTCATTCTGGCGGAGAACCGCATTTCCAGTTCCAAGTATAAGCTGCCGGAGATTTCCGCCGTGGAAAACATGCTGGTCAGCGACAGTTCCTTCGGCGTCTGGAGCTATAATGACGAAAAGAAGGAGCCGCTGGGGTATTACGCGGGCCTGTGGTCCAACACGGACGAGAGGAGCCGCGGAACCTGGGGCACTTGGGAGTCCGTGAACATGAGCCTGGGCCTGTCCGCGCGCGCGGACGGCCTGCTGCTGAAGGAAGGGCGGCTGTACTGCGACTGGATTTACAATTGGGGGGACATGAAGGACCGCCCCTACGACGGCAATTACACGGGCACCGGGGCGCGGAACGTGCTGGCGCTGTATTATTACGGAAAGCAGGGCGCATTTGAGCTGATGGCCCAGGCGGTCTGGGCCTCCCGGCTGCGGGAGTATTCCTCCGGCGGCGTGATAGCTCCGTCCGGCCTGGCGGGGCTGACCGTCATGCCGTCCCTCAACCTGACGGGGCATGTGCAGGCGGTCGCCCGCTACCAGCTCGCATTCGGTCCGGACGCCGTGAAGCCGAACAAGCGCTATGCCTCCCTGGCGGAAAGGGGAGGGAACCGCGTGGATTGCTACCAGGCCGTGGCCGCCGGGTTGAATTTCTTTGTGTACCGGGACGATCCCGCGCGGCTGAAGATCATGACGATGGCGGAGTACGGGCATTCCCGCGGAGGCCGTTCCGCCGGGTTTACGGGGTGGACGTTTATCTGCGGCGCGTACACGAATTTCTGACCGTGTCCGGCGCCGTTTATGTGACAACATTGCAACCAGGCGGCTCTTGTCCGGCGGCGGGGAAGGTTTTAGGTTGGCTCTGTTCCCGGAGGAAAGCCGCCGCTGCTGCTCCTTCAACGACCAGACATTACAGATTATGAATAAAGTCAGTTGCATCATCATGGATTGGGCCGGTACGGCCGTGGACTTCGGCTGTTTCGCCCCTTTGAACGTTTTTTTGAGCGTGTTCAGGGAAAAGGGCCTGGATATCACCTACAGGCAGGCGCGGGAACCCATGGGGTTGCTGAAAGTGGACCACATCCGCGCCATTCTGGAAATGGATCCGGTTCGCGAACAGTTTGAACGGAAGTATGGCCGTTCCTGGAATGAGGCCGACGTGCGGGAGCTTTACGCCGGGTTTGAAACGCACCTGTTCGCCTCCCTGAAGGATTTCACCACACCCATTCCCGGCGTGGTGGAAACGCTGGAGGGGCTGAAGGCCCGGGGCATCAAAGTCGGGTCCACCACGGGCTACACGGCGGAGATGATGGACATTGTGCGTCCCGGGGCTGCCGCCCGGGGTTATGTGGTGGACAACCTGGTGACGCCGGATGAAGTTCCCGCGGGCCGTCCCGCGCCGTACATGGTTTACCGGAACATGATTGACCTGGAGATCCCCTCCGTGGACCAGGTGGTGAAGGTGGGCGATACGATGGCGGATATCCGGGAAGGATTGAGTGCGAAAGTGCACACCGTGGGCATCATCACGGGCAGCAATGAACTGGGCCTGAGCGAGGAGGAATATGAGGCCATGCCCGCCGCAGAATTGAACAGAATGAAGGAGGAAGTGCGCCGCCGCATGCTGGACGCGGGAGCGCATTACGTGCTGGATTCCATTCGTGAACTGCCCGCCTGCATTGAGGAGATCAACGCCTCCATGAACCGCTAGCCTTTCAACCATCCATTAACCATGAGAAATTACCTTCTTCTTACCCCCGGCCCGCTGAGCACTTCCGAATCCGTCCGCCAGGCCATGCTTCAGGACTGGTGCACCTGGGACAAGGATTACAACGAGGGCGTGGTCACCGTCATCCGGGAACAGCTTTTGAAGCTGGCGGGGCTGGACGGCGAATACACCACCGTTCTTTTACAGGGCAGCGGCACCTATGCCGTGGAAGCCACGCTGAGCTGCGCCGTCAGGCCGCAGGACAAGCTGCTGATCGTCGCCAACGGTGCGTACGGCAAGCGCATGGGGGACATCGCCCGCCGCCATGGCCTGAATCACGTCCTCGTTTCCCTGAAGGAGACGGCGCCCGTGACGCCGGAGGCCGTGCGGCGCGCGCTGGAGGAACACCCGGACATCACCCACCTGGCCATGGTGCACTGCGAGACCACCACCGGCATTCTGAATCCGGTGGAGGCCGTCGCCAGGGCGATCCGCGGTCGCGGCCTGACGTTCATCGTGGACGCCATGAGCAGCTTCGGCGGCATTCCCATTGACATCCGCAAGCTGGGAATCGACTTCCTGGTCAGCAGCGCGAACAAGTGCATCCAGGGCGTTCCGGGTTTCGGCTTCGTCATTGCCAGACGCTCCTTCCTGTCCCGGTGCGAGGGGGTCTCCCGCTCCCTGTCCCTGGATTTGTATGACCAGTGGGCGGAGATGGAGAAGGGCCATGGCAAGTGGCGCTTTACCTCTCCCACGCATGTGGTGCGCGCCTTCTTCCAGGCCGTGAAGGAGCTGGAAGATGAGGGCGGCGTGGAAGCGCGCCATGACCGGTACCGGGAAAACCATGCGGCGCTGGTGGAGGGGATGCGCCGGAGCGGGTTCCGGACCCTGCTGCCGGACGAACTCCAGTCCCCCATCATCACGTCCTTCCTGTACCCGGAGGAGGATTTTGATTTCCAGAAGTTTTATGAGGCCTTGAAGGAACGGGGATTCGTCATTTACCCCGGCAAGATTTCGGAAGCCCCTACCTTCCGCATCGGCAATATCGGGGACGTGTTCCCGGACGATTTCCGCCGCCTGGCGGAGGCCGTGGCGGATATCCGCCGGAACAAGTAGTTCCCTTCCCATCCATCAATGCCAGCGGGCCGCTGCGGCGGCCAGGAGGTTACCATGCTACAGTTGAAAAACATCAAGAAAGTCTATAACGGAGTTCCCATTCTGAACGGCATCAGCCTGGACATCGGGAAAGGGGAAATCGTCTCCATCCTGGGGCCGTCCGGCAGCGGAAAGACTACGCTGCTGAACGTCATCCTGGGGCTGGCGGAACTGGACGGCGGCCAGATCCTTTTTGACGGGGAGGACGTGAGCGGCACGCCCATGCAGCGGCGCGGCTTCAACATCGTGTTCCAGGATTATGCCCTGTTCCCCAACCTGAACGCCTATCGGAACATCACGTACGGCCTGAAGAACAAGCCGGGGGTCAGCTCCCCCCGTGAGGTGCGGGAGCTGGTGGAGCTGCTGGGCCTGAGCGAACATCTGGACAAGCGCATCGACCAGCTTTCCGGCGGCCAGAAGCAGCGCGTGGCCCTGGCCCGCACGCTGGTGATGAAGCCCCGCATCCTGCTGTTGGACGAACCTCTGAGCGCCCTGGACGGCGTCATCAAGGAGTCCATCAAGTCCCGCATCAAGACGATTGCCCGGGAGTACAACCTGACCACGATCATCGTGACGCATGACCCGGAGGAGGCCCTTACCCTGTCCGACCGGGTGCTGATCCTGAACGAAGGAGGCATTTCCCAGTATTCCACGCCGCGGGAAATCATTTCCAGCCCCAGCAACAGCTTTGTGAAGCAGTTCATCCTGAACCAGCTGGAGATCAAGAGGAATAACATTCTTTCCCTCTTTGAGGGTTCCTATGCATAAAACCCAGATAGAAATCCGGGGCGTGTTCTGGGCGGTTGCCCTGGTGTTCTCCGTCTTCCTGGTCCTGCCCATGGCGCTGCTGCTGGGCAAGTCCTTCCTGGTAGGCGGGGAATCCGGCCTGGGGAATTATACGGCCATGCTGGCCAGCCCGGCATTCCTGGAATCCTTCCGGAACAGTTTTCTGATTTCCGGGATTTCCGCGGCGCTGACCACCGCGCTGGCCTTTTTCCTGGCGTATGCCGTGAACAATACGGGACTGCCGCCCTTGTTCCGCAAGTTCATCGCGGGAATGACGGTGGCGCCCATGTTCCTGCCCACCATCACGTACGGCTTCGTCATCATCTATTCCTTCGGCAGGGAAGGGCTGCTGACGCGGCTGCTGGGGTTCCAGGTGCTGGACATTTACGGGTTCCAGGGAATGCTGCTGGGCTACACCATTTACACGCTGCCGGTCGCCTTCCTGCTGATTAACAACACCTTCAAGTATGTAGACAAGAACTTCGTCATCGTTTCCAAGGTGATGGGGGACGGCCCCGTTCGCACCTTCCTGGGAACGGCCGTGAGGCCGCTGGTGGGTACGCTGGGGGCGGCGCTGATCCAGTCGTTCACGCTGAGTTTTACGGACTTCGGCATTCCCGCCTCCATCGGAGGCAGTTTTGACGTGGTGGCCATCCATTTGTACAATGAAATGCTGGGGGCCATCCCGAACTTCGGCGGCGGCGCGGCGGTCGCCGTTTCCATGCTGCTGCCGTCCATCATCAGCATCCTGCTGATCAATTACCTGGAACGGTACAATTTCCGGTACAACAGGATTTGCCGCCAGGACATCGTCAAAAGCCGCCTGAGGGACGCCGTGTGCGGCGCCGGGTCCCTGGCCGTCATCGGAACCATTGCGGCGGTTTTTGCGGTCATGTTCGTGGTGCCTTTCGTCAGAAACTGGCCTTATGAGGTGGAATTTTCCCTGGAACGCTTCATGCGCATCCTCTCTTCCCGCGGCCTGCTTTCCATTTACGGCAATTCCCTGTGGGTGGCGCTGCTGACCGCGCTGCTGGGCACCCTGCTTTCCTACGGCGCCGCGCTGGCATCCGCGCGCTCCGGGCTGGGGCGGGTGGCCCGCGGCGCGATTGATGGGATAGCCGTGGTGACCAACACCATTCCGGGCATGGTGCTCGGCCTGGCATTCCTGTTCGCCTTCACGGGAACCAGCCTGCAAAACACCTTCCTGATTCTGGTGCTCTGCAACGTGGTCCATTTCTTCACCACGCCCTACCTGATGGGCAAGAGCTCCTTGGAGAAAATGAACAAGGGCTGGGAGGCCACGGCCGCCCTGATGGGTGATTCCTGGCTGAAAACCCTGTGCCGGGTTGTGGTGCCCAATTCGCTGGGAACCGTGCTGGAAATGTTCAGCTATTATTTCATCAACAGCATGATCACGATCAGCGCCGTCATCTTCCTAGTGGGCGCCAGAACGGCCGTGCTGACCACCAAGATCAAGGAATTGCAGCATTACGCGCAGTTTGATTCCATCTTTGTGATGTCCCTCCTGATTCTGGCCACGAATATCCTGGTCCGGGTCATTCTGGGCGGCATTGCCGCCCGATGCACCAAAAAACAATAAAATACCGTCATGAAAAAACAGTCCACCATGATTGCCTGCGCGCTTGCCGTCGTTTCCGGAGTCCTTCTGTGCCTGGGCGGCTGCAATCAGAGCCCGGAGGTAGTGATTTACTCCAACGCGGACGAAGAATCCCGGCTAGCCATGCAGGACGCCCTGGACAGGGCCGGATTTTCCGGACAGTACATTTTTTCCTCCTTCAGCACCTCGGAGCTGGGCGGAAAGATCATGGCGGAGGGCAGCAACATTGAGGCGGACGTGATTACCGCCTCCACCTACTACCTGGAAAGCGCCCAGCAGGCCCACCGGATGTTCGCCCCCCTCTCCTTCACGTTCCATGCCCTGGAAAAGACGCCCGGTTTCTGCGCGCCCCTTACGGCGCAGGAAGGGGCCATTTTCATCAATACGAGGGCGCTTCAGGAGAACGGGCTGCCCCGGCCCGCCTCCCTGAAAGACCTTGCAAGCCCGGCGTACAAGGGATTCATCTCCATTCCCAATATCCGCAGTTCCTCCACGGCATGGCTGATGGTCCAGGCCCTGGTCAGCGCGTACGGGGAGCAGGAGGCGCGGCGCCTGCTGCACAGCATTGTGGAGAACGCGGGGCCTCATCTGGAAAATTCCGGTTCCGGACCGCTGAAGAAGGTGCGCGCCGGGGAGGTGGCGATTGCCTTCGGCCTGCGCCACCAGGCCGTGGCGGACAGGAAGGCTGGGCTGCCCATTGATTACGTGGACCCGGCGGAAGGCAATTTCATGCTGACGGAGTCCGTCTGCGTGACGGACAAGGGCGCGGGGGGCAATCCCCTGGCGATGAAGATGGCGGAGACGCTTGTCCGGACCGCCCGCCCCGGCATCCTCAAGGTCTACCCCGTGCCGCTGTATGAGGGGGAAAACTTTAGGGAGGATGCCAGATCGTCCAACGTGAAGGCCTTTCCCGAACCGCTGACGGTAGACTTGCTGAAAAGGCACCAGGCGCTGATGAATTAGGTTTTTTCCCGGCAGAGACGGGTGCCATTCAGGCCGCGGAATACGGTTTCCGCGGCCTGAATGCGTTGGTAAGGCACGGTTTCCAATGGCCGTTCAGAAGAGATAAATTTGGTTTCAGAAGGTCATTTCTGCTGTTCATTGATGAATTTATTGAGTATTTAAAGTTTTTGCTATGATTTTTGAATGACCATTAAATTTATTAAAGTCACTAAAAAAGATAGGATCTGTTATGCCCCGGCGCCGGAACCGGTGGAGCACGGAGACAAGCTGGAAATCATGGAAATGAAGGATGACTCCCTTACGCCGCTGTTGGGGAGGCCCGCCGGATTTTCCCTGTCCAGAAACCCCATGGTGTTCGTCAAAATGAACGACGGGTTCCAGCGCATCCTGATGAAGCATATCCTGTATGTGGAGGCGGGGGGAAGCTACTGCACGCTGCACGTGCACGGCATGTCGTCCATTCTGGTATCCGCCCCGCTGGCGCGGGTGGCCGAGCACCTGGACGGGGAATATTTCATCCGCGTGCACCGTTCCTATCTGGTTAATAAATTACACATAGAGTCCATTGCGGGTAATTTCCTTCAGGTAGGGAATGTTTCCATCCCCGTCAGCAAGTTCATGAAAAAGAAAGTGCTGGGAAGCCTGAACATGCTGTCGTTTTCCAAATAGACCCCGGCCATGGCCGCCGGCGCCGCGGGAAAGCGGAACAGTTCTTCCGGACAGGCGGGATGGAAAAAGCGCCGGAATGACCCCATGATCACAACGTCGCCAAAAGGCGGCACCTCATATTAACCTCAACCAGAAAATAAAATAATATGGCAATTGACAAATCAGCAGCAGATGTGGCGACCTCCTCCCTCAAGTCGCTGCCTTTCGGCAACATCATCGGCGGTCCCCTGGTCGCCTGTGTGGAAGCCCAGGCCCAGGCGGCCCGGACCTCCTGGGAATTCATCCAAAATGTGGGTCTGTACACGGAAGGAGAAGAGAAGAAGACGGTGAATGTCTCCTTCCAGTTCATCAAGGACGGCCACATGGCCCAGATTACGGTTCCCCTTCTGACCATCGTCCCCATCCCCTACATCGCCATCAACTCCATTGACATCAACTTCAAGGCGAATATCAGCGCTTCCGCCGCCAGTACGGAGACGGAGAATTCCTCCAGCTCCGTAGATACCAGTGTTTCCGCCTCTGCAAGATGCTTCTGGGCGCGCGGCAGCATGAACGCCAGCTATTCCAGCAAGAAGGACTCCTCCGCCACGAAGGACTCCAAGTACAGCGTGGAGTACACGATGGACGTGGCCGTTCATGCCGGACAGGACAGCATGCCCGCCGGGATGGCCAAGGTGCTGGAAATGCTGAACAACAGCATTTCCGTGGTATCTCCCACCGGTTCCCTGGAGGTTCAGCATGCCATCCAGGACGATGGAAGCGTGAAGCTGATGACCTCCTACAAGAACAAGGAAGGCCTGTTTGAGCCGGATGCTATCACTCTCCGGATAGGGGACGCCACGGACCCGTTTGATAACGGTGCGGGGAATGAAGCCAAGATTGTGAAAACGGATTCCGGCAAGGAATACACGATTTCCAAGGAAGACGCCAGGAACTGCACGGTGAGCGCCGGAGAGCTCAAGAGGAAGGTGGCCGTGGCCGCTACGCCTGCACAATAACCGGAGCATAACGATTTCTCTTCCATCCCAGAGCCATGTCTCGTCTGAATCTGATCGTCGAATCCCTGCTTAGGGACATTATTGAAGCGCAGCACGCGGCGAACTGCCATGCGGCGGGGCTGGCGCGCCAGTACGGGAAGCACGGTGGTGTGCGTGGCTTCCAGCTTCCCAGCGCCCAGATAGGGTCCCTGGAATTCGATTTGAAGTATGCGGTGACGGGAACCTCCGGGGTGGAGGAGAGGCAGGTGCTGGATGCGGAGCAGTGCAGCCTGTTCCAGCAGGAACTGGCGGAGCGGGTGCCTGCGTATGCCATCCGTTCCATTGTGATGGCCGTGGTGCACTCCAATCTCCCGGCGGATGAGGCGAGAAGTGATTTTTCCTCCCTGCTTGCCAGGGAGGAACAGTGGAAAAGGAATTTCTGCCTCTACCTGGGGAAGAAGATCACTGCGGCTGTTTCCGGCCATGAGGGGGCCCTCCTGCGGGCGGACTCCGGACTGGACAAGGGATTGCTGGCGGAGCTTCTGGCGGATGTGGCGGAGAAGGAATTCATGGACAATCCCGATCTGGCCGACCTGTTCCAGGGTGCCCAGGGGGACGCCCTCAGGCAGGAGTGCCGCACGAACCTCCGGGAAGGCCTCTCCTCCTTCATTGACGTGCTTGCGGAAAAGTATGCGTTCACCAGGCAGGTGAGCAATGTGGTGGTGGACGTGGAGGTGGAGACGGAAAAGCTGAAAAAGATGCCGGAGAATTCCATCCAGACGCTTCACCTCAACATCGCGCCCGCCGCCGTTCCCGCCGTCCTGGCGGAGCAGAACGACGTTTCCGGACTGGCCGCGCAATAGTGATTATATTATGAGTGATTCTACAAACAACAAGGTGAACGGGCACATCATGAGCCTGCAGCAATTGATCTCGGCCCCGCTGGTCGCGACGATTGATGCGGACGCGATGTCCACGGAACGCTACATGAAGCATTTCATGTCCCTGGCTTTCGAGTCCTACAATCCTGCGGACGGTTCCACGGGGGCGCTGAGGCTCATCAGCTTCAATTTTACGGACAGCGACGCTTCCGGCGGTGCGGAGAAGAAAGTCAGCGTGCCGCTCATCAGCCTGGTGACGCTGCCGCTGCTGCAAATCAAGCAGGCGGACTTTGACTTTGACATCAATATCATTGACGCAGTCGCCTCCGCTCCGGACGAACGTTTTTCCCTGAACAAGGGGGAGGTGGATTCCCCCGATGGAAAGGCGGGGGATGGCGGCCTGAACTTCCGCGCTTCCCTGGCGCCCCAGTCCGGGCGGGGTTCCTCCTCTTCCTCCCTGCAGGCAAACATGAAAATCCATGTCACCATGCAGCAGGCGGACATGCCTTCCGGCTTGTCCCAATTCCTCCAGCTGACCTCTAGGCCGCATTATGAAGACTCTTCCTCCCGGGAAAAAATAACTAATTGAAAGAACAAACATGGACCAGAAAACCACTTATTCCTACCAGCGCACTCCGGGGCTTGACTGCCCCAAATGCGGAGTGTATTTCCCCACGACCATTCCGGACCTGTTGTCCGGCGGCATTGAATGCCCCCACTGCGGGCTGAAGCTTTCCATTGACCGGAAAACTTCCGACCACGCCATGCAGGCCCTGGAAAAGTTCCAGGCCACCATTAACAAGCAACTTCCCGCCGCCTCCCTGTCATGAAGAGACTATTGATCATGCTGTCCGCCGTGCTCTGCATGGCTCTGCCCCCTCTTTCCCAGGCGGAGATGCAGCAGCGGGAACCGCGCCAGCTGGCCGCCGCATGGCAGGAGGTGAAGAAGCAAATTTCAGGCGACGGCCAGTCCATCCGTGTGAGGGACGGCGCCAGGGCACTTGAACTGCTGGAAGAGCTGGGCGTTTTCTCCGTTCCGGAGGATGGCGTGAAGCTGTCCCGCGGCAGCCTGACCATTACCGTCACGCGCGGGAAGAAGGAGGACCGGGTGTTTTATGTGCTGGCCGTCACGGAAGAGGACGGGACAAGGCGGGAAGTGAAGCTCGTTCCCTCCTCCTGATGACGCGGGAAGAATGCGTTCCTTCCGGAGCGGAAGGTCATTCGTTCTCAAAATCCCACACGCGGCGGCGGGCGTTTTTCTTCGTCCGTCCGCCGTTGGCCTTGCGGAAGGGGTCAAAAAGCGGGTCCAGCCCGTTACCTTTCAGCAGCAGGCACTGTTCCATCAGGCGGCCAAGTTTTCCCTTGGGAAAGCCCTTGGCCTGGAACCACGCCAGGTATTCCTGGGGCACGTCCATCAGCGGGCACCCCTTGGGCGGGTACTTGGCCGGGCCGTACATGCCGAAGGGGACGTGGGTCTGCGCGATTTCCTCCACCAGTTTTCTCAAATCTTCCGCGTCCGGTATTTTGGGATCGTTCATGGGTTTTGCAGGATGAATTGTTGAAGGCTTTCCGCCAGCCGCGCCGGAGCTTCCAGGGGGAGGCGGTGGCCGGCGCGGGGAATGATGACGGCTTGTTCCCCCGCCGCCCGGCGGGCCAGGGCAGTGAATTTGGGATCACGCTCCCCGGCTATCCATAACTGGGGAATAGGGGACTGCTTCAGGAGCGGAGCCAGGTTTTCCTGGACGCCCACGGACCAGTCGATGAAAGCGCGGGAGATGGATTTGCGCCACGGTTTCAGGGAAGAACGGTCCGGAGGCGGCGGGCCGCCTTCAAATACGCCCTGCGCGTCCCATTTCTTCAAAAAATCCTCCCATGGCGCGGAGAGGCACTTGACGGCCCATTCTGCGTCCTTCGCGCGCCGGGCCGCTTTTGCCGTTTCATCCTCCATGCCGGGATTGGCGCTGACGAATACGGCGCCTTTCCAGAGGGGGGGATGGGCCAGAACGGCCTGCATGGCCAGCCTGCCTCCCAGGGAATAACCGCAGAGCCAGGGGTGCTTGTCCTGGGCGGCTATTTCAGAGCACAGCACGCGCCCCATGTCCTTCAGGCTCTTGGGGCAGCATTCCAGGTATTTCCAGAGGTTCAGGGCGCGGGCTTCCACTTCCCCGGCGCGCAGGACTTCCATGACGGGTTTCCAGTCCGCCGGAGAGCCCAGGTTACCGTGCAGGAGCCAAAGCATGGTCGGCGCGCCTTCCTATTTCACGCCGTACCCGGCGAGTCCGTTCATAAACATCTGGACGGAAATCATGATGAGCACCATGCCCATCATACGTTCCAGGGCGATCGTCCCTTTTTCCCCCAGCAGGCGCAGGAACTTCTGCGCGATGAAAAGCACCAGTCCGGAGAGGAACCAGGCAGTCACGATGGCGCCGGCATAGGTCATCTGGGAGATGCTGTCCGGGCTCTGGGAGGCGTGCAGCATGATGATGGCCAGGGAGGAGGGGCCGGCCATCAGGGGCATGGCGATGGGAACGATGAAAGGTTCGTCCTGTCCGGTCGTGCGTCCGGCGGAAGAGAGCATGTCCTTGGCGGGAAAGACCATGCCCAGCGCCACGAGGAACAGCAGGATGCCCCCGGAAATATTCAGGGTGGACGGTTCCAGCCCCAGCAGGTCCAGCAGGAATTTCCCGGAGAAGAAGAACAGGAGCAGCAGGCTCAGGGCAAACACAAGCTCCCGCATCAGAATGGCCTTCTGCTGGGCGGCCGAATATTTCTTCAGCATTCCCTGAATCATCGGGGCCAGTCCCACGGGATCAATGACGATGAACAGGAGAATAACGGTGGAAAGGAAGTCCTGCATGGAGTAAGCCCGTTGTAAACGATACGGGCGTGCACGTCAAAGGGAACCGTCGGCAGCGGAAATTTTCCCCGTCCGGATGGCCGTTTTCTCCACCAGTTCCGGGGCCAGGTAGAAGGTTTGGAAACTCTGCCTTCCGTTCCGGATGGAGACTGGAAAGACCGGGGGAGGCACAGCCATGGCCGGAAGAGAAAAGGCTTTATAACAGTGGGGGCCGGGGCAGCGCGGCGTTCCTACGGTTCCGGTGTCCGATGTTCCCGTTTGCGGAGAAAACCGGTTTTCAGGAAGGCGGATTCGGGACGGGGAGGAAAGAAATCCGGTTTGCCCGGCGAAGAGTTTCCGCTCCCTGGGCCGGGAACGAAGAATGCTTCCGTTTCCGGAGTTACAGAAGGAGGTCCTGGATGTTGTCTGAGGAGATGACGCCCGTTTCCGTGGAGGACAGCACGCAGAGAGCGTCCACCAGGTTTTCCTGGCCCAGAGCCAGACCGGCTTCTTCCACCAGCACATCGTCAATGTTCAGGGTGGCGATGGAGAGGGGGGGCGTTTGCGGAGCAGAGGGTTCCATCAGGGCTGCAATGCCGATGACGGCAGCCACCAGGGCCGCCGCCGCGGCGCCCCAGATGCGGAAGGAGTTCCGCTTGAAGTGGTGGATGGATTCCGCCGGAACGGCGGTGGCGTGTTCTTCCCCGGCAATACGCATCATGACCCTGCGGGCAAAATCATCCCCCGGCGCAGGCTGGGAGGCATGGCCCAGAATCTGCCAGAGCTTTGTATCGTCCTGTTCGTTCATTGTGGTGTTTCTGCTGAGGTTTCCATGAATAAAAACACCGGAAAGCGGGTCCGGTTTCTTGGCGGCGTCATTTTTTCCGTTCCGCCGCCTGCCTGATGACGGGGGCCAGCACGGCGGCGATGCGCTCATAGCCGGCCGCGGAGGGATGCAGCCCGTCGCTGGAGAGTTTTTCCGGAACGTGTCCTGCGGCGTCCGCCATGACGCGGCCCGGTTCCGTGTACAGGAAGCCCTGTTCTGCGGCCAGACGGTTCAGGAGGAGATTGATGGCGGCAATGCGTTCCGCGGTATCTTTACGGGCGCTGTTGCGCGGGTAGAAGCCCTGGAGGATGATGACGGCCTTTTTCAGCCTTCCGGTAATTTCCCCGCAGACGGCGCGGATGCCCTGGAGTATTTCCCCGTCCGTGTTTTCCGCGAGGTTGTTCGTGCCGAGGAGCACCACGCAGACGGCATCGCCCGCCGCTCCGTCCAGTTCGCCGTGGCGGAGCCGCCACAGGGCGTTTTCCACCCGGTCATAGCCGAAGCCCAGATTGACCGCCCTCATTCCCTCCGTGCACAGGCTCCAGGTTTCCGGAGATTTCTGGAGGATGTCCCGGTGCGGTTCGTCCACGGGAGGCCCTCCCCAGAAATGCGTGATGGAGTCTCCGATGAAGAGGAGGTCCGGATGCGTTTTCCTCACCGCGCGGCAAGCGGCTTCGTGCCGGGCCGCCCAGTCGTAAATCATGAAGTCCCTGTTCTGGGTGCAGGGAATCAGCGTGGAAGGAACGGGCTGGGCGGGAGGAGCTCCGGGCATGATGAAGGTTTCCGGGGCCGTCAGACCGCGCTTCCCCTGGAACAGGCGGAAGCGGATGCGCGTGCCGGGCGGGGCCTGCACCGGAGCCAGGTAGCGGCCCTGCGTGCAGAGCATGCGGGGGGAAGTCGCATTAACGTCCATCCGGATGACGGCTCCCGCAGGGGCGTTCACCGTGGAGAGTTCCAGTTCTCCCGCGCCGTTCAGGGCGGCGCGGATGCCGGGGGTTGGAGATGGTTCTGTCATGAGACGTCGCGCATGTGCTGGCGCATCTGCCTGCGGCCGATGGAGTCCGGTCCACGGCCGTCCTGCATGCAGTAGTTTACGGGACGGCTCTGGGAGGCGCCATGCGGAGCGCCCAGGCGCTTGTCCGGTTCCGACGGCAGCAGACGCACCACTCTTTTGTTTTTCCAGACCAGCCAGAGCGCCACTACGGCCACCAGTGCGGAGGCGTGCAGGATGATGCCGGCTACATTGGCCAGGGCAAAGGACATCCAGGCCTTCATCATGGCGTGCAGATGGGATTCACGCGCTTCCTCCGGTTCCTGGATGGTGATGTTGGCTTCCGGGATGCTGGCGGGGTTGTCCGGGTCCAGCGCGGGCAGGGAAGGCTTGGGGGCGGAGGCCATGTCCGCCTCTGTCCTCCGCGCCAGGGAAATCATGGCTTCAACAAGCTCGTCCTGCGGGTTGGTGAACCGGGAGGCGTCCTGCTTCACCTGGTACAGGAGGTCCCGCCGCCCCGCATCCCCGAGCTGGGCGCTCAACTCCGGATCCAGCGCGATCTGGGCGCTTTTAATGTCCCCCATGTGGAAGTGGAGGAGCAAATTCCGTTCCTTGTTTTTGAATATCTGGCGGGCGATTGTGGGGGCGTTGACGGAAGGGGGGACTTTCTGCCCGGCCGCGAAGATGCTGACGAACAGGTTGACGTTGTAACGGGATTTGATGAGCTTGATGAGTTCAATGACGTCATTGCTCTCTACTTCCGTGAGAAGCTTCTGGGGGTCGATCAGGCCCGTGGAGGTGCGGATGTAGTCCGGAAGGAAGTATTCGTTGACGTCCGTGAAATCCTCCGGAACAGGGTCCACAGCGGGGGAGTCTGCATTGGCGGAGGGTTCCGGGACGGAGGCGGAAGGGGCCACAGCCGCATCCACAGGGGGCAGAAGGGGTGCGTTGGCTTCCCACCAGGTGCCCTTCATCAGGGATTGCTGGTCACGGGCGTTCCATTTAAGGGCGGGGAGTTCCTGCGCCGGGGCCACGCACATGGCCGCCGCCAGCATGAAGGGGAACAGCAGGAATCTCATAGGCCGCCTCCTTTCCGGTTTGCGGGGGGAGGGGGCGTCAACCCGTAGCGCATGGGGTGCCTGACCTTGGAGCGCGCCTTCCGGGCCACGAGCTGGACGGCGTCTTTCATGATAGAGCCCACGGCCTGGAGCAGCATGCTTTCCCGCAGGGGGGTGCGGGCCTTCATGATGGATTTGTTGATCAGGTCCGGCTCTACGTAGGGATCCAGTTCATACCCCCACATGAAGCAGGCCGTGTCCGTCCGCACGTCCAGTACCAGAATCAGGAGCCACTGGGGGTCCAGCGGGCCCTGGTGGTTGGGGAAGCCGGCTTCGTCCACCGTCAGGTGGTTCATCACCCAGAAGCTGTGGGGAATGAGGGAAAAGGGCTCCAGGATGTTGGGGAAATAGACGGAAAGGAGGACGGGGGGAATGCGGCGCTCCAGTTTTTCCAGCAGGGCGTTCAGCTTTACGCGGTCCTGCTGCCGCAGGGCGCCGGCGTTGTCGCATACGCGGCGGTAGGGGATGGAGTCCCTGCCGTATTTCTTGTCCAGGTTTTCCAGGGAAAAGCCGCAGTGAGGGCACAATGATTCCGCCCCGCGGTGGAAATTATGTAAACACTTCGGACAAGTCGGCACGGGGAAAGTTTAAGCACGAAATTCGCTGCCGAAAAGGCTAATTGTCAGAAAGAAATCATGTATGTCTCAATCTTCCAGATTTTCTTTCGTCACACGGTAAATGGCGGCGCACCTGGGGCAGGTGACTTCCAGCGCCTCTTCCCCCTGGAACAGGTCTTCCTCCCTTTCCTGAAGCGCCTTGAGCGTCGGCAGGATGCGGTCCAGCGTGCAGCCGCAGTAAAAGCGGAACCGGCGCGTTTCCAGCACTCGGGTATCTTCATCCTCTTCCAGATGGGCCATTTTTTCCCGGGTTAGGGAATTCAGCCATTCTTCATCCGCGTCCGGCTGGGCCGTCACCATGGTGTAGCATTCATCCGGCAGTTCAATGCAGCGCGCGTTTCTCTGTTCGCTCTGCTTGTAGAATTCCTCCACCCACCGGGCGGGGGAGGTTCCCGGAATGGGGACGACGGAGTACCGCGGTTCAAAGCCCTTGCGGAGCAGGGTGGAGTACAGCGTGTTTTCCTCAGGCTCCTTGATGTCCTGCGTGAAGATGCGCCCCACTACGGATTCCGTCAGGGAGGAGCCCGTAACGAACAGGTTGGCTACGGCGGGCGTTCTGAGGTTGACCGTCCAGGCGTGCTGTTCCGCCCAGGGCCGCGCGACCATGTAGAGGGTGAAGTAGGCCATCAGCTCTTTCAGCAGGCTGTCGTAGGGTTCCTCGTTACGCAGGCCGTACTGCATGAGATGAAGGTAGTAGTCTGTGAACAGGGGAGAGAATTTCGCCTTCAGCGCCAGGCAGTTGCGCCCACGGACAAAGATGGATTCAACCGTAACGAATTCTTCTACCAATTCTTCGCTCATATCATTCAAATTCGGCCCTTTCCGGTAGAAAATCAACCGTTCCTCCTGTCATTAGGGCCCGTCATGACAGGTAGGCGCCGCGGGGGCGGCCTCCTTGCCCGGCATGGAAAAGGAGGAAAAGAGGCTGGCGGGGAAATGGGGGCGCAGGCCCGGCGGCAGCACGCAATACAGTCTTTACCATGCCTTTCCGCGCGTTTAACATGCACCCATGGCAACTGACAAGAATATCACCATCCACACTTCCAAGGGCGACATCAAGCTGACGGTATTCGCTTCCAAGACGCCCGTGACGGCGGCTTCCTTTCTGAACCTGGCTTCCAGGGGCTTCTATGACGGCCTCAAGTTCCACCGCGTGATTCCGAATTTCATGATCCAGGGCGGCGACCCCACCGGCACGGGCATGGGAGGCCCCGGCTACCGTTTTGAGGACGAGTGCCGCCCGGACCTCAAGCATGACGGCCCCGGCGTGCTTTCCATGGCGAACGCGGGCCCCGGCACCAACGGTTCCCAGTTCTTCATCACGCATGTACCTACCGACTGGCTGAACGGCAAGCACACCGTCTTCGGCAAGGTGACGGAAGGCCAGGACGTGGTGGATTCCATCGGGCAGGGGGATACCATTTCCGGTATCACGATTGAAGATGGCGCGGATGATCTGTTCACGGAGCAGGCCGACCGCATCGCCGCGTGGAACAAGGTTCTGGACAAATAAGCTTATCCGGCTTTTCCTGGCGGCGGAACAGGCGATGCAACGCCGCGTTCCGCCGCCTTCCTCTCTCTACTCATTCGGTACATGGTTCTGGCCGTTCAAAATCTGCGCGTGCAGTACGGCGCGCGCGTCCTGTTCAATGATCTTTCCTTCACGGTGGAGGATGGGGAAAGAATTGCCCTGGCGGGGCATAACGGCGCGGGCAAGTCCACGCTGATGAAGTGCATGGCCGGCCTGAATGAGCCGGATTCCGGCTCCATCATCAAGTCCAGGCACTCCCAGGTGGGCTATCTGCCCCAGGAGGGCATCCATGTCCGCGGGCGCAGGCTGATTGACGAGGCCATGTCCGCCTTTGCGGACCTGATGGACCTCCAGGAGCGCATTGACGCCCTGACGCAGGAGATGGAGAAACTGGACCCCCGTTCCGCCGCCTATTCCGAAGTGCTCAACGAGATCGGGGAACTGGAGCTGGTGCTGCACGCCCATGATTCCGCCCGGCTGCGCCCCCGCACGGAGTCCATCCTGCGCGGCCTGGGGTTCAAGGACCGGGACTTTGACCGGGACTGCGGGGAATTTTCCGGCGGCTGGCAGATGCGCATTGCGCTGGCCAAGCTGCTGCTCCGGGAACCGGAAGTGCTGCTGCTGGACGAACCCACGAACCACCTGGACATTCAGTCCCAGCGGTGGATGGAACAGTACCTGCGCACCTACCGGGGGGCCATCATCCTCATTTCCCACGACGTCGCGCTGCTGGATTCCCTGGTTTCCCGAACGATTGCCTTTTACCACGGGCGCGCGGAGGAGTACGCGGGCAATTTTTCCTATTTCCTGAAGGAAAGCGTGCTGCGGAAGGAGATTCTGCTGCGCCAGAAAAAGGCCCAGGAACGGGAAATCGCCAAGACGAAGGAGTTCATCGACCGGTTCCGCTACAAGGCTACCAAGGCCTCCCTGGTGCAGTCCCGCATCAAGCAGTTGGAGAAGGTGGAGCTGATTGAGGTGGAGGAGGATGACGCCGTGATGAATTTTCATTTTCCCACCCCGCCTGCCGGCGCGCATTCCGTGGTCAGGCTGGAAAAGGTTTCCAAGCGGTACGGCTCCATTTCCGTCTTTGAGGATGTGGATTTTGAAATCGTAAAGGGGGACCGCATCGCCATTGTGGGGGTGAACGGAGCGGGCAAGTCCACGTTTTCCCGCCTCATTTCCGGCGGGGAGGAGCCCAGCTCCGGGAGCGTGACGATGGGGCGCCATACGCAGATCGCTTTTTTCTCCCAGACGCATGCCGATGACCTGGACCCGGAAAAGACCGTCTTGGAATGCGTGGAGGGGACCGCTACGCGGGAATCCGCGCCCATGGTGCGGAACCTGCTGGGCTGCTTCCTGTTCCGGGGGGACGACGTGCACAAGCGCGTGGGCGTGCTCTCCGGGGGGGAACGCTCCCGCGTGGCGCTGGTGTGCATGCTGCTGCATCCGGCCAATTTCCTGATTCTGGACGAGCCGACGAACCACCTGGACATCCAGTCCCAGCAGGTGCTTCAGCAGGCGCTGTCCGAATATCCGGGTTCCTACTGCATCGTTTCCCACAACCGCAGCTTCCTGGACCCCATTGTGACGAAGGTGCTGGAATTCGTGCCGGGAGAGAAACCGCGCGTTTACATAGGCAACGTTTCCGATTATCTGGAGAAGGTGGAGCGGGACCAGGCTCTGGCTTCCTCCGCTGCGTCTGCCGTCTCCGGAGCGGCTGACCCGGGAGCCGGGGCGGACCGCAAGGCGCGCAGACGCATGGAGGCGGAAATCCGCCAGAAAAAGGCGCGCCTGCTCCGTCCCCTCCAGGAAAAACTGGAACAGTTGGAAGCGGAGATAGCGCGTCTGGAAACGGAAAAGACGGAGATCACCTCCCAGTTGGAACGTCCGGAGGTGGCGGCTGATACGGAGGCCGTCATGGAGCTCACCACCCGGTTCCAGCAGGCGGACCGCCAGTTGGAAACCTGTTTTACGCAGTGGGCCGATCTTTCAGAAAAGATTGAAGAGACGGAAGCCCGTATTGAAGAAGAGGCGGAAAGAAACGTTTCCGGAAATTGAGCGGATTTTTATTTAAAAAGGCTCTGTCACAACAAATGGTTGATTTTTGACGAGAAATAGCGTATAATAATAGTAAGAAACAGTACCACCGAAGGAGGTAATTGGATATGCCTACTATCAAAGACGCATTAGATATTATCGGTAAG
>NZ_BSQU01000008.1:0-208562 GCF_030268505.1 Akkermansia sp. NBRC 115031
ATTGTGTGAGACACTTCATATCGAAATTCCAAATGAGTATAGATAACTGCAAATAACAGTTTGTAGGGGAGTTCTGATACTCCCCTATAAAAATGGCTATTTATCAACTGTTTGTTGTGACATAGCCTTTAAAAAAACAGGACCGTTTCCCGGTGGGGGACGGTCCTGTTTTAGTAAAGGAATAAAGCAGAGATTAAATGATGCTCCCGCTTATACGCGGCGGCGCAGGAGCAGGGCGGCCAGTCCGAGCAGTCCGAGGGAGGCTGTGGCCGGTTCCGGCACTGCGTCCCCGTGGAGGGCCAGTTGGGAAAGCCCCAGGAAGGTGCCCCCGGTGTTGGGTGCCTTGGCGTTCACGGTGAGGGTAAAGGTTTCTCCCGCCTTGACCGTGACCGGGGTATTGAAGGAGGCTTGCTGGATGTCCGCTGTCGGCGTGCCGTTCTTGTCGGCCTGGACGCGTTCGAAGCTCAGATCAGCCGTGGCGGAGGAATCTCCGGCGGCCAGCGTGACGGTAGCGGTTCCCGTTTTGGAATCTGTGTTTCCGTGCCGTGTTCCGGTACCGGTGACGAATTGGAAGCCCAGGTTCAGGGAAGAGATGATGATGTCCTGCGTAGCCGTGAAGGAAAAGGTGACGGTCCATCCGGCGTTGTTATTCTGCATTTGGACATTGGGGACAAGGAGGTCCGCAGCCAAATTGCCGGAAAGGGATGTGGAAGGATTGGTGAGCGAGACGGAAGCGCCGTCCAGAAAGTCACTGTCCACATTGATGGCGGTCTGGCGGAACTGGGTTTCATACAATGTCGTTGCCGCTTGTACGCCGGAAATGCACAGTAAAAAAGCTGGGATGGAAAGAAGCTTTTTCATGCGCTCCATACTAGCGGATTAGATATCCGGTAACGGAGAAGGGAAAATGGAAGTGAATGATGGAACACATCCTCAATGATTCATGAATACGGAACTTCATTGCATCTTGAACGTATTTCTGATTATTCCCCTTTTCCCGCGGTGAAACTCGTTTTTTTTCAAAAAATTTTGTTGTCTGCGGATATCTAATCCGCTAACAGACATCCTGCCACGGTATAATAGAATGAATGTTTGCCTGAAACGGAAGATAACAGGCGCATGGCATGCCTGTTATCCTGGCGAATGAATCAGAAGCATGAAAAAGAACAACCATGCTCTGGGGGCGGAAAGCGTTGGAACGCCGGAGGCATTCCATCCGGGAATATTCGCCAGCCGTTTTTCTTCCTGGAAAAAACAGCATGATTCCGGAAAGCAGGGGGAATCAGCCTTTTTGCAGAACGGGCTTTTCTCCCTTTTCTCTGATGCTCTTCCGCGTTTTTTTCCTGTACTCGGAAATCGTGACGCCGCAGAGGGTCAGGAGAATCCCCGTCAGGGATATCCAGGTCAGGCGTTCCCCCAGGATGATGGCGGAGGCCACTACGGCCACGACCGGAACCATGTAAATGTACACGCTGGATTTGACGGCTCCCAGGATTTCCACCACGCGGTTCCAGGAGAGGAAGCACAGGGCGGAGGCAAACAGGCCCAGGTACAGCAGATTGAGGGTGTTGACGGGCTTCACCATCAGATGCCAGTCCATGTTCACCGGAAGGACGAACAGGGCCGGAATCATCAGTACGATGCCGTAAAAGAAGATGCGGCGCGTGCAGATGATCATGTTGGACGTGTTGACGCCGATTTTTTTCATCAGGATGGAATAGACCGCCCAGACGAAGGCCGCGCCCAGAGCCAGCACGTCCCCCGCCGGGTTCAGTTCCAGCACGAAGGCGCCGTTCGCCATGATGAGGAAGATGCCTGTGAAGGCGGCGGCGAAGCCCAGGAAGAAGCGGCGGGAGAAGCCCTCCCCTTTCAGCAGGAAGTGGGCCAGAAGAGCCGTGAAGAAAGGCACCACGGCCACGATGATGCCCACATTGGAGGCGAAGGTGTACGTCAGGGCGATGTTTTCCAGCAGGAAGTACAGGGTGACGCCGGTGAGGCCCGCTCCCGCGAACAGGAGTTCCTTTTTCCAGCCGGAGAGCGGAAGCAGGCGCGGCTTCAGGCACCAGAGGAAAGCGTACCCGATCACGAAGCGGGTGAAGAGCACCGTGACGGGGGTAAAGTCCCGGAGAAGCACCTTGGTGGACACGAAGGTGGTCCCCCAGATCAGGATGGTCATCAGGGCGGCGGCATGGCCCAGCGTGCGTTGGCGGGAGTTCATCGGGTTGTAGGTAGTTGGGGGGCGCGGGCGGCTTCCAGCGTAAGGCCTACGATTTCCGCCGGTTCCGCGCTCCTGTTCCAGACGGCATGACGGACGCCGCCGGGCACGAGCAGGGATTCATGCTCACGGACCGTTTTTTCCTCTTCGTCAAGCAGGATAACGACCGTTCCGCGGGTGACAATGAATAAATGGGCGTGGGCGTGGCGGTGCGGGGAAAGAGGGCCGCCGCCTCCGGGTTCCATGTTGGCGAAGGCTCCGTCCTTCAGGGTTCCCTGCGCATCCGTGAACAGGCTCCTGGCCGTGAAGCCCGTGTGGTTGGGGATAGGGGAGAAAGCGTCCATGCCGTTCAGTTGCGCGCCAGGTCGTACCCGTCCTTGCGGTCCTTGATGGTCCAGCCCAGCACCGTTACTTCCGCCCGCAGGCGGTCGGCTTCCGCCCAGTCCCGGTTCTGCCTGGCCTGCCAGCGCTGTTCCGCCAGGGTGCGCACGTCCTCCGGCGCTTCCGCCTGTTCCTCTTCCGGCAGAAGAATGCCGAAAGCGGCCAGAATGAAGTGGAAGGCGTTCCGCATGCGGCGCGCTTCCTCCGGAGTCAGGGAGGGAACATCCGCCTTCCTGATGGCGCTGAAGACGTGGCCCAGGGCTTCCGGAGTGTTCAGGTCATCATTCAGGCTATCCCAGGCCGGCTGGAAGATGCCCGGTTCCGGGGGGGCGGCGCAGAATTCCTCATAGGACGGAACGGAGTCCGTTCCGGAGGCGTTCCGGAGCTGCGTGTCGAATTTGGACAGGCGGTTCAGCGCGGCTTTGGCGTCCTCCAGGGAGGAAAGGGTGAAGTTCAGCGGGCGGCGGTAATAGCCCCCCGCCAGCACGTACCGGACGGCTGACGGCTTGTGGCCCAATTTGTCCAGGTCCGCCAGGGTGTACATGTTGCCCAGGGATTTGGACATCTTGCCGCCGTCCACCAGCAGGTGCGTGATATGGAACCACAGGCGCGCAAAACCGCCGCCGCAGGCGCAGCGGGACTGGGCAATCTCGTTTTCATGGTGCGGGAACACCAGGTCCACGCCGCCGGAGTGGAGATCGAAGTCATTGCCGAAGTATTTGTGGATCATGGCGGAGCATTCCAGGTGCCAGCCGGGGCGGCCTTCCCCCCAGGGGGAGGGCCAGAAGTTGTCCCCGTCTTCAGGGCGGCGGCTTTTCCACAGGACGAAGTCCGCCACGGAGTCCTTTTCATATTCATCCGCGTTGGACCGGGCATTGGCGGTTTTGCCCAGATCCAGTTCCCGTTCATCCAGGTGGGAAAGCTTTCCGTATTCCGGGAAGGAGGAGATCCTGAAGTACACGGAACCGTCTTCAGAGACATAGGCATGGCCTTTTTCCACCAGAGCCTGGACCATCCGTATCTGTTCGGGAATGTGGCCTACGGCGGAGGGTTCCACGTGGGGTGGAAGGCAGTTGAGGGCGGTGCAGTCCCGGTGGAACAGGTCCGCCCAGCCGGCGGTGAATTCCGCCAGGGATACTCCGGCTTTTTGGGAATCCCGGATGGTCTTGTCATCCACGTCCGTCAGGTTGCGGACGTGCATGGTGGGGGTTCCGCCCAGCTCCAGAACGCGGCGGAAAATATCCTGCATCACGAAGGTCCGGAAGTTGCCGATGTGGGCGGGGCCGTACACCGTGGGTCCGCAGCAGTAGAAACGCAGCGTTTTTCCGTCCATGGGGGAAATGTCCTGTGCCGTTCTGGTGCGGGTATCGTAAAGGTGTAACATGGCGGAACGATTAGAAGGGAAGAGGGCCCTCCGGTCAAGCGGGAAAAGAAGGCCGGGGACCTGCGGCTGCGCGCGTCCCCGGCCTTGAAGGAATCAGATGGCGGCGAGAGGCTGGAAAAGGTTATTTGCCCGCGTCCTGCTGGCCCTTCTTATAGTTCGCGTTGATGCGGTCTATTTCTTCCTGGGTGATGGAGGATTCCCGGTAGGGCTTGTTTTCCACCGTGCGTTCCAAGGTGTAGCCGAAGCGCTTCTGGAAGCGCTTCTTATGGGTTTCCATCTTCTTTTCAAAGTCTTCCAGGCTGGGGCGGTCCTTATGGCTGCCCCAGGCGGTTTCAGAGACCGCCATGGCCCGCGGATAGGTCATGTACATCAGCAGTTCGCCGGAGGGAATCCATTCCGCCCACATGCAGAGGTTGATGCCCTTGATGTGCTTGACGTCGTTCTTGTCACGCCCGTTGCGGGGGTCGAAGTTGTAGCAGTCTTTCAGCAGGATGGGGCCGCCGCCGGGCCGGGCGCGCACGTCGTCCGCCGGGAATTTCATCTGGGTGCGGGCCAGGTAGTACTTGTACTGGGGGGTGACGATGAGGTCGATGCCCTGTTCCTTGGTCTTGTCAATGCAGCGGGGGAATTCTCCCGGCAGCCAGGACATGACGGTTTCCCCCTTGTGGTAGTAGCCTTTGTTGATGTCGTACCACAGGATGGGCTTTTTCTTGTTCTTGGCAAGCATGGCTCCAAGGCTCTTCGTGAAGTCGCTCATCTGGGCTTCCACGTCGTCCCCCTGGCCCTTCTTGGCGCGCGCGGCCTGGCAGTCCGGGCACTTCTTCCAGTCGCCCATGGGGCATTCGTCCCCGCCGATGTGGACGTACGAGAAGGGGAATATCTGGTTGACGGTGTCAAAGGTGTCCTTGAGGAATTTCTTGGTGCCCGGTTTCTGCGGGCAGATCAGCTTGGAGGAAACGCCGCCGTGCGTCCATACCTGGGCCCGTTTGGTGTTGCAGCAGAATTCGGGGTAGGATGCGGCCAGGGCCATGTTGTGGCCCGGCATTTCCACTTCCGGCAGCACCTGGATGCCGCGCGCCTTGCAGTAGGCCACCAGGTCCTGGAGTTCCTTCTTGGAGTACATGCCTTCATTGGCCAGCAGGGAGTTGTTCTGGCCTTCCGGAGCGGAAGGGCGGACCGCTCCAATCGTGCGGAGCTTGTCGTAGCCCGGCACGGGGAGGCGCCAGCCCTGGTCTTCCGTCAGGTGGAGGTGCAGGACGTTGTACTTGTAGTAGTGCATGGCGTCCACGAAGTTGTAGAGCTCCTTCATCGGGTAGTGGTAGCGGCCCACGTCCACCATCATGCCGCGCCAGCCAAAGTCCGGGGAGTCCTGGATGCTGCCGCAGGGGAGGCCCTCCGGCGTGTCCGAGAGCTGGTCCTGAAGCTGGAGAAGGGTAGCCATGGCCATGGCTTTCCCGTTGGGCGTGCTGTAGCGGAGCTCCACGCCGCCGGGCGTCAGCTTCATGGTGTAGCCCTCGTTTCCCAGCCCGGCGACCTTCTGTTCGTTCAGGATTTTGAGGTTTTTGGTGGTGCCGGAAGCCGCCGTCACTTTGACGGGTTCCGGAATGATGTTGTAGGGATTGGTTCCGGCCCAGCAGAGGGAGCCCAGGAACGCGGCCGCTAGCATTAATGCTTTCATGTGATGATGTTTGGTGATGGTTGTTGTTTGGGAGGATGTACGGATTCCGTTCCGCCGCCGTCCGGGTTGGACCCGGAAAGCGTTCTTTCAAAAGGAACCGGGGCGTGGAAGTTCTCAGTCTTTGGCGGGTGCGCAGTCCCACTGCGGCTTGACGGCCAGCTTGCCCGTGGCTCCCGGGAAGCCTTCCGGCACCTGGCAGTCCTTGCGGAGCTTGCCGTACAGTTCCTTCAGCTCCTTCACGGTTTCCGC
The DNA here is from genome assembly GCF_030268505.1 of Akkermansia sp. NBRC 115031. NCBI lineage: Bacteria > Pseudomonadati > Verrucomicrobiota > Verrucomicrobiia > Verrucomicrobiales > Akkermansiaceae > Akkermansia > Akkermansia sp. NBRC 115031. The sequence goes on from NZ_BSQU01000008.1 coordinate 5,908, forward strand.
ATATTCCGGCTTGTTGATAACGTTGTGCATCTGGGCCGGATCCTTCTCGTTGTCAAAGAGCATCCATTCGTCACTGGTCCAGAGGTAGGACAGCGTGTAGCGGTCCGTCCGCAGGCCGTCGTGCCGAGGGGCATTGTGCTCGCCCGGGTTTTCATAGAAGGCGTAATAGAGGGGACGGTCCCTGAAGTCCTGGTGTTCCCCGGTCTTGAACAGCGGGGCGAGGCTGCGGCCCTGGAAGGTGTTCATGTTTTCCGGAGTGGCCGCACCGGCCACTTCACAGAAGGTAGGGGCGTAATCCAGCTCCTGCACCATGGCGGCGGAACGCACGCCGGGCTTGATATGGCCGGGCCATTTCATGATAAGGGGCATGCGGAAGGATTCCTCAAAAATCCAGCGCTTGTCGTACAGGCCGTGTTCGCCCATGTAGAAGCCCTGGTCTCCGCAGTAGAGGACCAGCGTATTCTTATCCAGTCCGTTCTGCTTCAGGTAATCCATGATCTGGCCGATGCTTTCGTCCACGGAAAGCACGGTGCCCAGGTAGTCCTCCATGTAATGGCGCCAGCGGCGCAGCAGGATGTCGCGCTGGGTCTTGATTTTTCCGCTTTTAATGTCCTTCACGAGCTGGACGGTGCGGGCCTTGTGGTAATTGTACCAGGCTTCCTTCTGCTGCGGGTCCATGCGCACCCATTCCGGCATTTCCCAGTCGTACTGGGTATGCAGGGTCTTGGATTCCGGGCAGGAGAGCATTTTCTGAATGTCTTCCGGCACCACGTCCTTGATCAGGTGTTCGTCAGACCAGACGTTGAAGTGGTTGAGCAGGGTCTGTTCCGTCATTTTCAGGAATTCCGGGCGGTCTGCAAAGTCGTCTTCCAGGTTGGCGGGCGGGTCAATGGAGTCCGCATACTGCTTGGCTCGGCCCAGGTTCTGGATGGAGGGGCACCAGCAGCGGTGCGGAGCCTTGTGGCCCACAACGAGCATGAAGGGCTTGTCCTTGTCCCGCTGGTCAAGCCATTTGAGGCTTTTCTGCGTGACCAGCTCCGTGGCATAGCCGGGTTCCGTTTTCACCACGCGCTTTCCGTCCTTGCCGGGGGTGATGAAGTCCGGGTTGAAGTAGTTGCCCTGGCCGGGGAAGATTTCCCAGTAGTCGAACCCGGTTGGGTTGGACTCATACTTGGAGGTGTCTCCCTTGGCGCCCGGCGGGATGGCTTCCAGGTGCCACTTGCCGACAATGGCGGTCTGGTAGCCGGCCTTCTGGAGCATTTTCGGGAAGGTGGGCTGGGAGCCGTCAAAGGGAGCCGCATGTTCATTGAACAGATAGCCGTTCATGTGGGAATGGCGCCCCGTGTAAATGCAGGCGCGCGACGGTCCGCACAGGGAGTTGGCGCAGTAGCTCCGGTCAAAGACCATGCCTTCGTCCGCCAGCTTGCGGAAGTTCGGATAGGGCATGGGAGAATCCTTGTCACAGGTTCCCAGGGTCTGGTAGGAGTGGTCATCAGTAACAATAACCAGGATATTGGGGCGCTGGTCCGGAGCCTGCTTCTGCGGCTGGGCCGCGGAAGCAGGCAGGGAACAGGCCGCAAGCATCAATGCGGTGACGGCATGGCGGTTCATCGTTGGAATTATGAATTAAACAGGTGAATGGTTGAACAGGGGCGGCAGGATTTGTCCGGAAGAACATTGCTGCCAGTATGGAAAAAGACCACATCCCCGAAAGAAAGAACTGACAAAAGAGAGTTTTAGGAAAAATAAAACATCAGTTTTATATTTCAATATAAAAATGGAGGGAACGCCGGAACGCATGAAGATGGGCCCTTCCGCCGGGCTGCCAGCGGAAGGCGCAGCCCAGTCTGAATGAAGGAGATGACGGCGAATTTCTGCGGGGGGGCCTCCAGCCAAGGGCGTGCCGTGTTATGAAAAAAAACCGCCGGATCAGGCGCCGCGCGGGCCGGGCCGCTCATTCCGTCCCTTGTTTTCATGGGCTTCTTTCTGCTCCAGAAGCCATTTCCTGTCTTCAAGGCTGAGTCTTTTCAGGGACGTCCTGCTCTGGTGGCCGTCCAGTTCCTGGAGCCAGAGGGTCTGGTTTTTCTCCGAGTAGCGGGAAAGCTTGGCGAAGACGGTGTTTCCATTGACGCCCGTCCAGACGCGATAGCCTTTGGGAGTCAGCGTTTTCTTGAATTCTTCATATTGCTGGCCGGCCAGCTTGACGCTATTCTTGATCTGGTCGAAGTAAAGGGCGTTTTGTCCGGTGTAATAGCCGCGCAGCGTGTCCACCTTGGTGCCGTCCGGAGACATGACCAGAAGCACGGGGGTACCTCTCACGCCAAACAGGGAAGGGGCCTTCTGCACATACTCCAGCATTTTCTTGCGCTTCTTATAAACCGGTTCGCTCTCGAACTTTTCCGCCTGGTCGTAACAGACGCGGACGACATTCTTTTTCGCCCAGTCTTCAAATTCCTTCGTATGGAGAAGTTCCGCCGCCAATTTCTTGCTGGGAGGGCTGCCCGCGGAATGGTGGAACCAGATCAGGATGGGCTTTCCACTGCTCTGGGCTTCCCGGAGGGCGGAGGAATAGCTCTGGATCCACCGCTGGTTTTCCTTGCGCTGGGCGAATGCCTCCTCAAGTCCGGGGATGGGGGCGTCCGGGTCGTGGGCGTCCGTGTAGTAAACGGCGCCGCTGTCCGCCTTCCTCATTTCCTCCTGCGTGGTGGCGGTGAGCTGGTGGGCCTGCTGCTGGCCCGGCGTGGTGCCCAGCAGTCCTGTCGGCACATTGGCGATGGAATTGGCCATGTTGTCCTGCATGTATTCCGAAAGACTCTTTTTCACTTTCGGTTTTCCCGGTTCCGGAGAGGTCCCCACGCAGGAGCAAAGGGCGGCAGAGGCAAACAGAAGCATGGATAGCCTGGGCAGACTCATGCCCGATCTGATAACATAACCGGGGCCTCTTCGCAACCGGGAATTGATGACCCCTGCCGCAAGTTCCGGAGGCGGTTTTTACCGCTCTGCCGTTCCTTGGCAACCGCGCCCGGTTTCCCGGCTTTCTTTTCAGGAAAGGCCGGGGCGAATGGGCTGCCGGGATCAGTCCCCCGTTTTCAGCACCTTGATGAACGCTTCCTGCGGGATGTTGATTTTCCCGATGGCTTTCATGCGCTTTTTGCCTTCCTTCTGCTTTTCCAGAAGCTTGCGCTTGCGGGTGACGTCACCGCCGTAGCATTTGGCCGTCACGTCCTTGCGCATGGGGGAGATACTTTCACGTGCAATGATCTTGCCGCCGATGCAGGCCTGGATGGCGACGGTGAAGAGCTGGCGGGGGATGACGTTTTTCAGGCGTTCCGCCAGTTCCCGTCCGCGGGAGGCGGCCTTGTCCTGGTGGACGATCATGGAGAAGGCGTCCACCGGTTCCCCGGCGATGAGCATGTCCATCTTGATGAGCTTGGCGGCCTGGTAGCCGGCGTATTCGTAGTCCATGGAGCCGTAGCCGCGGGTCATGGATTTGAGCTTGTCGTTGAAATCCACCAGGATTTCCGCCAGCGGCACGGTGCAGGTGAGCATCACGCGCGTGTCGTCAATCGTTTCCGTGTTGGTCACGCTGCCGCGCTTTTCCAGGACAAGCTGCATGATGTCCCCGATGTATTCCCCGGGCAGCATGATGAACACCTTGACGATGGGTTCCCGGATTTCCTGAATTTCCTGCGGTTCCGGGAGCAGGCTGGGATTGTCCACGTTCGTTTCCTCCCCGTTGGTCTTGGTGACCTCGTAAATCACGGAGGGATAGGTGGAGATGATGTCCATGTTGAATTCCCGGCGCAGGCGCTCCTGGATGATTTCCATGTGGAGCAGGCCCAGGAAGCCGCAGCGGAACCCGAAGCCCAGGGCCACGGAGGATTCCGCCTGGAAGGAGAAGGCGGCGTCATTGATTTGGAGCTTGGCCATGGCGGCCTTCAGGGCTTCAAAGTCGGAGGAATCCACCGGGTAAATGCCGGAGAAGACCATGGGGCGGATTTCCTTGAAGCCGGGCAGGGGGGACGGGCACGGGCGCGTGTAGTCCGTGTAGGTGTCACCGATCTTGACGTCCGCCGCGGATTTCATGTTGGCGATGATATAGCCCACATCGCCGGCTTCCAGGGAGTCCGTCCGGGTCATCTTGGGGGTGAAGATGCCTACTTCCTTCACTTCATACACTTCATCCGTCGCAAAGAGTTTCACCTTCATGCCGCGCTGCACGCTGCCGGAGATGACGCGCACATAGGAGACCACGCCGCGGTAGGCGTCATAAACGGAGTCAAACACCAGGGCGCGCAGGAGGCCGTCTTTTTCCGTTTCAGGCGGGGGGATGCGCTGGACGACAGCTTCCAGGATGTCGTCAATGCCGATGCCCATCTTGGCGGAAGCGTGGATGGCTTCCTCATGGGGGATGCAGACGATGTCCTCCAGCTGGCGGTATACGTTGGGAAGGTTGGCGCTGGGAAGGTCGATCTTGTTGATGACGGGGATGATGGCCAGATTCAGGTCCATCGCCAGGTGCATGTTGGCGAGCGTCTGGGCTTCCACGCCCTGGGCCGCATCCACGATGAGCAGAGCGCCCTCGCAGGCCGCCAGGGAACGGGACACTTCATAGGAGAAGTCCACATGGCCGGGTGTATCCAGCAGGTTGAGCTTGTAGGTTTTTCCGTCCCTGGCCTTGTAAAAGATGGTCACGGGATGGGACTTGATGGTGATGCCCTTTTCCCGTTCCAGGTCCATGGCGTCCAGAAGCTGATCCTGCTTTTCCCGTTCGGAAATGGTATTCGTCTTTTCCAGCAACCGGTCGGAAAGGGTGGTCTTTCCGTGGTCGATGTGAGCGATGATGGAGAAATTGCGAGTCAGTTCAATGGACATGGTGGTCTCTACCCTTCTAACGTGAGTGCCCTGTGCGCGGGGAGGGTAACACAGCCCATGCGGCGGTCAAGACCGGAGCATGACTGCCGCCTGTTCCCTGCCGGAGCATCGCGCCGCTCCGGCTTCATCCGTTCCGGAAAAACCGTCATTCATGACGGGGCGGAACCGGGAGATTGAACATGAAGGGGAAGGGAAGGCTCTTAACTGGTGCAGGCACGCGAGACCTTCTCCGTGCAATCATTTTTACTTAGCCAGCATATGAAATCCTTTTTAGCCGCCATTCTGAGTTTATTCGTTCCCGGCCTCGGGCAGTTGTACAAGGGGCACTTCGTCCAAGCCATCATCTGGTTCCTGGTGGTGGGTGCGGCCTACGGTCTCCTGTACTGGTTCATTTTCGCCCTTGTTCCGATTGTCCTGCATATCATCTGCATTCTGCAGGCATACTTCATGGACAACGAATGAGCCTGTCCGGACAGGAAGCTTAACGCCTCCTTACCGGAATGCGGAGAATGGTCTTCAAGCGTTCCGGAGGCGTTTTCCGGGGATCGGACAGGTAAATTTCATGATGGGTTCGTAAGCCTTCCATGTCCGGAAGAAGCGTCTCCTGTTCCATGAAAGAGCGCATGCGGGCCAGCGTGGCCGGTTCATCGTCATAAGGGCCCGTGTGAAGGCACTGCACGCAAAGACCTTCCCGGAAGGAGTCCAGGCGACCGGCCTCCGTATCAAGGTGAGGTTTTTTCATGGCGACCTGCTCCTGCGCATACGCCAGGGTTTCCTGCGTGACGAAGCCGGGCTGCCGGATCATGGATATCCAGCGGAAATCCTTTTTGCTGACGGGCGCCTCTGGTTCGCAGCCCCACCACAGGCCTTCCAGCGGGGGCACGACGTATTCCCGGTAGCCGGGGACGGGGAAAGTTCTTTTCTTGCCTCCCATGCGAACGGCATAGGATAACGCATAAAGCAATTCCACGGCGTGCTGGTAGGCTCCTTCCGGCTCATTGGGGTCTCCCTCCCCGTCCACCATGAAAAAGTTCATTTCCGGGACGTCCGCCAGCACGGGGTGTGCAGGAGGGAGGTAGAAGCGTTTTTCTTCTTTTTTAAAATCCAGAGGGGACATGGGCGCAGCCTATCAGGAAAGGGGGAAACGCGCACGAATAAAAAGGCTGTTCCTCCCGGAGGAGAAGCAGCCTTTTTTGAGAAGAATGCGTCAGGCTCTGCGGCGGCGCATCATCAGCGCAGCCAGTCCGAACAGGCCCAGGGAGGCGGCAGCCGGTTCCGGAACGACAGCCAGCGTGCCTTCCAGGGAAATGTCCGTGACAACGGCGTTATTTCCGTTATTGCCTCCGGCACTGCCCAGAACGGCATAAACCTTGCCGTTCCCGTTCGCCTTCATGGCGGACATCTGTTCGTCTGTCAGGTTATAGGAAACGTTCCAGACGGAGCCGTTGTTGCCCCGGCTTTCCTTGCAAAGATTCACGAATTCACCGTCAGCGGTTTCATACCAGAGGGAATAGGTAAACGTGGGGCCGGTACCCGGAGGCGTAAGGGAGAAGCTGAAGGTCAGCCCTTCATAGGCCTGGATGTTTTCAATGGTCATTTTCAAGCCGGCGCAGACGCCTGCCGTGCCGTTCATGTTGGGCAGGGTGATGGACTGGTTTGCCGTGTTGACGGAGGCTTGCCCCCACTTCATGTCGCCATTGCCGGTGGTGGTGTACCATCCGTCGGCCCGTCCGGCAGGCCCCAGCCAGTTCTTGACGTCGGCAGCGGTAATGCCGTTTCCGGCAAGGCGTCCGGCGGAGTTGTATCCCTGGCCCGTGATGCTTGCAATGTCGGGCATCAGTTCAACGGTAGCCGCCGATGCGGTAGCCGCCAATCCTGCCAGCCCAAGACAAATGATACATAGTGTTTTCTTCATATCCTTACAGAGAGTTAAAAGGTGTTTTACAATTGCGGATTAGCAATCCGTTATGAATGAAAAACGGGGGAGGTATTTCTGCCGCCGCAGGGAGCACTGCATGACTATGTGGCAAATAAAATACAGGCGTCCGTCAGGATGCACTGGCTTTCAGAAGATAAAGTTCGCCGCCGCTCAGTTTTATGCTTAGCAGCCGCAGCAGCCAGCGGCGCTCCGTGTAGGCGCCAGTCCGATTCAGGAAAGTGTCGGGCCCTAGGGAAACGGCTTTCAATAATTACAGCACTGTTCAACGCAAATTCCTTGCCCTTAAAATTGGAGCTTGACTCCGGATTGCTAATCCGGTGAAGCCCTTCTTTTTGTATAGATAAAAACGCAAGATATTCTCTGTGAAAATCTTGCATGTTTTAATATTTCACAATAACCGCTTTTTTTCTAAAAAAGGAGAGCTTTTATCAGATTCGGCATTCATCTTCCGGACGGCGTGTCCCTGCCTATCTCCCCATGGCAAGAGGACGGGCTCCGCTGTTTCTTGCCACAAAAGGCGGCTTGTGATGGAGCAGCGGTTTTCCGGTTCCTGCCGGAGCGGGAAGTGGCGGGAAGCGTCACATTCCATGTGGGCAGGAAGGGGAGTATCCGGCATAAAGCTGAAAGGCGGGACCGGAGGCATTGAGTCCCTGTCCGGCATCCTTCCCATCCGGGCATAAAAAATGCGGGGCCTTCCGGATGAAGGCCCCGCAGGTTGAGGTGTTATCTTGGGAACGGCTTAGCGTTCGTTGTCGAAGTTGATGGTATCGTTCAATACGTCTTCGGTAAGTTCGGCCGCTTCCTCTTCTTCGCTGGCCAGCGCGATTTCTTCAGCGCCCTCCGCGGGTTCCACTTCAATCTTGCTGTACCGGGAGAAACCGGTGCCTGCAGGGATAAGGTGGCCCATGATGACGTTCTCCTTGAAGCCTTCCAGCGTATCGGTCTTGCCGAGGGTGGAGGCTTCCGTCAGAACGCGCGTGGTATCCTGGAAGGATGCCGCGGAGATGAAGGATTCCGTTTCCAGGGAGGCCTTCGTGATGCCGAGCAGAACGGGCTTGGCCGCGGCCGGCTGGCCGCCCTGGGCTACGGTCTGTTCGTTGATGCGGTCGAAGGTGGTCTTGTCCACCTGGTCGCCCCACAGGAATTCGGTGTTGCCGGGTTCCGTGATGACAACCTTGCGGAGCATCTGGCGCACGATGATTTCCACGTGCTTGTCGTTGATTTCCACACCCTGGAGGCGGTACACTTCCTGAACTTCGTTGACGAGGTGTTCCTGGAGGCTTTCCTTGCCGCAGACATCCAGAATTTCTTCCGGGGAGACGGGGCCTTCCGTAAGCTGGTCGCCCAGATGCACATGGTCGTCTTCATGGACGATGACGTGCTTGTTCATCGGCACCAGGTGGTCCACCAGTTCGCCCGTAGGCGTTTCAATGGTGATGACCTTCTTGCCGCGGGAGGTGTTCTTGCTGCTGAGGCGCACAATGCCTTCCACGCGTGCAATGGTGCAGGCGTCCTTGGGCTTGCGGGCTTCAAACAGTTCCGCCACGCGGGGCAGACCGCCAGTGATGTCCTTCGTCTTGGCCACCTTGCGGGGCGTCTTGGCCACCATCGTGCCGGCGGAGATGGTTTCTCCATCCTTCACGGTGAGGTTGGCGCCTGCGGGAATGGCGTGGTGGGCCAGGACTTCCCGGGTCTTGGCGTCACGGATGACCACCTGCGGGTGAAGTTCCTGCTTGTGTTCCATCACGACGAGGGAGGAGGTGCCGGTTTCACGGTCCGTTTCCTTGGAAACGGTGATGCCGACAATCATGTCCTTGAATTCGACCACGCCGCCCTTTTCAGCAATCACGGGCACGTTGTACGGGTCCCAGGTGGCGAGGGTTTCATCCTTCTTGATGGTGCCGCCGTTGGGAACGTACAGGATGGTGCCGATGACGGGCTGGTAGGATTCCAGCTCGCGGCCCTGTTCGTTTTCAATGCGGACGGAGCAGTTCTTGTTCAGCACGACGAAGTTGCCGTCTGCGTTTTCCACCGTGCGGAGGTCTTCCGTGTAGATGACGCGGCCATCGTTCTTGGCTTTCACGATGGGCTGCTTGAACGCCGTGGTAGCCGTGCCGCCCACGTGGAACGTACGCATGGTGAGCTGCGTGCCGGGTTCACCGATGGACTGGGCGGCAATGATGCCGACCGCTTCCCCGATCTTCACTTCCTGGCCGGTGGCCAGGTTCAGGCCGTAGCACTTGGCGCAGCAGCCCTTCTTGAGTTCGCAGGTGAGCACGGAACGGATTTTCAGCTGTTCAATGCCGATCTTTTCCAGTTGTTCCGCCTGCTTTTCATTGATGAGGTCGTTAATGTCCACGATGATTTCACCGCTGACGGGGTCAACGATGCGTTCGCAGGAGGTGCGGCCGTAGATGCGGGAGGCGAGGGACGCCACTTCTTCATCGCCGTCATAGATGGCGTGAACGGTGATGCCGTTGCTGGTGCCGCAGTCTTCCGCGTGGACGATGACGTCCTGGGCCACGTCCACCAGCTTGCGGGTCATGTAGCCGGAGTCAGCCGTCTTCAAGGCGGTGTCAGCCAGACCCTTGCGGGCGCCGTGGGTGGAGATGAAGTATTCCAGCACGGAGAGGCCTTCACGGAAGTTGGCCGTGATGGGACGTTCGATAATTTCACCGCTGGGCTTGGCCATCAAACCGCGCATGCCGGAAAGCTGCTTGATCTGCGCCTTGTTGCCTCGAGCGCCGGAGTCCACCATCATGAAGAGCGGGCTGGCCATCTTGGAACCTTCGTTGTGTTCCAGCTTGCGGTACAGGGCCGCCTGGATCACGTCCGTGGTCTGGGTCCAGATGTCCACCACCTTCTGGTAGCGTTCACCGTCCGTGATGATGCCGTTTTTGTACTGGCGGGTCACCTTGTCCAGTTCCGCATAGGCTTTCTCGATTTCCGTCTTCTTCTGGGAGGGAACCACCATGTCCACGATGCCGATGGAGCAGCCGGAACGGGTAGCTTCCTTGAAGCCCAGGTTTTTCAGGGAGTCCAGGGTTTGCACGGTGCGTTCCTTGCCTACGGTCTGGTAGCAGCGCCAGATGATGTCGCCCATCTGCTTCTTGCCCACGTTGCGGTTGATGTAACCGAGTTCCCGGGGCCAGATTTCATTGAAGCGAACGCGTCCGGCGGTGGTGACGATAACCTTCTTGGTCACGTCTCCGTACACTACTTCGGAAGGCTTCTTGCCGTAGTCCGGGTTGTGCAGGCGGATCCAGTCATGGTAACCGATCTTGCGGGCGGCAATGGCGTATTCCACCTCGTCAATGGATTCGAAGAGGGGGAGGTGATGATGGTTGTCCTGGTTATTCTGCACTTCCGCGGCGCGGGTGTGCGTGAGGAAGTACGCGCCCAGAATGATGTCCTGCGTAGGCGTGGCAATCGGCTTGCCGGAGGCCGGGGAGAAGATGTTGTTGGGCGCCAGCATGAGCTGCCGGGCTTCCATCTGGGCTTCCACGGACAGCGGCACGTGCACGGCCATCTGGTCACCGTCGAAGTCCGCGTTGTACGCGTTACAGACGAGCGGGTGCAGGCGGATGGCGGAGCCTTCAATCAGGACCGGTTCAAAGGCCTGGATGGAGAGGCGGTGCAGGGTGGGGGCGCGGTTGAGCATCACCGGGTGGCCCTTGGTGACTTCTTCCAGGATGTCCCACACTTCCGGCGTCTTGCGGTCGATGAGCTTCTTGGCGGAGCGCACGGTGTGCACATAGCCCAGCTCCTTCAGGCGGTGGATAATGAAGGGTTCAAACAGGATGAGGGCCATCTTCTTGGGAAGGCCGCACTGGTTGAGCTTCAGTTCCGGGCCAATCACGATGACGGAACGGCCGGAGTAGTCCACGCGCTTGCCGAGCAGGTTCTGGCGGAAACGGCCTCCCTTGCCCTTCAGCATGTCGGAGAGGGACTTGAGGGGGCGGTTGCCGGCGCCGGTGACGGCGCGGCCATGGCGGCCGTTGTCGAACAGGGCGTCCACGGCTTCCTGGAGCATGCGCTTTTCATTGCGGATGATGACTTCCGGAGTCTTGAGGCTCAGGAGGGTCTTCAAGCGGTTGTTGCGGTTGATGACGCGGCGGTACAGGTCATTCAGGTCGGACGTGGCGAAGCGGCCGCCTTCCAGGGGAACCAGCGGGCGCAGGTCCGGAGGAATGACGGGCAGCACGTTCAGGATCATCCATTCCGGGCGCGTGTTGGACTGGAGGAAGCCCTGGGCCAGCTTCAGGCGCTTGGCGATCTTGCGCTTGTTCTGCTTGGAGTTGGTGTTGTCCAGTTGTTCCTGGAGGTCCGTGACGAGGGTGGCCAGGTCAATGGAGGCCAGCATTTTCTGGATGGCTTCCGCGCCCATGCCGGCTTCAAAGCTGTCATAGCCGTATTCGTCTTCCGCGTTGCGGAATTCCTCTTCCGTCAGGATGGCTCCTTTCTCCAGGGGAGTGCTGCCGGGGTCTACCACGATGTAGTCTTCATAGTAGATCACGCGTTCCAGATGGCGGGCGGTCATGTCAAGCATGAGGCCGATGCGGCTGGGCATGCACTTGTAAAACCAGATGTGGGAGACCGGAACGGCCAGTTCGATGTGGCCCATGCGTTCGCGGCGCACGCGTGCGTTGGTTACTTCCACGCCGCAGCGGTCGCAGGTGATGCCCTTGTGCTTGATGCGCTTGTACTTGCCGCAGGCGCATTCCATGTCGCGGGTGGGCCCGAAGATGCGTTCGCAGAACAGGCCGCCTTTTTCCGGCTTGAACGTGCGGTAGTTGATGGTTTCCGGGTTGACGACTTCACCGAAGGACCAGCTGCGGATGGTATCCGGGTCCGCCACGGTGATGGCAACCTGGTCAAAGGTCCGGGGCTTGTCGCTCAGACCGTGCATTTCCCTAATGGTGGGGGTATCAGACATATATTAAAAGTTTTGAAGAATGTTTGATGCCCACTCCCGCGTCTTGCGGCACGGGAGTGGAATACGGTGGATATTAGAATTTGAGGTCGGAGAAGTCGACGTCCGCCAGGCCGGCCATGTCGTCGCTGTCAAAGCCTTCCGTCATGCCGTCCACGGGAGTGAGGTCCGTATCGCCGAGCTGCAGGGAGGGTTGTTCATCCTTGCTGCCAGGGCGCACGTTCAGGCCCAGGGACTGCATTTCCTTCATCAGAACGTTGAAGGATTCCGGAGTTCCGGCTTCCAGCGTATTGTCACCCTTCACGATGGATTCGTAAATGCGGGTGCGGCCCTGCACGTCGTCGGACTTGACGGTGAGAAGCTCCTGGAGGGTGTAGGCGGCGCCATAGGCTTCCAGCGCCCACACTTCCATTTCCCCGAAACGCTGGCCGCCGTACTGGGCCTTGCCGCCCAGGGGCTGCTGCGTGACCAGGCTGTACGGCCCCACGGCGCGGGCGTGAATCTTGTCCGCCACCAGGTGGTTCAGCTTGAGCATGTAGGTCTGGCCTACCACCACCGGGTTGTGGAAGGGTTCGCCGGTCAGGCCGTCATAGAGGGTGCTCTTGCCGCCCACCGTGCCGTCCTTGCCGTCGCCGATCCAGGTGAATCCGTCCACCTTCTTGGCTTCCGTCATGTAATTCCAGATGGTTTCTTCACTGATGCCGTCGAACACCGGGGTAGCCACCTTGAAGCCGAGGGCCCTGGCAGCAATGCCAAGGTGGGCTTCAAGCACCTGTCCCACGTTCATTCGGGAAGGCACGCCCAAGGGGTTCAGCACGATGTCCACCGGAGTGCCGTCCGCGAGGAAGGGCATGTCCTGTTCCGGGACGATCTTGGCGACGACGCCCTTGTTGCCGTGGCGGCCGGCCATCTTGTCGCCCACGCCGAGCTTGCGCTTGGCGGCGATGTACACCTTGACTTCCTTCAGTCCGCCGGGTTCGGATTCGTCCCCGGATTCCATCTGGTCCAGCCTGTGTTCGCGTTCGTCATCCAGCTCCGTGAAGCGGCCTTCGAAGGAGGTGATGATTTCCAGGATCTTGTTGCGGATCGGGCTGGGTTCGATTTCGATGTGGTCGTGCACCAGGGCCAGCTTGCGCAGCAGGGTCTTGGTGATCTTGCGGTTGGCCGGGATGATGATTTCACCGGTCTGCTCGTTGACCACGTCCAGCGGGATCTTTTCACCCAGAAGAATGTCGGAGAGCTTCTTGGTCAGCTGGTCAATGAGCTGTTCCTTCTTCTTCTTGTGCTCGTCATTGATCTTCTTGAACTGCTTTTTCTTTTCCGCGCTGTCCACGACGAGGTCGCCGCGGTGGTGGCCGGAGCCCGTGGAAGAGATGCGAACGTCCATCACGATGCCGGTGCAGCCGGAGGGGACGCGGAGGGAGGTGTCTTTCACTTCCGCAGCCTTTTCACCGAAGATGGCGCGCAGCAGGCGTTCTTCCGGAGCCAGTTCCGTTTCAGACTTGGGAGTGATTTTACCGACGAGGATGTCGCCGGGCTTCACTTCCGCGCCGATGCGGATGACGCCGTCATGGTCCAGGTTTTTCAGGGCTTCGTCACCGGCGTTCGGAATGTCGCGGGTGATTTCTTCCGGGCCCAGCTTGGTGTCGCGGGCCTGCACTTCAAACTCGGAGATATGGATGGAGGTGAAGGTGTCTTCCTTCACGGTTTTTTCGGAGATGACGATGGCGTCTTCGAAGTTGTAACCGTTCCACGGCATATATGCCACCAGCACGTTGCGGCCGAGGGCCAGTTCGCCCTGGTCCGTGTTCGGGCCATCCGCCAGCACGTCGCCGGTCTTGATCTTGTCGCCGCGGCGCACGATCGGACGCTGGTTGATGCAGGTTCCGGCATTGGAACGCATGAACTTGCGCAGGGGATAGACGTATACGCCGTTGTCGCGGTCCGTGCGCACGCTGTCAGGATCGGACAGGAAGACTTCCGGACGCACGGGCAATTCCCCGTCCTTCGTGGTGATGATGACTTCAGCCGTGGCGGAAGCCACGATGCCGTCCGCTTCCGCCAGAACGACGGAACGGGAGTCCCTGGCGCACTTGCCTTCAATGCCGGTTCCCACGTACGGGGATTCCGCCACCATGAGAGGCACGCCCTGGCGCTGCATGTTGGAGCCCATCAGGGCGCGGTTGGCGTCATCGTGTTCCAGGAAGGGAATGAGGCCTGCGGCGATGGAGACGAGCTGCTTGGGAGACACGTCCATGTAGTGCACGTCCGCCGGGTCCACTTCAATGAACTCGCCCTTTTCGCGGGCGGTCACGCGGGAGGTGGTGAAGTTGCCCTGTTCGTCCAGCGGGTTGTTGGCCTGGGCGATGAGGTAGCCTTCCTCCTGGTCGGCGGTGACGTATTCGATGGTGTTGGTGACCCGGCCATTTTCCACCTTGCGGTAGGGCGTTTCAATGAATCCGAATTCATTGATGCGGGCGTAGGTGCACATGGAGTTGATCAGACCGATGTTGGGGCCTTCCGGCGTTTCAATCGGGCAGATACGGCCGTAGTGGGAGGGATGCACGTCTCGCACTTCGAATCCGGCGCGGTCGCGGTTCAGGCCGCCGGGCCCCAGGGCGGAGAGGCGGCGCTTGTGCGTCAGTTCCGCAAGGGGGTTGATCTGGTCCATGAACTGGGAGAGCTGGGAACGGCCGAAGAAGTCGCGCACGACGGCGCTGAGGGCCTTCGGGTTGATGAGCTTGCTGGGCGTCACGCCTTCAATGTTCTGGTCAATGAGGGTCATGCGTTCCTTCACCAGGCGTTCCGTGCGGGCGAGGCCCACGCGGCACTGGTTGGCCATGAGTTCGCCCACGGCGCGCACGCGGCGGCTGCCCAGGTGGTCGATGTCGTCCACCATGCCTTCGCCCTTCTTGAGGCGCAGGAGGTACTTGAGGGCGGCCAGGAAGTCTTCCGCCGTCATCAGGCGCTGGTCCAGGCTGGTGTCCAGACCGAGCTTCTGGTTGATCTTGTAGCGGCCCACGCGGGTGAGGTCGTATTTCTTGGGATCGTCAAAGAGCCGCTTGAGCAGCGTGCGGGCCTGGGCGGCCGTGGCGGGATCGCCGGGACGCAGGCGCTTGTAGATTTCCTTGAGGGCGGATTCCTCGTCATGGGCGGGATCCTTCTTCAGGGTCTTGATCAGCACGTCGTCCTCGCTCTGGTCGATGACGTCGATTTCCTTGATGCCGAACTGGAGGAGCTGGCGAACCACGCCCATGTTGAGCTGTTCGAAAGCCTTGGCAAGAACGAGATCCTTGTCCTTGATCGTGTCCACGGCCACGAGGTTGTGCAGGTCTTCCTCCGTCATGTCTTCGCTCAGGGGAAGCGTGCGGATGTCGTAGAACTGGCTGACGATATCGCGGTCCGTCTTGAAGCCCAGATAACGCATGAACGTCGTCGCAAGGAACTTGCGGCGGCGGCGGCGGCGGTCAAGGTAGACGTAGAGCAGGTCGTTGGTGTCAAACTGGACTTCCAGCCAGGAGCCGCGGTCCGGAATGATGCGGAAGGAGTGGAGCAGTTTGCCGTTCAGGTGCTGGGCGCTTTCAAAGCAGATGCCCGGAGAACGGTGGAGCTGGGACACGATGACGCGTTCGGCGCCGTTGATTACAAAGGTGCCGCGGTTGGTCATCATGGGGAGTTCACCCATGTAGACCGTTTCTTCCTTGGATTCGTTGTCGGACTTGAGCTTGAAGGTGACCTGGAGGGCGGCGCTGTAGGTTTCCCCGGCGCGGATAGCCTCGTAATCGCTCATCTTCGGCTGTTCGATGTCGTAGGAGACGAAGTCGAGCTCAATGTTTTCGTCATAGCTCTTGATAGGAAAGATTTCCTTCAGAACGCCGTGTAACCCGATGTTTTTCCTGGCCGCGGCCGGGGTGTCCTGTTGTAGAAAATCGAAGTATGATTGAAGTTGAATTTCAATAAGGTTCGGAGGTTCGATGACTTCCTTGATATTCCCGAAGTAGAGTCGCTTTGACATGGGCTGCTGTGGCGGAGATGTTATGGGTTTGCATCCTAAAAACCCGGATGCTGGGTTGATTGGTTCCTTCCTTGGGAGACGGAACCGACTGGAAGCGTTTTGACGGGTAAAAAGCCTCTAGTCGGTCACGCGGGATGTGAAGACGAGGAAGCGCAACAGGAGAAAAACGGGTCTTCTCCTGTTGCGCGGGAAGTAAAAAGCTTACTTGACGTCCACCTTGGCGCCAGCTTCTTCCAGCTTGGCTTTGGCGGCGTTAGCTTCGTCCTTGGAGACGGCTTCCAGGATGACGGCGGGGGTGCCTTCAACCAGTTTCTTGGCGTCCACCAGGCCGAGACCGGTCTTCACTTCGCGGACGGCCTTAATCACGGCGATCTTGTTGGCGCCGGCTTCCGTCAGGACGACGTTGAATTCGGTCTTTTCTTCTTCAGCTTCGGCAGGAGCGGCAGCGGCAGCGGCGGCTACGGGAGCAGCGGCGGAAACGCCCCACTTTTCTTCCAGAAGCTTGACGAGGTCGGCAGCTTCCAGGATGGTGAGGGTACCGAGTTCTTCAGCGATTTTGTTAATATCAGCCATTGTATTGTTTTCTAGTTTGGTTTCGAGTCGCGCCAAGAGCCAACTTGGCATTTCAGTTCTCCGGCTGGAGTTCCGACAAGGAACCTGTAGGAGAGTCGGGCCCGGTTTTCACACATTTGGCTAGAGTGCAACCGGGCCGTCCGGTCAAGGGGTTAGTATTAGGCGGCGGGTTCTTCGCTGCCGCCGTTTTCTTTGTCCACATATGCCTGAAGAACTCGGGCAAGAGCGGAGCCGGCCGCGTTGATGGTGCCAAGGAGCTTGGCAAGCAGCTGGTCGCGGGGAGGCAGTTCACCGATGGCGCGGATGTCGTCCGCGGAGAGGATGGCTCCGTCCAGGATCGCCACCTTGTATTCGGCCTTCTTGGAGGCCTTCGCAAAGGTATTGATGGCCTTGGCGGCGGCGGCCACGTCGGACGCGCCGGTCACGAAGGCGGTCTGGCCGACGAGGTGTTCCCCGATGTCGGGAAGGCCTGCATCCGTCAGGGCCGTACGCATGAAGTTGTTCTTGGCTACGTGGCACTGGGCGCCGCAGGCGGCCAGGGCGGAACGCAGGTTGGTGAACTCAGGCACGGTGATCGAGGTGTAGTCCACGACGATCAGGAACGGGGAGGCGTTGACGCGGGCGGTCAGGTCGTCAATGATGATACGCTTGTCAGGATTCATGGTGTGCTAAATCGGTTCGGGTTACAGTTTGGCGATGGAAGCGGTGTCAACCGGCAGACCGGGGCACATGGCGCATGAAACGGTGACGGATTCGATGTAGGCGCCCTTGGCGGAAGCCGGGCGGGCCTTGACGACGGAATCAATCAGAGCAACGATGTTTTCAGTGATGCCTTCGTTGGAGAAGGACAGCTTGCCTACAGCGGCGGAGATGTTGGCGTTCTTGTCAACCTTGTAGTCAACGCGGCCGGCCTTCACTTCCTTCACGGCCTTGGCCGTATCATCCGTAACGGTGCCGGTTTTCGGGTTGGGCATCAGGCCGCGCGGACCCAGCACACGGGCAACCTTGCGAACCTCCGTCATGGCGTCGGGGGTGGCAATGGCCGTGTCAAAGTCGACGAATCCTTCCTGGACCTTCTTGATGAGGTCTTCAAAACCCACGAATTCGGCTCCGGCTTCCTGGGCGGCCTTGGCGGCATCACCCTGGGCGAAGACGAGGACGCGGACGTTCTTACCCGTGCCGTTGGGCAGGGAGACGCTGCCGCGGACCATCTGGTCGGATTTGCGGGGGTCCACGGTCAGGTGGAAGGAAACGGTGACAGTCGGGTCAAATTTCGGGGCCGGGAAAGATTTCATGGTTTCCACGGCTTCCGTGATGCTGTAGTTCTTGTTAGGGGTAACAAGCTTGGCTGCTTCTTGATATCGCTTGCTGCGTTTGGTAGACATGTGTGTATTTGGCAGTGCGTTCGGATTGGTTAATCCTCCTGCGGTGAGTGTTACATACCTTCAACTTCAATGCCCATCTGGCGGGCCTGGCCGGCAAGGATGCGGGCGGCGCGTTCGGGGTCTTTCGTGTTGAGGTCCGGGAGTTTGGTGTTGACGACTTCCATCAGCTTGGCCTTGGAAAGAGTGGCGACCTTCTTTTTGTTCGGTTCGCCGGAGCCGGAGGCGATGCCGGCGGCCTTCTTGAGAAGCAGGCTGCCCGGGGGCTGCTTGGTGATGAAAGAGAATGATTTGTCCTTGTAAACGGTGATGACGGTCGGCAGGAGGTCGCCGGCCTGCTTTTGCGTGGCGGCGTTGAACTCCTTGCAGAATGCCATGATGTTTACACCGGCCTGACCAAGTGCCGGACCCACGGGCGGGGAGGGGTTAGCGGCTCCGGCATTGATCTGGAGCTTGATGATTTTGGTTATTTCTTTTGCCATGGTTTTGCTTTGTTAGCGGAGAAAATGAACGGGAGAAGCTTGCTGCCTGCCGGCGAATGGGGCTCAGGCTTTTTCCACCTGCCAGTATTCCAGGTCCACCGGAGTGGCGCGGCCAAAGATGGAGACGCTGACGCGCAGTTTGCCTTTTTCAGGGTCGATTTCTTCGATGGTGCCTTCCTGGCTCTGGAACGGGCCTTCGCAGACGCGCACGGGATCGCCGACGGCGAATTCCACCTTGGGACGGGCGGCGACGGCTTCCGCATCCAGCAGGGGCAGAAGATCCTCCACCTCGCGCTTGCGCATGGGCAGGGGAGCGTTGCGGGAACCAGCGATGCTGATGACGCCGTCAATCTGCTGGATGAAGTACCAGAGGTCCTTGTTCAGGGTGCCGTCCGCTTCCAGCAGGTACATGTTGGCATAGACGTACCCGGGGAAGAGTTTGCTGTGGCGTTCCGTCTTTTTGCCGTTGCGCACTTCGGAGATGAGTTCCGTGGGGACTTCCACCCGGTAGATGAAGTCGGAAAGTTCGGCGTCCTTCGCCTTGCGGATAATGCGGTCACGAACGCTGTTTTCCTGTCCGGAGAGGACGTGAAGAACATACCATTGTTCGTGAGGCTCTGGGGTACTGGGCATGATCGGAGAAAGAAAGTGGGAGTAAAACTAGATTGCCAACTGGATGAGGTAGTTGACCACGCTGTGAAGGAAGATGTCGAACGATGCAACAAACGCGCCAAGGAAGACCATGGCAATCAGTACGACGAGAGTGGAACCCCAGAGTTCGCGGAATTTTTTAAAACCTTTCACCTTGGGATCGCTTTCCCAGGGCCAGGTGGTCTTCTTAAGTTCGCCCTTAACTTCGGCGATGAATTGAGAAATCTTGCGAAACATGCTTCAAGGTGGGGTGATGTATTTGGAAAGAAGTGGCAGGTCAGGAGGGACTCGAACCCCCAACTTTTGGTTTTGGAGACCAACGCTCTACCAATTGAACTACTGACCTGTTGGTGTCTCTTCTTTCGTGGGAAATGAGGGGGCCTGCGGGGAGGCCCCCTCATTAAACCTATGTAGATTCCTCTACAAGTTCCAGGGGAACTTAGTCAAGGATTTCGCTGATACGACCGGCACCCACGGTGCGGCCGCCTTCGCGGATAGCGAATCGCATGGCTTTTTCCATGGCGATCGGAGTGATGAGCTGGACTTCCAGGTTGACGTTGTCGCCGGGCATCACCATTTCCACGCCTTCGGGAAGAGTGCAGCAGCCGGTCACGTCCGTCGTGCGGAAGTAGAACTGCGGGCGGTAGTTGTTGAAGAACGGGGTGTGACGGCCGCCTTCTTCCTTGGTCAGGACGTAAACTTCAGCCTTGAAGTTCTTGTGGGGCTTCACGGTGCCGGGCTTGATGATCACCTGGCCGCGTTCGATGTCTTCCTTCTTCAGGCCGCGGAGGAGCAGGCCAACGTTGTCACCGGCCTGGCCTTCGTCAAGCAGCTTGCGGAACATTTCGATGTCCGTAACGGCGGTCTTCTGGGTGTCCTTGATGCCGATGATTTCGACTTCTTCCATCTTCTTGACGATGCCGCGTTCGATACGGCCGGTAGCCACGGTGCCGCGGCCGGAGATGGAGAACACGTCTTCCACGGGCATGAGGAAGGGCTGGTCCACGGGGCGTTCGGGCTGCGGGATGTAGGAGTCAACGGCAGCCATGAGTTCCATGATGGAGTCTTCAGCGGCGGCGTCGCCTTCCAGAGCCTTAACGGCGGAACCCTTGATGATGGGGGTGTCGTCGCCCGGGAATTCGTATTCGTTGAGAAGTTCGCGGATTTCCATTTCCACGAGTTCGATCAGGTCGGGGTCGTCAACCAAGTCGCACTTGTTCATGTAAACGACGATGGCGGGGACGCCCACCTGGCGGGCAAGGAGGATGTGTTCGCGGGTCTGCGGCATCGGGCCGTCGGAAGCGGCAACCACGAGGATGGCGCCGTCCATCTGGGCAGCGCCGGTGATCATGTTCTTCACATAGTCGGCGTGTCCGGGGCAGTCAACGTGGGCATAGTGACGGTTTTCCGTTTCGTATTCAACGTGGGCCGTGGAGATGGTAATGCCGCGTTCGCGTTCTTCGGGAGCGGCGTCGATCTGGTCATAGCCGCGTGCTTCGGCGAAACCCTTCTTAGCGAGCACTGAAGTAATGGCGGCGGTAAGGGAGGTTTTGCCGTGGTCAACGTGACCGATGGTGCCCACGTTCACGTGGGGCTTGTTGCGCTGGAATTGCTCTTTAGCCATAATGTTTTGTTTAGGTTTGGGCTGCTATGGGTCTAGCTTGAAGATGGAGCTTCTGGCGGGAATTGAACCCGCGACCTCATCCTTACCAAGGATGCGCTCTACCCCTGAGCTACAGAAGCATAGACTTCTTCCGCCTTTCGCTGCTCTTAGAGAGTTGTAAATCCGCCCAAACCTGCGGTTCTAGCGGATAAATAGCATCCTCCCGTGTTGCCTGACGAAAAGCGGACGCTATGTTACGTTTTTAAATATGGGATGTCAATGAAAACATGAACATTTTTTTATCATTATGCCGCAAATACGGGGTGTTCATGTGTAATATCTTTATCAGGAATGCGTTGAATATTTGGATCTGTTCAGATCCTCCGTCAATTTGAGATTGGGGTCAACGTCTTCATCCAGAGAGTGGAACAGTCCCCTGCGGGCTTTGAGGCAGGTGACATAGGCGATCATGGCGGCGTTGTCCGTCGTCAGGTCAAAGTCCGGCAGGACCAGTTCCACGTTTTCACGGTCGCAGGCGGCTTTCAGGCGGGAGCGCAGTTCCCCGTTGCAGGAGACGCCGCCGGAAACGGAAAGGGTGCGGTGGCCGGAAACGCGCAGGGCATGCAGCGCCTTGTGAATCAGTACGTCCGTCACGGCACGCTGGAAGGAGGCGCAGAGATCGCGCAGGGTCTGTTCCGGCAGGTCGTGAGGGTCGCCGCTTGCCGCCAGCCTGGGGAGGGTGTAGAGAACGGCCGTTTTCAGGCCGGAGAAGGAGACATTGGCCGTGTGCTCCTTCATCAGGGCGCGGGGGAAGGAGAAGGCCTGCGGGTCGCCGTGCGCTGCCATGCGGTCGATTTCCGGGCCGCCGGGGTAGGGGAGGCCGAGCATTTTTCCCACCTTGTCAAAGGCTTCCCCTGCGGCGTCGTCCAGGGAACGGCCCAGGAGGCGGTAGTCCCCCACGCCGCGCACATCCACAAAGAGGGTGTGGCCGCCGGAGACGACCATGCCCAGATGGGGAACGGGGCCTCCGGGACGTTTAAGGAAGGGGGAGAGCAAATGGCCTTCCAGATGGTTGACGGAGACGAAGGGCTTTCCCGTCGCCAGCGCCAGCGCCTTGGCCGTGCTGTTGCCCACCAGCAGGGCGGCTACCAGGCCGGGGCCGCCCGTGGCGCCGAAGACATCGATGTCCGCCGGGGTCACGCCGGCTTCACGGCACGCGGCCCGGATGACTCCGGGAAGGTCCGCCGAGTGGTTGCGGGAGGCCAGCTCCGGCACCACGCCGCCGTGCCGGCGGTGGATGGCGATCTGGGAGGAGATGATGGAGGAGAGTATTTCCGGCGCTTTTCCCTCCCCGGCGGAACGCAGGATGGCGACCGCCGTTTCATCACAGGAGGATTCTATTCCCAGAACGGTGAGGGATTCCGGCATGGCGGAGAAGCGGGGGAGTTAGGAGGCCTGGCGGATTTGCGCCGGTTTTTTGTCGGTAACCGTTTCCCTGGTGATGGTGACGGAGTCCGCGTCTTCCATGCTGGGCACCTTGTACATGACGTCCAGCATGAGGGTTTCAAAGATGGAACGCAGGGCGCGGGCTCCCGTGCCGCGTTCCATGGCTTCCGCGGCCATGGCTTTCAGGGCGTCCGGCTGCACATCCAGCCTGGCGCCGTACATGGCGAGCAGTTTGGAGTATTGCTTGACCAGGGCATTTTTAGGTTCCGTGAGCAGGCGGACGAGCTGGCCTTCATCCAGCTTGGAGAGCGGGCAGAAGATGGGCAGGCGTCCTACGAGCTCCGGAATCATGCCGAAGGAGAAGAGGTCTTCCGGCATCGCCTGGGCCAGGACTTCCTCTTCCGAGTATTCCTTGCGGTCGCGCTGTTCCGTGATGGCTCCGAACCCCATCTGGGTGGCGCCGAGGCGTTTGCGGATGATGTCTTCCAGTCCGACGAAGGCCCCGCCCACGATGAAGAGGATTTTTTCCGTGTTGACGCGGATGTATTCCTGCTGCGGGTGTTTGCGGCCCCCGGTGGGCGGAACGTTGCAGATGGTGCCTTCAATGATTTTCAGCAGGGCCTGCTGCACGCCTTCCCCGGAGACGTCCCGCGTGACGGAGACGTTCTGGGTCTTGCGGCCGATCTTGTCGATTTCATCCACATAGATGATGCCCTGTTCCGCCTTGGCTACGTCAAAGTTCGCGGCCTGGAGAAGGCGCAGGATGATGTTTTCCACGTCTTCCCCCACGTAGCCGGCTTCCGTCAGCGTGGTGGCGTCCACAATGCAGAAGGGGACGTTGAGCATTTTCGCCAGCGTTTTCGCCAGCAGGGTTTTTCCGGAGCCGGTAGGGCCGGCCAGCAGGATGTTGGATTTTTCAATTTCCACGTCGTCCAGGGATTCGTCCTCCAGCATCACGGCGCTCTGGCGCAGGCGCATGTAGTGGTTGTACACGGCTACGGAGAGCACTTTTTTGGCGTAATCCTGGCCAATGACGTACTGGTTGAGCGTGGCGCACATTTCTTCCGGCGTGGGCAGCGGTCCTTCGTAGGAGGCCGGGGCGCCCGGCGTTTCCTTGAGCATATCCGCGGCAGCGGCCTTGCGGGCCTCCGCCTGGCACATGGCATAGGCGGAGGGCTCCATGCTCAGAATGCCGCGGATGAAGCGGGTCGCCAGCGGAAGGCCGGTATCCTTCACAATCATGTTGACGCAAATTTCAACGCAATTGTTGCAGATATAGAAGTCTTCCGCTATCTGGATGAGCTTGTCCACCTTGTTCCCGGGCTTGCCGCAGCAGGAACAGGCAGGAATATGAGGGTTGGAACCGGACATGGTTTTTCAGGGAGAGAGAAATGGGGGAGGCAGGGGTCAGGCCTTGGCCTTTTTCTTGTCGTCCTGTCCGTCGGAATGATGCGTCAGCACCTTGTCCACCAGGCCGTAGGCCGCGGCTTCCTCAGCGGTCATGTAGTTGTCGCGGTCGGCGTCCTTTTCAATCTGCTTTTCCGTTTTGCCGGTGTGCTTGGCCAGAATGCCGTTGAGGCGCTTCTTGAGGTTGAACATGAAGCCGATGGTGCGTTCCACGTCGGAGGCGGTGCCCTGGGCGCCGCCGGAAACCTGGTGGATCATCACATGGGAGTTCGGCAGGCAGAAGCGCTTGCCGGGCGTGCCCGCCGCCAGAAGGACGGACCCCATGGAGGCGGCGATGCCCAGGCAGTACGTGTTCACGTCACAGGAGACGAACTGCATCGTGTCGTAAATCGCCAGGCCCGCGGTGACGGAGCCGCCGGGGGAGTTGATATACACGTGGATGTCTTTTTTCGGGTCGGCCATCTGGAGGAACAGAAGCTGGGCAATCACGGAGTTCGCCACATCGTCGTCAATGGCGGAACCGATGAAGATGACGCGGTCCTTCAGGAGGCGGGAGTAAATGTCAAAGGCTCGTTCGCCGCGGCCGTCCTGCTCCACCACCATGGGGACGTAGTAGGCGTTCATGGGGCCTGATTTGGAAGATTGGTCTTGAAACATGTTTGTTGAAGATGGGATGTTGTTTTATTTAATGTATGCTACCCGTCTGCAGGATGCAAAACGGGGGAGTCGGGCATGTGCGCGCCAACTCCCCCTGGTAAGGTGTCTTGTGCAGAGGAGGGTTATTGCTCGTCTACCGTTACTTTGGCCTCTTTTGTCAGGAAGTCCAGAACCTTGGCTGTCAGCAGGCTCATTCTGATGCCATGCACGCGGCCTTCGCGCTGAAGTTCGCGGATGTAGGACTTGAGGTTCTTTTTCTGCTGGCGGGCCTGGCGGGCCACTTCATTGTAGAGTTCCATTTCCGTGACGGCGATTTTTTCCACCTGGGCCACTTCCTGGAGCATGAAGAAGACCTTGAGGTTGCGCTTGGCTTCCTTTCTGGCTTCTTCGCGGGCTTCCTCCACAAACTTGTCCATGTCCGCCGGGGCGTTCCCGCTGTACATGGCCTGCTGCATCTTCTGCTGGAGGATGCCGTACACTTCGCGTTCCACGACGGCTTCCGGCAGGTTGAAGTCAAGCATGTCCGCCAGCTTTTCCGTGATCTGGTCGGCCTTGGCTTCGTCAATCTGCATGGTCTTGCGCTGGGCCAGGTTTTCCTTCAGGGCGGTTTTCAGTTCTTCCAGGTTCTTGCCGGGAAGCACCTTTTCCGCAAAGGCGTCATCCATGGCCGGGAGCTGCTTTTCACGCACTTCCTTCACGGTGGTGTGGAACACGAGTTCCTTGCCGCGCAGTTCCGCCATCGGGAAGGTATCCGGAATGGTGACGGTGATATCCTTGCTGTCGCCGGCCTTCAAGCCTTCCAGGGCGGAGGCGAAGCCGGGCAGGAACTGGTCTTCCTCCACCTTCATCCACTGGCCGTCGCGGCCTTCCAGGAAGCCTACGGGCTTGCCCGCGGCTTCCGCTACGGGCTTGCCGTCCAGGGTGGTCTTGAAATCAATGATCGCCACGTCATCCTTCTTCGCGGCGCGGTCCACGGGGGTAAATTCCGCAATCTGTTCGGCCAGGGAGTTCAGGGCTTCCTCCACGTCCGCTTCCGTCACTTCGGAGGAGGGGACCTTGACTTCGATGCCCTTGTATTCCGGCAGTTCGAATTCGGGAACCACGGTCATCGCGCTGGTGGCGGTGTAATTTCCCTGGTCGTCGAGGGATTGTTCCGGCTTGCCGAAGTTGAGCACTTTCAATTTGGGATTTTCTTCCAGAGCGGCGGAGCAGGCCGTTTCAAAAAGAGTGTCCAGCAGTTCTTCTTCAATTTCCTTCTTGAAACGTTTTTCAATGATGGACTTGGGCGTTTTGCCGGGGCGGAAGCCGGGCAGCTTGGCTTTGCCGGCGTAGGAATCCACAATAGAGGCGCGGCGCGCGGCCGTGGTTTCTGCGGGGATGGAAGCTTTCAGCGTGGCTGTGCAGTCCGGTTGAATATCAACGTTGATTTCCATAAATAATACGGTCAGTGTTAATTGAAAGTGGTTCTGTCTCGGCTCCGGTATGGCGGCAGCGGTCAAAACACGAGCGGCAATAAATGTAATGAGCGGGTATCTGGAGTGCAAGCTATTGCACGGGAATGACACAATTGCCTTTCTCAGGCGCACATGCGCGCGCAACGTAAGAAATGCAGGGCAACTGCGTTCTACGCGGAATCACGTCTTGACTATGCGGACGGAAAAGTCCTTTATATCCCAAGCATTAAGTTCAGCTCTCATGATTCGTCCCGTTTTTTTGTGTGTTTCCTTTCCCCTGATAGCATGTTCGGCTGCTTTGGCCCAGGATAAGACTTCCCTTAACAGAGGCGGCTACGGTTCCGTAATGACCCCGGAACAGGTGGTGCGGGAACTCGGTCCGGAAACGGGGCTTCTGCCCGGTGACCAGGCGTATGAGGGGCGTCCCGTGAAAAGCGTCTCCGTGCGTTATAGAAGCACCGGCAAGACCGTGTCCGAAGACCGCCTGAAAAACCTGCTGGCTACCCAGCCGGGCACCAATTATTCCCCGGAAGTGGTGAACAAGGACTTGGAACGGCTGCTGGAAAGCGGCCTGGTAGGCGGCAATACGACGGTGGCTGTGGAACCTTCCGGCGACGGCGTGACCGTGGTGTTTGAAATGGCGGCCCAGAACCTGCTGGGCGGCGTGGGCTTCCGCGGCAACACCGCGTTCGACAACCGGGACCTTTCCGAGGAATGCGGCTTGAAGGGAGGGGAAGCCCTCAGCGACAAGGCCCTCAGCAGCGCCATCTCCAAGCTGCGCACCTATTATCAGGAAGCCCGGTATCCGGATGTGCGCGTTTCCTATTTTTACCAGAAGACGGAGCGCCCCGGCTTTGTGGACGTGGTCTTTGACATCAATGAAGGCAAGAAGGCCAATATCATCAACATCGATTTTGTAGGCAACGACCACATCAGCGCCAAGGACCTCCGCCAGGTGATGAAGACCAAGGAGAAGGGCTGGCTGACCTGGATTACCAAGTCCGGCCGCATTGACCGCGAGCAATTGGAGGACGATCTGGCGGAACTGGTGACTTATTACCGCAACAAGGGCTACCTGCGCGTCAAGCTGGACAAGGTGGAATATTTTGACGCCGGCAACGGCAACGAGCAGAAGCTGACGATGAGGATCACGCTTACCGAAGGGCGGCGCTACAAGGTCAACCAGGTCGCCTTCGGCCCCACCAAGGTGTTTACGGCCCAGGAGCTGATTCCCGGCTTGAGCATGTACAACGGGGATACCTATTCCGCCCAGAAGGTGGCCGACGACGTGACGATGATTCGCCGTTATTACGGCTCCCGCGGGTATGCGGACGCCGCCGTGCGCCCGGACATCCAGGAAGTGGGCATTGATCCCAGGACCGGCTACGGGCAGATCAACATCGTTTACCATGTGACGGAAGGCAGCCCCTACCGCGTAGGCAACATCCGCCTGACCGGGAACAACCGCACCAAGGATTACGTCATCCGCCAGGAACTACCCCTCCAGTCCAACGACCCCATGAACTCCGTGGACCTGGATACCGCCCAGAAGCGTCTCCAGAACCTGAACTATTTTGACATGGTGGACGTGGCCCAGGTGGGTTCCACGCGGCCCGGCTACCGTGACATCAACATTGAAGTGGCGGAAAAACGCACCGGTTCCCTGAACATTGGCGTGGCGTTCTCCTCCATTGAAAGCGTGTACCTGTTCGCGGGCATCACCCAGTCCAACTTCGACATGTATGACTGGTCCTCCTTCGTGGGCGGCGGCCAACGCTTCGCCATCAATACCCGCGTGGGTTTTGAAACGCAGGATGCCAGCATCTCCTGGGTGGACCCGTGGTTCCTGCACCGCAAGCTGGCCTTCGGCACGGAAATCTTCTACAGCAATTCCACGTACTTCTCCGACTATTACGACCAGCAGAACTACGGCTTTGCCGTTTCCCTGCGCAAGCCGATCGGGGAACTGGATTACGTGAAGCTGGAATACCGCCTGGAACAGTACCAGATTGACGCCAAGGGTAACGCCCCCATCTTCTTCTGGCTGCAGGACGGCGATTACCTGCGCAGCCACGTGGAACTTTCCTACACCATTGATACCCGTGACGCGCAAATCTTCCCCCGCAAGGGCGGCAAGTTTGAAGTGCTGGCCGGTTATTCCGGCCTGGGCGGCGATGTGAAGACTTACAACTTCGGCATCAACGGCTCTTATTACTGGAACTTGCGCGGAGACACCATTTTCAGCATCAATGCCGGTGCGGCCACCGTGGATTCCTACGGCGACCATGACGTACCCATTTTTGAACGCCTCTACCTCGGCGGCCCGTACAACATGCGCGGCTTCCGCTTCCGGGACGTGGCTCCGTACAATCCGGCTTTGAGCGGTGATGAAACGATGGGCGGTCGTTCCTCCTTCTTCTGCCAGTTTGAATATTCCATTCCGGTGATTGAAGAAGTGCGCGTCGCCGTGTTCTACGACATCGGCTTCGTCAACGGGGACGCCTTTGACTTCAGCGCATCCAAGATCGTTTCCGACTACGGGATCGGCCTGCGCCTGAACCTGCCCATCGGTCCTCTGGCGGTGGACTATGCCATTCCGATTCAGAAGAACAACGCCATCGACCGCGGAGGACAATTCCAGTTCTATCTCAACTATTCCTACTAATTTTATTCAATAATCCCTCTACCATTTGACGACATGAGCAATTTCCGCATCCTTATTCTGGTGTTCCTGGTGGTGGTGCTGGCCGTTCTGGGAATGATCTATGTGAACATTTCCTCAAGGATGGATGTGATTCAACAGCAGCAGATAGCCCCCGTGCCCGCTCCGGTAGCCGTCAATCCCTCTCCTTACCTTCCCATGCCCACGCAGACGCCCGGCACCGCCGTTCAGCCGGTAGTCGTGGCGGATCCGGTGGTGAGCGAGGAGCTGGCCCATGCCACGGCCGAGCTGGAACGGATGAAGAAGGAGAATGAAGATTTGAAGAAGCGCCACGCCATGGCGGAGGAGGAACGCGCCCTGCTGGAACGCCGGAGCATTGAAAAGGGAGACCCCCGCCTGCAATGGCTCAATGAGATCAAGGACGCCGAACAGGTGGGACGCGTGACGGAATACTACCGTGACGCCAATCTTGTCCTGTTCCAGTCCATCGGCCAGCCTGACCTGAAAGTGGGGCAGGAACTGGGCATCCGCAGGCGCGGAAGCATCTTTGTCTCCCTGATTATCGACGGAGTTGACCCGGACGGGAAGGTGTTCCAGTCCTACGTGAAGCGCAACACGCTTTTTGACAACAATGACAAGGAGCCCATCAAGCCGGGGGATGAAGTGATTGTCCCGCCCGCAAGCTGGCAGGAAAACATGATGGGAGAAGGCGAGCCCGGCGCGGCCCCGTCTGCCGCTCCCGCTCCTGCGGCGGCTCCCCAGCCGGTGATGATTCCCATGGAGCCGTAATGCGGGTCCGGATAGAGCCAAGCCAATAAAGAAAAAGTGCATCTGAGAGAAAGATTGCAGTCGGGCGCAGGCCCCAGTCTGTCCTTTGAATTTTTCCCGCCCAAGAACGAGCAGGCTGCGGCGGCCCTGTACCAGACCATCCGTGAACTGGAACCGTACCATCCCAGTTTTGTCAGCGTGACGTACGGCGCGGGCGGCTCCACCCGTGAGCTTACCCGGGAGGTGGTGCTGCGCATCCAGCATGAATCCCGCATTCCCACGGTGCCCCACCTTACTTGCGTAGGCCATAGCCGGGAGGAAGTATGGAGCATTCTGGACCAGTACGCCCAGGCAGGGGTGCGGGCCGTTCTGGCCCTGCGGGGAGATCCCCCGCGCGGCACGGAAAATTACAACCGTGATGCGGATGCCTTCCGCCATGCGGCGGAACTGGTGGCTTTTATTCGTGAATATAACGAATCCGGACGCCATCCGGACCCGGACGGGTTCGCCATAGGCGTGGCCGGCTTCCCTGAAGGCCATCCGTCCACGCCCAACCGCCTGCGCGAGATGGATTTTCTGAAAGCGAAGGTGGATGCCGGCGCGGATTATATCTGCACCCAGTTGTTTTTTGACAACCATTCTTTTCTGGATTACCGGGAACGCTGCCTGCTGGCCGGCATCAAGGTGCCCA
This sequence comes from Akkermansia sp. NBRC 115031, assembly GCF_030268505.1. Classification (NCBI taxonomy): domain Bacteria; kingdom Pseudomonadati; phylum Verrucomicrobiota; class Verrucomicrobiia; order Verrucomicrobiales; family Akkermansiaceae; genus Akkermansia; species Akkermansia sp. NBRC 115031. The sequence continues at coordinate 35,446 of NZ_BSQU01000008.1, forward strand.
TTCTGGCCGGAATCATGCCCGTAACCAGCCTATCCGGCATGAACCGCATGGCGGAACTTTCCGGGGGCACGTGTTTTCCGGCCCGGCTGCTCAAGGCGCTGAAACGCGCCGGCTCCAATCCGGACGCCGTTCAGGAGGTAGGCATCCAGTACGCCTCCAGCCAATGTGCGGAGCTGCTGGATTCCGGCGTGGACGGCATTCATTTTTATACGCTCAACCAGAGCCGCGCCACGCGGCAGATCTACAGGAACCTGGGCCTGAAGGATTCCCTCCAGCTTCTGGAACATGGCGAAGATAAGTAAAAAGCTGATTGATTTGACCGGGACAACACGATAGAAACCTCTTCAACATATTATGGATATCAAGGATATTAAACGGGCCATGGACAACATGCCGATGGGCGACGGAAGCGCGTTTGCGGAAATCTCCGTCGGTCCGGCCAAGCATGAACAGTTTTTGGATGAACACTACGGAAAGGTTGCGCTGGTCGTGTTGCTGTGCGTTCTCGGAGCCGCCGGATGGATCATTTACAACGGCATGCAGGATTCCATGGAAAGAAAGGCAGGCGCCGCGCTGGTGGCCGCCATGCCGGAATCCCCCGCCACCGGGGAAATCTCCCTGAATGAACAGGGGCTTCAGCAGGTGGTGGCGGATTTTGACGATTCCCGCGCCGCCGTCACCGCCACCTATCTTCAGGCGGTCGCTCTGTGGAACGCCGGCAAGGAGGATGAAGGCGTAGCCAGGATGAAAGCTTTTATTGATTCCGCTCCCACGGAGGAATGGAAGGCGCAGGCTTCCGTTACCCTGGCATGCCGCCTGATGAACCGTGGGAAGGCGGATGAGGCGGATGGCCTGTTCCGTTCCGTGGTGGACGCGGGGGATCCCACTTTTTCCGGTTTTGCCACCATGTGCCTGGGGGACATTGCCCGGGCGAAGAAGGACAATGCCGCCGCGGGAGCCTTTTACCGTGAATTGGCGGAAAAGTTCCCGTCCAGCGCGTTTGTCCTCCAGCGCGGAGGCTACCTGCTGCGCAAGAGCCTGTTTGATATTCAGAGCCCCGTCCGCATCGAACCCGCTGCGGAGCAGAAATAATCCGGGCGGACTTTTCCGGAGCTTTCCGGAAGATGAACGCTTTCTACATCCGCATGTCTGTTCTTTTGCAGGCATGCGGATTTTCGTGTCCAGGAGCGCCGGAACAGGGCGTTCCAAAGGATCCGCTGGGCATAACAGGCGTCATGATTCCGGGAATTCCTCTCCGGGCTGTGACATGCTTAAACAAATCATGCGGGCACGCCGCGCTTACTGGATGCAAGCCGGGTTGCCGGCATTACCAATATTTCACACCATGAACAAGCATATCAAATCCCTCTGGCTCCTTCCCCTGGCCGGGCTGTCTCTTTCCCTGATGCCGTCCTGCACGACGGACAGTTACGGAAACAGCGCCGTGACGCCTGGCGGGGCCGCCGCCATCGGCGTGGGCGCGCTGGCCGCCGGGGCTGCCATCGGCGCGGCGGTCCAGCATGACCGCGACAAGGACAGGTATCGCAATGACTGGCATCACCACAATCCTCCGCCTCCGCCGCCCCGTCCGCCCCACCGCCCCCATTGGAGGCGGTAAGGGAAAGCCCATGGCCCGCAAATCCTGCGGCGCTCCAGCTTTGCAGGAAGAGCGCGGCGCAACGTGGTATTTCCGGAGTCCGGTGGGTTCTCAGGACTGGCGGATGCCGCGGAGCGCCCAGGTCATGCGCTGCCTGGCGCTTTCCGGGTCATTGAGGATGGAGCCCAGCAGATCCAGCACGGGCCGCACGGCATTCGGGTCGTGCACCTGGAGTTGTCCGGAAAGGATAAAAGGAGCCCCGCCACAGCAGACGAGGTAGATGAGGATGTTCATGGGGTCTCCCTGGAGCACGGAACCTTCCTCCTGGGCTTCCCGTATGGTTTCCAGCAGGACGAGGGGGTGGCGCGTATGGATTCCTGAAATGAAGCGGATGGCCGCCCGTTCTCCCGCCAGGGCGTCCAGCACCAGCTGGGCAATGAACTGGCCGTGGCGCAGCAGGAACTCCATGACGTCTTCCAGGATGGCTTCCAGTTTTTCAAAGGCCGGAAGATGAATGTTGGCGTGGGTTCTGACGCCGGTGAACAACGGTTCGTACCAGCGTTCCAGCAGTTCGTTCAGAAAAGCTTCCCGGTTGCCGAAGTGATAGACAAAGCTCCCCGTATTGGTGCCGGCGCGCAGGGACAGGCCGCGGATGGTGAGAGCGCGGAGCCCGGATTCCCCGACGATCATGGCTCCCGTATTGAGCAGGTGCTCTCTGGTGGATTTCCGTTTGGGCATGACGGTGAAGCTTAAGCACCCATGTGTGCTCCTTATCGGCCCGGAAGGCAAGGACTTGTTACGTCTGTCATTGTAAAAGGCGGAACCGGGGCCTCGTCCTTCCCCGGTTCCGCCGCTGGAATCCCGAATGGATCAGGAGGTTGCTTCCAATTCTTTCCGGCGGGAGGAAATCCAGCGGGAGAAGAGTTTGGCTGTGGCCGGAATGATGAGCAGGTTCAGGATGGTGGCTGAAACCAGTCCGCCGAACTGGACGATGGCCAGCGGCCCGAGCAGTTCGCCCCCGGGCTTGTCAATGGCCCAGATCAGGGGGAGCAAGCCGAGCACCGTTGTAAGGGAGGTCATGATGATGGGAACCACGCGTTCCAGCGAACCTTCCCGGATGGCTTCCGCCGGGTTCATGCCCTTGTGTTCCAGCGCCCGGTACCTGTTGAGCAGGATCAGGCCGCTGCGGATGGCGAAGCCGATGACGGTAACGAACCCCACGATGGAAGCCACGGAGAGGATGGGCGGAATGTACGCGGCGCCGAACAGGGAGGACAGCGTGCCGGGGGAGGCCAGGAAGACGGCCACAATGCCGCCCACCAGGCACAGCGGAATGTTCACCAGCGTCAGCATGGCGCGCCGGACGCTCCCCAGCGCGGAGGAGAGAAGCAGAACGATGAGCACCATCACGATGGCGCCCAGCACGTAAAGCCGCTGGGAAGCGGATTCCCGCGCCTTGATGGTGCCGTCATAATCCACCGTGCAGCCCATGGCGTTCATCACCGGGTCCAATTGCTCCCGGCAGGCTTTCGCCAGGTCCCCCAGGTTGGAATTGGGGGAGGGGTTGCAGGAGATCATGGCCTTCCGCATGGTGTTGTCCCTCAGGATGAGGTTGGAGACCTCCTCCCGGTACACCTGCGCCACGTCGGCCAGGCGCACGGTCTTTTTATTGGGGGAAATGAGTTCCAGGTTCTTGATGTCTTCAATGGACGTCTTCAGCCTGGGATCAATGCGCAGGACAATGTTCCAGTGGTCCTGGTTCTTGATCACTTCCCCCAGCTTCTGGCCGTTCATGGCCGTGGAAACCTGTTCCGCGGCGTTCGCCATGGTCAGGCCGTGGGAGGCCAGGGCTTCCTGGTTATACTGCACGCGGATGGTATCCACCATGATTTCCCGGTTGGCGCGCGCGTCCGCCACCTCCGGCATCTTTGCCAGAATCTCCTTGGCCTTCTGGGCCGCCAGGCGGAGCTGAGGCAGCTCCGTGCCGTAAATATTGATGGCGATTTCCGAGTTGGAGCCGGACAGGGCGGAACTGATGCGGTGCGCCAGCGGATAGCCGATCATGGAGCTGGTGCCGGGAATATCGTCAATGCACTTCTTGATGGCGGCGCGCAGTTCCTTCTGGTCCTTCTCCAGGTCTACGCGCACGAGCAGTTCGGAGGCGCTGACGGGTTCCGCGTGTTCGTCGTTTTCCGCGCGTCCCGTGCGCTGGGTGACGCTGAGAACGCCCGGAATGCGTTCAATGTCCTTCATCACCGTTCGGGAGATGCGCTCCGTTTCATCCAGGGAAGTGCCCGGCACCGTGCTGACGAAGACCGTGTAGCAGTCCTCGTTGAACGGCGGCAGGAAGCTGGTTCCGAAGGTGGACCCCAGCCACAGGGCCAGCAGCGTGATGGCCGCCATGATGGCGCAGACCGTCTTGGAGAAGCGCAGGCAGAATTCAAGAATGGGCGCATAAATGCGCTTGATGAGGCGGGAACTGAAGGAGTCCCCGCTTTCCAGCGTGGCGGCGTTTTTGCTCTTCTTGAACCACATGTAGCAGAGCACCGGGGTAATGGTGACGGCTACGATGAGGGAGGAGAGCAGGGCCAGCATGTAGGAGATGCCCAGGGGGCGGAAGAACTGGCCTTCCAGCCCGGACAGGAAGAGGACCGGCGTGAACACCAGCAGGATGATGACGGAGGAGAAGGAGATGGAACCCACGATTTCCCCCTTGGCCTCCATCAGCACCTCATACTTGCTCTTGCGCCTGTCCTCCGGCAGGGCGGCGTTCCGGTTCAGGTGCCGCCAGGCTATTTCCACGAAAATGATGGCGTTGTCCACCACGTCCCCCACGGCTACGGCCAGGCCGCCCAGGGTCATGATGTTGATGGCCAGCCCGAAGACGGGGAACATCATCATCCCGAACAGGACGGACAGGGGCATGGAAATCAGCGTGATGATGGCCGTGCGCAGGTTCAGCAGCGTCAGGAAGATGACGATCATGACCACTGCTCCCGCAATGAGCAGGGTCTCCGTGCCGTTGTCCAGGGACATTTCAATGAAATCCGCCTGGCGGTAGGCGGTCGTATGCAGTTTCATGCCCTTGGGAAGCTGACTCTGGCTGAACTCCTTGACGGCTGCGTCCACAGCCTGCGTCAGGGCCAGCGTATTGGCTCCCGGCACCTTCTGCACAGAAAGCACCACGGCGTCTTCCCCCATGAACCCGGCGTCGCCCCGTCGCGGCGCGCCGTCTATCTTGACCTCCGCTACGTCCTGAAGCCGGAGAATGCCGGAGGCGTGGTCCGGAACCAGGGCGCGGTTCAGCTGTTCAATATTGGCGGTGCGGGTATCCTGCTGAATGGGGAGCTCCTGCCCGGCCACGTCCTCCAGGTACCCGGCGGGCACGGAAGACTGGGATTCCTCAATGGCCGTTTTCAGGCTGGAAAGGTCCACCCCTGCCAGCTTGAGCTTGTTGGGATCGTAAACCACCTGGTATTCCGGCAGGCGGCCGCCCAGCACCGTGACCTGTCCCACGCCGGGGATGGCCAGCAGGCGCGTGCGCAGCTTGTATTCCGCCAATTGCCGCATGTCCAGCGTGGAGGTGTCCTTGTCCCCCGTCAGGGCGATCAGCATGATTTCCCCCGTTACGGAGACGATGGGCGCCAGCTCCGGGGACGTGCCTTCCGGCAGGGACTCCCGGACCGCGCCCAGGCGTTCCGTCACGATTTGGCGCGCCTGGTAGATATCCTTGTCCCAGTCAAAGTCCACCCATACGAAGGAGAGGCCGCTGCCGGAGGAGGAGCGCACGCCCTTGACCCCGGCGGTGCCGTTCATGGCGGACTCAATGGGAATGGTGATATACTGCTCCACTTCCTCCGCGGTAAGGCCAGGGGCTTCCGTCTGGATGGTGACGCGCGGAACCTTCAGTTCCGGAAACACGTCCACGGGAATATTTTTCACCACGAAAATGCTGATGACCGCCAGCGCGAGCGTCAGCAGAATCACGGTAATCCTGTTATTCAGGCAGAATGAAATTAGAAAGTTCATCGAATTCCTGTTTCTATTAACCGTTCTCTAATCACGTTGAGCTGAAAATCAATGTTCCCCTTCGTGGAACTGGCCGTCCGCATGGAAATGCCCGGCCGCCTTCTTGCTCCCGGCGTCTCCCGTGGGCAGGATGTATTTCAATTCATAGCCGCCTTTGGTCACGATGGTTTGTCCCGGCGTCAACCCCTTGACGGGCGTTTTTCCCTGCCGTGCGGGCAGCGTTTCCACCTTCTTCATGACGAAGGTATCGTCCGCCGCCTTGATGAAGACCACGTCGTTCACCCCCACCTTGACGACGGCGCTGTTGGGAACGGGAATAAATCCGTCCGTGGCGGCGTCATGGGAATACAGGTCCAGCCGGGCAAGCTGTCCGGCATGCGTCCCTTCCGGCATGCGGTCCGGAACGAAGTACAGGGCACGGGACTGCGTGGCGGGGTCCACCTGGTCCGCCACCCGCAGGGTGCCGTCCAGCACTTCCGTATTTTTTCCGCTGGTCAGGGCCAGCTGGGCCTTCGCATAATGGACGGGGTCAGCCCCGTAAATGGTGGTGGCGAATTCCAGTTCCCCCTTGTTGGTCATGACGAGGGCGGGCGCGCCCTGTTCCCCCCAGGAACCCTGGGTCATGTTCACGGACTGGACGGAGCCGTCCGCCGCGGCGTACACGTAAAGGAGGTTGTTTTTCAAAGCTCCGGAATCCGTCACCAGCTTCAGTTTATTATTGCTGGCATCCAGGGCGGCGCGGAGGCTGTAGATTTCTGCCTCCTTGAATTGAATGGAAGTATTCAGCTCACTGTTCCGGGTGCCGATTTTTTCCAGTTGGGCCCGGCGTTCCTTGAGGGTATTGAGTTCCGCCGCGGCGCGGTCAAGGGCAGCCTGCGCCTGGGAGGCGTTTCCTTCCATCTCCACGATGTCCGGTGAGGCCAGCGTGTACAGCAGTTCCCCCTTGCGTACCTGCTGGGCGGACTTTACGTTGAAGGTGACGCGCCCGGCGGCGGGAAGGGCGTACGTCGTTACCGCATGGGGAGGAATAACCATCTGGCCGTGAAGGGTTTTTTCCGCGCCGTGAGTGGCTTCCGTCACCTTTTCAAAGCGCATGTCCAGGGAATGGCGCGCCTTTTCATCCACATGCACGGGAATCATGTCCCCCGGCTGGCCGGAACCTTTCTCCGCGGCCTCTTCATGTTCGTGGTCGCCCGTGCAGGCTTCCCCCTCTGCATGCTGGTGGCCCTCAGGCTCGTGGTCGCCTGTGCAGACGGAGCCGTCCGCGTGCTTGTGTTCCTCATGGGCGTGGCCCTCGGCGCAGGTTTCCCCTTCCTTGTGCTGGTGGTCTTCATGGCCGTGGTCCGCCGTGCAGGCGGTGCCGTCCTCGTGTTTGTGTTCCGTAGGTGCCGGCTGCTCTCCGCGTGCGGGATTGAGGCTGAAAACGGGAGCCAGGCCCAGGATAATGGAAAAATAGAGACGTTTCATGTTCGTTAAAATGATGAAGATTTTTATTTGGATTGAAGGTTGGCGTGGGTGAGGTAGCGCAGCTGGGCCTGAATGGCCAGCAGCTTGTCCAGATTGTCCAGGAAAGCCAGACGGCTTTCATAAAGCTGGTGGCGGTTTTCCGCCAGCTCCAGCAGGGAGGCTTCCCCGATGCCGTGCAGTTTCTCCATGGTCCGGACGGAGGAGGCGAAGGACTCCATGCGCTGAAGCTCCGTCCGGCAGTGGCGGAGCACCATCTGCTGGCTGGCGTCAAGCTGTCGGGCGTTGAACAACTCCGTTTTCCAAAGCTGGATGGTTTCCTGCCTGGACAGGTTCCGTGTGCCGCGCGCTTCCGCAATGGCCTTGCGGTTGCGGTTCCAGAGGGGGAGATTGAACCCTATTTCTCCGCCCACTTCCTTTTCCCCGTCGTCACGGGTGAAGGAGGGCCCGAGCTCCAGTTCCGGGTACTGCCGGCGGATCTCCGTCTTGAACAGGGTTTCCGTGGTGGCGTAGGTTGCCAGTTGGGCCTTGATTTTCGGGGCGGAGGCCAGGGCGGCGGGGCCGGGGGCCGGAACGGCGGCGGGCAGTTGGAAGCCCTGTCCCGTCAGGAAGCCGAGCTTCCGTGCCGCGGAGGGATGCAGCCCCATCAGCCTGACCAGCTCCATCTTCTGCTCCAGTTCCGTTTCCGTCACGGTCTGGAGTTCCCGGATGGCGTCGTTAATGCGCTGGGAAGCTACCTGGCGGGAGGAAAATTCCACTTCCCCTGCGCCAATGAGTTTTTCAATCACGCCGTTTTCCTGCCGCACCGCATCCAGGCGTTCCCGGATGACGGCCTTGCGGCGCTGGGTAACGGCCAGCTTGCTCCAGGCCTGGTCCAGGGAACTGAGAAAATCCAGTTCCGCCTGGCGGAGGGTCCAGAAGTCCGCCTCCTTGTACTGTTCCGCCACCTTTTTTTCCAGGGCGGGAAGACCCGTCACGGGAATGGTGAAGCCCAGGCTGCCGGACATGTTGAGCGTATTTTCCTGGAGGACTTGTTCAATATCCCAGGAAAAGGACGGATCGTTCCACCAGCCCGATTGTTTGGCTGCTTCATTGCTGGAAGCCAGTTTCAGGCGTGCCTTGTTCAGATCCGGATTCATGACCAGGCCGATCTGGCGTGCCTGGTTCCGGGTAACGGAGATGTGTGTGTCCACGCGGGATGCCTCTTTCCAGGAGGCTTCCTCCGCGTTCAGGTCGATGGGCGCGCTGTGATAGACGCTGCATGAGCTGAGGAAGGCGGTCAGGCCTAGCCCAGCGAAAAATGGTATGGATTTCATGATGAAAAAGAGAATAGAAATAGTTCGGTCCAATCAGGTTTGGACAATGCGGCAAATAATTCCGCGGAAACAAATAAGGCCGGACGCAATCAGCAAGCAGCGTTCAGCCGGAAACGTCCTTGGGACGTTTCCGAAAAAGGGCCGTTAAATCAGCAGGGGAAGTTGAAAGCCTTCATGTATCGGGCCGTCGTCCCTGAAGGGGTCAGGGGGGGCGGGTATTGCGGAATCCGATGTTTGGCTTGTTAAAAGAAGAGACTGTGCCAGATGATGGAAATCCGGGAAGGTCTGCCAGATAATGCAGGGCTGGGGAAGCGGCGCATGAAGAACGGGCAGCGTCAGGTCGTCAATCTCCAGACGCTGGTGTTCGCAGAGGTGCCCGGCCAGCGGGCTGGAAGTGCTGCTGCCGGGACCGTGGTCCCCACGGCATCCGCAGGGTGCGGCATCGTGATGGCAGGAGCAGGAAAAGAGGAAGACCTCCTGATGGCAGGGGCATACGGAAACCATGCCCGTTCCGCCTACAATGACCAGCAGAAGGGTGAGCAGCATGATGCCGTTGCGCAATGCTCTAACCATGGTATGCCGCGAATCCTAGAAAGGAGCCGTGAAAGCGTCAAGAGCAAAGTGACGGATGCCGGAACCTTGAAGAAACCGGGCTGTTATTTCCCAGCCGCTTTACGGAGCAGGTCCACGGTGTGTTCAAAGGCTACGCCGCGCACGTCAATGATCTGGGAGTTTTCCGCTACGGCCCCGGTGATTTCCTCCTTGAATTTTCCGGCCTGTTCCTCCGTGAACAGGTTTTTGGAGATCAGGGAGCGCGTAATGAGCTGGAGAACGTACTCCGTTTCCACAAAGGACTGGCGGCCTACCGCCTTTTTCATGGCTTCCATGAATTCGGGGGCGTGTTCAGGCGAGAGGGCCGCAACGGCTTTTTCATAAGCCTGTGCAAAGGTGTTCACCGGGGCCTTGGAAACTTCCGTCTTGGTCAGGTCAAAGCTGGATTGGTAGGCCAGGGCCCCTTCCTCCGCCAGTTGAAGGGCGTTCTTGCCGAATTTGTTGACGGCATTCATGTCGGCCCCTTTTTCCAGCAGCAGGGCCGCCACCTGGAAGTTGCCGCGCATGGCCGCCAGCATCAGCGGCGTAAAGCCGTTGCCCTCCCGGTTGTTGATGTCCGCCTTCTTTTCAATCAGCATGTCGGACAGGCGGTCCAGGCCGCTCCAGGAAGCCCAGTGCAGGGCGGTCCATCCGTCCTTGTCCTTCTGGTCGATTTCCACGCGGGGGTCTTCCAGCAGGCGTCCCAGGTAGGGGGCACGCTTGGCTTCCAGCTTCAGCGTGGTTTCAATATTGTTGTAGTTGGCGTAGCACACCCACATGACGGGCGTTCTGCCGTGGGGGTCCGTCATGTTGACGAAGGCTTTTCCTTCCTTCGCCGCCAGTTGTTCCCCTTCTTCCAAGGTTTGGTCGAACTCCTTCATTCCCTTGATCCTGGCTTCCTGTTCCTCCTGTTCAGAGGAGGCATTGACTTCCTTGGCCTCCGCTTTTTTCATCACGGTGATAAGGTCCAGGGCCGGATTGGGGTCTCCGGAGAAGGATTTGGAAACCACCAGGCTGATCCCGCCCAGAATGGAACTGAAAGCCACCAGGATGAGGGAGTCCACAATGATGTTGCGCGTGTGCTGGTTCATCGTCTTGAGAGGTTAGGAGTTGGCTTCCGTGAGTTCTTCCGCCGTAACGGCGGGGTCCATTTCCGTTTCAATGGCCGCAATGGGCGGGGAGTCCGCATCTTCCTCCGGATGGTCGGAGGTGATGGTCTTGCGGGTCATGATGATGGCGATGGGGCTGATGACGGCCATGGCCAGGTAAATGGTCCACATGAATTCGGGTGAATCCCAGAAGCCGATGTGCCCGGTATCCATCTTGGCGCAGATGCCGTCGTAGCAGAGGTAGGCGACCAGCAGGCCGCCGATGATGCCGTTGATGGGCTTGGCAATGAACATGGGCAATGCCGCCAGGGACATGTAGGAGGCCACCTTGTCCTTGGGGGCCACACGGGCCACATATTCCGAGAAACGGGGGGAGAACAGCAGTTCCCCGAACGCGAACACCAGAATCTGCGTCACAATGGCTACCAGATACGCCTGGGAGCGCGTTTCAATGCCGGGCACCACATAGTACCATTCAATGGGAATGGCCATGAAGACAAGGGAGAAAGCGGAAATGGACATGCCCACGATCATGAGGCTGACAGTGGAGAAGCGTCCCAGCACCGGAATGAGCAGGATGAGGCCGGAGACGATGATGGCCGGGTTGATGGCATTGATGGAGCCGATGGCAAAGTCATCATACAGGGTGCGCACGTAGTATTTGGGCATGACCAGGAATTGCAGCGTGAAGACGATGCGCACGCCCATGGTCAGCACCAGGAAGAGGATGAGCTTGCGGAAGGCGGATTCCTTCCACACTTCCCGGAAAAGCTGCAGGGGCCGGCGGAGGGGCGCTTTCAGGTTGGCCTCCTTTTCACTGGGTTCCGCGTAGTTGTTTTCGTCAATGAAGCGGGTGGTGATGCAGCCCAGCAGCACCATCAGCGTGCCGAAGTTGATGATCCAGTAGCCGCCGTCCACAGCGCCGAAGTGCTTGCGGAAGAATTCAATCAGGAATACGTTCGCGATCACGGCGGCGATGTTCATCAGCAGATAATAAATATTGAACCCCGTGGCGCGCGCATTCAGCGGGGCGAAGCGCCGGATGGAGGTCTGGATGACGGGGGACATGAACGCCGTGCCGAAGGACATGATCAGAATCCCTGTCATGACCACCAGCCTCCCGGAGTCCACGGTTGGGCTCAGATCCGGCCCGAATCCCATGATGAGACGCCCGGCGATGAGGATGATGAAGCCGATCAGGTACGTGCGCCGTATGCCGATGATGTCGCAGATGGAACCCACCGCAAAGACGAAGGCGGAGATGAACAGGGTATACAGCCCCACCCACAGGGCCGCGTCCGCATCGTTGAAACTGCAGTAATCCGTCAGGTAGAGGACAAAAACCGTAATCAGGGAGAAGTAGGCCATGCCGTCGAAGAACTGTACGACGTTGGTGAGCCAGAAATCTTTGGATACGGTTTTTAGGATTTTGAACTCGGAAAAGTACTTGATGATAGGGTTGGCGGACTCGTTCATGCAGAAGAGAGTAAATTTTGACGACGGTGGAAGAGTGGGTTACCCGCACCCCCGTTTCAAGTTTTTTTCTCTCAAAAGCCGGATTAACCGGAAAAATGCGCGCCTCCGTCACGGCGCATCCCCTATCTGGGAAGAATGCGCCGGAAGCCCGCCACATTGCACCATGACAATGCTTTCAGGCATTGTTCCACGGCCATGGCGTCTGAGGGCAGCAGGGGCCACAATCCGGCTTCCTTCAGCCCGGATTTGGCTATTTCCGCCGCCTTCCATTCACGGAACTGGGTGGGAAGGGCGGAGAAGGTGAAGAAGGCCCAGCAGGCCAGCCCGATAGCCAGCGCAATCTGGAACTTCAACAGCCCGGTGGCCAGCATCCCCAGCAGGATGAGGGCTGTGAAGAAGGGAATCATCATGGCGCGGGCTGCGGCGGTTTTGCGGGCTTTGGCCGCAGCAGGGTCTTCCCGGACCAGGCTGCTCATGGCCCAGGTGTGGGCCACGCAGGCCAGGCGTCCCGCAGTCACCTTGCCCTCCCAGGCGGGGGGAAGGCTGATGAGCCCGTTTTCATCCACGCCGGGAAAACGGGCCTCCGCCAGTTTCCGCTGGCGTTTTTCCGCGCCGTCCAGGCGGTGAATCAGCCCCGCCGGACCCGGAAATCCCGGCAATTCCCGCGATTCGTAGGTACGCAGCGGAATGACGCCCTTGGTGAAGCGCAACGCGGCAATGACGCCGAGCACGACCACGGAAAGGAAAATCACTACTGCGAATAGCATAGACCGCTTTTTCTCATACAGCCGCCTGTCCGTCAATCTCCCCGGATGGCATGACCCGCGCTCTGGCGGTTCTCCGGGTGCGGATGGCCCTCTCCTCCGGGAAACGCTGGATTTGGATTGCTTTTACGGCTTTTTTCATGTAATTGCTGACCGCAATGGTCCATATCCGGGAATGCATGAGGAAGTGGCTGCCGTTTGTTCTGATGGCGGCGGCTCTCGGAGTGTCTCCGGCCCAGGATGTGGCGAGTCCGGATGCCGCAGAGCTGGACCTGGACCTGGTTAAATTGAAGAAGGGGCCCAAGGGCAGGCAGAGGGAAGCCATGCGGAAGGCCCTTCTGCTCGTACATTTGAAGCAGAAGGAAACGTGGCTGGCGGAGTCCACGGGGGAAGCCGCCCTTCACCTGAAAGCGGAGATTTCCTTCCGGCGGTATCTTGCCGCGGTAGATTTGGCCGGCTGCCCGGAGGAATTCAAACGCGCGTTCCGCCGTTATGCCGGACTGCTGAATTCCTTTGAAGAAAAAGATTTGAAAAGCGTGCGGGATTTTCCGTCCGTTCCCTTGCAGGAGGCCGGAAGGGAGCTTTTCCGGGTATTGCTGAACTACCGTCTGGAGCCGGAGCATCTTCTGGAGGAAATGAAAGCGCTGGTGGATGAAGAGGTGGAAGGTAAAGAGGAGCTGTCTCCGGAGCAGATGATGGACATTGTCCGGGAAGTGCGGGAGGCCCTCCAATCCGGCAAACGCCCCTTTCCTGCGGAAAGGGCTCCGGAGGACAGGGAATGAGGCATGGCCTGTTTTTCACCTGTAGTTTTGTTGAATCCATTCAACAGCTTTCGGGTTTTGCGGCAGGTAGGTTTTTAAAACTTCCCTGATACGCTCCCTGGATTGACGGTTCGCGGGGACCTCTCCGTCCATGGCGGCAGGCATGATCGGGAACGCTTTCTGCCGCTGTGCCTGTTGAAGATAGCGGGCATAGGCGTCCGGGTGCCGTTCCGCCTCCTCCCTGGACGGAATTTCCAGTTTTCCCATCAGGTAGAGCAGGTAAAGGGCCTCCGGGTTATTCAGCGCGGCTGCTTTTTGGTAAAACTCCATGGCTTTCCGTTCATCCCGCATGATGCCGTATTCTTCGTCTCCGCAGGCATACAGCCGTCCCAGTTCCAGGGAGGCGGGAGCGTAAGACTGTCTGTCCGCCTGTATCAGATAGGCGAGGACTTCGGAAGGGTTTTCGGAAATGCATTCCGTGAAGGCTTCATACTGGGCCTGCGGGCTTCCATGGTCCGCCGCTTTTTTGATCCAGTAATTGTATTCATCGACTTTGAGATCGTTTTTGGAGATGAAGTTATGATCCGCCATTTGGCGCATGGCGGGAACGCAGCCAGCCTGCGCCGCTTTTTTCAACAGTTTCTCCTTCTGGTCAAATTGCTCAAAGGGGGAGAGCTCCATGTATTGCCGGTACAGTTCCTCGGGACAGGCTTCCCTCGGGGCGGCTATCCAGTAAATGCCCAGGGCGGCAGCGAGGACGGCGCCTGAAATGATTAATGCGGATTTAATGCTCACAATAGGTGAGCGGTTGCCCGGCAGAATTTTGTCTGAAAAAACGGTTGGAAAAAGGAGTGGGGCGCCTTCCGGTTACGGTTTCCAGGCGGCGGCCATCAGGGTCTGGAAATGGGGAGGTTCCGGTTCCCTGTCCACAATGTCCGTATGGATGTTCCGGAAGCCGGCTTCCTTGAGCATGCTTTCCAGAGCGGCGGGCGTGAAGCCCAGCCAGCGGTCCGCATAGAGTTCGCGGGCTTCCTCCTGCCCGTGCTGGAGCAGGTCCAGAACGACCAGGCAGCCTCCGGGTTTCAGGATGTTCCAGGCGGCTTCCAGGGCCTTGACCGGCTTTTGGGCATGGTGCAGGGCCTGGCTGAGCAGGGCCAGGTCCACGGTGCCGGGATCAATGGGCGGCGTTTCAATGTCGCCCAGGCGGTATTCCAGATTGTCCAGCCCGTGCTTGCGCGCCAGTTCCTGCCCCAGTTCCACCATGCTGGGTGAGTTGTCCACGGCGATCACCTGCTTGGCGCTGGGGGAAATGAGCTGGGAGACGAAGCCTTCCCCGGCGCCCAGGTCCGCCACCACGTCATAATTCAGGATGCGGAGCAGGGCTCCGGCCAGCGCCTTCCAGGAACGGCCCGGAGCGTAGTTCTTGCCCAGGCGGCAAACGACTTCATCAAAGTAGGCCTGCGTGCGGTTCTTGCGCTTGTCCAGAATGACCTGGAGGGCTTTTTTGTCCGTTTCCGCCTCCGGCAGTTCCTCGCAGGCTTTCAGGGCCACGTTGTGCAGGTCGTTGGCCAGGGAGAGGGTGTAAAAAACGTTTTTCCCGGAGCGGGTGTCCTCCACCACTCCTTCCTGCCGGAGCTGGGCAAGCTGCGTGGAGATGCGGCTCTGCCCCATGCCGAGAATTTCCTGAAGCTCCGCAACGCTCAGGGATTCTTCATTCAGAACGTTGATGATGCGCAGGCGGGTGGGGTCCGTCAGGAGTTTGAGCGTTTTTAGGATTGACTTCATGGTGGAATAATATATCAACGCATCGAGATTTATCGATATGAGTAAAAACAACCCTCACATCTTCACGTCGGAATCCGTTGGAGAAGGCCATCCGGACAAGGTGGCCGACTACATTTCCGACTCTATTTTAGACGCCTGCCTGGCTCAAGACAAAACTAGCCGCGTCGCGTGCGAAACTTTGGTGAAGAGCAACATGGTCATCATCGCCGGAGAGCTGACGACCAAGGCGGTAATCAATCCGGAAAAGATCGCCCGCCAGGCCATCCGGGAGATCGGGTACTGCAACCGGCAGGACGACGACGTGTTCCATGCGGATACCGTCTTTTTCACGAACCTGCTCACGGAACAGTCTCCGGACATCGCCCAGGGCGTGGACGCGCGGGAAGCGGAGGGCAAGGGCCACGCGGAGCAGGGCGCCGGGGACCAGGGCATCATGTTCGGCTTCGCGACGAACGAGACGCTGGAGCTGCTGCCGGCCCCCATCGTGTTCGCCCACAAGCTGCTCATGGAACTGGCCAAGCGCCGCAAGCGCGGGCATGTGGACTGGCTGCGACCGGATTGCAAGTCCCAGGTGGCCGTGGCCTATGATGAGGCCGGACGCCCCGTGCATATTGAGAACGTGGTTATCTCCACCCAGCACACGGAGGAAGTGGACCATGATACGATTTACAATTACTGCGTCAGACTCATTAAGACCGTGCTTCCTGCGGAACTGCTGGATGACAGGACGGAGTACTTCATCAATCCCACGGGGAAATTCGTGGTGGGCGGCCCCCACGGGGATTCCGGCCTGACGGGCCGCAAGATCATTGTGGATACGTACGGCGGCATGGGCCGCCACGGCGGCGGCGCCTTCTCCGGGAAGGACCCGTCCAAGGTGGACCGTTCCGCGGCGTACATGTGCCGCTGGGTCGCCAAGCACATCGTAGCCGCCGGGCTGGCGGACAAGTGTGAATTGCAGGTGGCCTACGCCATCGGCTACCCCACTCCCGTTTCCATCCGGGTGGATACCTTCGGCACCGGAAAGGTGGAGGAAAAAGCCATTGAAAGTGCGCTGGAAGGCATTTTCTCCTTCAAGCCCGCGGACATGGTGGAACAGCTCGACCTGCTGCAGCCCATCTACCGCAAGACGACGCATTACGGGCATTTCACCAATCCGGAACTGCCGTGGGAACAACTGGACGAAGCTCGCCTGGCCTCCCTGAAACAACTTCTTCATTAATCCAACGACAACGTTACAGACATGTTTTCAGAAACGGAACATTACAAGGTGCGCGATATCAGCCTGGCGGATTTCGGACGCAAGGAACTGGACATTGCGGAACATGAAATGCCCGGCCTGATGGCCGTGCGTGAAAAGTACGCGGACGCCAGGCCCCTGGAGGGCGTGCGCATCATGGGCTCCCTGCATATGACGGTGCAGACGGCCGTGCTGATTGAAACGCTGACGGCCCTGGGCGCCTCCGTCCGCTGGGCAAGCTGCAATATTTTCTCCACCCAGGACCACGCCGCCGCCGCGATTGCCAAATCCGGCACGCCCGTGTTCGCCTGGAAGGGGGAAACGCTCCGGGAATACTGGGACTGCACCTGGAAGGCCATGAACTTTCCGGACGGTCTGGGGCCGCAATTGATTGTGGACGACGGCGGAGACGCCACCCTGCTCATCCACCGCGGGTATGAGATGGAGGAAGGTTCCGGCTGGGTGAACACCCCGTCGGAGTCGGAAGAAGAGGAAGTCATCAAGGACCTCCTGAAAAAGATCGCCGCGGAAACGCCCGGCATTTTCCACCGCTGGCTGCCTGAGCTGAAGGGCGTTTCCGAGGAAACGACCACGGGCGTGCACCGCCTGTACCAGATGCAGGCCGCGGGCCGCCTGCTGATTCCGGCCATCAACGTGAACGATTCCGTGACCAAGTCCAAGTTTGACAACCTGTACGGCTGCCGCGAGTCCCTGGTGGACGGCATCAAGCGCGCCACGGACGTCATGATCGCCGGTAAGGTGGCTGTGGTCTGCGGCTACGGGGACGTGGGCAAGGGCTGCGCCCAGTCCCTGCGCGGCATGGGCGCCCAGGTGGTCGTGACGGAAATAGACCCCATCTGCGCGCTCCAGGCCGCCATGGAAGGCTACCGCGTGCTGACGGTGGAGGACACGCTGGGCTGGGCGGACATTTACGTAACCACCACGGGGAACTGCGGCATCATCCGCATTGAGCACATGGAAAAGATGAAGGACCAGGCCATTGTGTGCAATATCGGCCACTTCGACAATGAAATCCAGGTGCACAAGCTCCAGACCTATCCCGGCATCAAACACCTCAACATCAAGCCTCAGGTGGACCGTTACACGTTCCCGTCCGGCAACAGCCTGTACCTGCTGGCGGAAGGCCGCCTGGTCAACCTGGGCTGCGCCACGGGGCACCCCAGCTTCGTGATGTCCAACAGCTTCGCCAACCAGGTTCTGGCGCAGCTGGAACTGTGGAATACCCGTGAAAACCGCCCCGCGGGCGTGGAAGTGCTCCCCAAGGTGCTGGATGAGGAGGTGGCGCGCCTGCACCTCGGCAAGATCGGCTGCAAGCTTACCGTCCTGCGTCCGGAACAGGCGGACTACATCGGCGTTCCGGTGGAAGGTCCGTACAAGCCGGACTTTTACAGGTATTGATCCGGCGGGGGCTCCGTTTTCCAGCCGTTTCATCGGGAAGCTTTCCCGGTGGAACGGCTTTTTCCATTTGCGCGGCGGAGCAGGAGAGGGAATGCAGGTGTGCCCACTGTTTTTTCCGTAAAAAGATAAGAGGGGAGAAAATGCTTTCCGGCATCGGCCATTGTTGAAGGAGCGGGAAAATGAAGTCCGTTTCCGGCGCAGAATAGGGTTTTGGCTCCGCGCCCTGGATGGAGGGAATGAAAGAAATATTCTTCCGGAGTGAGCTTCATGTTTTGCTTTCCTGTTATATCAGCCAGTATTCCAACTCAACGTTTCCCCTTGAACACACCACTGCCGGAGAAAAGAAGAAGCCGGTTCCGGAACGCAGGGAGGAATTCGGGAAAATTAAAGTAGCACCGGCTTGTTTCCTGCTGGTATCATGCGGCTTGCTTGCAGGCTTAAAACAGCCCTGTTTCACGGGCGGGTTTGAAATCCGGTGAGACTCTGCAGTCCGGAAAAGTTATGCTCCGGGATGGTGGGCGCAGATCCTGAATCAACGCTCCATCAGTTCTTTTTCACGGGTGCGTGTCGCCTGGGAGCCAGGGCCTCCCGGGCCTGATGGACATTCCCTCCGGAGCGCAGAGACGGTTATGCAAGCAAGAGCTTACGCCATGCTCCAGAAGGGGTTTCAGCCACGAGAGGCCGGAATCTTCCGTTCCCGGGAGCCGGAGCCGCAGCTTCGCCGTTCATCACCGTCGCGCCGTTCCCGTTCCTGCCTGCGCCATTTTTTTGTGTTATACCCTCCCGGCTTTTTTGAAATGAAAAGAAAGCTTATTTACGTCAAGAACGGCCTCTGTCGATGCCGGAGTATTGGCAAACGGAATTTTCCGAAAATGTTTTTCTTTCAAATGTGCAGGCTTGACCCCGGATTTCAAATCCGTAATGTATTCATGAAGCCGTTTTAATGGCGCATGCTCCCAGGGTGCAATCCATGTTTTTCCAATGCCTTCCGTTGAAGGGCGCGGGTTGCTCCCCTACATCAAACGTACCATGGATACTTCTTCCCGGAAAACGGCTCTCGTTGTGTTGTTCAACCACCAGTATGACCGCAACATTCCGGTAATCAGGGAGATTTATTCAAGGCGTTTTTCCGGGCTGCTTCAATTAATGCCCTATTACAGGGGGGACGCTCCGGACGTATGTTCCGTATTCGGCAATTCATTCCAGTTTTATAATTATATTTTACAGGCCCGGGAAAGAATCAGGAATCTGGATGGCGATTATATTCTCATCATCGGAGACGACCTGCTCCTGAATCCCCGGTTTGACGAGTTTTCCACGCCGTCCCTGCTGGGAATCCATGGGGAGGATACGTGCTACCTGGATGGTTTTGTGGATGTCTCCCTGCCGGTGTGCTACCGTGGAACGGTGGAGGCCCACCGTTTTTCCACGGCTCCCGCCGGCATTGATGCGGACAGCGTCAACAAGAATGTTCCGCCGTACGGGGAAGCCCGTCAGATTTTGAAATCCAGGAACCTCATGCAGCATGACGAGCTGTCCCGCGTGCGCATGTTCCTGCCCAAGTGGAATCCCGGCGGCGGCATTCATGCCAACTGGAAGGTGCTGAAGGGCAGAATCTGGCATCTGCTGAACCACTGGAAGCACCGGATCAAAAAGTACCGGTATTCCTATCCCGTCGTCTTCGGTTATTCGGACATCGTGTGCATTCCGAAAGGGAAGTTTGACGATTTTTGCCGCATCCTTGAGGTATTTTCCGCATGGAACATGTTTGTGGAGCTTGCTATTCCCACAGCCTTGCAGCTCCTTCCCGGAACGCGGCTGGCTACGCTGGAAGACACGCAGTACAAGTCCGGAAACGTCTGGTTCCCGCAGGATCCGGAACATTTTGAGGCCATGAACGCCGTTATTGACGGGCTGGTGTCCTCTTCCGGCGGAGACCTGGGCAAACTGCTTGCCTCCTTTCCGGAGGACTACCTGTACCTCCATCCCGTGAAATTGTCCAAATTCGGTGCGCGTGGTCTTTAATCCATTGATTTTCTTTATTCCATGATGAAATATGCTGTGATCGGAGCCGGAGTTTCCGGATTGTCCATGGCCGGAATGCTCTTGAAAAAGGGGCATGAGGTAGTGGTTTACGAGAAGGACAGCCGCCCCGGCGGCCTGGTCAAGTGCGCGGAGGTGCAGGGCAATTTGTACCACCTGGTAGGCGGTCATGTGTTCAATTCCCGGCGGCAGGAGGTATTGGACTGGTTCTGGTCCCGGTTTGACAGGGAGCGTGATTTTGTTTCCGCCCGCCGCCGTGCCGTCATTTCCCTGGAGGGCGGGGCTGTGGTGGATTATCCCATTGAGAACCATCTCGACCAGTTTCCGGAGGCCGTCCGTTCCTCCATTGTCCATGAACTGCTGGAGCTTTACAGGAATCCCCCTGCGGAACCCAGTTCCCTGGGAGAATTTTTCCGGAACCGTTTCGGGAAGACCCTGAACGACCTTTATTTCACGCCCTACAACAACAAGGTGTGGCGGCAGGACATCAACGGAATCGCCATGGACTGGCTGGAAGACAAGCTGCCCATGCCGACCGTGGCGGAAATCCTGTTGAATAACATTGGGCGCGTCAATGAAAGCGCCATGGTGCACAGCTCCTTCTTTTATGCAAAGCGCGGCGGCTCCCAGTTCCTGGCGGATACGCTGGCGCGCGGCCTGAAGGTCAGGTACCGGGCGGAGGCTGCGGACATCCGTGCGCAGGATGGAAAATGGCTCGTGCAGGGAGAATTGTTTGACCGGGTTGTTTTTACAGGGAATGCCAGGCAGCTTGCGGATTGCTTTCCCGGCGTGGATGAACTCCGTCCGTTCCTTCCCCGGATTTCGGCATTGCGCTCCCACGGCACCACCTCTGTGCTGTGCCGGATTGACCCCAACGGCTATAGCTGGATTTACATGCCCTCCCCGGACCACCGTTCCCACCGCATCATCTGCACGGGGAATTTTTCCAGGAACAACAATAACGGAGACATTACCACCGCCACCATTGAGTTTTCCGAGAAAATGACGGAAGAGGAAATCCGGACGCAGCTGAAGCTCATCCCCTTTTCCCCCTCCTACCTGGCCCATCACTGGGAGGAATATACCTATCCCGTGCAGGATGCGTCCAGCCGCGCCCTGATCCGGGAGCTGAAGGAGCGCCTGGAACCCAGGGGCATTTACCTGCTGGGGCGTTTTGCGGAGTGGGAGTATTACAATATGGATGCGGCCATCGGCGCCGCCATGGACCTGGATAAGCGGCTGGACGCGGAGCTTCAGCCATAAGGGCGCCCCCGCGGACGCGGGAATATAAAAAAGGCGTTTATCGGCAAGTATCCGGCCAAATCTGTGGATTGTTAATCCGCTGTCAATGGAAAATTTTAACGGAGAACGAATTCCAGATATTTGACGTGTAATAAAAAAGATTTTCCATCATCCCCGTAGGATGGCCTGAACAGACAACTTTTTCAGGGTTATATTTTTACAGGTTCTCTTTTATTTTCTCCAAACAAGCGGATTAACAACTCGCTAGAAAGGGCGTGCAGAAAGCATGGCCCATGTTCTACCAAGCCATGCGTTTACCCGGAATCAACGCGCATGGCTATTCGTTATTGTTCTTTCGCGACACGCGGCTACCGCTGGCGGCAGTGGATGCGGATGACAAGTTTAAAGCTGGCGGACCCTTCCGTGGAATTGTCTTTCTGGAATCTTGGCCGCCTGCTGTCCGCAGGCATCAGGCGCGAGGTGTCCTGGTTTGACCCTCATTTGCATGGGGCTGGTTACTGGTGCTGGAAACCCTTCATCATGCTCAGGGAACTGGAAAGCCTGCAGGAAGGGGACTATTTGCTTTACACGGATGCGGGGCGTCCGCCGGGAACGCTTTTCCGCCATTCAGTACAGCCTCTTGTCCAATGGCTGGAGGAGAAGGGGCAGGATATCCTGCCGGGAGTGAATATCTCCTATTACACGGGAGATTTGTCAAGATGGTGCAAGCAGAGCGTTTTTGACGCATTGAATCTGGATATCAGGGATTTCGAGCATAGCCCCCTGATTCAGCCGACTCCGTGTTTCCTGAAAAAATCGGAAGAAAGCGTCCGGATTCTTCGTGAATGGATGGAACTATGCCGGCAGTTCAGCCTGGTGTCTTCCCCGACTCCGGAGGAAAAAAGCCGCTGCCGTGACAATTTTGCGGACCATACGCATGACCAGACGCTGTGGTCGCTTGTTGCGGCCATGAACCATCTGGATTGCCTTTATTCCGGGAAGGGAGTCATCCATCTTGACGGGAGGCAGCCCTTTTTACGGCACCCCGGATTTGATGACAAGGATCCGGACTTCTTTTTGGGAGAGCTTGGAGCGGAGAGGGTGGAAAGGCCTTTGCTTACCTTTCTCTCCGGCGTTCACCAGGGGATTGCTTTTTGCGAGAAGGCCGTGAATAAATTGTCCAAGATCGCCGGATTGGGGCCCCTCAAAGGTTTTTACGGGTAAGGCCGGGGTGGAATAGCCGTTACCGGGGCGGGATACGCAAGGAATAAAAAGGCGCCGGAATCTTCCGGCGCCTGGGAAAAGTTCCGCTGGAACGGCTTCCTACCAGGAAGCGTCAAATTTGGGGATGGGCGTTCCCTTTCCTCCGGGGCAGTTTTCCGGTACCTTGTACGCCTTGCGGAGTTCGTTGTAGCGCTTCTTGAGCTGTTCCACGGTGGACTTGTAGGCGGGATCGTCAATGACGTTGTTCATCTGCATGGGGTCCTTCTTCATGTCAAAGAGCATCCATTCGTCACTGGTCCAGATGTAGGAGAGCGTGTAGCGGTCCGTCCGGATGCCGTCGTGGCGCGGGGCGTTGTGTTCGCCGGGATTCTCGTAGAAACAGTAGTAGATGGCGTCCCTCCAGTTGTCCGGCTTCTTGCCCGTGAAGGCCGTGGGAAGCAGGGAAACGCCCTGGAAGGTGCTCATGTTTTCCGGGGTGTCCGCTCCTGCCGCGGAAACGATGGTGGGAGCGTAGTCGATGTTCTGCACCATGGTGGTGTTGCGGATGCCCGCGGGAATTTTGCCGGGCCATCTCATGATGAGGGGCATGCGGAGCGATTCCTCAAAAATCCAGCGCTTGTCGTACATGCCGTGTTCGCCCATGTAGAAACCCTGGTCGCCGCAGTAGATGACCAGCGTGTCTTTGGAAAGGCCTTCCTTGTCCAGATATTTCATGAGGCGTCCGATGCTGTCGTCCACGGAAAGCAGGCAGCCCAGGTAGTCTTCCATGTAGGCGTGCCATTTCCATTCCGCGAAGGCTTTCGGGTCTTTCAGCTTCCCGGATTTCATGCCGTCCACCAGGGACTTGGTGCGCTTGGCGTAGTAGTTCGTCCAGGTTTTCTTTTCTTCCGGGGTCATGCGGTTCAGTTCGCCCAGGTCCCAGCCGTAGCCGGGGGAGACGATGCTCTTGCGCATGTCTTCCGGCACCTGGTCCTTGAGCACCTTGAGGTCAGAATAAATCGCCATGTGCCTGGCTACGGTCTGCTGGTTTTTCTTCAGGAATTCCGGGCGGTTGGCGTAGTCGTCATGGAAGTTGGCGGGCGGCGTCAGCTTGGACGTGTTTACCTTGCCCAGATGGCGCAGGGCGGGGCACCAGGCGCGGTGAGGAGCCTTGTGGCCTACGACGAGAAGGAAAGGCTTGTCCTTGTCCCGGTTTTCCAGCCATTGGATGGATTTGTCCGTGACCACGTCCGTGGCGTAGCCGGGGAAGCGCTTCGTCTGGCGCTTCCCGTTCGGCTTGAGGCTGATGAAATCCGGATTGTAGTAACTGCCCTGGCCGGGGAAGATTTCCCACGTGTCAAAGCCGGTGGGGTCTGATTCCAGATGCCATTTGCCGAACAGGCCCGTCTGGTAGCCGGCTTTTTGCAGCATCTTCGGGTAGGTGGGCTGGGAGCCGTCCAGCGGCCTCTGGCCGTTGAAGACGAAGCCGTTCATGTGGGAGTGTCTTCCGGTCAGGATGCAGGCGCGGGAGGGTCCGCACAGGGAGTTGGCGCAGTAGCTGCGGTCAAAGACCATGCCTTGCCTGCCCAGCTTGTTGAAGTTGGGCAGCGAGACGGGGGAATCGTTCTTGGAGGTGCCCAGCGTCTGGTAGGCGTGGTCGTCCGTGATGATGAAAAGGATGTTCGGCTTTTTATTCCCCGCAGCCTTGGTCTGGGCTGTGAGGGGAGCTGCCGCCAGCAGGACCAGAGTTCCGGCAATGATGGTTTTCAAAGGTCTCATATTGCATGGAGGATATAGGATGAAGCCACCGTGTCAATGTCATAGGATTCCTTTTGCCGGGATTTTCCGTTATGATATCATTTTCCCATGCATTCCTCCCCGTTGGAAGACACGCTGCGTTTGTTCGGCAAGGAGCGGTTCCGCCCCATGCAGCGGGAGCTGATGGAGTGCGCGCTGGCGGGCCGGTCCTGCATCGGCATTTTGCCTACGGGTTCCGGCAAGAGCCTTTGTTACCAGATTCCGGCAGTGCTGGGAGACGGGGTGACGGTGGTGGTTTCCCCGCTGATCGCCCTGATGCGAGACCAGGTGGCCGGGCTGGAAAAGCTGGGCGTGGCCGCGGCCAGGTATGATTCCTCCCTGGCGGAGGAAGAGAAGGGCGCCCTGCTGGACAGCCTGAAGTCCGGGGCCGTCCGCCTGCTGTTCGCCGCGCCGGAGTCTCTGGAATCCCCGTGGATGCGGCAGGCCATGGAGTTTGTTTCTCCCGGCTTGTTCGTGGTGGATGAGGCGCACTGCCTCTCGGAGTGGGGGCACAGTTTCCGCCCGGATTACCTGGGGCTTCCCGTTTTTTTTAAAAAGCATGGGTTCCGGAGCGTTATGGCCCTGACGGCCACGGCTACGGAACGGGTGTGCCGCGACCTGGCCGCCCTGTTTGACGTGCAGGAGGACTGCATCTTCCGCGCCGCGCCTTACCGGGCGAATATTTTCCGCCAGGCGGAAGTGCTGAAGGAGCAGGATAAAACCGCGCGGCTGGTGCAGTTTTTGAAAGAGGACGGCCACCGTCCCGCCGTGGTGTACATCCGCACCCGGAAGGATGCGGAGAATCTTTCCTATGAACTGGGGAAGGCCGGTTTTTCCGTCAAGTCCTACCATGCGGGCATGCCGCCGGAAACGCGGGGGCTGGTTCAGGATGAGTTCCTGGCGGGGGCGGCGGACGTGCTGGTGGCGACGATCGCCTTCGGCATGGGAATTGACAAGCCGGACGTGCGCTCCGTGGTGCATTACCATCCCCCCGCCAGCCTGGAAGCGTATGTGCAGGAATCCGGCCGTGCCGGGCGCGACGGGCTGCCTTCCTTCAGTCTGGTGATGCTGTCCGGGCGCGACGGCGTGGCCGTGGTCAACCGCCTGCATGCGGCGGAGCCGGAACGCCATGGCGTAAAAGGGCTGGCGTCCCTGCTGTCCCGGAGGGGAGAGCATATTGTGTCCCTGTATGAGGCCTCCGCGGTCCATGACCTGCCGGATGTGGCGGTGGACCGGATGCTCTTTGACCTGAAGCGTTCCGGTTCCGTCCGGGAACAGGGCATGGGGTACAAGTATTACAAGGTGCGCCCCCTGTTCCGGATGGAGGAAATCCTGTGCGGCCGCGACGGGGAGGAACGTTCCCGGCTGCAATGGATGGACGGCCACCGGGAGGGGGAAGTGGAGGCTCTGGCCGCGGAATGGGGGATTTCCTGGGAAGAAGCCGGCGCATGGCTTGACGAGCTGGCCCTTTCCGGGGAATGGAAGGTGGACCTGCGCCAGACAGCCCTTCACCTGCATTCGGAAGGGTTTGATGCGGAAGAAGCCGCGGAGGAATTCGCGCAGTATTTTTCCCGGTCCCGGCTGAACGGGCTGGAACGCTGGAAAACGTGCGTTTCCACGCTGACGTCTTCCGCCTGCCTCAACAGGAGCCTGGACGCCTACTTCGGCTTCCGGGAGCCGTCCGGACCCTGCGGGCATTGTCCGGGGTGCTGCGGCGCAGTACCTGCAGAGATGGAATTGGAGGAACCCGGACCGCTTCCGGAAGAACTGCGTTCCGCCGTCATGGAGCTGGCGGCGCAGAGGAAGCCCGCGCTGGCCCGCCCTTCCCAGTTGACGCGTTTTCTGCTGGGGCTGGCTTCTCCGGCGGCCATGCGCGCGCGGCTGTGGGGGCACCCCCTTTACGGGACGCTGGCGGACAGAAGCTGGGAGGACGTGTGGATAGAGGCCCGCGCCCTGTTGGGGAATTAGCGGTCAGCTGCCGCCTTTGGCGGCCTCATAAGCGGCAATGATGCGCTTGCAGGAGTTCTCCGCATGCAGCAGGGAGCACCAGTAGCGGGAAATTTCCTCCGGGCTGCGTTTTCCTTCATCCCAGGCGCGGATTTCCTCCAGCAGCGCCCCGGAGACGCTTTCCGGGGTGTCTTTTGGGCTGAGCGTGCCGGAATCATGGGAAACGTACCATTGCAGGCAGTTCAGCAGGGGCGTAAGGCGCGGACCAACGACGGAAGCCCCGGCGCAGAGCGCTTCCGCGGAGGCGACGTGCGTTCCCTCGGACCGGGAGGTGCAGAGGCTGATTCTGGCTTGGGAGTATTTCTTTTGCAGCTCCGCGTTGGGCAGGTAGCCGGCCAGGCGGATGCGGGCGCGGAGGTCTTCCGGAAGATTGCCGTGCCATTCCCGGAGGAAGGGAGGGATGTTCCCGTAGATTTCCGCTTCCCAGTGCGGTGCGCGGGGCAGGGCCTGTTCCAGCGTGGCCATCAGCAGGAAGGGGCGTTTGTAGAGAAGGTCGTCCCAGCGGCCCACGGCCATGATGATGTTGCGTTTCTCCCCGGCATAGCGGCAGGTGGAGGAAATGGGGTTGGGAATGAGGGCCAGTTTCCGGACGATGGATTTTCCGTAGAGCCATTCCCGGTCCTGAATGGATTTGACGGCTGCCGGCATGGGGAAGGCTACCATGTCCCCCTGGTCCAGGTGTTTTCTTCTTCCCCGGCTGGCCAGGTTCCAGGTGTGCTGTTTCAGCAGGCGCAGCAGGAAAAAGGCGGTGCCCCTGATTTTTCCGCGGGCGAAGACGTCCCTGGTCCACATGTTTTCCGCGATGGGGAGCCAGTATTGCCACGGAAAAAACAGTCCGGAGGAATCCATGTACACCACCAGGAAGATGCCCGCGTCATGGATGGCCCTGGCGATGGGAAGATATTTGCCCGTGCCCCAGGCGTACAGGACCAGTCCGTCAATGCCCAGGGATTTCCACCAGGCGGCGTCTTCCAGGTTGGCGTATTCCGTGCGGATGAGGTCGGGGTCGTCCCCCTCCTGGACGGGCGTGGGCATGATGGCCCTGCTTTCCAAGCCGATCCGCTGGAAGGCTTTGCAGAAAGCCCCGGAATCACGGGAAAAGAAGGTGTGGTCCCCTTTGAAGGGAACGGGAGTGCAGGTGTACCATTTCATGATGCCGTGATGTTGGGGGATTGACGGAAGAGGCGGAGTTCCTCAAGAAGGCTGCCCATGGACTGAAGCCATGCGGCGGGGGAATACGTGGAGGACAGGAGCTGCTGCCCGTGCGCGCCCATGGACGGCCAGCGTTCCTCTTCCTCCAGGGCGGTGCGCAGCGTTTCCGCCAGCGCGTCCGCGGAAGGTTCCCGGGCAATCCAGCCGTTCCGGCCGTGGCTGATGAGCTCCGGCAGGCCGCCGCGGGGGGTGACGATGACGGGCGTGCCGTGGAGCCATGATTCCAGGACGACCATGCCGAAGGTTTCTTCCCACAGGGAGGGCGCCACGGCCAGTCCGCAGGCGGCGCGCACGGCGCCCTGTTCCTCATGGGGAATGAACCCGGTCAGGCGGATGGATTCAAGGCGGCGGGAAGCGACGTAGCGCTCCAGTTCCCCGCGCAGGGGGCCGTCCCCCATCAGGTAGAGGGTGCGGCCGGGAGGGGCAAGGCGTTCCCACGCCTGAACCAGTGGGAGGACGCCTTTTTCCTGCGTAAGGCGTCCGGCGTAAAGAACGTCCCGGCGGGGGAGGTCCGGCAGGGGAGGTCCGGCGGGGGAGGTTTTTTGCCGGATGAAGTGGGGAATGACCCTGATTTTGTCCTCCGGTATTCCGGTTTGGATGAGGAGCTCCCGCTGGCGGCGGCTGACGGCGATGTAGGAGGAAAGGCGGTTCCAGGTGCCCATGCGGCGCGTTTTATACAACGTAGCGGCCGCCAGGGCGGAATAGGCCGCGCTGCCGCGCCAGCAGGCGTGCAGGACGCCGGGAAGGTAGTTGCCATTTTTACAGGAGAAGCAGGGGGAGCCGTCCCGGTAGAATACCCCGTTGAGGCATCCGGCGCGGTAGTTGTGCAGGTAGTGGATGACGGGAACGGATTGCTTCAGGGCCAGCCCGTAGACGCAGGGGGACATGGCCGGGAACGTGTTGTGGATGATCCACGCGTCATAGCGGTCTCTGCGCAGGCATTCGCGCAGCTTTTCCTCCACGTCCCTGTTGCGGAGCATGTAGCGCATTTTCGTCAGCGCGCCGTGGGGACTCTGGAACAGCTCCGCGGTGGAATAGACAAAGGGGATGACGTCCGCCACGGCTCGCAGCTCTTCTGTGATGGCGCGGAAGCAGACTTCCTCCCCCCCCACGTCGCCGTAGCGGCTGAAAATATGTAGAATGCGTGGACGTTGCATGGCCGCGGCGGAACGGACTATCCCTGGAGTTCCCTCCTGAGCTTCTGGGGATCCTTCAACAGCTCCCTCTGGATGGCTTCCTGCTGCTGGCGCAGGTGGTCTTCCCGGGACTGGAGGGCTTTTCTCCCGGGGCCCACTTCGGAATTGACGAAGGGGTTGTTATCCCCCCATTTGGACCAGGGGCCGCGGGGGATGCGGTAGAATTCCACAAAGCGCCAGTGGACGACGGCCGTTCCGCCGGTGATGCCCAGGTAGTCGCGCACGGCGGGGGAGATGTCGATGCCCGCTCCCTTGTTCTGGGTGTTGACGGGGGGCTTGTCGCCGAAGACATAGGGCCAATCTTCCGTGGTGAAGGGGCCGCAGTCCTCCCACTGGGCAAAGCAGGAGCGCTTGTTGTAGACGATCTGCACCCACCTGCCTTTGCAGACGGATTGCCCTTTCCCCGTGTATTCCCGGCGGAACCACGGGATGACGCGTGACGCCTCCGTCTTGTGCTCTCCCTTGCAAACGTCATTGTAGGGCAGCGCCACGTAAAAAGGATTTTGCCGGGGAACGAACGTTTTCGGGCGGAAGTCCACGGTGCGGCACACGGGGTCCGGATTGTCGAAACCGCCGAAGTTTTCCCGCCAGGCGGAGTCCCACGAGCTCTTGTGGTTGGCTACCGGGTTGCGCTCCGTGGAATCCTCCCCCACCCAGAAGACCGTGGCGGTGATATTGAGCCGCCAGGGATAGGTGCCGGGGCTCTGCCTGGCCGTCCTGGGAAGGATGCGGGGCTGGGGCGCCGGGCGTTTGCCGCCCGCTGCCGCGGCGGGCGATTTGACGATGACCCTGGGCAGCGGGTCCCGCTGCGTGGGGGTGATGATGACGGGGCCTTTGGGCCGTCCGGAGCTGTCCGCCAGGGCGCGGGTTGCGCTCCGGCCCGTCTGGATGTCCGCCCTGGCGGCCCCTGCCGGAGCTAGGGCCAGCAACGCAAGCAGGCATGCGGAAAGGAAGGAGTTCCCAGCGGAACCCTTCCGGAATGCCTGTTGACGTTGCCAGTGTTTTACCATCGGTGCAGTTGAGTGACGAAGCGGTGATCCAGCTTGCCGGGATAATCCGTGTTGAAATGGAGCCCGCGGCTTTCATTGCGCCGCATGGCGCAGTCCACGATCAGGGAGGCCACCGCCACCAGGTTGCGCAGTTCCAGGATGTCCGGCGTGATGCGGTACCCCCAGTAGAAGTCCTTCACCTCCCGGTGAAGCATTCGGAGGCGCGTGGCCGCGCGGTCCAGCCTTTTGTTGGTCCGCACGATGGAGACATAATCCCACATCAGGCGGCGGATTTCATCCCAATTGTGATAGATGACGGAAAGTTCGTCCGGCAGGGCGGTATCCCCGTGGTGCCACGCGGGGATGTCGTAAGAAGTGGGGGCATCCTTTCTCAGCGGCTGGAGGGAGAGCATGGAGTCCAGCGCGCGCTTGGCGACCACCACGCATTCCAGCAGGGAGTTGGAGGCCAGGCGGTTGGCGCCGTGGAGGCCCGTGCACCCGGTTTCCCCGGCGGCGTAAAGGCCATCCAGGCTGGTCTGGCCGTTGACGTCCGTCAGGACGCCGCCGCACTGGAAGTGCGCTGCGGGAACGACCGGAATGGGCTCCCTGGCGGGGTTGATGCCGTAGCGGCTGCAGGTCTCGTAAATCAGGGGGAAGCGCTCCTGGACGAAGCCCTCCGGCTTATGGGAGATATCCAGATAGACGCACATGCTGCCCGTCCTCTTCATTTCCGAGTCCACGGCGCGGGCGGTAATGTCGCGCGGGGCCAGGGATTTGCGGGGATCGTACTTGTGCATGAATTCCTTCCCGTCCGCTCCGATCAGTACGCCGCCTTCGCCCCGCACGGCCTCGGAGATGAGGAAGGAGCGCGCTTCCGCTCCTTCCGCGCGGGTGTTGAAGAAGCAGGTGGGGTGGAACTGCACGAATTCCATGTTGGCGATGGTGGCTCCCGCGCGCCAGGCCATGGCTACGCCGTCCCCCGTGGCGGAATCATTGTTGGTGGTATACAGGTACACGCGTCCGCAGCCGCCGGTGGCGAGCAGCACGCGGTCTGACCGGAAAATTTCCACTTCCCCGGAGGCGCGGTCCAGCACGTAGGCCCCAAGCACGCGGTCTTCCGTGACCAGACCTAGTTTGGTCGTCGTAATCAGGTCGATGGCGAAGTGGTCTTCCAGCAGTTGGATGTTGGGGTGGAGCTTGGCCGCCTCCAGCAGCTTGGAGGTGATTTCCAGGCCGGTGGCGTCCTTGGCGTGGAGGATGCGCCGCTTGGTATGGCCTCCCTCCCGGGCCAGTTCGTAATCCTCCCCCTGGTTGCCGGGGTCAAAATTGACGCCCCATTCCAGCAGTTCCCGGATGGCGCCGGGGCCTTCCTCCACAATGGTGCGTACGGCCTGTTCGTTGCAGAGGCCCGCGCCGGCGTCCAGCGTGTCCGCAATGTGGTCTTCAAAGGAGTCGTTGCGGTCCCAAACGGCGGCTATGCCGCCCTGCGCCTTGGCGGAACTGCAATCCAGAAATTTGCCTTTTGTAATGACGGCAACCTTGCCGTGTTCCGCCGCTCTCAAGGCGAAACTCAATCCGGCAACAC
This sequence comes from Akkermansia sp. NBRC 115031, assembly GCF_030268505.1. Lineage (NCBI taxonomy): Bacteria > Pseudomonadati > Verrucomicrobiota > Verrucomicrobiia > Verrucomicrobiales > Akkermansiaceae > Akkermansia > Akkermansia sp. NBRC 115031. Next base: position 66,271 of record NZ_BSQU01000008.1, read on the forward strand.
CTGCCCCAATGACTAAAAAGTCGCTCGTCTTCATCTTGAATGGTACGGAACTGTAGCATAACGGAGACCCTCAAGTCACGCCCAATGATGGGGCGGCGGGGCATATTTGTCTGGAAAAGAAGCGTGAAACACGCTAATTCATGGGCATGAGACCCCAAGGGAACGAACAGGAGGCGCGCCGGAACAAGCATGTGCGCAGCGCTCCGGCCAAAATTGCCGTGAAGGCGCTGGGAGAGGATGTGCTGGACGGGATTCTGGACAAGTCCCCCAACCCCCTGCTGCTGATTCTGGACTGCGTGCAGGACCCCCACAACCTGGGAGCCATTCTGCGGACGGCGGACGGCGCGGGCGTGGATGCCGTAATCGCTCCGCGTGACAAGTCCGTGGGCATTACGGAGACCGTGCTGCGCGTCTCCGTGGGGGCGGCGGAAAAGGTGCCTTTCATCCAGGTGACCAACCTGGCGCGCACCATGAAGCAGCTCCAGGGCCGCGGCATCTGGATATTCGGCACCTCGGACAAGGGGGACCGCGACCTGTATGAAACGGATTTCACGGGGCCGGCCGCGCTGGTGATGGGCGCGGAAGGGGAAGGCATGAGGCGGCTGACGGAAGAGAATTGCGACTTCCTGATCAGGATTCCCATGAAGGGGAGCGTTCCGTGCCTGAACGTGTCCGTAGCTACGGGCGTGTGCCTGTATGAGATGGTGCGGCAGCGGCTGCGCTCCTGATTCCATGGTTGTTTTCCTCCTCCCTCCGCCCTTATGATTCAGGAACTTGACCTTGCTCCGGGGGAACGTGCCCGGTTCATTTCAGACGTCCACTTCGGCCATGCCAAGGCGCTGGCCCGGGAGCCGGAGGAACTGGCTTTCCTGCTGGAGGGGTGCACTCATCTGGTGGTGTGCGGGGACCTCAGTGAAACCCGTGAAAGCCCCTGCCAGGCGGAAGGGCTGGAAAAACGCGCCCGTTTCCTGCAAATGTGCCGGGATGCCGGAGTGCAGCCCGTGCTGCTGGCCGGCAACCATGACCCGGATGAGAAGGCCGGACTGCTGAAATTGCAGGGTGGACGCGTCTGCGCCCTGCACGGTCATGCCCTGTTCAAGGAGGTGGCCCCGTGGGGATGGGAATATTTGAAAAACAAGCAGGCCTCCCGTGAGCTGATTGCCGCGTTCCCGGAGGCGGATACGGATTTGCGGCGGCGGCTGGAACTGGCGCGCGCCATGAGCGTGCTGGTTCCCCCCATTTACACGCGTTCCGGGGCGTGCCGGAACAAGCTGGTGCGTTTTCTGGCGCATTCCGCCTGGCCGCCGGAGCGGCCCGCGCAGATTCTTCTGGCATGGCTGACGATGATGCGGCGCATGCGGAAATTCACGGAACGCTTTTTCCCGGAAGCGGAAGTCGTCATCTTCGGCCATCTGCACCGCCGTGCGGTGACCGGGAAAAGGGGAGGGCGGCTGTACGTCAATCTGGGCGCCTGCTTCCACCATGCCGAGTGCTGGGCGGCGGACGTGACGGCGGAGGGGGGCGTCTCCATCCGCAGCTATACGCCTGAAGGGCATGACGGTCCGGCGGTGGTTCTCCGCTGACCGCGTCCCGCAGAGGAAGGAAAAAAGGGAAGGGGAACGCGCCCGTGTTTAGGCGATAATGTGTTAGAGCACCGGATGACTAGTCCATACAGTTTGTGGACGCGTTCCCCAAGGAGTTTGGCCGCGCCTGTTTTCCCTTGTTGCCGGAGGGACAATTTTTCCCGGAGCATTTCAGGGCGCAGCCCCGGCAGCAGCAGGGGCGCGAGGCGGGAAAGAACCTGGAGAAGAAGGACTCCGTTCTGGCGGGAACGCCGCCGGAGCATTTTCTTCCGTTGTTTCTTTCCGGGTTTGGGCTGACCATGAATGAAAGTTAGTTTAATCTAACTTGTTTTGCAAGAAAAAAGTTTGTCTCACCTAATATTTTTCAAGAAGAGGTTGACTTGACCGTAGCTTGGGTTATTGTTTTTGTTAGTTAAACCTAATAAGCATCAGTCATGATACGCAAAAACTTTCCCTCCCTGGAGCTGAGCAACAGCCTGGAGGATTACATTGAGGCCGTCCGCAACATCGAGCTGGAAAAAGGGTGCGCCGCCGTAGGAGAGATCGCGGAGGCGCTGAACGTGAAAAAGCCTTCCGTCTCCCTGGCCATGAAGCAGTTGAAGGAACGCGGCCTGGTTGAATATACGCAGTATTCCCCCATTGTGCTGACCCGGGAGGGCCGTTATTACGCGGACCGGGTTATTTCCTGCCATACCATGGTGAAAGAATTCCTGATCACGGTGCTGAAGATGGAGGAGAAGCGCGCGGACGAAGTGGCCTGCGGCATTGAACACATTATGACGCTGGAGGAAATTTCCCGGTTCCAGCTCCTGACGGAGCATTGCCGGAAGAGCGGAGAATAGGAAGGCCCAGGACGTTTTTCAAAGGGATGGTTCATTTCCACATGAACCATCCCTTTCCTTTTACTGCGGAGTGCCGACCGGGGGCAGGCAGCGGCGCGTGCTGCGCGCGCTGACGTACACCGTGGAGGCATTGTGGAGGAACGCGGAAAGGGCCGGGGTAATCAGCCCGAACATGCCCAGCAGAATCAGGGAGGTGTTGAACCCGACGATGAAGCGGTAGTTGCGCTCTATTTTTTCAAGGACGGCGCAGCTCAGTTCCCTTAAAACCGCCAGTTCACTCAGGGAGCTGGACAGCAGGGAAATGTCCGCCACTTCACGGGCGATGTCGGAGGAATCCTTCATGGAGACGGAGACGTCCGCGCAGGAAAGGGCGGGGGAATCGTTGATGCCGTCACCCACCATGCACACCGTTCTTCCGGACTGCTTCAACTGCTGGATGAAGCGCGCCTTGTCCTCCGGCAGAACCTGGGAGCGGTATTCCGTGATGCCCAGCTGGCGGCTGATGGCGCGGGCGGCGGACTCGCTGTCTCCGGTGAGCATGATGATGGAGGAAATGCCCTGCCGCTTCAGCCGGGCGATCGTTTCCCTGGCTTCCGGCCTGGGAGGGTCGCTGACGCCGATCATGCCGATCGCCCTGCGGCCTATGGCCAGGAAGATGTTGGATTTGCCCCTGGCATGGCTGCGGATAGTCTGCCGCTGTTCTTCCGTGAGGGGGATGCCTTCATCTTCAAAAAGGAAGTGGTAGCTGCCCACGAGGACCTTCTTCCCATGCAGGCGGGAGGAGATGCCGTGGGCCACGATGTATTCCACCTCCGCGTGCTCTTCCTCATGGTGCAGGCCTTCCTCCAGCGCCTTGCGCACGACGGCCCGCGCCACGCTGTGGGGGAAGTGCTCTTCCAGGCAGGCGGCCGTTTTCAGGATGTATTCCCGGCTGCAGTCGCTCAGGGGGACAATCTGCGTTACCTGGGGGCAGGCGGAGGTCAGCGTGCCCGTCTTGTCAAAGACGATGGTGTCCGCCCTGGCGAACAGCTCCATGAATTTTCCCCCCTTGATCATGATCTTGCGCGCGGAAGCTTCCTTCATGGCGGAGATGACGGAAATGGGCGTGGCGAGCTTGATGGCGCAGGAATAATCCACCATCAGCACGGAGAGCGCCTTGGAGATGTTCCGGGTGAACAGGAACAGCGCCCCTGCCGTGAGCAGGGTGAGGGGAACGATGGAATCCGCGAGTTTTTCCGCCCGGCTCTGGATGCGGGCCTTCAATTCCTCCGAATGGTCAATCAGGGCGATGATGTTGTTGATGCGGGACTGGTCGCCCATGGCGTCCACCCGGATGACGAGGGAGCCTGTTTCCAGCGTGGTCCCGGCGAAGACGACGGAGCCTTCCTGCTTGGCTGCCGCTTCCGATTCCCCCGTCATGGCGGCCTGGTTCACTTCCGCCTCCCCGGACAGGACGGCGCCGTCCACGGGGATGACGTTGCCGGCGTCCACTCGGATCTTGTCCCCGGGCCGGATTTGTTCCATGGGAACCTGGCGCATGCCGTCCTTTTCCACCCTCCAGACCTGGTCCACGTTGATGCTCAGGCTGGCCGCAAGCGCCGCCCGGGTCTTCTTCCGCGTGTAATTTTCCAGCAGGTCTGAAATGGAAAGAAGGAACATGATGGAATTGGCCGTTCCGTAGGCCCTGGTGCCGATGGAGACACCGATGGATACGGCGTCCAGAACCGCCACATTGAGCCTGCCGCTGCCCAGGCCTGCCATTCCGCGCCGGAAATAGGAGCCGTAGTTCCAGAAAGCCTTGGCCATTCTGAGAGGGGGCGGCAGGAATAATTTGCAGAGCAGGAAGGAAGAAACTTTCCCGGCTATCTTAAGGGAAAAGGATTGGCCCAGTTTCCTGGCTTCCGCTCGTTCTTCCGGTTCATGGCTGCGGAGCGTTTCCGGCCTGAGCCTGTCCAGCACGCGGAAAATGGTCTGGGGATTCGCCCCTTCGTACAGGATGAACACCCCCCCGTTGCAGGGAGTGGCCTTGACGGAGCTGACCCCTTTCAGCTTCAGGAGCCTGCATTCAATGCCGCAGGCCTGGTCATGGTTGAACATGCCGCGGCCGCAGCGCACCCGGAGCCTGCCGGGCGTATGGTGGATAACCTGATAGTGCATCGGTTTGGAAAAATGAAAAAGGGGGAAACGCCCTTCTCCGTGCGTTTCCCCCGTTGGAGGCTGCCCGTTCCGCCGGCGGAGAAGGAAACGGACTGCCCCAGTATGATGATGAACAATGAGATTGTTACTGTTCCGGCTTGCGGTTTTCAGCGGCGGCCTCGTGGCACAAGTCCTGCGCTTCTTCACGGATATTAGCCAGTTGCTCCATGGCCTTCTGCTGGATGAGCATGGCTTTGGAAAGCCCCTGGACGGCCAATTTCCTGGTAGCGGGGCTTTTAACCACTTTCGTGCCGATGGCGGCGGCGATGACTCCGCCGACGAAGCCCCAGAGGCCCTTGTTGTTGATGTAACTCATGGTAATGTTTTTTGTTGGGTTCAGCCGGCCTTGGCGGCATGCAGCCGTTTCTTTCCCGGAAGGGTTGGATGATCTCCAATAGGCCTGCTTTTTTGTAACGTTCCGCAGGTTTCAGGTCAAGTTGAATTAGTTCCAACTAATTTTTTTACGGTACGTAAAATTATTTTAAAGATTTTTCAATACATTGATCATAAAAGAGGTATGAAACGTGCTTCATGGAATGAGTTCCAAATTGGAAAAGGGCTAAGGGAGAAAAAGTGTTGACTCAATAGTTAGTTTTATCTAACTTTGCCGCGTTGCATGAACTTGACCCATACAGGACTTCACCGTTTCTTCCGCCGGATTTGCCGGTACCGGAAACTGGCCGGGCTTCTCGTCCGGCGTCCCAGATACCGCCTGCTCTGCGGGGACTGTGAGTTCTGTATGGGCGCATGCGGCAAAGCCGTGGATGCGCAGTCCGCCGCAGGCCGGGAGCAGGAATGCTCCTCCGCCATGGAAGGCTGAACATCCGCGATTGACGAGGAAGACTCAAGATACAGCATTACTATGAAGAAACGCTACATGATACCCGCCCTGCTGGCCTGCTCCGGCTTCTGCATGGCCGGTACGGCATCCGTAGCCACTACCGTCGCCGCTCTGGCTGCGGAAGAGGCTGAAGGCAAAGGTTCCATTCTGGACGACATCGACCTGTTCGGGGACGAATACGGCGATGAAAGCACGCCCATTCCGAACGATCTTCTGACCAGGGCCCTGACGGATCTGCATAAAGGCGCTTACGAGAAAGCCGGCTTCCAGTTCCTGGTGGAGCAGGCGTTCCTCTATACCAAGGGCCACCATGCGGCCGCGAACGAAGAGACTGCCGGTTCCAGCCAGAGCTGGTACAAATTCCACGCCCAGGCCGGGCTGCAGCTGTTCAAATCCAGCCGCAACCAGGGAACCTGGATCAAGAGCGAGCTCTCCGGCTCCGTGGCCCTGAACAAGCATACGCACCGCACCACGCTGGACGACTCCTGGGGCGCGAGCGGCCCCGCCAACTGCGACGTTTTTGAAGACGGCTACTTCTACCTGCCGGAACTCCTCCTTTCCCAGGGTTTCATGGACGGCCAGCTCGTCATCATGGGCGGCATGATCAACCAGACGAACTATTTTGACGCCAATACGTATGCCAACACCACCTTCGGACAGTTCGGCGGCGCTCCCTTCGTCAACAACCAGGTGCTTCCGCTGGGGGACTCCAACTTCGGGTTCGTGGGGCAGTACCAGTTCAATGAAAACTGGTTCATCCAGGTGGGCGGCAACATGATGGACAATGAACCCCGCCGCAACCCGTTCCGCCACACGACCGGAAAATCCTTCAACCTGCTCGGTGAAATCGGCTGGACGCATGAAAAGGCCTTCGGCATCGGCACGGGCACGTACCGCCTGCAGCCGTTCATGTTCCATGCGGACGGCAAGAACCATGGAGGCGTGGCGTTCAACCTGGAACAGGACCTGGGCAGCAGCCCGTTCGCCCTGTTCGCCCGCGCCGGCTGGAGCAGCGCCGAATCAGGCAACATCTGCGGAGCGGAAGCCCAGGCGTCCGCCGGGGTCATTTTCAAGAAACCTCTGGAAGTCATGACCGGCTTGAAAGAAGCGGACGGCAACTTCTTTGGCGTAGGCTTCTCCGTGAGCAAGCCGGATGCCGACACGCTGGCGGAAACGCGGCCCGGGCATGACCGGGAAATGATTCTGGAATGCACGTACAGCTTCTCCATTACGCCGTACTGCCTCATCCAGCCTTCCTACCAGTATGTGAAGAATCCTTCCGGGCGGGATGACGTCAACTCCGCCAATATCTTCTCCGTACAATGCGTCGTCACGTTCTAGGCGGGAAATGTCCCGAATCTGTGGAAGCGCAATAATAATCAAGTCTTCCTTGTCCGTCTGCATGCAGAGAGCGGAATCCTGCGTGCAAGGGCATTGAAGGGGTCTGCATGACCTGGCTGCAACGTCGCATTCTCGATCAGGTAGGGGGTGCGGCGTTGCTTATTCTTTATCTCAAAGGAAGCGAGAGGCGCTTGAAACGCCTGTGTTCCTGAACCCCGTCATTCCGTTGTCCGGACTGGGGCGCTGCGGAAGAGGCCTGTACGGAGGAGGCCGGCGCCGTATTCCGCACCGGTTCCCTGCGGGCCGTATCCGCCTGACAGGAGGCTGCCAGCAGGCAGGCGGCTCCTATCATGATACATGTGTACTTGTTCATCATCTTATGTTGTGCGGCTGGTTGTAGCCGCTGATGGTTAGATTAGCACTTCTTCCCATCTGTTGAAAGTTCTTTGGTTTGACTAACAACAAGTTAGGTGAATTAAACACGAAGAAGAACGTTAAGGTCAGCGCCTTGCACGCTGCCGGATTTATGACAATTGATGACATTTCCGGCGTCAGGAAACATTTAAAACCATGTTGACTTGGATGGGAACTGTCTTAAACTGACAGAATGAGTAAGGTTCAATGGGAAATTTCAAATGATGAAGTGACTGACCGTGATACTGCTCTGCGCCGCTTGCAGGAGGGAACGACTGGCCATGTGGTATGCGCCCGTGACGGCGCGTGCCTCCAGTCCTACAAGGAAGCGGACGGCATCTACCACTGTGAAATCGTGTTCAAGACGGGCTCATGCTGCCCGCCGGTATTCGCCGCTCCGGAAGGGGTGACGGGGCAGGAGCTGGAAACGCTGTACGACCGTTTTGCCAGCGGTGACGACTTCTCCTTTGTGGAAAAGGAATGGGAGCCCCTGATGGCCGTGGAGTACCGCCACCGCCACAATGTGATGTGGTTCATCTTCCTGTTTATCGCGCTGGTGATTGCGGCCATGGCGGCGTACCAGCACGGCTGGATCGGTTAAGGAGGGAGCGCATGTGGCATGCGCAGAAGGAAAGAACCTGCAAACCGCGGGCGGTCTGCAGGTTCTGAAAGAAAGGGCTGAGACTGGGCTCAGTCCTGTTTTTCTTGATCGTCGTCGTGATGGTGGCCTCCGCAGCAACCGCCGCCGCTGCCGCAGCAGCTATCGCCGCCGTTGCCGCACCCGTCACAGTTGCCGCAGCACTTGCCGCGCTTGCTGAACGTTTTATACAGCGCGTAGGCCAGGGCCAGGAAAAGGAGGGTGGCAATGATATATGTTCCCATGTTGGTGAGGGGGTTAGGAGTGGGTATGAGGGTTATTTGGAGGATGCGGAGGGTTTCTTCACCACCAGGTAAATGAGGCCCAGCAGGAGCAATACGGCGAGCCCCTGCCCGATGCCGAAGGAAGCTTCCGCATAAAGCCATGCTCCCATCTGGTAAATCAGGAAGGCCAGGCAGTACGCCAGGGCGCACATGTAGCCGATGGCGAAGAAAGTCCATTTGGCGCTGTTCATTTCCCTTCTGATGGCTCCCATGGCGGCAAAGCAGGGGGCGCAGAGAAGGTTGAAAATCATGAAGGAGAAGGCGCTCAGGAACGTGAAGGCTCCCGCCTGGACCAGGCGGTCCCCGGTTTCCCTGATTTCAGCGTCTTCATCTTCCTCCTCTTCAGCGGCGGCTTCCTCGGCGGCAGCTTCTTCAGAGGCGCCCTCCAGGGATGCCTGGAGCTCCTGGCCGGCGGGGGACATTTCCTGCGTTTCGGCGGGTTCTTCCTCCGCCTCTTCCCCGGAACTGCCGTCCGCATACAGAACGCCGAAGGTGCCGACCACGTTTTCCTTGGCAATCAGTCCGGTGATGGTGGCCATGGTAGGTTTCCATTCGCCCCAGCCCAGCGGCTGGAAGACGGGTGCGGCCACGTTGCCGATGGAGGCCAGCATGCTGTCATTCTGCTCCACGGAATCAACCTTCCAGTTGTAGCTGGAAAGGAACCAGATCAGGGCGCTGGACACGAAGATAACCGTCCCGGCTTTTTGCACGAAGGCCTTGCAGCGTTCCCACGCGTGGATGATGACGTTCTTCCAGGCGGGAACGTGGTAAATGGGAAGTTCCATGACGAAGGGGGTGGGATCCCCGGAGAACATGGCGGTCTTTTTCAAAATGAGGCCGGAAAGGATGATGGCGCCCACCCCGATGAAGTAGGCTCCCGGGGCCACCCAGGAATTTTCCGGGAAGAAGGCGCCTGCAATCAGGGCGATGATGGGCGTTTTAGCTCCGCATGGAATGAACGTGGTGGTCATGATGGTCATGCGCCTGTCCTTTTCATTCTCAATAGTGCGGGTGGCCATGATGCCCGGAACGCCGCAGCCCATGGAAACGAGCATGGGGATGAAGGACTTCCCGGAAAGGCCGAATTTGCGGAAAATGCGGTCCATGATGAAGGCCACGCGGGCCATGTAGCCGCAATCTTCCAGAATACCCAGGCACAGGAACAGCACCGCCATCTGCGGCAGGAAGCCCAGGACGGCCCCCACGCCGGCAATCACGCCGTCCTGAATCAGGCTTTCCAGCCACGGGGCGCAGTTGGCGCTTTCCAGCAGGCCGCCCACCCATTCCGGAACCCATTCCCCGAAGAAGGTGTCATTGGCCCAGTCCGTTCCCCATGCGCCCACCGTCTGGATGGAAATGTAATACACCGCCCACATGACGACGGCAAAGATGGGGAGGCCCAGCCAGCGGTTGGTGATGATGCGGTCGATCCTGTCGCTTCCCGTCAGGCTGCCGATACCGGCCTTGACGACGGAATCCGCGGTAATGCGTGAAATGGAATTGTAGCGCTCGTTGGTGATGATGGATTCGCTGTCGTCATCCATCTCCTGTTCCATGGCTTCAATGATCCCGTTGATGCGGGACTGCTCCTCAGGGGTGAGCGCGAGCTGGTCCGCGACTTTCTGGTCCCTTTCAAAAACCTTGACGGCAAACCATTTTTTCTGCTGGTCCAGGCATTTGCCGGTGATTATTTCCCCTATTTCCCCGATGGCTTTTTCCAGACGGTCCGGGAAGTGCACGGCGCGCGGGGCCCGGGCATCCTCCGAGGTGGCCGTTTTTACGACGGCGTCCACCAGTTCACGGATTCCGGTCCCTTTCAGGGCGCTGATTTCCAGCACCTGGCAGCCGAGATCCCGGGAAAGCTTTTCCGTGTCAATGCGGTCGCCGCGCTTCCGGACAATGTCCATCATGTTCAGGGCGATGATGACGGGAACGCCCAGCTCGCAAAGCTGGGTGGTGAGGTAAAGATTGCGTTCCAGGTTGCTGCCGTCAACCAGGTTCAGGATGAGGGAGGGATGGTCCGTGACCAGGTAATTCCGGCTGACGACTTCCTCCAGGGTGTAGGGAGAAAGAGAATAAATGCCCGGAAGGTCTTCAATGATGATGTTCTTGTGGCCTTTCAGGCGGCCTTCCTTTTTTTCCACAGTAACGCCGGGCCAGTTCCCGACGTACTGGCTGGCGCCTGTCAGGGCGTTGAAGAGAGTGGTTTTTCCGCAGTTGGGATTGCCCGCCAGGGCGATGGTAATGTTGCTCATGGATGTTTCCTTGTCTTGATGTATGGGTGCGCCGTCTTGCTGTCAGGTCAGGAAACGTGCGGTAATAAGGGCGGAATCAATGGATATGGATGTTCTCGGCTTCCGATTTGCGGATGGAGAGTTCGTAGCCGCGGACAGTAACTTCAATGGGATCTCCCAGGGGGGCGACTTTGCGGATGAAAATCTGCGTTCCCTTGGTGACTCCCATGTCCATGATGCGCCTTCTGACCGGGCCTTCCCCCGCCAGTTTCCCGACGGTGACGGTTTCCCCGATCAGGGCGTCTCTTAATGTACGGTGTTTGGTCATAGAATGATGGCTGATTGTTGGATGAGAAGGTTCAGGCCACGAATATCTTGCACGCAAGAGCCTTGCTGAGAGCTATCCGGGACCCCTTGACATTGACGATGAAGTTTCCGCCGTTTTCAGAAACGATGGAAACTGTGCTGCCGGCAACGAAGCCCAGGCTTTCCAGAAAACGCCGGGTTTCATCCCTGCCATGAATTTTGTTAACCTGGCGAATATCGCCGATGTTGAGCATGGAGAGTGGCATGGTGTGTGTATGAATCAAATCCGGGAGAAAGTTAGTTTCATCAAACTAGTAAGTCAATGATATTATGCGCCTGTGTTTTCAATTTGGATAAAAATTATTCATCATGAATCATTTACCCATTAGTTTAATCTAAGTATGACGCGGAGGAAAAGCCGGAAACGGGGGTTTTCCGGCAATAAGCCGGAAGGGGGAATACAAAAAAGCCGCGCCATGAAGGTTCATGGCGCGGCTGGAAAAAATGCTTTCCTCTGGCTCAGGAGGCGGGGCAGACTTCGCCCTGGACGGGCTTGCCGTTGTATTCCCCGGTCAGGGTTTTCAGGAAGGCCACCAGCAGGCTCACCTCCTTCTTGTCCAATTTGTCGTAGCCGAGCTGGTAGTGGTACATCTTGGTGATGGCTTCCTCCAGCGTCTGGGCGGAGGCGTCATGCATGTACGGCCAGGTAAGCTCCACGTTGCGGAGGGTGGGAACGCGGAACCTGTGCCTGTCTGATTCCTTCTTGGAAAAGTTCATCAGGCCGTTGTCGTCATTGGTCTTGGCGCGTCCGGCAAAGAAGTCTCCCTTGAGGTCGGCGTATTCAAAGGACTGGCCGCCCATGGCGGGGCCGGTGTGGCAGGTCTGGCAACCGAGCTTGAGGAAGAGCCTGTAGCCCTTCTTGGCATTCTCGCTGATGGCGTTTTCATCACCCTTCAAATAACGGTCGAACGGGCTGTTCGGCGTGATGAGGGTCTTTTCATATTCCGCGATGGCGTTTGTGATGGTTTCTCCGTTGAAGCCCTGGGGATAAACCTTCCTGAATTCCGCGGCAAACGCGGTGTCCTGGTTCAGCTTGGCGGCGATCTGGTTCCAGTCGTCCGGATGTTCGTAACCCATTTCCACCGGGTTCAGGGGAGGTCCGCCCGCCTGTTCCTGGAGGCTGGCGGCGCGTCCGTCCCAGAACTGCTTGGTGTGGAAAGCGGCGTTGAAGACGGTGGGGGCGTTGATGCCGCCCTTCTGGCCGCGGACTCCGGTGGAGGTGGCCAGGTTGTCCGTGCCGGCCTTCTCCAGGGAGTGGCAGGAGGCGCAGGAAACGGTATTGTCCGTGGAGAGGCGCACGTCATGGAACAGCTTGTAGCCCAGGGCCACCTTGGCCGGATCCGTGGGAAGGGCGTCTGGAATGGGGGAGATGGCGGTGATGGCGTACTCCTTGCCCACCATGTCGCCGAAGATTTTCAGGCGTTCATCCTTGACCCACTGGAGCATGGCTGCTTTTTCCGGAAGGGTGAGCGTGCTGCCCCAGTGCACCATGGTGTAGGAGGTGGGTGGCATGGAATTGATCTGGAGCACGTGTTCCAGTTTGGAAAGGGTCACGGCAGTGGGCGGTTCATCCATGTTGTAGCTGCGCTGTCCGTCCCGGATGTGGCGCGCCAGCAGGCCGCCGGAAAGGGTGTTCACCAATTCGGAAATGTGGGTGCCGGGCTTATGGCAGTCCGCACACTTGGAGTTCATGGTATGTGCGGTGATTTCCGCCGCCTGGGCGGATGTCAGGGGCTTGATATTCTGGTTCGGCAGGAACAGGGGCGCGACTGCCGCCGTCACGATGACCGTGCCACCCAGAATGGCCCCGGCCGTGATGAAGGAACGTGTTTTGCTCATGAGATTCTCAATGACGTGGAATTGCCTGTATGGTAAAAGGGAAGGGTTAATATATCAAGATTTATTCTAAAGTTCGCCGGCCTTTCTCAAATCTTCGTTAATGGCCTCCAGCACGTCCGCTTCCGGGGTGAAATTGGCGGCATGGTAGGAGCTGCGGACCAGCGGCCCGGACGCCACGTGCCTGAAGCCCTTGGCTCGCGCGACCTCCTCATAACGGACGAAGTCGTCCGGATGAATGTATTTGACCACCGGCAGGTGGTTGCGGGAGGGGCGCAGGTACTGCCCCAGAGTCAGCACCGTGACGCCGTGCTCCAGCAGGTCGTCCATGGACCGGAAAAGCTCGTCTTCCGTCTCTCCCAGGCCCAGCATGATGCCGCTTTTGGTGGAAACCTTGCCGTCTACGCAGTCCAGCGCCATCCGGAGGACGCGCAGGGAGCGCTGGTACTGGGCGCGGAAGCGCACGATGGGCGTCAGGCGTTCCACCGTTTCCAGATTGTGGCCGAAGATGTGGGGACGTGCCGCCATCAGCGTCCGGATGGAGGAGGGCTTCTCATTCAGGTCCGAGGCCAGCACCTCAATGATGGTGGAGGGACTGGCTTTTCTGACGGCCCGGATTACTTGGGCGAAGTGGGCGGCGGCTCCGTCCGGAAGGTCGTCCCGGGTGACCATGGTAATGACGGCGTGGCGCAGCTTCATGTGCACGACGGCGTCCGCCACGTGCTGCGGCTCCTCCGGGTCCAGCGGAAAGGGCTTGGCGGTTTTTACGGCGCAATAGGCGCAGGCGCGCGTGCACCGCTCCCCGGCGATCATGAAAGTGGCCGTGCCCTGGTTCCAGCATTCGTAGCGGTTGGGGCAGTGGGCTTCTTCACAGACGGTGAACAGGTGCTTGCCTTCCACAAGCTGCTTGACGTCCCAGAATTCCCGGCCGTTGGGCAGGCGCACCTTGATCCAGGACGGCTTGCGTTCCATCCCTTCCGCAGTCTCATTGTCGTTCCGGCGTTCCATAGCTCCGCTAGCTTGCCGTGACTCCGCCGCTTTGGCAAATGCAAAGTGTTTTATTCAGGGCTGTCCTCACCGTTTTCATCCGGGGCTGCGGAGGAATCCGCAGACAGCTTCTTCCGTTCTTTGGCCGCCAGCCGCGCCGCACGGAAAAATTCCTGGAGGTGGTGCAGGCATTCGTCCCCCAGAACGCCGGGACGCACCTCGCACTTGTGGTTGAGGGGAGGGTTGGAATCCAGCAGGTTGATCCAGCCTCCCGCGGCTCCGGTCCTGGCGTCCGGACAGCCGAAGACCACCCTGTCCGGGCGGCAGTGGACGATGGCCCCCGCGCACATGGGGCACGGTTCCTTGGTGACGTACAGGGTGCAGCCTTCCAGCCGCCAGTCGCCCAGAGCCTCCTGGGCTGCCGTCAGGGCGATCATCTCCGCATGGGCCGTGGCGTCCTTCAAGGTCTCCACCTGGTTCCAGCCCCGGCTGATCACGCGGCCGTCTTTCACCACGATGGCCCCGATGGGCACCTCCCCCTTCACCAGGGCTTTTCTGGATTCTTTCATGGCTTGGCGCATGAACCATTCGTCCGAACCGGGCATTTCCATCATCACGGCGCCTATCATGGACTGGACGGCGCATCCCTGGCAAGCCCTTTCTGGAGGATATTTATTGTATTTTATACAAGAAGTTCGGCATGCCGCGGAAAGGGATGGGTGTGAATGCGTTTTTGCGTTGATTCCAAGGGGTGCGTGGCATAAGTATGAACCATGAGCTTTTCAGAACCCTGCGCATTGGCCGTGGACTTCGGCGGTACGAGCATCAAAATGGGCGTGACGGCGGGGGACCGTATTCTGGCGACGGCGGACCGCATCCCCACCGCCATGTTTGAAAGTCCCCAGGCGATTATTGAGGCCATGATTGCGGCGGCCCTGAACCTGCGCGGACAATTCCCGTCCGCCTGCGTGATGGGCATGGGGATGCCGGGATGGTGCGATTACTACAGGGGGACTCTTTACCAGCTTACCAATGTCCGGGTATGGGACCATGAAGTTCCGGTGAAGGAGCTGATGGAGCAGGCGCTGGGCCTCCCCGTCGTGCTGGACAATGACGCCAACTGCATGGCGTATGCGGAATGGAAGCTGGGCGCCGGTCGCGGCATGTCCAGCCTGGTGTGCCTGACCATGGGGACGGGCATTGGCGGCGGCATTGTGGTGAATGACCGCATCCTCCGGGGGAAACGGCTTTCTACCGGGGAGCTGGGCCAGACGAGCATTCATTACCAGGGCAAGCCCGGCCCGTTCGGCAACCGGGGAGCCATTGAAGAATACATCGGCAACAACGAACTGGCGGCGGAGGCGGTCAAACGGTATGCCGGGGCGGGAATCGTCAAAACCGTGAACGAATGCACGCCCAGGGACCTGGACGAAGCCGCCCGCGCGGGCTGTCCCATCGCCCTTCAGCTATGGGAGGACACGGCGGAAATGCTGGCCTGTCTCATCATGAACCTGATGTACACGCTGGTGCCGGACGCCTTCATCATTGGCGGGGGGGTAGCCAAGGCCGGAGACCTGCTCATGAAGCCCCTGCTGAAGAACCTCAGGGAGCAATTGTTCCCCATGCACATGGAGGAGCTGAAAATCCTGCCCGCCAGATTTGGCGCGGAAGCGGGGCTGCTGGGCGCCGGCGCCATGGCGATGGACGAATTCCTGGGGCAGGGAGTTCTGGAACGTTTTAAGAAAGAAGAAGTAGCAAAAGCTCTTTGTTAGATTGAACTAACATAGGACTTGCCATAGCGTAGACGCAGGCGTACAAGCGGAACAGGTCATGAGTATGGAACATTCCCACGAACATTTTTCACAAGGAGCTTCCTGCTGCGCCGGAGGGTGCTGTTCAGGAAGCTGCTGCGGCTCTGGAGACGCCATCAGGCCCGTTCCCGCCGTGCTGGGCATCGCCCTGTTTGTCGCCGCCCTGGTGATGGGAAGCGATTCCTGGAGCGGCATGGCTGCATATGCGGCGGCCTACCTGCTGATAGGCTGGGATGTATTGAAGGCGGCTTTTTTGGGGTTGAGGCACGGGCGTGCCATGGATGAAAATTTCCTGATGAGCATTGCCTCCCTGGGAGCGATGTTCCTGGGGGATTATTCCGAAGCCGTCGGGGTGATGCTTTTCTACCGCGTGGGAGAATATCTCCAGGAGCGCGCGGTGGGCAGTTCCCGCCGGTCCGTGAGCGAACTGATGAACCTGAGGCCTGAATCCGTCCATGTGAGGGAGGGCGGCACTGTCCGTGACGTTCCTCCCGCGGAGGTCCGGCCCGGTTCCGTGATTGAAGTGCGCCCCGGAGAGCGTGTCCCGCTGGACGGCACGGTGACGGAAGGGAATTCCGTCCTGGATACCTCCGCCATGACCGGTGAATCCCTTCCGGTGGAGGCCGGGGCCGGAAGCACCGTGCTGGCCGGGTACATCAACGGACAGGGCGTGCTGGAGGTGCGCACGGACCGGGACTGGCGGCATTCCGCCCTGGCGAGGGTCCAGGAACTGGTGGAAGCCGCTTCCGGCCATAAATCCCCCCTGGAAGGAAGGCTGTCCACGTTTTCACGCATCTATACGCCGCTGGTGATCTCCATTGCCGTTCTGGTGTTCCTGCTTTATCCCTTCGTCACGGGCGGAAGCTGGACGGACGGCCTGTTCCGCGCGCTGGTGCTGCTGGTGATCTCCTGCCCCTGTGCGCTGGTGCTGTCCATCCCGCTGGGCTTCTTTGCCGGGATAGGGCGGGCGGCGCGGCAGGGAATTCTGCTGAAAGGGAGCAACTACCTGGATGCCCTGCGGAAAGTGAAGACGGTGGTGTTTGACAAGACCGGAACCTTGACGGAGGGCGTCTTTTCCGTGGATGAAGTGCTTCCACGTGACGGAGTAACGCCGGAGGAACTGCTGTACTGGGCGGCGCACGCGGAAAGCTCCGCCTCCCACCCGCTGGGGCGTTCCATCGTAAAGGCGTATGAAGGCAGCCTGTTCCCGGACCGTGTGGCGGAGCTGGTGGAAGTAACGGGGGGCGGCGTTTCCGCCCGTGTGGAAGGGAAGGCTGTGCTGGTGGGGAAAAAGGCTTTTCTCCAGGAGGCGGGAGTAGAGGCAGGGGAGGAAGAGGATCGCGGCGTAACCATTTACGTGGCTCTGGACGGCGTTCCGCTGGGACGTTTGCGTCTGTCTGACCGGATCAAGCCGGGGGCGGAACAGGCGGTGCGGGAATTGAGGGGGCTGGGCGTTTCCAACCTGGTGATGCTGACGGGGGATTCCTCCTCCGCCGGTGCGGAGGTGGGGCGCAAGCTGGGGCTGGACGAGGTGTTCAGCGGGCTGATGCCGGCCGGCAAGCTGGAGCACGTGCGCCGGCTGAAGCCGGAAGAAGGCCTGCTCGCCTTTGTGGGGGACGGCATGAATGACGCTCCTTCCCTGGCTGCCGCGGACATCGGCATAGCCATGGGCGGCGTAGGGTCTGATACGGCTCTCCAGGCTGCGGACGTGGTGGTGATGAAAGGAGACCCCGTTGCCGTTCCGCAGGGGATGGTTCTGTCACGGGCGACGGAGCGCATTATCGTGCAGAACATTGTTCTCATCCTGGGCGTCAAACTGCTGGTGATGGTGCTGGGTATTCTGGGGCTGGCCGGTATGTGGGCCGCCGTCATGGCGGATGTAGGCGTCTGCCTGCTTGCGGTGGGCAACTCCATGCGTATTTTCCGGGTAAAACTGGACGCGTGACGGAGGAGAATCCGTTCACTCCACCCCCTTGTTCCGGGCGGAGCGGCTCCCGGCAAACATGCTATCCATGCTATCCATGATGTCCATGATGTCCATGATGTCCATGATATTGCCGCGGAATCCGGAAATGACGGGGAACATCTCCATAAAAAACCTCCGTCCCGGCGAGGGAACGGAGGCGGTAAAGACGGAAAAAGGGAGGTGAACCTTAACGCAACCCTGTCAGCAGGAGTTCCGCATTGTTCTGTGTCTTGGAGATATTTTGCAGGAGGGCCTGGAGGCCTTCCCAGCCCGGCTTCATGGCGAGCTGGCGGCGAAGCTGCATGATCTTGACGAACTCCTGTTCGTTGTACAGCCTGTCGTCATTGCGGGTGCCGCTCTGGGAAAGGGAGATGGCCGGATAAATGCGCCGTTCGGAAAGCTCCCTGTCCAGCCGGATTTCCAAATTGCCCGTTCCCTTGAATTCTTCAAAAATCACTTCATCCATTCTGGACTCCGTATCCACCAGGCACGTGGCGATGATGGTCAGGCTGCCGCCTTCCTCCACGTTGCGCGCGGCGGAAAAGAACTTGCGCGGTTTTTCCAGCGCATTGGAACCCAGGCCGCCGGACATGATGCGTCCCCCCGTCTGGTTGGCGTTGTAGCCGCGGGCCAGCCGGGTAAGGGAGTCCAGCAGGATGACGACGTCCTTGCCCATTTCCACCAGCCGCTTGGCTCTCTCAATGACCAGGTCGGAAACCTGGGCGTGGCGGCGGGAAGGCTCGTCAAAGGTGGAGGCGTACACCGGAGCATCCACGGTTTCTTCAAAATCCGTTACTTCCTCCGGGCGTTCGTCCAGCAGCAGCACGATCAATTCCACTTCCGGATAATTGGCCCTGATGGAACGGGCGATTGTTTTCAGAAGAACGGTTTTGCCGCCGCGCGGGGGCGCCACGATCAGGCCGCGCTGGCCTTTGCCGAAGGGGGTCATGAGGTCCAGCACGCGCATGGCGGCGGAATTGACCTCCTTGTTTTCCAGAAGGAGGCGTTCCTTCGGGAAGAGGGGGGTGAGGCGTTCAAAGTCACTGCGCGCCCGGTACTCTTCTGCGGGGATGCCTTCCACGCTGATGACGGAAGAGGCGGAAAGGTACTTGTCATGGGGACGCAGCTTGCGCAGCCTGACCTTGATCTGCTGGCCTACGCGGAGGTGCAGGGGCTTGATGAGGTTGCCGCCCAGGTAAATATCATCCGGAGAGGTGCGGAAGCTTTTGACCGGATCCCTCAGCATGGCGTAATTGTCCTTGGCCTGTTCCATGACTCCGGAGACGACTACTTCATGGCCCTTTGCCAGAAGCTGCTTTCCCAGCTCAAAAATCAGTTGGGACTTGGTGAGGGAGGCCGCGTTCCGGATAGGGAGGCTTTCCGCCATCTCCTGAAGATCGTTCAGGGGGCGTTCCCGCAGTTCATTGATGTCAATCTGTTCCGGAACGGGAGCGGCGGCTTCCTCCGCCCGGGCCGGGACTGCCGGAGCGCAGGCCGTATCCCCTGCGTTTTCCTCCGGAGCGGCAGCCGGATGTTCCTCAGAAATCCCTTCCGGTGCGGGAAGGGGCTTGGGGGGAGCCGCCTGCGGATCCTCTCCGGAGGGGAGGGGCTTGTTGTCGAGTTCTTCAGTCATGAAAAAAATGTTGGTAGAGTCTTTGGATTTGCTGGCGGAGCAGGTCCGGCGGTCCTTCGTTCCAGAGGACGAAATCGGCCGCGGCCACTTTTTCCATGATAGGACGCTGGGCCGCCAGAATGGCTTCAATCATGTCCTCACGGAATCCGTTCCTGAGAGCCAGGCGGGTCTTCTGCGTTTCCCGGGAAACGGCCACCACGCACACGGCATCCTGGTGGTAGCGCGCCGATGTTTCAAAAAACAGGGGCACGTCAATGACAAACCCGGCTACCGCCGCATTCTGACGTGCCGCCCGCATTTGCGCAAGACATTCTTGGTGCAGCAGGGGGTGAATGATTCCTTCCAGCGTCCTGCGGCTTTCCGGATTCCGGAAGACAAGCTCCCGCAGGAAGTTCCTGTCCGCGCGGCCGTCTTCATCCACGCTGGCGGGTCCGAAGGCGCGGGAGAGCCTCTCCCTAAGCCTGCCGCCGTCCAGCAGCCTGCCTGCCTCTGCATCACAGTCAAAAAGGCGCAGGCGCGGCCCCCCCTTCTCCATCAGCAGGCGGATGGCGGTGGACTTTCCGGTGGCGATTCCGCCGGTCACGATCAGCGTCTTCATGAGGGAAGGGAAAAACCGGGTATGTATGGGACATAAAGAGCGGGTGAAAGGTTCACCCTTTCACCCGCTCCAATATGGACGTTATGCACGCCGCCTACATGGGAGGCAGCAGGCCTTCGGAAGCAGGCAGTGCGCTTTCCGGAGCAGCCGCGGTGGGAAGGGCGTTGCCGCGTACGGGCTGGCCCGTGGCGTCAATGATCTGTCCCGTCACGAAGATCATCAGATTCTTCTTGATGTGGTTGTCGGAGTTGCTGCGGAAGAAGCGTCCGATGAGAGGCAGGTCACCGAAGATCGGCACCTTGTCTTCCACCGTCTGCACGTTTTCCGTGATCAAACCACCGATTGCCACGGTGTGGCCGTCGTAGATGAACAGGGACGTTTCAACGGAACGCTTGGAGAAGATGGGCTGCTCAATGCGGTTTTCCGTCAGAGTCAGGGACATCGGCTTGCCGTCGGAACCAACGCCGGTGGACTGGATCGGGCTGCCGTAGTTCACGAAGCCTTCAAATTCCACGATGCTGGGCTTGAAGTTGAGGTCAATGATGTACTTGTTGTCACCAATGGTGGGCACAACTTCCAGGGTCACGCCGACGGGCTTCATTTCAAACACGCCGGGAGTGGCGGGAGTGACGGGGAAGCTGGTGACCTGGGCCTGGTTTTCGGTGCCTACAAGGTCATCCAGAACGTTGTTCCGGTTATTGTAGTTGCCGCCGCCCCAGCTGCTTACGTTGTTGGGAAGTTCCGGGGGTTCGTATTCGGTGGGGTACCAGAATTCGCGGATGATTTCAATCTTGGCGGTTTCACCGGACTTGGCGGTCACGCTGGGAGCGGTGAGAACGTCGGAACCCTTCTTCTGGGACAGGCCGCGCATCAGCATCTGGAAGGCGCCTTCGTCATAGATGCCCGTCAGGGACATGATGCCGGGAGCCGGATTCTTCTTGGTGGCTTCAGTGCGGTTGGTGCTGTTCAGCAGGTTGTCCACGGAGTTCTTGGCAATGGCGTAGTCGCCCGTGCGGTTGCCGCC
This sequence comes from Akkermansia sp. NBRC 115031, assembly GCF_030268505.1. NCBI lineage: Bacteria > Pseudomonadati > Verrucomicrobiota > Verrucomicrobiia > Verrucomicrobiales > Akkermansiaceae > Akkermansia > Akkermansia sp. NBRC 115031. The sequence goes on from NZ_BSQU01000008.1 coordinate 86,864, forward strand.
GGTGGCGAGGCCGTTGATCAGGCCGTTGCCGTCCGTATTGGTGCTGTTGTTGTTCACGGGCCAGCCGCTTACGCCGCCAGGGGACTGGGTGAAGTCATCGGGAACGAGGCCGGTGCCGTAGTTCGTGCCGCCGCCCAGGAAGGTGCTGCGGTCGTTGCTGACGGAGAACGGAGTAACGATCCAGTCAAAGCCGAGTTCTTCCGTGTTTTCCTGGGTCACTTCCACGAACTTGGTCATGATGCGCACCTGCTGGGATTCGCCGCGGGTGTTTTCAATGAGCTGTTCGATCAGGTCCAGGTTGCCGGAGGTGTTGCGAACGACCAGGGAGGAGTTGCCGTTGACAAGGAATGCCGTGGCGCCTTCCGGGAAGCTGATGCCGCTCTTTTGCAGCAGGCTGCGGATGGAGGGCATGGGCTTGAGGCCGGAGGAGCTTTCACCGCCGCCGCCGAAGGGGTCTTCGCTGACGTCGCCGCCGCCGTCGCCGACGGTGGTGCGGAGAGCGGACTGGAAGCCCGGAGGCACGGAGAAGGTGCGCTGGTAGAGATCCACGTCATTGCCGCCGGCAGGAAGGATGGTGACGGCATAGTCTTCCACCTTCTGGCGCAGGCCGGCGTTGCTGCAGATGAAGCGGAGCACTTCCAGCATGGGAACGTTGGTCAGCTTGAGCTGGCCGATCTTGCGGGTGCGGATGCTTTCCTGCGGAGCGGCAACCGGAGCGACTTCCGTGACGTCCGTTGATTCCTCGCCGAAGCCGCCGTCGTCAGCTGCGGGAGCTGTCGGAGTAACGGCTGCGGGCTGGGAGTCGTTGATAACAAAGTTGATGCCGCGTTCGCCGTTCGGGCCTACCGTACGGTCCAGTTCGATGGACTTCTTGCGCAGGTAGTCGATGGCGTCTTCCACGGTGGTGTCTTCAAAGGAGACGGAGGGGATGATGATGCTCTTGAGCTTCATCAGGTTGGCCGTGGCGCCGTTGACATCCGTGATCGGGGCGTTGTCCGCTCCGTCGGCTCCCGTCGGGACTTCCATCGGAATGGGGCGTTCCCACATTTTGTCTACTTCCGCAAGCATGGTGCTGCGGGTCTCGTCGTAGGCGGCCGCATAATAGGCCATTCTGCGGCGGTTGACCGTTTCCTGTCCGCGGCGGGCTGCCACGTTGTACGGGTCAATGGAAAGAACCTTGTTGAATTCGGCGATGGCTTTGTCGTAGTCGCCGAGGTCATAGTAACCATAGGCCATGTGAAGGAGGGTGTTCACCTTTTCCACGTTCTTGACGTGTTCGGGTGTAAGCGCCGGATTCGTGCGAATCGGGTCCTTCATGTATTCGAGCGTCTGCTTGGCAAGCTTGGCGCTCCGGGGATTGAGCTTGATGGCGTCCTGGAGAAGCTTGTCGGCTTCGTCATAGCGGCCCACTTTGATGTATTCCTGAGCAACGGCGATGCTGGCGTCGCCAATGTGGTTGGCGATGGCTTCCTTGCGCTGGTCGTTGATCGGCGCGGAGGGCAGCATGTTGTAAGCGGCATTGTATTTGTCCAGGGCTTCCTTGTACTTGCCTTCGCGGTACAGGTTGCGGCCTTCTGCAAGGAGCTGCATGGCTTCCTGGGTCTGCGCTTCGCGGCGGGCCATGGCTATGCGCGCTGCATCGGACTGGTAGTAACTGCCCGGTCCGGCGTAGGACGATCCCAAGGCACTGGAGGTTCCGACGGCGCCGCCATCACCAGCCTGCGCAAACGGGCAGGAGGCAGCAATGGCCATCAGCGCGATCAGGGAACGCTTCGGTTGATAAAGTGGTGCGTGGTCCATAGTTAGGTTCTTCTTTTTACATGTTTTTCGGATTTGTGAAGCTTTTTTTTCAGAAAAGTTTAAATCCGGGTCTATTTTTTCTTGCTCAGTGTTGTTTGTTCTCCAGTGGTTTTGTTGGCAATGGTTACGGTCTGCGTAGCATTATCAACGGTTTTCAGCGTATAGGTCTGTTTGGTGTCTCCCGGGATCTGGAAGTCGGCGCCTTCCTCCACTTCAAAGCTGGTATCCCGTTCGGGGCCGGCGGCGATAGTAAGGTTTACTTTCTTATCAATGATTGGAATGACGTATTTTGTGCCGCGCCTGATGGTGTAGGTTTGGCCGTTTTTGGTCGGCTTTAAATCCTTGACGACGGCTTCCTCGTCCGTTTCCACCATGTCCAGGCTGGGGTTCTTGAATTCCTTGCTGGCGACGCTGACAAGCTCGAACCTGGGTTCGTCTTTCGTGTTCTTGCGGGTGCCGAACTTGCCGTTGGGCTGGACAATGTTTCTCCAAAGCTCCTGCCTGGCGCGGTTCATGCCCTTGAAGGTGAAGTCATTGCCGTCCGACTGCGTGAAGGCCAGGTAAAAGCCGAACTGCTTGATTTCGTCCACAAAGAGCTTGTTGACGAGGGGTGGGTGGCTGTTCGGATCATTGGGATGCGTTTTAGCCTCATATTCCTCCTGTACGGTGAATCCGTCGTTGTCAGGGTCCCGGGTGAGGACGTCCGAGTAAACGAACTCATTTTCCAGACCGTTGTCCAGGAACCATTTGTTCGGGATGTTGCCGTGGATGGGAGGTCCTGAAATAATGTCAAAGGGTTCCATTCCCCCTTCCTTGATCCAGAGATTGGGAGCTACGAAGCCCACGTACTGCTGCGTTTCCTGCGCAATGGGCTTGAGCTCATGGGAGGCGGAAAGCTCCTGATTGACTTCCGCGGCTTTCTTGATGCCGGGAGGAGGTTCAATCGCCTTTTCCGAAACCTGCGTGGTGAACTTGTACTTGTCATTCAGTCCCAGAAGGGTCACCGTACCATAGACGGCTACCCCCAGGCCCAGGACGATGCCGGAGGCCAGCAGGATTTTGTCGTAGTTTTGTTTTTCAGACATGTTGAAAGTATTTGCTGCGGTTGGTTGCCGTAATTAATCTTCAGACGGTTCCTGTGCCTTGGGCTGGTTGAAGTGGACCAGGTTGAGGGAGACCTGGACAAAGATTTGCTCCTTGCCCATGTAAGGTTTGATGAGTTGCTGGATGGCCGGTGCTGCGGGCGCAGCCGCTTCATCAGCCGGCGTCAGGGATGCCGCTCCCGCAGCGGGCTGGGCGGCGGCAGGTTTGGCCGCTGCCGGATTGGCGATGGGGGGAGGCATCATACGCTCGTTGCGGATCCGGATGGAATTAACCGTGAACAGGTAATCCTGGGAGTCCGTAATAGCGTTCATGGCTTTCAGCACGCTTTCCCGGTTGCCCTGGAAGGCGATTTCCAGGGGCATGGGAGTCCAGGGTGCCTGGTTGGGCTCGTCAGCGTCCTCTTCCGGATTGTTCGCCGGATTTTCAATGGGGAGCTGGGGACGGTACACCTTGATGAATTTGGACAGTCCGCAGTCCGTCAGCTTGTTGACGAGGCTGTTGACGGCCTTCAATTCAAAGCCCAGCGTGGAGGCCGCCTGCACGGACGGAGCCTGGGTGCTGTAAACCTGGAAGCCAAGCCAGGAGGAAGTGTCCGTGATCAGGATGTTCTTTTTCTTGCAGGAGGCGATCAGGGCGTCCCTGAACGTTTTCAGTTCATTCTGGAATGCCGTGGGCGTGGTGGGAACCAGCGCGGAGGAAGCAAGGAAGGGCTTGTATGCCGTTTCCAGGCTGGTGACCGCCTTAGCATAGCGGTTCAGTTCCTTTTCCAGCTCCTCATTGGATGCGCGGCTCGGCGTGATTTCAGCGGCGTTGGCGGATTTGATCTCCTTGGAGGCGACGCTGATTTTCTTGTCCAGCTCGCTGCGTTTGGAATTGACGATGTACCCAGTTACGGATAACCCCAGGAATAAGAGAAGCCCCACGCCCGCCACCATGGCGGCGGGCTTGTTGTCTGTAATCCAATTGCTCATAAAATATGTCTTGTTCGGGTTGGGTAATCTTATTTGTTAAAGTTCACGGGAATGGGAGTTTTTAACGGAAGCACCAGCTTGAAGGGGACAAAGGCCCCTGCCGCTGCGTCTACCTTGGCGTCCTTGGCTCCCAGCTCCATGATCTGGCGGGCTTCCAGCTTTACGTCTCCGGGCTTGAAGGTGAACAGGGATTCCTTGTTCCCGTCTATTTTTGCCTGAAGGTCCTGGATGATTCTCTGGCCGCCCAGACTGCGCCGGACAAACCCGGTCAGGCGCACGGCGTTAACGCTGTAAACGGACGGTTCATCTTCACTGGAGGTGTTCGCGGAGGATTCCATCCTGATGTCGTCCACCAGGGACGTGTTTTTATCCGACGTGAAGGAATCCTTGATAACGGAGTAGCCTGTGATCTGGGTGGTATCCTCCGGATTGAAGTGGGCCAGCGGTTCGAAGTCCGTGAACCAGTAGGGATAATCCTTGTGTTCCGACTGTTCCAGCAGGTGCTTGATGATGTCCGCATATCCGTAGCGCTGTAGCGTGAGCTGTTGGTAGGAGGCCAGGGTGGCGTCCAGTTTTTTCAGCTCCTGTTCCTTCTGGCGCAGGGCGGATTGCTCCGACTTGATGGAGGTGACGGTGGGGTGCACGCCGGCGAGGGTTTCCTCCGCCTTCTGCACGCCCATATATCCGGTGACGGCATAGGCTGCGGCGCCGAGAACGGCGATGGCGGCTCCGGCGATGATGGCGGGCATCTTCTTCTGGTTGGCGCGCTTTTTGGCAATTGCCGTGGGTTCCAGGTCAATGTTGAGGGAAGCCCTGCCGATGGCGTTGACGGCGGTGCCGATCAGGCCGCCCAGGATAAAGGCTTCACGGGAGATGGTGTTCACGTCCACGCCGGAACCCACGCCCACGTTGTGCATGGGATTGAAGAAGGAAATCGGAATGCCCAGCTTGTCTTCCAGGAATTCCTTGGTGTAGGGCAGGGACGCGCCGCCGCCGCACAGGTAGGCCTTCACGGGAGCGCTTCCGTTCATCTGGGCGCGGTAATGGTTGGTGGTGCGCTGGATTTCGGAAGCCAGCCTGGTCATGGCCGTGCGGATGACGGTAGCCAGGTTGGCCGTGGCGGGATCCAGCCCCTCCGTCTGTCCGTTGCTCATGGAAACGAGGCCGCTGGTGGTCTTCAGGCGTTCCGCCTCCATGAAGGGAACGTTGAATTCCCGGGCGATGGCGGAAGTGACGAAGATGCCGCCCGCGGAAATGCTGCGGGTGAAGAAGCGGCCCTGTTCGCTGTAAATCAGGTCCGTGGACTTGGCGCCGATGTCGATGAGCATCACCGGCTCTTTTTCATCCGGGTAGCTGTCCACATACGCGTTGTACAGGGAGGTCAGCGCGCAGTCCACCTTGCCGGTGGAAAGGTTGTGGGAGACGATTTCGTCATTAAGGGAATCCAGATCTTCCGCCTTGATGGCTACAAGGACGGCTTCCCGTTCCAGGCCCTTGGCGGGGAGGAGGTGGTAGTCCCACACCACTTCATCCAGCGGGAAGGGGACGTGCTGCTGGGCTTCAAAGCGGATGAGCTGTTCCACATCGGTATCGTCCAGGGCCGGAAGCTTGACGAAGCGGATGAAAACGGATTGCCCGGAAACGGAATAGTTGGCAACGCTGCCTTTGACATTGAGTTCCTGGACGAGGTCGGCGATTGCCTCCCCTATTTTCGTCAGGCGCAAGCCTTCCGCCGACGGGTCCAGCACTACGAGGCGCGTAGCATAGCGGTCCAGGATAAGGGCGTCTTTGGAGGTCTTGGAAAAGACGCCCATTGAAACTCTCTGGGAACCTACGTTTAATGCGACGATTTGTCGTGAATTAGCCATGGGTGATTTCTGTTAAATAAAAAATGAGATGAGAAAAATGTTGATGGGGCTTTATTCGCCGTCCGCAGCCGGAGCTTCCGTGGGCGTGCCGAACGGGGCCGGGCTGGGAGCCGCCTGCTGGCTGTTGGGCCTCATGATTTCCGGATAACGGTCATACCAGTACACGGAGAAGGGCGTTTCATCCTTGTTCAGGAGGGGATAATAGGAGGTTTCCACGATGCTGGGGGACTGGATGGTCCACCATTTTTCCATCTTGCCGCGTTCGGAGGAATAAGTGGCGACGATTTTGCCATTGTATTCCACCACCACGCCCTGGTACTTCACCCACTTGCCCCTGCCGCCTTCCGAACCGGTGATGCGCTTGACGGAAGAAGGGGAGAGATAGACGGAGGCATACGTGGCTTCCCCTACCGGAACATTGACGTATTTTACTTCCTTGTACAGTTTCAGGTACTGGCGGGCACGGTCCGGGTTGACTACGGCAATATAGAATTTGAACGTCAGGGAATCAATGTAGCCGGACTTGGGCACGGGAGCGGCTTCCACCTTGAAGGGCATTTCAAAATCCGCCCATCTCTTCGGCTTCGGGAGCGGCCGGGGATCGTCCTGGGTCATGACATTGGGGGACTGGCGCATGTACAGGGACAGCTTTTCCAACGTGACCTTCACCTGCATTCTGGGATTGCTGGTGGTTTGCGCCGATGCCGCAGGAATGAAAAGCACCGCAGCCAGCATGGCCGTGATAGTGTTAAGGATGGATTTCATAGCACAATTCGATTCCCTGATTAGTTACACCAAAAACCGAACTGTGGCTAGCAAAAATCTCTTGTTTCTTTCCATGTAACGGGTGTTGCGCAGGATGAGGCTCAATCCGGAGGTTCCCCCCGTGCGGTCAAGAAAAAATCATGCGGCATGGCTGCGGGCTTGACCTGGAAGGGGTGTTTTCACATGCTCGGCCCATGGCGATTGATTCGGATCTGCTGAAAAAGTTTTCAGAAGCCCACGGTATTTCAGGGCATGAGGATGAAGTACGGAACCTTGTGGCGCAGGAACTTGAAGGATGCGGGGAATTTTCCTCCGACGGTTCGGGAAGCCTGTTCTGCACCAATGGCGATTCAGGCCCCCGCGTGATGCTGGCCGCCCACATGGATGAAATCGGGTTCCTGGTACAGAACATCACGGCAAACGGCTTTCTTCAACTGGTGGGGATAGGCGGCTGGTGGCCGCATACCCTGTTGAGCCAGCGTGTTCTGGTGAAAACGCGTTCAGGCCGCAGCGTTCAGGGGGTGATCGGTTCCAAGCCTCCCCATTTTCTGCCGGAAGGCCAGCGCAACAGCGTCATGAGCATGGAAGCCCTGTTTGTGGACGTGGGCGCTGAAAGCGCGGAACAGGTGAAAAATGAATTCGGCATTCATCTGGGTGATCCCGTGGTGCCGGACGCGGCATTCTCGCCTCTGGAAAATCCGTTCCGGGTCATGGGCAAGGCCTTTGACAACCGTGCCGGCCTTTCCGTGATGATAGAGGCCTTCAAGACATTGTGCCGGGAAGGACACCCCAATACACTGATTGCCGCCGCCACGGTGCAGGAGGAAGTGGGGACGCGTGGCGCGAAAACGGCCGGAGTCGCCATGCGCCCGGATTGCGTGATCGTGCTGGAAGGCCCCCCCGCGGACGATATCCCCGGTTTTACCGTGGCGGATTCCCAGGGAGCCCTGGGCGGCGGCGTGCAGATCAGGTTGTTTGACCCTACGGCCATCACCAATCCCCGTCTGGCCGCCCTGGCCGAGAAAACGGCGGCGGATGCAGGCATCCCCTTCCAGCTGACGGTGCGCCGTTCCGGCGGAACGGATGCGGCGGCCCTTCATCTCTCCGGCAGGGGAGTTCCCACGATCGTGCTGGGAATCCCCACCCGGTACATTCATGCCCATAACGGCGTGCTGGACCTGCGGGACTACCGCGCGGCGGTGGAACTGACGGTGGCGCTGGTGCGCGCCCTGGACCGTGAAGCCGTGGAAGCCCTTACCCATTATCTGCCCTGAAAGGAACGCCCATGAATTTGACCGCTTACGTACACGACCTGGACCCCGTCATCTGGCAGGTGACGGACTCCATTGCCCTGCGCTGGTATGGCGTGGCCTACCTGATGGGCTTCATCGGCGGATACTTTCTGCTCTCCTGGCTGTCCCGCCGGAAGCTGTATCCCATTCCGCAGGACAGGCTGGCGGACTTTGTCACCTATGTGGCGATCTTCGGCGTCCTGATCGGCGGACGGCTGGGATACGTGCTCTTTTACCAGATACCCAACCACGGCTGGTCCCAGTTCCTGGCGGACCCTCTCATGGCCCTGCGGGTATGGGAAGGGGGCATGGCCAGCCACGGAGGAATGATCGGCGTGGGGCTGTACACGTTCTACTACGCGTGGAAGCACCGCGTCAAGTGGGTGGCCCTGCTGGACGGGCTGGCCATTGTGGCCCCCGTAGGGCTCTTCTTCGGGCGCATGGCCAACTTCATCAATGGGGAACTGTACGGGCGCATTGTATCGCCCGGATCCGCCCAGGGAATGATCTTTCCGGCGGAACTGTCCCAGGACCCGGACTTGTTCGTCCGCGTGGCCTCCCGCATCTATGAAACGCCCGGATTGCTGGACAAGCTTTCCCTATCCGGAATAACCGTGCCGGACCGCATGACTGCCGCCTGGGTGACCGACCGGGTGAGGGATACGCCCGCCATCAAGGAAATCGTGGGGCAGATGATGCAGGACCATGCGCGCTATCCTTCCCAGTTGTATGAAGCATTTGCGGAAGGAGTGCTTCTCTTTGCCGTTCTGTGGTTCATCCGGGTGAAATTCCCGCGTGCCTGGAATGGCGTGTTCTGCGGCATCTTTGCCATTCTCTATGCTGTCGGGAGAATCGTTTGCGAGGAATACCGGGAACCGGACTCCCCCTTCTCCATGGGATTGACCCGCGGGCAGTTCCTTTCCGTCTTCCTCGTGCTGGTGGGCGTCGCCTTCTTCGTCTATGCCTTTAAAACCAGGCAGACGGTGCAGGAATGCACCTTCTATGATCCTGAAAAAAAGAACAAGGAGGAATCAGCCGGAAAAGCCGCTTAAAACGGGTCCAGGTCAACTTCCCCCGTCTTGGGAATATAACTGGAAGGTCCGCCCTTGAAAATGGCGGAAATTCCGCTGGCGAAAAGCTGCAAATTCTGCTGGTCAAAGGCGAAGCGCTCGAACTCCTTCACGGAAAACAGCGTGATGGGGTCCGTATTGTAGGCCTTGAACTCCATGATGCTGGTGCCTGTGCGCATGTCTGACAGGCGCCCTTCAATGCCTACGTCCCCGCTCATGAAATTGCCGAGGATCAGGGAAGTGCCCGGAAGGGGGGACGCCAGGGAAACCAGGTCGGACATGATATTGCCGCCTACGTCCGTAGGCTTCAGCTTGACCATGGCGATGTAAAGAGTCACGCCGCCCGGTGCGGGGCGGTCAACCAGCTGCCACTTGATCCTTCCTCCGGTCTGTTTGGATTTATTCTCCAGCACCCTGCGGATGTCTTTCTGAAGCTCCGTCCTGAACTGTTCAGCCAGGGCCGGGGCCTCCTTCGGGAATCTGGCCTTGATATAATCAATATTGATGGGGGCCACATACACCTTCAGGCGCGGGGAATTCCAGATGGCCTGCTCTGTGGGGTTGTACCAGACGCCCTGGAAGCAGCTCTGTTTGGAATCCGCATGAAGAGGATGGGTAATCAAGGGGGAAACGGGCATGTGCTGGGAACTGGAACAGGAAAAAACCAATCCCGTTCCCAGCGCCAGCAGGAGCCGTGAAATAGCACCGTACATGCAGGATAAGACGGCGCCCGCATGTCCGGTGTTCGAGTCATGACCCGATTGTCATCAAGAGTTTTCCCCGGCGGGGGAAATCAGGAATGGGAAGGCTCCTCCTCCAGAATTTCCGCAATCTGCCGGGCAAAACGGTCCAGGTTGTACTTGTCGCAGGCGAACTCCTCAAAACTGTTGCAGGAAAAAATATTGATGGGATCCCTGTTGCGCCCGTAAAATTCCTTCAAGATCGTCCCGTTATCCAGGGAAACGATGTTGCCTTCAATCCCTACCGCTCCAGAGGCGAAATGATTGATAATGAAGGAAACGCCCGGAATCGGCGAGACGATTCCCACGCCCAGGGCCACGACTTTTCCCCCAACGTCCGTGGGCTTTAATTGGACGATCGCCAGGGAAACCTTCACGCCGGGCGTGTGCGGGCGGTCGCTCAGCACCCAGCGGACATGATTGCCGGGCTTCTCATTATTGCGGTCAATCAAGAGGCGAACCTCCTTTTGCAGGGAATCCCGGAATTCGCGCGCCAGGTAGGGGGAAGCCTCCGGGAACTGCTGCCGGATGGAGCTGATTTCCACGGGGGCAATGTAAACGTACTGCCGCCTTTGCTGTTTCCAGAGGAATTGCCCGGCGGAGGGATGGCACCAGACGCCGCCGAGGTTGCCGTGCGCCTCCTTCAGCTCCGCAGCATGAGTAATGAGCGGGGAAACGGGCCGGTAAGGACCGGAGGAGCAGGAAACGCCCGTGAAAAGAATAGCTGCGGCGGAAAAAACAGCACGGAAAAGCATAAAGCCCAGAATGAACAAAAGAATGCCGGGCCGCAAGAACTTAATATGAACCGCAGGAAGGCCGTTTCGTGTCCGGATGCATGATTGACAAGCTGGAAAAGCGGAGCATGCTGTCGGTATGAGATACGAGCCGCTACCTTCCTCCTTTTTTGCCGGCAATCGTGCGGAACTGGCTTCCCGCCTGCCCGCCGGCAGTATGCTGATCCTGCATGCCAACGACGTGTTCCCCACGAATGCGGACGGCACCTTCGCCCTGCACCAGAATGCCAACCTCTTTTACCTCACCGGGATTGACCAGGAGGAAACCGTCCTTATCATGACCATCCGGGAGGACGGCTGGGATGAAATCCTGCTGTTGCGTGAAACGAATGAACAGATCGCCATCTGGGAAGGAGCCCGTCTCACGCAGGATCAGGCGAGGGAATTGAGCGGCATCCGGGACGTGCGTTGGACCAATGAATATGATACGCTGCTGGATACCCTGGTTCCGGCCGCCACCATGGTCTTTGTGGAAGCCAACCAGCATCCGCGCTGCACCTGCCCGGTGGAAACGCGCAATGCCCGCATGACCAAGGAACTGAAGGAAAAATTCCCGGATGCGGTTCTGAAAAACGTTTATGAAATCATGGCGGAGATGCGCCAGATCAAAAAGCCGGAGGAAATCAAGGCGCTCAGGAAGGCTTGTGACATTACCAATGAAGGCTTCCGGGCGCTGCTCCGGTTCATCAGGCCGGGGGTGGGGGAATGGCAGATCGAGGGCTTTCTGGCTAACGAATTCATCAGCCGGGGGCCGCGCAAATTCTCCTTCCTTCCTATCATTGCCTCCGGAAAGGACACCTGCGTGCTGCACTACATCCAGAACGACAAGAGGTGCGAGGACGGCGGCCTGGTGCTCATGGACATAGGCACGGAATACGGAAACTACAACTCCGACATGACCCGCACCGTTCCCGTGAACGGAAAATTCACCCCACGCCAGCGCGCCGTGTATGAAAGCGTGCTGAACATGATGACCTATGCCAAAAGCGTCCTGAGGCCCGGCATCTTGAAATCGGAATATGAGCGCCTGGTGCGCGTCTTCGCTGCCGGAGAACTCGTCAAGCTGGGGCTTGTCACGCCCGCGCAGGTGGCGGAAAAACCGTCCGATCCTCCCATCGTGCGGAAATACTACATGCACGGCTGCTCCCACTTCCTGGGGCTGGACGTGCACGACGTGGGGGAAACCAACCCCGTCGTGCTGCCGGGCATGGTCTTCACCATTGAGCCGGGCATCTACATAGCGGAGGAAGGCATCGGCATCCGCCTGGAAAACGACATCCTGATCGGGGAAAAGGAAAACATTGACCTGTTGGGGGACGTGCCGCTGCTGCCTGATGACATTGAACGGCTCATGGCCCGGTAAAATGGGCCGGATTCGGTTCTAAACTTGACAATGAGGCCCGCGTGGGTTTTCATTCCCGTCCCATCATGTCGAAGAAACTCAAAATAGCACTTCCCAAAGGCAGTTTGCAGGACTCCACCGTGGAATTGTTCCGCAAGGCCGGCTACAATGTATACGTGTCCAGCCGCGGGTACCGCCCGACCTGTGACGACGACGATCTGGAACTCTTCCTGATCCGCGCCCAGGAAATCGGCCGTTACGTCAATGACGGTTTCATCGACTGCGGCATCACCGGACGCGACTGGATTTATGAAAACCGCGCGGACGTGGAAGTGCTGACGGACCTTCAATACTCCAAGGCCACTTCCAAGCCCACCCGCTGGGTGCTGGTGGTTCCGGAAAACTCCCCTATCACCTGTGCGGAAGACCTGCAGGGCAAGCGCATCGCCACGGAAGGCGTGGGCATCACGGAACGCTGGCTTCAGGAAAAGGGCATCAAGGCCCATGTGGAATTCTCCTGGGGCGCTACGGAAGTGAAAGTGCCGGAGCTGGTGGACGCCATTGTGGACATCACGGAAACGGGCAGCTCCATCAAGGCCAACAAGCTCCGCATCGTGGACACCTTGATGACCTCCTATCCCCAGTTCATCGCGAACCGGGAAACGATGCAGGACGAATGGAAAAAGCAGAAGCTGGAAAGCCTGGTCATGATGCTCAGGGGCGCTCTGGAAGCCCGCCGGAAAGTGGGTCTGAAAATGAACCTCCCCGCCGCTTCCCTCAATGGCCTCGTGGAAGCCCTGCCGTCCCTGCGCCGCCCCACCATCTCCCACCTGGCGGAAGAAGGCTGGCTGGCCGTGGAAACGGTTATTGACGAATCCGTCGTCCGGGATATCATTCCGCAGCTCAAGGCCCTCGGCGCGGAAGGCATCATTGAATACCCGCTCAACAAGCTGGTCTACTAACTTTTTTCTCACCACAGTAAAACAACAAACGAACCACAATCATGGGATCGCTCAAAAAACGCCGTAAAGCAAAAATCAACAAGCATAAGCGCAGCAAGCGCATGCGTCAGAACCGTCACAAGAAGCGTTTGCGTTACAAGTCCTAAGGTTTGTGCGCTTCGCTGCTCAAACTGGCAGTCTATCCGATTTCCGGAAAATCCCGGCGTCCTCCGTCCAGCGGAAGGACGCCGTTTTTCTTTTCAATGGAATCAGCGTTGGCTAAAAGGAAACTTTCCAACACAAAAAACAATATCTTTAGTGAAGAGAAAAATACAGCATGTGTCTTTATTCCATTGTTTTGTGAGGCGGGTTGCTGGTGCTCTGCATAAGGGAATAAAAGGACAGGTCAAGATGATGAAGCGATGCTGGTGTCGTCTCCCTCCCAATCCGTAAAAGAAGGTTTTCCGCTCATCCCCCGCACTCCATTCCCCTTCGCACGATTGCTGTCAGATTATATCGTTCCGAAGTGAAAGATTAGATGTGGAACTGAGCATGGGAAATTCGGAGAAAGTCTAGTTCACTTTGAGCAACTCCTAACATAAACGCAAACATCTAAAGAAAGTAATAGAGTTCGGTAAAGAACAAATCTTCTCTTTTTCTTTAAACAAATGAAAATAGAGTTATCTGGTCTAATTTAGGAGTTTAAACGTAGCAAATCATTTTAGGAAAAGAAATTGTAATGCTTTGTTGGAGAAATATAGGAGAGATTCAATGAACTGCCAAACGCTCTCTGTCATGCTGTCAATTTATTTAGAATTGAGCTTATCAATATCGTAATCAAGCGGATTGAGATGGAGTTTTGCGGATTGCTTAATGTGGGCATCATATTCTTCAGCCTAAGGTAAATCTCCTTTTTCTCGTCCTCATGTTCCTGGCGAATCCAATATTGTCTCAATTTTATTCTAAAATCATTGACTTTGTGCCTGAATTCTGATTTTTTTGTATAACGTACTACAACCTATACTTCTATGAAACGGTCAGGACAGTTATTCATGTGGGGAAATTTTTTCTTCATGGCAATTGGAGCATTTTCTTTAGGGTTTGCAGAAGATGGAGATTTAGAGGACGAAGGGAGGGATTTATATATCAGTTCGAAGACACGCAAGTATTCTGCTGAATGTATGATCTTTGATCTTGATAGAGAGGAAGATCAAAAACGAGAAGATATTGGAATTGGAGAAGAAGTGGATTTAGAGTTGGAGGGAAAATTACTTTCTCTTGTTAATAAGGATGAGATAGAATGGAAACTTTCCGAACAAAGTGAAAAATGGGCAATACTAACAATTAATGAAAAGGATAAATTTAAAGCTGTTTTAACGGCTAAAAAGGATCCTGTTATCAAAGGAGAGGTAAGTGTGGAAGTTAAAACTAATTTGGACGATAAGCCCAAGCCAAAAAAATTTAATGTTCTGGTACCAAACAAAATAGAAGGGATAAATCTTTCTGAACGGAGTCCTGATGGTCCCCGTGATGGGAAAGTGAATGAAGTTGGGGCTTCCACTCATTTAGCTTTAGTCTTTCAGCCGCGGACGGTGAGCTTTTCAAATATAAACTTTATAGAAAGATCATTGGATAAACCTGAAGATCTTCCTGAAGGATTGGCTCCTCATATGCCTAATCCAAATCCACAACGAATTGATGAGTATAATGGACATATGAGTGATTTAATTGGAGTATATCCACCGAAGGAACATCGGGAAAATTCAATATTATTATTCCAAAATCTTCCATTGCCATTATTTTATTTTTGGCGTTGCGGGTTTTACACTGTTGTCAATGGGAAAGATTGTTGTTTAATCGGTGATGTAGTGTATATTCAAACATTTGATGAAAGTTATGATGGGAATCGTATAGATGAGTTGAAGAATTTCAAAGTTAAAATTTGTAAATTTGGATGTTCTGTTGAAAGAAGTACAGCAGGGGACGCCATTCATATAGATACAGGAACGAGAGATGATTGATCTGTAAGTATAATAATTCAGTTAGTCAAACAATCTGTTATGAAAGTAATATATATATTATCATGTTTTATTTTAGTTTTTTCGACTGTAAGCGAGGCCAAAATATTTGATAGTTCTTTAAAAAAACCTCTCCTTCATGAAACTAATGAAAAATTATATCTCCTACTATCAAACGCTGAAAAATCGGCCCTGCAGGGGGATATTTTTAAATTTTATGAACAAGCTAATAAAATACTGCCTGATATAAAAAATGATTTGCAAAAAGGGATGTGGCTTTTTTATTTGGTTGCCGCAGTTCCCTTTATTGATGACACTGTAGAAAGTAATGGAGAATGGCTATGCGAAAATTCTGATCTTGATTATGAAGTGAAGGAAAAAATGATTTTATCATTTTTTCCGAAAGAAATTAGAAAATCTAACGGAACAAAACTTCATGACGAGGCACTTGTGATGAGAGAATTGTTTCTGTTATATTCATCCATGATATTGAATCAATTTCGACAAGAATTAAATCCTCTTTTTCTTTATACATATAAATATAATAGATTTTTATATTTATATAACATGGATCTTAGGCAGGATAGAGATAGATTTACAAAATATTGTAATTACATGAATGTTAGAATTGGGAGACAAAGAAAATTGAATTCAATCATCAATAATATGGAAGAGGATTTTGTAGGAATGTTAGTCCAATTTTATCCGACTAAAGCTGTACAGGTGAAAAGATATCTTAAATTGGCGGGATATGGTGATGATGAAATTCCTGATTTATTGGATAGAACAATTGGACGAGTTCCTCAAGCTTCCTACTTGTACAAGGGTTTTCCCAAGCGCAGAAAATAATTGGTAAAAAATATCCTCATAGATAGTTTTCTTATTTAGCCTATTTATGTTTAAACTCTTATTCCTCTATTTGTTCTTCTTGCCAGCGGTTGTTGCTGGAGATTTGTCCCATCAGCGCCTGGCATGGCAGGTGGAAGGAGGGGATGTGCGGAATATTGCCGGGCTGTGCCGGCAATATGTTCAAAAGAAATTGGAGGCGGAAAAAACGTTTTCCGTGGAATCTCTGTTGAAGGACCGGGAGGTGGCGCAGGCTTGCTACATGGCCCATTTTTTTGCGTTGGTGGGGAAGGAAAGGACTTACATCCTTCATGAATTGAAGGACAAGGAATTTGTGCAATGGTTGCTGAATCACCCGGAGGTGTTTGAAAAACTGGCGTTTGCCAAGGCCTCGGGAAAGAATACGCTGGCTGTATTGCGGAATATCTGGGTGAAGGAAGGGAAAGAGCTTTCCGGAGTTGGTCTCAACATGGCATTGGGTGCGGCGTTGGTTTCTACGTCCCGGGAGCCGGAGGCATGCGAAGCCCGGTATGATTTTTACAAAAAGGCTTTTGCGGAGAAAAAACTGTTTCCGCAGTTCATTACGCTGGAACCGTGGGAATTCGGCATTCTTTTCCGGGGCAGGGAAAGTATTGAGGAGCTTGCCTGGGCACAGGATTACCTGGCTGGCAAAAAGAAGATCAAGGCGGGGAACGCAGGGTATGCCTGTTGCGGTCTGATCCCCTACCGGATGAAGAATAAGCAGGGAATCAGCGTGCATGCCGGTGGAGCGTTCTACGATCATAAACCTATTTCTTTGCAAATTTACGTGGAGTATGGGGGTGTGTGCGGCGCCGTTTCCAAAGGGGCGGCCGGGTTTGTGAAGGCGAAGGGGATTCCTTCCTACACAATCGGCCAGCCAGGGCATTGCGCCTTTGTGTGGAAGGGGGCAGACGGAGAATGGAAGATAGGAAATAACATTTATGGCTGGATATGGTCGGAAGGCGGGTCCGGCGGACCGTGGAAAGGTTCCGTTTCCACGATTACAGAGCTCCCCCGTTTTTGGAAGGGGAAGGATGCCGCTGCATCCAATCTCTGTTATTATTTATCCCTGCTGGCTGCCGATCCACAGAAGGCGGAAGCACTGCTGAAAGAGGCATTAAGACGGAATGCCTCCAATTATCCCGCATGGCAGGCCTTGATGAGAAGGAATGTCCGCCTGGCGGAGAAAGATAAATTGGCTTTGCTGGAACAATTCAAGGAGGCTTTTCCCGGAAATCCCACTCTGTGGGAGTATTTCATGAAGAATGAACTGGGGCTTGATTGGAAAAAGGCGAATGGCTATGCCGTTTATCCAAGATTGCTGGCGCAAAATGAATCATGGGATTCTGTAGACGCGTATATGCGCAATTTCTGTGCTTTAGCCCGGAAAGATATTCCGGATATGGCTGGAAAGTTGCCTTATGGGGTGAAAACCAAGAGAATCTTTTTCAAAAACTGGCTGAAATTTTACCAAGAGAACAAAATCGACCGGAAGGTGAGGGTACAAACCTGCGCTGTGCTGGAAAAGGCGCTTCCTTCGCTCTTGAGTCATGAAAAAACGGCATTGCAGTTTCTAGGGTTTTATGGGCAGGTGCTTGATTTATGGAAAGACAAGCAATTGTCGGCCCGGGCCGATACCTTCCTGACGGTATGGTTGAAGGAAGTAGACAAAGCTTCCGTACGGAAGAAGATGGCGGAAATAGGTCTGAAAGTAGCCGAGCATCTGGGAGACAAAAAAGCGCTGGTTCGTTATGCGGAGACTCAGGCTGGATATTGAATAGCGTGATTCTTTCTATCTACATAGAATAATCGTCTTTTCTGGACTGGTTGGTGATCAACATGGTTTGAGATTATTCAAACTTATACGGTCAATAGTCTGGTAGATGAAGAGAAGTATCTATGTAATTATTGTTAATTTTATGTTGCCAGGTATAGTGGTTTTTTCTTGGATTATCTATTTTTTGCTCTATCATATGCTTTGATGAAATGACACTTGGTGGCAAGTTTACTCGTATTGAGTATGTTATCTGTAGGTCCTGCCAAGAATGCAACCAACCCTTGTAGAGTGGAATTAGTAGGTATCATGTTTTTTACCACTCCTATTGGTTCGGAGGTTCCCAACATAGCAGGTTCCCAGGATGAATTGGAGATTGATTGGGAGAGTGCTGCAAAAGATTTACTGGAAGAAAAATTAGGATCTGTCGTTTCGGTGAGAGTGGATACAATTTCATTGTTGGCATTTATTAATTCAAATGGGAAATTTTTTGCAAATGTCCATTTAGTGTACGCTTACAGATTTCTTCACCATCATAAACCTGTTACTGCATGGAAATTGAAACAACAGAATAACTTGATGGATAACGGTATAGACTATTATCAAGTTGGGACGGCTGGAGTAAGAAGTGCTAAAGCGGCCGTTTTAAATGCTAAAAGAAAAATTCTTAGTGGCTTGGAAAAAGAATTGAAGGAACAATGTAAAGAACATCAGTAAATAATTATGAAATATTTAATGCTATTTAATGCTTGGATTTTTTGTTTTGCAGGCATTGCAGATTCAAATGCCGTCGAAAGCAATATTTCTGTACTGGAGGGAATTGGTTATGAAATGACCAATCCCATTTCTGTAAAAGGAGTTAAATCAAGAAAAGAACTTGATGAATATTGCCGGAATTATGTATCACAACATCTTCCTTCTTATGAGATAGGAGATACGATGATTTATATTTTAGGACAAGATACTGTACTTGAATTGGAATGCCGGGAGAAGGAAGGAAGCGCAAAAGTTTCATTGTATTTTAACATCTCGGAGTATATGGATAAAGTTAAGAAACAAAATAAGAAGTCTAACTCTAAATTCTTAAAATCCGTGAAACCGATGGATTTCCCGGAAGGGATTTCCTTACGCAAGCCTATTGTATTAAAAAAGGCTGTCACCCGTGAAGAAGTACAGAAACAGCAAGAGCAATATTTGGAAAAAAAGTATCCGGGTTATAAAATCACCCGAAAGGAAACCTGGATTTTCCATAAGAAGTTTTTGGAGAGGGTGAGTTTGAAAAAAGATGACGAGGAATTAATCGTCAATTTTGATGTTTCCGATTATATGAAAGAGTATGAAAAGAAGCATCAGTTAAAGAAAATTCAATTGTCTCCTGGTGTAGAAAGAGTGGAACTGCAACACGCGCCCATTCCGTGAACCGTGAAGCAATTCCGCCGGGTTGGAGAGTCTGTTTTTTCTCCCGGATTCAACAGCAATCATATCAGGCTGTGCCGCATCGGAATCTTATGCCTCCTTTTCTTCCCGGAACCGTTTCAGAGGAATGGTGATGGTGAAGACGGTTTCCCGGTGGGGAGTGCTGGAGACGGTGATGGCGCCGTCGTGAGCCTCCACGGCGCGTTTGACGATGGAAAGGCCCAGGCCCGTTCCCTTGATTTCCGAGGAGTGGTGGGTTTCCACCCGGTAGAAGCGGTTAAAGAGGAAGGGAAGGCTTTCCGCGGGGATGCCTACGCCCGTGTCCGTGACGGTGATCACGCAGGCTTCCGGTGTTCTGGCCGCGGCCACAGTGACGGAAAGGCCCGGTTCCGTGTTTTGCTTGAGAGCGTTTTCCACCAGGTTGAACAGAACCTGCGTCCAGTAGAAGGGGTCCCCGTAGAGTTCCCAGTCCGGCGGAATGTTCATGTGCAGGGCGGCCTGTTTTTTCTCCCGGATGGAGTCCAGGCGGGAGAAGACATCATCTACGCAGGAGGTGAGGTGGAACCATTGTTCCTTCAGGATGGCCTTGTGGCCTGATTCCAGCTTGGAGATCATGAGCATGTCTTCAATGATGTTCATGAGCCGCTGGCTGTTCTGGTGCATGACGCCGATGAATTTGCGCGCCAGTCCGGGGCTTTCCTCCATCAGATTGTCTTCCATCAGGTTTTCCAGATATCCCACGATGATGGTGAGCGGGGTGCGCAGCTCGTGGGAGGCGTTCGCCACGAAGTCCCGGCGCATCTGGTTGGTGAGGTAGTTTTGCGTGACGTTGCGCAGCAGGATGCGTTTTTCCTTGATCGGGGTGTCCGTGATGGCGCTGTCCAGGTGCCACGCCGTGATGCCGTTTTGCACTCCGCCGGGGGAGTTGGCGGCGCTCAGCGTAAATTCCTTGGTGACGGGGCCATCCGTGTCAAAGGCTTCCTGAACATGCCCCAGCAGTTCCTGGTTGCACACCAGGGCTCCCACTTTGCGTCCTTCCAGCCTTTCTTCCTGAAAGAGTTCTTTGGCCAGCGTATTGGCCAGCACGATGTGCCCGGCGGGACCGATGAGCAGGAAGGCCTCACCCAGAGCTTCCAGAAAGCGCCGTTTGTCCACGATGGCCTGTTCCTGGGCTTCCTCTCCGCGTTTCAGCAGGCGTTGGGCGTCCCGCAAGGCCTTTTTCCGGGCTTTCATGGCGGACCGGCATACCTGGACCAGGTGCCAGTTCAGGTACAGGGAGGCCAGAACAAGGATGATGAGGATGTAGTCGATGGCCGACATGGAACCGGAGCGTTAGACCTCTTCCTCCGGGGGACGCCGCCCCGGCAGGGTAAAGCGGTAGCCGATGCTGCGGACGGTTTCAATGCAGTCCGCATAGGGTGCCAGTTTCTGGCGCAGCCGTTTCATGTGCGTGTCCAGCGTGCGGCTCTGGGCCTGGTGGCTGTATCCCCACACGCAGCTGAGCAGGTCGTTGCGGTTCAGGGTCTGGCCTTCCCGTTCAATCATGTAGATCATGAGCTTGAATTCCGTGGCCGTCAGGTCCACTTCCTCCTTGTCGATGTAGAATTTGAGGGCGTTTTTGTCAAACGTGAAGGGCCCGTATTCCGCGATGACGCTGCCCGGCGTGTGTTCGCACCGTTTCAGCACGCTGCCTACGCGCAGCACGAGTTCCTTGGGGCTGAATGGCTTGGTCACATAGTCGTCCGCTCCCAGCTCCAGCCCCTGGATGCGGTCTTCCGCCTGGGCCTTGGCGGTCAGGAAGATGACGGGAATGTTCTGCGTGCGGCTGTCCCGGCGCAGCTCTCTCAGTACGCCGTGGCCGTCCATGCCGGGCATCATCTGGTCCAGCAGAATCAGTTCCGGCCTGTCCCTGCGCGCCACTTCCAGCGCGGTCAGGCCGTCATAGGCCGCCAGGGGCGTGTGGCCTGCGCGTTCCAGGTTGTAGGCCACGAGGTCTGAGATGGCGTGATCGTCTTCAGCGATAAGAATGGTTGCCATGGCTGTTTTTTACGATGAAGGAAGGGGCGGTGTCCCGATATTAGATGTGACGATTCGTTCACATTTCCCCGTCCGGAAGGGTGTTCCGGACAGCTAAAGTCTTTCCTTATGCAAACAGACTGTAACGGAGGCGTTTCCGTTTTGCAAGACTGGCCTAGATTCAACTTCTCTTCCCTGCGTCATGTGATACACTTGCGCCGCAACAGTTATATTGTTATGCGAAGCGATAGAGTTAAAGCAGGGTTCGAGCGTGCGCCGCACCGCAGTCTGATGCGTGCCACGGGGATGACGGATGAGGATTTAAGCCGTCCCTTCATTGCCATTTGCAATTCCTTTAATGAGGTGATTCCGGGCCATGTTCACCTGAACAAGGTAGCCGCCCTCATCAAGGAGGAAGTGCGCAAGGCCGGAGGAACTCCCGTGGAGTTCAACCTGCCCGGCGTTTGTGACGGCATTGCCATGGGCCACGGCGGCATGAAGTTTTCCCTGGCCAGCCGTGAGTTGATCGCGGACAGCGTGGAGACGATGCTGAGCGCCCACGCGTTTGACGCCATGATCTGCATTCCGAATTGCGACAAGATTGTTCCCGGCATGATCATGGGCGCCCTGCGCTGCAATATTCCCACTATTTTCTGCAGCGGCGGCCCGATGGCCGCCGGCATGGCGGAGGACGGCACCGTACTGGACCTGAACAGCGTGTTTGAGGCCGTCGCCCGCTTCAAGGCAGGCAAAATCAATGCGGAGGAACTCCATTCCCTGGAATGCCGCGCCTGCCCCGGCGCCGGTTCCTGTTCCGGCATGTTTACGGCCAATTCCATGAATTGCCTGAGCGAGGTAATCGGCCTGGCCCTTCCCGGCAACGGTTCCCTGCTGGCTACTTCCGAGGAACGCAGGGAGTTCTGGAAGCAGACCGCGCGCCGCGCCGTGGAGATGGCGAAGGCGGACGGCCCCCTGCCGCGCGACATCGTGAACCGTGACGCCATCGACAATGCCTTTGCGATCGACATGGCGATGGGCGGCAGCTCCAATACCGTGCTTCATACGCTGGCTATCGCCCGGGAAGCCGGCGTGGAGTATGACCTCCAGCGCATCAATGACATTTCCAAACGCACCCCGAATATCTGCAAGGTGGCCCCCTCTTCCCGCTTCCACATGCAGGATGTCCTGCGCGCCGGCGGCGTGAGCGCCATCATTCATGAGATCGCCAGGATTCCCGGGGCTCTCCACCTGGATTCCATGACCGTGAGCGGAAAGACGCTGGGTGAAACGGTTGAAGGATGCGGCATTACGGATGAAACGGTAATCCATCCGCTGGAAAAGGCTTATTCCCGTGACGGCGGCCTGGCGATCCTGTTCGGCAACCTGGCCCAGGAAGGCGCCGTAGTGAAGAAGGCCGGCGTGCATCCGGACATGATGAGCTTCCGCGGACCCGCCGTGATTTTCGAGTCCCAGGAGGAAGCCTGCGAAGGCATCCTTGCCGGGAAGGTGAAGTCCGGCGACGTGGTCGTCATCCGCAATGAGGGACCCAAGGGCGGCCCCGGCATGCAGGAGATGCTGGCCCCCACGTCCTATATCATGGGGCAGGGCCTTGGCGCGGAAGTGGCGCTTATCACGGACGGCCGTTTTTCCGGAGCCACCCACGGAGCCTGCATCGGCCATATTTCCCCGGAAGCGGCGGAAGGCGGCCTGATCGGCCTGTTGCGGAACGGGGATATTATTGAGTATTCCATTCCGGACCGTACGCTGAACGCCCATTTGAGCGAGGATGAGATTGCACGCCGCCGTGCGGACTGGCAGCCCACGTACAACAAGGTTTCCTCCTCCTGGCTGAGCCGTTACCGCCACCTCGCCACGAATGCCAGCAATGGCGCCGTTCTCCGGCGCGGGGAATAATGGCTCCCTTTTAAATAGTAACCGCTTTCCCTGGTGGGAAAGCGGTTTTTTTATGACTGCCTCCGTTTCACAGGCGGCTGGCAAGCGGTATGGCCGGATTAGCCTGCCCGGCAGGAATGAGCGGACGCCGGCGCATTCATGCCGGAGGCGGCCGCCATAAAAGGTCTGTCCGGTTAAAGCGGAACCGCTTCCCTCAACAGGAAGCGGTTCCTAATCAACAATTCATACTTTCCCGGGAAATTTTTCTATTTGGAGATTTTGAAGGGGCCGCCCATTCCTTCCGGGGAGAGAACGGTGGATTCATATTTGGTTGCCGAGTAGTAGCCCTCCGTTGCGGAAGTAAAGGTCATTTCTCCGGAGCTGGTGATGGTGGAGGGATGTTCCCCTCCGTCAGTCAGCGTCATGGAGAACCGGGCGGAAGCCGGACCCGGCGCATAGGAGTACGTTCCGGAAAAGCGGCCGTTCCCCGTTTCCAGCATAGTGGGGGAGATGATTTTGTAGGAGACTCCATGGCCGTCCGTCATGCTGATGACGGAGCCTGTTTCCAGTGTTTGCGGGGGCTGGACTCCGGAGGAGTCCGATTTGCCGGAGCTGCCGCCGCAGGAGGCCAGCAGGACCGCACAGCCCAGCGTCAGGATGGGGCGGATTATTGTTGAAGAAGGCATGAAGAGAAGGGTTGAGGGTTGCCTCCCCGGTCCCGTGGGGAACCGGGGAGACTGGAATAGGAACGCCCGTTAGAATGAGTAACTGACGGAGCCGTTGATTCCCTGGGCCGTCAGCCCGGCCCTGCTTTCCAGGGAGTACCCGATGCGGGCTCCCCATCTGCTGCCGAAGGCAGCGCTTACCCCTGCGTTGACGCGCAGGGCGGTGCGGCCTACGTTAACGCCGCGCGCCGTCCAGGTTCCCAGCTCACTGCTGACGGTTCCCTTGGGGTTGAGGCGGCTGAGGTCCTGCGCCACGGCAACCGTCACGCTGGGCGTCAGCGTGGTTTTGGCGCCTGCCGCATAGGTGCGGGAGAGAGTGACGCCTACGGGCAGCGTCCAGTTCTGGGCGCGTGCTCCGCTGAAGGTCCGGGCCAGGTCTCCGTGTTCGGAGAAGCTGTCCGTCTTCCCGGTCATGAATTCCAGCCCGGCAAACGGCGCGATGACCAGTTTGCTGCGGAGCTGTTCCGTCCAGGTGGCATAGACGGCGGCTCCGAAGGAGTCGGAATCAAATTTCCCGGTGGCGGAGGTGTCCGCCATGCGGGCCTTTCCGTCAAAGGATGTGGTGCCGAAGGCGGCATAACCGTCCAGGGCCAGCTTGGAAGCCCCGGCGGGCGTGTAGCGGCCGTAAAGCATGGCCATGAAGGAATCCGCGTCATAGCTGGACAACCCTCCCTTGTCCTGGAAGGTCCCGTAGGACTGGCCGATGGCTACCCCAGCCAGGGCGGAGGAGGAGAGCTTGCAGTCCGCGCCCACGGCATAGCCGCCTGCGTCGTATTTGTAGCCGTCGATGCCGCTCCGTGCGCTCTGGTCCGTCCAGGAACCCAGTCCGCCCACCCATACGGAGCCGCGGCCTGAGGCCACCGGCGCCATGGCGATGGGGGAGCCCTTCGCGTCTGCGGACTGGACCGGCTTCGCCGCCGGAGCGTTCAGCCCCTGGGCGGCGGAAATGGCTCCCTGCGTCCTGCCCAGGGCGGCAAAGCCCTTGAGGGCGTCATTGGAGGCCCACGCCGCGTTGACCACGGTTTCACCGCTGACGGATTGAATCATGGCTGCCGCCGCGTCCGCGCTGGAGGTTCCCAGGAGGGTTTCAAAGAACCTGTGTGCGGCTGAACCGTCCCGGACTCCCGTCCGGGCCTGTTCCATGCCGGCTGCCGCGCCGGAGACGTTTCCGGAATATCCCTGCATGGGGGCGGCTACTCCGTGCATGTTCTGCGTCAACCGGATGGTTCCGTCTTCATGAAGTGCGGCGTTAGTGGAGACAAAGGCGGAGTTGAACAGGGGCAGTTCGCTGACATCGGCTCCGGTGATGGTGACGTTGTCTACGGAAGAAGTTCCGGCTGCGGTGTGGGTGAGGTCCCTTCCGTCGCCCGTTTCACCGGCATTCCAGAGCTTGATGGAGGAATGGCCGTTGAACGCGATGCCATTGAGGAGGAGGGAAGATCCCTCGCCCATTTCAATCACGGCGTTTCCGTTGAGTTCCAGCGTGTCGCCGGCCAGGGTGGAATCCTCCGTCAGAATAACTCCTCCTCCGTTGATTTCATAGTCCGTCAGGCCTTCAACGCCCAGTTGCGCGCCTTCCATGACCAGGGTGCCATCCACTTCAGCCAGATGGCCCACGATCAGGGAACCGGCTCCGGAATCCTGGATGAATGTTCCTCCGAATCCGTTGTCTTCCGTGTCCCGGCCGCCGTAGAGCAGGCCGCCGCTGCCCGTCTGCACCAGCGTGGCGGAACCGCGCGTCCACGGACCGTCGTCAAGGGAGTAGTAGTCCGCGTCGGAAATGCCGCTGTTGATGACGGTGACATCGTCCGCGGCGGAGTCCACCAGGATGACGGAGCCGTCTTCGGCAAAAATGTCGTTGGCTTCTTCCCCGGCCATATTGCCGTCAAAGAAGGCTCCGGAGCCAATCAGAAGAAGACGGTCTTCCATCAGATGGATGGCCCCTCCCAGTCCGGCGGCGGTGTTGTCCGTGAAGGTGACATTTTTGCCTATCCAGATATTGGCGCCTTCATTTTCAAATAAGTCGTCCACATTATCGCCCTCCTGCATTGCAAGATTGGTCGTCAGCTCGGAGGCGATGGCTCCGCCGTTGGCCCCGGCCGTGTTGCCGGAGAAGACGGAACCGTTCCCTACCGTGATATCAAGAACTTCCGTGGTCAGTTTGGAGGTGCGTTCCCCGTTTTCATAGGTGATGGCCTCGGCAATGTTGTTCTGGGCGAAGACGGCTCCGCCGGACCCGGCGGCCGTATTGCCGATGAAGCGGTTGTTTTCTCCAATGAGAATGTCTCCGTGCGCGTAGAGGGCGCCCCCTCTGGAAATATCCATGGCGGCGGACCTGCCCGGGGCCTTGCTGTTCATGAACGTGTTGCTGCGGCCCGTGGTGATTTTGTTTTCACGTTCCGTAACGGTAACGGTTCCGTTGAGGATGTCTCCGTTTTCATCCGTGTCAATGATGCTGGCGTGGACGAGGCTGTTATCCGCATCGCTGAAGGCGCTCATGTGGTAGACGGACGCTTCTTCCGTTCCCTGATAGGTCACGTTGTCCCCTAGTATGATGGTGTTTTCCGCGGCTACGGTGGTCATGGTCAGCGTAGCGTTGTCGCCAATGACTACGTTCCTGCCATAAGTTCCTTCCGTGTATTCGCCGGAGGCCAGCACGTAGTCGCCGTCCGCGTTCTGCTTGAGCGTTCCTTCAAAGGAGATGGTTCCGCGGGAGGAGGCGCCTTCGTCGTCAATGGCTCCCACCGTATCCCCGGCCCAGATATCGGCCATCTGGCTGCCGGAAAGGTCGTTGTCCCCGGTGATTTCAGTATTGCTGCCGATGTAGATGTCTCCGCCTTCCGCATAGATATCCACGTCGTCCAGCGTGGAATTGGCCCCGATGGAAACGGTGGCCTGGTCTCCTACTGCGGTGGTTATGCGGACAGTACGGGTTCCGTCTTCCCCTTCAGCCATGGAGAAGGAATTCAGTTCCACGGATACGGCATCCAGCGTGACGGATGCCAGCTTTGCCCCTTCTCCGATGAAGATGGAGCCTTTCGCGTCCATGTCATAATTTTCAATGGAGCTGCCGCTGCCGATGGCGATGTCGCCGTACAGCCCCATGGATTCTTCCGTGCTGGTTCCCGGCAGGTAGGCCCCGTCTTCATCTTTTCTGGTAATGCCATGGGAAAGGACGAGGGCTCCCGTCGTAATTTCCGCCCGGTCCGTGGCTTTCAGGATGCTGTTGTTTCCCAGCAGTATTTCGCCGCCCGTGAACCGGTCTCTATCGCCTGCGGTGCTCAGATTGGTATCCGTCATCGTCACGGCTCCCGCGCTGAAGTCAATTCCTCCGCGGGCGCCCACGGATTCCGACTGGCCGATCAGAGTGCCGGACTCTTCGTTTTCGTAAACGGACGTGGTGTTGACGGCGCCTGTGGAGACGAGGGTGGAATCAGCCAGGGCAATATCTCCATGGGAGACAATTTGGCCGCGGACTCCGTCATTCATGGATAAATCCATTTCATTGATTTGGACGTCTTTTCCCAGCTCCATGGCAATTTCTCCCGGTGTAATAGTGACCACCGTGGAGATAAAGGCCCCTGTTTCTGGGTCCAGTCTGGTTTCTATGGAGGTGGAGTGGCTGGTGACGACGTCGTTCCGGTTGAGAATGGCTCCGTCTCCCGCCACCAGCTTGTTGTTTTCCAGGACAAGCCATGTGCCGTCCAGGGTGGAGCCGTCTTCTATGGAAAGGGTGTTTCCGGCGTCGCTCCGTCCGCTGAGCATTCCTTCCGTCATGCTGCCCACGCGGACGGTTCCTTCACCGTCCACATTTAGGTTCTGCATCTCCACGGCGGACATGTCCTTGTAATTGAAGTTGGAGATTTTTCCATGCCCGTCTGATTTGAGGACGATGGCAGCGTCTGCGGGCAATGCGCTCAATTCTATTCCTTCAAAGTCGATGGAGCCGGTAATGTTCAGCGTGTCTCCATTGGCCATCTGGTTCCAGGCGGCCTGGAATTCTTCCAGGGTGGAAGCTGTATATTCGGCGGCGAAGGCCTGGCTTCCAAGGACGCACATGGCTGCCAGCAGAGCCCGGCGTAGCGGGAGGGGTAAACGAAGATTCATGATTTGTTATATTCAGATTAATTCAAGGAAAAGTGGAAATGGGTGCCTTTTCCCTGCTGAATTTCTATGTACAGGATTGTTAATCCTGTGCGTCTGAATATATTCCGTCCGTTTTCCCGCCTCCGGCGCATGAACGGCGCGTTGTGCGGCGGAAGATTGAATCCACGGCTTATCTAACAAATAGATTTTTATTTGTACATAAGAAATTGGCCGTTAAAAGGGATTAATAGATGAAAATATTGTAATTTTTTTCTTGCTAACAGGATTAACAATCCTGTGATGTATCATGCATTAATATCAAAAACATGGTGTTCGGAATGGCGAAACATGGAGAAAACCGGAATAAATATTTGGCGGCGGAAATGTTGTTGAAAGGAAGCGGTTTGAATATGCTGGATGCCGCCAGCCTGGCCGTGGAATTGTTGAGCCTGTGCGGGGGGCGCCGCAGCATGCGCCGGGCCAGAAAGGCAATTTTCCTGGGAGCGGAGGAATTGAGGAAAGGGGAAAAGACGGTTTCCTTTTCCGCCGCCGTGGAGGAGACGCTGAGGGCGAAGCGCGGGCTTCGTCCCACAACGCTGCGTGATATCAGGTATTTCACCGGAGCCTTGATGCGGAGGTGTCCGGAATTGAAGGATTTCCCGGTCCGGAAACTGACGCCGGAGCATTGCGCGCGTTTTTTGGAAACTGCGTTTTCCTCCCGCAGACAGCGTTACAAGGGCCGTGCAGTGATGAGCGGCGTGCTGTCCCTTTCCCTGCGGCGCGGCTGGTGCGGGGAAAATCCCATTGTCCGGGTGGAACCTCCTGCGTTCCGTGAACGGACCATCGCCGTTCTGGTCCCGGAAGAAATAAAAAGCCTCCGGGATGTGGTGGAAATTCCTGAATTCCGTGACTGCGCTCCGGCGGTCTGGGTCATGCTGTATGCCGGCATCAGGCCGGGGGAAGTGATGCGTCTCCGCTGGAATGACGTGGATATGGAAGAACGGGTCATTTCCGTAAGGTCCGTAGCCAGTAAGACGGGGGGAGCCCGGCACGTCACCATTCATGCCGTGCTCCGGCGGCTTCTGGCGGAATACGGGGCAGGGGAGCGGGATGGCTTGCTATGCCCTCCCAACTGGCCGGTGCGCTGGAGGCTGCTCCGGAAAAAGGCCGGGTGGGGCATGCATCACCGCTTCGGGGAATGGAGCGCGGATGCTCTGAGGCATACCTATGCTTCCTATCATGCCAAGTGGTTCCGGGATTTTCCCCTGCTTCAGATGGAGATGGGGCACCGCTCCTCCTCCCTGCTGCGGGCGCGGTACCTGAACATGGAGGGAGTGAGCCGCGACAGGGCACGCCTGTTCTGGGAAGTGCCGGAACACGGAAGGAAAAAGCGGATCGTGCATTGCTGAAAAGGGAACGGGCCGTTCCGCAGGCTTTCCATGAAGAAACAGCCGTTCAGCTGCCGTGGCGGGAGAAGGGCGGCATGCAGGAATTCCCGGTTTTATTCCCTGGGCAGGAAGTAGCCGCGCTGTTTTTCCGAGATGGGCATGCCCAGGCGTTCCATGACGGCCAGCATGTCTTCCCAGACCTTGCGTTTTTCCCGCGGGCTGTCTGATCTCAACAGGTAGCTGGGATGGTAGGTAACGCGCACGGGAATGCCGTTGAGGTCGTGGAACCTGCCGCGCATGGAGCTGACGGAACCCTGTATCCCCAGCAGTCCAACGGCGGCAGTCCCGCCCAGGGCTACGATCATCTTCGGCTGGATGACCTGGATTTCATTCATGATGATGGGCAGGCAGGCTTCAATTTCTTCCGGCGTGGGGGCGCGGTTGTTGGTCCGCTGGTTAGGCAGCGCAGGACGGAATTTGACGATGTTGGAGATGTAGACCATGTCTCGGGAGAGTCCCATGGCCTTCAATATCTGGTTGAGTTTTTCCCCGGCGCGGCCCACAAAGGGCTCCTGCTGCACTTCTTCATAATAGCCCGGCGCTTCCCCGATGAGCATGAGCTCCGTATGGGGATTGCCCGTGGCAAAGACCATGGTGTCCCGCAGGGAATTGAGCTCCCGCGCCGGCTGCCAGTTCTGCGCCAGATCCCGCAGGTATTGCAGCTTGTCTTCCATCGTCCCTTCCGGGAGAGCGACGGTGGAGGCCGGTTCCCGGCTCTCCGGAAAGAGCTCCGGCGGTTCCGGCTCCCCGGAAGATACGGAGGCCGGGGCAGGTTCCGCCTGGGGCGGCGGTTCCGGAGAAACGGGGGGAGAGGGTGGAGCTGCGGGAACGGCAGCGGCGGGGCGGCTTCCCTGTTTGGCGGTCACGTACCACGTCCTGAGAACGTTTCTGGCTTCATCCGTCAGGCTCGTGCGCGTTGTTCCCTGCTGGATCAGGGAATCGAGATAATGGCGGAAAAGGCTGTTCGGCGTGGCGGTCATGGGAGGATAAGGCCAGATTAGTCCATGAGAGGCCGTCTGTCACGACGATTTGCAGGGGCTCTTCTTTCCTCATGGAGCGCTCCGCTCCGGGGAATGACACGGTAAAAGATGGAATCCTTTGTGAGGGAAGAGGCAAATTGGGCTTCTCCGGTTCAGGCTTGGAAATGGCCTTGGGCAGCCGGCTCTCTCAAATTTTATTTAATCTTCCTATGTCCTTTTCTGAAGAATTAAACGGTCTGATGGACCATCCCTCTTCCCTGGTGCGCCGCTTCATGGCATTGCTGGAACCGGTGGACGACGCCCGCCTGGAGGCGATGGCGCAGGAGAGCCGCCGCCTGACGCGCCTGCATTTCGGCCGGACCATCCGTCTCTTTGCCCCCATTTACCTGTCCAACGAATGCATCAATAATTGCAAGTACTGCGGTTTTTCCCGGGACAACCCCATCATCCGCACCACCCTTACGGTGGATGAAGTGGTGCAGGAGGCCCGCTACCTGTACGGGCTGGGCCTGCGCAGCATCCTGCTGGTGGCCGGGGAGCATCCCAAGTTCGTTTCAGACGGGTACATGCAGGAATGCCTGGACGCGCTGCATTCCTTTATCCCCTCGCTGGGGCTGGAAATAGGACCGCTTCCGGACGACCGCTATGCGGAAATCGTCCACCATGGGGCGGAACAACTGGCCGTGTACCAGGAGACCTACAACCGGGAGGTGTATGAAACCCTGCATACGGCGGGCATGAAGAAGAATTTCAACTGGCGGCTGGATTGCCCGGAACGCGCCTACCAGGGCGGCTTCCGCCGCATTCAGATAGGCGCCCTGTTCGGCCTGTCCCCCTGGCGGCGGGAGGCCATGGCGCTCGCCGCCCATCTGGACTATTTGCAGAAGCATTGCTGGAAGTCCGCGCTTTCCGTGGCGTTCCCGCGCATGCGTCCCTACGCCGGGAATTACGAGTATGAACCCGATCCGGAACTGATGCTGGACGACCGCCATTTTGTCCAGCTTATGGCCGCCCTGCGCATCTGCTTCCCCAGGATAGGCATGTCCGTCAGCACCCGTGAACCCGCGCCGATGAGGGATGCCCTGATGCATCTGGGCATGACCCACATGTCCGCCATTGCCCGTACGGAACCGGGGGGCTACACGGGGGTGGGAACGGCCACCGCCCATTTGACGGTGCGGGGAAACCAGGTGGACCTTCCCGAGGACCGGAAAGGGCGCTGCAAGGCAACGGAGCAGTTTGAGATTTCCGACCAGCGCACTCCGGAACAGGTGGTCGGCGCCATCCGGAATGCGGGCCTGGAGCCTGTCTGGAAGGACTGGGACGCCGCGCTGGATGTGGTGTAAAGGGAGTCCGGATGCCCGGCGGCCGCTCTGCGGAATGACAGCCATACTTGCGTGATGCTGTGATGGAGCATTGACGGCATGCCCCGTCTGTCATATTTCCGGGGACGATGATTCGTTATTATTGGGGGAGGTTTTGGCCGTTCCTCCTGCTCGCGTTCGGTATTGAGGCGGTGGAAAACCTGTTTACGGTGTTTTTTGAATACCGCAACATGGATTTCGGGGTCATTCCCCTTCTGAAGACGGCATACATTTTCGTGACGGAGTTTTCCATCACCATGTGCTACTGGCTCATCCCTTATGCCGTTTATTTGTGGATTCTGCCGCGCGGTAGGGCGGGGGGAAAGGCGGACCGGTGGATCACCTGCGCATGGTTTTTCCTGTTTGTGCTCGCCAACCTGTTTGAAGACGTGGCGGAAGCCTTCTTCTGGAATGAGTTTGAAGCCAGCTTCAATTTCATTGCGGTGGATTACCTGATTTATACCAAGGAGGTGATCGGGAATATTTATGAATCCTACCCCATCATCCCGATTCTTATCGGCATTCTGGCTGTATCCGTCCTGGCCGTCTGGGGGATGAAGCGTTTTCTGGTCCCCCGCCATGGGGAAGCTCCCGCGGGGTGGAAGCGGGGCTGCGTGGTGCTGTTCCTGCTGGCGTGCATTACGGGAGGGTATTGGCTGGTGGACATCAAGGATGCGGATGCCGTGAACAACCGCTATAACTCGGAAATGGCCAAGGACGGCCTTTACAGCCTGTTCAGCGCCTTTCTCAAGAATGAGCTGGACTACCGCGATTATTACAAGACGCTGCCGGACGCGGATGCGGCGGCGTTTCTGGCCCGGGAATTCACGGCGGATGACACGTCTGTGCCTGACGCCGCATCAGGCAGCGTGAAGAGGCAGGTGCGCCCCTCCGGGGAAGCCATCCGGCCCAACGTCGTGGTTGTGGTCATGGAGAGCATGGGGGCGGAGTTTTTAAACGAGTGCCGGGAGGACGGCGCGAACGTCACGCCGTGCCTGAGCCGTCTGGGCAAAGAGGGCATTTTCTTCCCGAATACCTATGCCACGGGCACCCGCTCCGTGCGCGGGCTGGAGGCGGTCAGCACGTCCATACCGCCGCTGCCCGGCATGTCCATCCTCCGCCAGGAGGGGAATGAGCATTTGCAGACCATCGGGTCCATATTCAGGGACAAGGGGTATGACCTCAAGTGGATCTACGGCGGCTACGGGTATTTTGACAACATGAATTACTTCTTCGGGAACAACGGCTTCCAGGTTCTGGACCGCAATTCCATGGATGATTCAGAGGTGACCCATTCCACCATCTGGGGCGTCTGTGATGAAGACCTGTTCCGCCGCGCCGTGCGTGAGGCGGATGAGTCCTTCAAAAGCGGCTCTCCTTTTTTACAGGTGGTGTTCACCACGTCCAACCACCGCCCCTATACCTATCCGGAAGGGCGCATAGACATTCCTTCCCATACCGGGCGCATGGGCGCCGTCAAGTACGCGGATTATGCCGTGGGGGCCTTTGTGGAGGAGGCCAGGAGCAAACCGTGGTTTGAGAATACGCTGTTCGTGTTTGTGGCGGACCATGGCGCGGGCAGCGCCGGGAAACAGACGCTTAATCCGGAAACGCACCGCATTTTCTCCATTTTCTACGCCCCGGCCCTGCTGAAGCCGGAACGGATTGAGACGCCTGTCAGCCAGATTGACGTGCTGCCCACCCTGCTCGGCCTGCTGAAATGGCCGTATGATACGGCGTTTTATGGAAAGGACGCCTTGAAACCCTCCTACCAGTCCCGGTATTTCGTGAGCAATTACCAGTACATCGGCTACTTGAAGGGAAGGGACATGGTGGTGCTTAAACCACAGCGCGGCGCGGAGTTTTTCCGTGACGGGGAGCCTGTGAAGCCGGATGCCCGGATGAAGGAGCTGGAAAAGGAGGCGGTTTATTATTATCAGCACGCTTCCGGCTGGCGCACCAGTTTGAAGGAATAAGCCCTTTCCCGTGATGCGGATGCCGCCGTCTCTGCGGCAATCCGCCAAGGGAGGGGAACCGGTTCAGGATTTGGGTTCGTCCCTGTAATCCTGGAGGGCGTCCCAGTGGAACGTGAAATGCTTCTGCATGTGCAGCCCGTTGGCGAGGATGAACATGAGGGAAATGCGGAATTCGTTGTTGGTCAGCCCGTCCAGTTCCTTCTTGTCAATCTTCATGGAAAACTTCCCGCTCTTTTTCCCCAGGCGCTGGGAGAAGGAAACGGCGTCATAGTCCTGGTTGACCGCATAGGGCGGGTCCTGGACGTAGACGTTCAGCGCCTTGACGGTCTGGGGGCTCTTGTAGCTTCCGGAGATGAGAATCTGGTCTCCCTTGAAGGAAATGGCCGTGTCCTTGATTTCCACTTCCGGCCTGCCTTCATAGAATTTCTGTGCCGGAGTGACGGAGAACACTTCACAGGCGTCCAGCAGGGCGCAGCTGGCGGGGGTCAGGAAGGTGGGACTGATGCCGAACGTGTAGTTTCCCGCGCCCATCAGGGCCGTGCCGTACTTTTTGCCGTCCGAGGCGGTCTGGTGGTTATGGGGCAGGTTGAGGCCGTGGCCCAGCTCGTGGGCCAGGCCGCCGTACCATTTGGTCAGCAGCTGCCCTTCCCTGGTTTTCTGGCCCAGGTGCTTGATGTCAAAGGCCGGATAATCCAGGGCAAAGCAATTGCGGCCCATGCCGTAGAAGGGAACGCCGCCGGGATTGTCGGGGCCGTTCTTTTCATCGTTCCAGGTAGGCATGATGACCAGGGTGTGCTGGCTTTTTTTCCTGTCCGGATTGGCCTTGAAAAATTCTTCAAGCTCCTGCGCGGCCTTCCAGCCGCCGCCGTTTTCATACGGATAGTGCGCCGCCGGGTTCTTGGCCTTGTATTCAATGATGTTCACGCGGCCGGGGGATTTGATGTCCAGGCCGAAGGAGCGCGCGCCGTAGCCGTGCCGCTGCATTTCCCTGCCGTAAAACTGCTGGAGGTAAAGCAGCAGTTCGCTGAGGCGCCGTTCGTAATCCGGAACGGGTTCCGTGTCACTGCCCAGAAAGTAAACGACGTTGAGCTGCTGGGCCGTTTTTTTCAGGGCAATCCGGTCTTTCAGAACGTCCGGAACGGTGACCCCGGCAGAAGATATTCCGGAAGCCGTCCCGAGAAGGGCGAAGGAAAAAAATGCGGAGAGAAGTCGTTTAAACATGCTTGCCTACGGTAGGCGCGCGCCCCTCAAAGACAAGGAAATTTACTGTCCGCGCTACCATTTGCGGAACAGGCGCCGGGTCAGGAGGAAGAACGGCGGAAAGGGGTGCGTCATGCCGTGAGGGTAAGTTGAAAAGGCTGAAAGATAGAGATTGCGGCGGCAGTAAATATATGACATCCTTATTAAAGCATGCATCTCCAATCTCTATTTCTATCTGCCGTTGCGGTGAGCTCCGTTTCTCTGGGTTGGGGGGCCCTGGACAAGCCTTCCGCCTCCAACCTGATCTGGTCTGATGAACCGGCCGTAGTTGTTTATCCGCAGGAGGACAAGAACCCCGACGGTAATTTCGGCAAATACAAGAAGCCTTCCGCCGTTTGGGAAGCGGAAGGGTATCCCATCGGCAACGGCCGCGTGGGGGCCATGATTTTCAGCGCGCCCAACCGCGAGCGGTTCGCCCTGAATGAAATCAGCCTGTGGTCCGGCGGCCCCAATCCCGGCGGTGGGTATGGTTACGGGCTCAATGCCGGGACGAACCAGTTCGGCAACTACCTGCCTTTCGGCGATTTGTTCGTAGACTTTAAAAAGGGGGACCAGCCAGCCTCCGTTTCCGTGGAGGATTTTACGCGCGCCCTGGATTTGCGGGACGGCATCCACAAGGTGAATTACAAGGCGGATGGCGTGACGTATGACCGCGAAGCGTTCGCCAGCACGCCCGCCAATGTGCTGGTGCTGGAGTACAAGGCCAGCAAGCCCGGCCAGTTCAGCGCGGATTTTTCCATCAACAGCCAGCTTGAATCGGCTATTTCCGCCAAGGGCCCCGTCATCACCTGGAAGGGAACCCTGAAAAACGGCATGAATTATGAAGGCCGTGTCCTGATCCGTCCCAAAGGCGGTACGCTTTCCACTGCGGACGATAAGATTTCCGTGAAGAACGCGGATTCCTGCATGGTCGTCATCGCCATGGAGACGGATTACCTGATGGACTATAAGAAGGACTGGAAGGGAGAGGCCCCCGCCAAAAAGCTGGACCGTTATGCGGCCAAGGCGGCCTCTGCGGATTATGCCGCCCTGAAACAGGCGCACATCGCCCAGTACAAGTCCATGTTTGACCGGGTAAAGGTCAACTTCGGCAAGACGGAGGCGGATGTAGCCAAACTGCCCATTCCAAAGCGGCTGGAAGCCTATAAGAAGAATCCGGTTGATCCCGATCTGGAAGAAACCATGTTCCAGTATGGCCGTTACCTGCTCCTGTCCAGCTCCCGGCCCGGCACGCTTCCGGCCAACCTCCAGGGGCTCTGGAATGTTTATCTCAATCCGCCCTGGGCCTGTGACTACCATAACAACATCAACGTGCAGATGGCGTACTGGGGTGCGGAACCCGCCAATCTTTCCGAATGCCATGAGGCGCTGATCAATTACGTGGAAGCAATGGCGCCCGGCTGCCGGGACGTCTCCCAGGCCAACAAGGGTTTCAATACCAAGGACGGCAAGCCCGTGCGCGGCTGGACGGTGCGTACCTCCCAGAACATCTTCGGCGGCAACGGCTGGCAGTGGAACATTCCCGGCGCGGCGTGGTATGCGCTGCATGTCTGGGAACATTACGCGTTCACCGGGGACAGGAAATATCTGGAAAAGCAGGCCTATCCCCTGATGAAGGAAATCTGCCATTTCTGGGAAGACCATTTGAAGGAGCTGGGCGCCAGGGGCGAAGGCTTCAAGACGAACGGCAAGGATCCGAACGAAGAGGAGAAGAAGGACCTGGCTGACGTAAAGGCCGGCACCCTGGTGGCCCCCAACGGCTGGTCTCCCGAGCACGGCCCGCGTGAAGACGGCGTGATGCACGACCAGCAGCTCATCGCGGAACTCTTCACCAACACCATCAAGGCCGCCCGCATCCTGGGCAAGGACGCCTCCTGGGCCAAGAGCCTGGAAGGCAAGCTGAAGAGGCTGGCCGGCAACAAGATAGGCAAGGAAGGGAACCTTCAGGAATGGATGATTGACCGCATCCCCAAGACGGACCACCGCCACACGTCCCACCTCTTTGCCGTTTTCCCCGGCAACCAGATCAGCAAGCTCAAGACGCCCAAGCTGGCGGAAGCCGCCCGCCTCTCCCTGGAATGGCGCGGCACGACCGGAGACAGCCGCCGTTCCTGGACGTGGCCGTGGCGCACCGCCCTGTGGGCCCGCCTGGGCGACGGGAACAAGGCTCATGAAATGGTGCAGGGACTTCTGAAATTCAACACCCTGCCGAACATGCTGACCACACACCCGCCCATGCAGATGGACGGCAACTTCGGGATTGTGGGCGGCATTTGTGAAATGCTGGTGCAATCCCATGCCGGCGGCCTGGACATCATGCCCTCCCCTGTGGAGGCGTGGCCTGAAGGCTCCGTGAAGGGGCTGAAAGCCCGCGGCAACGTCACGGTGGACTTCTCCTGGAAGAACGGCAAGGTGAGCAACGTGAAGCTGTATTCCGACCAGCCCAAGGTGCTGCCCGTGCGCGTCAACGGAAAGATGACCCGCATGAAAACCCTGCCGCTGAAACCCGGTGCGGAAGCTCCGCAGGCTGCTGCCAGGTAAAAGGAGGCGATTCCCTACCCGGTTTCAACTCCGGCAGGAAAATGACCATGGCTTCCAGCTCCCTCTCTATGGGGGCTGGAAGTTTTTTATTTTTCCGGCTTCACTGCGGGAAGAAACCGGCTTTTGGTTCAAAAAAGAGCGGAAAGGCACGGAAATGAGTACTGTCCGGAGAAAGGATTTTTTCTCTTAACGGAAAGGCGGCGGGAAACATTCCGGGGAATATCCGGAGGAATTGGCATGCCTGCTTATGGAAAGAGGCGCAAGACGCTCATTTCTTTCCCATGCGCCCGATCAGCGAGCAGACGGTGCAGGAATGGAGGGAGCACAGGTCCTCGTGAATTTGAAGCAGGGCCTGGTGGTGCCACGCCTTCGCAAGAAAGGCTTTCGCGTCCGGCCTGCCGCCCAGCAGGGATTGGTGGACGGAGAGCGCTTTTGTTCCCGCCTGTCCGGCCCGGAGGGAGAGGTAATGCAGCCACGCATGTTCGTCTCCTTTCGCCGGGAGAAGGTGGTTGACGGTAAAGTCCAGAATTCTGTCCCGGCCCATCAGGGCCATGGGGCGGGGGGACGGTGCGGAAGGCAGCGTCACATGGGTGCTCCAGTAAGGGTGCCTGAGGGAGGAAAGATAGTCCGCCAGTTCTTCCGTAGGGCCGGAATGGCAAAGACGCTTGAACGTGGCAAAATCCGCTGCGATGACGGCCAGCGCCCCCGCGCGCCTCTGCGGATGGTTGGCCGGCCTGCTGCCGGAGAACGTCCAGGGGAAGGAGCGCTCCGGCGCCAGTTCAAACTGTTCCCGCAGGGGCCACCATTGGGTCCAGAGTTTTTTATGATGAGCCACGGCTTCCGCCGTGCAGGAATCCGGCAGGACGGGGAGCAGGAATCCCGCCGTGCCGAAGAGGAGGGCCTCCGGGCATTCCCGGATGGCGCGCAGGGGGGCGCGCAAAGCCAGGTGCAGCATGGCGGCCTTGTTGGCATGGTAGCCCAGCGTTTCCGCCAGGCTTTCAAAAAGGGTTTGCTCTTCTCCTGCGTATTTGGCGCGTTCCGCATGGCGGCGGTGCTTGTTCCGGAACCGGTAGGCCGCTGCCGACTCAAGGAGGGTTTCCAGAAGCTCCGGAGGCATGGAGGTTAACAAGTCGGCGTGGCGGCAGTGGCGCACCGGGGCATTGCCGGAAGGGGCCGTTTTTGCCCGCGCCAGCGCAGCGGGAGGAATGACGGCCAGGGGGATGCGCTCGTGCCTGGCGTTGCGGGTGAACCATTCCCTGCGGCTGGGCGCGCAGGCGAGATGCAGGATGACGCCGCTGAATGCCGGGTTGGAGCCGTGCCCGTGGCGTTCCCAGTCTTCCGGAGCGGGGTCCAGTTCAATGTCTCCCGCCTGCGGAACGCCGTTGATGCGGATCCTGGCGTTTAGAAAATCCGGTCCGGCGGATTTGTTCCAGTCACCGAAGTCCAGAATGCGGACCTCCCTGCCCAGGTCATCCGTAAAGGAGGTTCCAAATGCGCCTTCCAGCAGGAGAAGCTGGAGCGTTCTCTCGTCCGGAAGCCCGGCAGGGAGGGAAAAGGCGGGTTCCCTGACGGCGCCTTCCCCTTCCTCCATTGCTGCGGAACGGGCGTCTCCGTACAGGGAGGCCATGGAGCGCATGTCCATGTTGGATAGGGGGAAGGTTATTTATCCTTCTGCCGTTCCAGTTCTTCCTTCAGGCAGTCGGTCACGTTGCGGAATTTTTCTTCGTTCTCTTCGCTCAATTCGCTCAGGGTCAGATGGGAGTTGAGAACGTGCAGAGTCTGGTCCTTGGCATCCAGA
This sequence comes from Akkermansia sp. NBRC 115031, assembly GCF_030268505.1. Lineage (NCBI taxonomy): Bacteria > Pseudomonadati > Verrucomicrobiota > Verrucomicrobiia > Verrucomicrobiales > Akkermansiaceae > Akkermansia > Akkermansia sp. NBRC 115031. The sequence continues at coordinate 125,713 of NZ_BSQU01000008.1, forward strand.
TGAACGGTGGGAGCGTTCTCCGAGCCCAGGCTGGCGCGTATCTGGTCCACTTTCCCCCTCCAGGGGGCTGTGGGCGGCTCAATGCTGAGCAGGGCGTCCAGTCCCAGGCTTTCCAGCGCGCTCAGGCAGCGTTCGCTGGGAGAGGCGATCTGGACGGAGCCGCCGATGGGCAGCAGCCGGCGCGACAGTCCCGCAAGAGTGCCCATGAAGGTGGAATCAATGCCGGAGCAGGTTTCCAGGTCAATGACGATCAGGCGTCCTCCGGAAGCGATGTAATCATCCCCCAGGGATTTGACGGTCGGGCTGTTGGCGAAACTTCCGCGTCCGGAGCACCGGATCCAAAGAAATTCGTCAAAAAGGCCGAAAAGAATGGAAGAATTGTTATTCACGTCGTTGGAAAATGGAAACCGTATGAATAACAAGAGAAGACGCCGCGGTCAAGTCAGGATTTAACATGCGCGCCGCCGGAAGAAGGCGTATCCCCCGTGTGCGGGGCCTGCCTCCGGCGGCTCTCTTCCCGTTGTGTGGAGGGAGCGCCGTGCGGTTCAGAAATTCCTGGCGCCTTCCCCCGTGCCGGGGAGGAAGCGGTAATACACCTCCAGCATCAGCGTAGCCAGGCACTGGCGGTAAATTCTATCGTTGGCATGCCGGTTCTGGCTGGTCTGCACCACTCCGCCGGGACCTCCGAAGCCGTTGGGCATAAAGCTCCCGTCGGAGGCCTGGGCGCCGAGGGTGGAATCACGGAAGGCCCTGTTGTAAGCCTTCCAGACGTCACCGCCGCGGTTCATGGCCGCCTGCACCCCGTAGTAATGCTGGTAGAGATTGGAGGAAGTGTTGTTGGCCTTCCAGTTGAACGGCTGGTTGGTATTCTTGAGCATCCAGTCCAGCCCCCTGCGCGCCGTGCTGTCCGAGCCGCTGCCGCACATTTGCAGGGAAAGCACGCCCACGCCCACCAGGGAGGCCCGTGGTTCCCGGCCGTTTTCCTGGTAGGAAAAGAGGCCGTCCGGAAGGGCGGTTTTGCGGCAGTACATGGCCGCCTTCCGCAGGGCCGCGCGTATCTCTCCCCTGGAAGGTTTGATGCCGCCGTGTTCGGCTGCCTTCAGGGCCTGCACGTTCCAGCCGGTGACGGAAAGGTCCGTGTGGGCTCCGGGCTGGGTGTTGTAATTGTAGGCCCAGCCGCCGTTGGCATTCTGCCCCTTCATAATCTGGTCCACGGCCTTGGTGACGACTTGCTCCAGGTTGGCGATGGAGGGAATGTCCATTTGCTTGCAGAAGGTGTAGGCCTCGCACAGGGCATAGGTGGCGATGGCGTGGTCATAGCTGACCTCGTTCATTTGCGGCACCAGGGAGATGACGGGGGATTTCATTCCCTGGTCCACCAGGAAGGAGATGCCCTTCAGGACAGTATCGCCGAAGTCCTCGGAAAGAGGTGTTTCGCAGTGGGCCAGATAGGAGAGCAGGGAGAGCCCGGTCATGGCGCACTTGTAATTCTGGGGGCCGTCCCCCCAGGAGCCGTCCCTGTTCTGCTGCTTCTGGAGCCACTTGAGGGATTTGACCACGGCTTCCTCGCACTGCGGGGTGCCTCCGTTTTCCGTGATGCGCTTCATGCGGTCGTTCAGGTCGCAGCGCTTGGAAAGGACGTCTGTATCCGGTTTGTCCCATCCCGGGCCTTCTCCGTCGTCGAACGCGATTCCGTCTCCGATTTCAATACCCGTGAAAAACTCTTCCGTGGGAGCATCCTGTTCCAAATCCGGAATGGGCACGGCAATATGCAGGGGGGTGCTGGAGGCAATGACTTTCACCTGCTGGCCGGCAGGTGAATTGGAAGGGCGTGTGGCTTTCCTGACGAGTTCGGGTGTGTCGGGTTCCTCCGGTCCCTGGTTTTCCGACGGATAGGTAATGATGGAAGGCGGTTCCGGAAGGAACGTGATGATATTTGCCAGGTAGAGCAGGAGGCCCGTCATGGCGACGCCAAGGGCGGAGACGGAGACCGCCGCGGCCAGGTTTTTAACGCGCTGTTGTTTCAGTGCCGCAAGGGCTTCTTCTGTACTTTCAATATGCAGGCTCATGGAAGGAATGGGGTTTGATTAGGATTCCACCATCTCCCCAAGAGTGCGCAGGTACAAGTTAAAAATTTATAATATACTTATATTTAGCATGTTGTTATTAAAATGTTACTTAAGAAGGCTTGGAAATACCCCTGGCGGAAGAAAAGCGGCCTCCCGTTCCGCGCGAGGGATAGGAAAAGCCCCCTTTCCCGGGAAGGAAAGAGGGCTGCGAAAAAGCCGGTGAATTTCGTCAGGAATTCTTGGTGCCTTCACCCGTACCGGGCAGGAAGCGGTAATAGGTTTCCAGCATCAGCGTAGCCAGGCACTGGCGGTAGATGTTTTCAGACTTGCCGGTCATGCCGGAAACGTAACCCACATCGTTCTTCCGGAAGCTGCCGTCCGCATTCTGGCCGCTGAGCACGGCGTCCCGGAACGCTTTGTTGTAGGAGGTCCAGACGTCTCCGCCGCGGTTCATGGCCGCCTGCACGCAGTAGTAGTGCATGTAAAGGTTGCTCTTGACGTTTTCCGTGCCGCTGCCCTGGCCCCACTGGAGGGTCTTGACGTTGTTCTTGATCCAGTCCAGCCCCTTGCGGGCGGCGCTGTCAGAACCGTTGCCCGTCATTTGCAGGGAAAGCACGCCCACGCCTACCAGGGAGGAGCGGGGCATGTTGCCGTTTTCCTTGTAGGCGAACTTGCCGTCCGGCATCACATTCTTGCGCACGTAGCTTGAGGCCTTGCGCAGCGTGGAGCGGATATCCCCCTTGGTGGGCTTGATGCCGCCGTGCTCCGCGGCCTTCAGGGCCTGCACGTTCCAGCCGGTGACGGAAAGGTCGATGTCCGGATTGATCTTGTTGTTGTAGCTGTAGGCCCAGCCTCCGTTGGGGCACTGGGCGTCAATGATCCTGTCCACGGCCTTGATGACGACTTTTTCCAGATTGGCGATGGAGGGAATGTCCATCTGCTTGCAGAAGGTGTAGGCCTCGCACAGGGCGTAGGTGGCTACGGCGTGGTCATAGCAGATTTCCTTCAAGGCGGGCTGTTCCGAGATGACGGGATTTTTCATTCCCAGGTCTACCAGGAAGGAGATGCCCTTCAGGACGTTTTCCCCGAATTCCTCGGAAAGGGGGGTCTCGCAGTGGGCCAGGTAGGCCAGCAGGGAGATGCCGGTCATGGAGGCGCGGAACTGGCCTTCACCCCAGGAGCCGTTGCCGTTCTGCTGTTTTTTAAGCCAGCGGAGGGACTTGACCACGGCTTCCTCGCACTGCGGGGTGCCGCCGTTTTCCGCGATGCGCTTCATGCGGTCGTTCAGGTCGCAGCGCTTGGAAAGAATGCCGGGAATGCCGCCTCCGTCCCCGTCGCCCGTGCCGGTCCCGAAGCCGTCGCCGATGTCGATGCCCATGGAAAGCTCTTCCGAGGGGACGTCCACTTCAATGTCCGGGTTGACCACCGCGACGTCCGCCGTGGCTACGGCGGCAATCACTTTCACCTGCGCGGCAGTGGAAGAACTGCTGGGGCGCTGGGTGGTCTGGGTGACTTCCGGGGTGTCGATATCCGGATTGTCGCCTTCTTGGGTGGCGTAGGCCACCATGGGGGGATCTTCCGGAATGGCGACGATGATATGCACCAAATAAAGGAGAAGGCCCATGAGGGCGACGCCGAGGAAGGAGACGGAAATGGCGGCGGTCAGCGTCTTGACGCGCTGTTTCTTCAATTCCGCAAGGGCGTCTTCGGTACTTTCAATGTGGAGACTCATAGAGGGACGTGTCTGGTTGGTGCAACGGCAAAAGCTCCCGCATCCTTGAAAAATGGGGAGAATTGCCCGGTTGCAGGTAGATGCTGCTGGCCTGCCTGTTTACGAGGCTGGCAGCATACTAAAACCAGACGCGCCGGTCTGTCAATCAGATTAGGAATTCTTGGTGCCTTCTCCCGTCCCGGGGAGAAAGCGGTAATACACCTCCAGCATCAGCGTGGCGAGGCACTGGCGGTAAATCTTGTCGTTGATGCTGCCCCCGTTGGTGTTCACGAGGCCCCCCGGCCCGGGGAAGCCGTTCGGGGCAAAGCTCCCGTCGGAGGCCTGGGCGCCGAGGGTGGAGTCACGGAAGGCCCTGTTGTAAGCCTTCCAGACATCGCCGCCGCGGTTCATGGCCGCCTGCACCCCGTAGTAATGCTGGTAGAGGTTGGAGGAAGTGTTGTTGGCCTTCCAGTTGAACGGCTGGTTGGTATTCTTGAGCATCCAGTCCAGCCCCTTGCGCGCCGTGCTGTCCGAGCCGCTGCCGCACATTTGCAGGGAAAGCACGCCCACGCCCACCAGGGAGGGGCGGGCCGTAGCGTCTTCCCGGCCTTCCTGCATATAGGTGAAGAGGCCGTCAGGCTTGCCGCACTTGCGGCAATAGGAGGCCGCCTTGCGCAGGGCCGTGCGTATTTCCCCCTTGGTGGGGCGGATGCCGCCGTGCTCCGCGGCCTTCAGGGCCTGCACGTTCCAGCCGGTGACGGAAAGGTCCGTGTGGGCGCCTGCCTTCGTGTTGTAATTGTAGGCCCAGCCGCCATCGACGTTCTGGTTGTCCAGAATCTTGTCCACGGCCTTGATGACGACTTTTTCCAGGTTGGCGATGGAGGGAATGTCCATCTGCTTGCAGAAGGTGTAGGCCTCGCACAGGGCGTAGGTGGCTACGGCGTGGTCATAGCTGACCTCGTTTCTCTGGGGCACCAGGGAAATGACGGGATTCTTCACGCCCTGGTCCACGAGGAAGGAGATGCCCTTCAGGACGGTCTCCCCGAAGTCTTCCGAAAGAGGGGTCTCGCAGTGGGCCAGGTAGGAGAGCAGGGCCAGGCCCGTCATGGCGCACTTGTAATTCTGGGGAGTCCCGCCCCAGGAGCCGTCCTTGTTCTGCTGCTTCTGGAGCCACTTGAGGGATTTGACCACGGCTTCCTCGCACTGGGGAGTGCCCCCGTTTTCCGTGATGCGCTTCATGCGGTCGTTCAGGTCGCAGCGCTTGGAGATGATGCCGGGAATGCCGCCTCCGTCCCCGTCGCCCGTGCCGGTCCCGAAGCCGTCGCCGATGTCGATGCCCATGGAAAGCTCTTCCGAGGGGACGTCCACTTCAATGTCCGGATTGACCACCGCGACGTCCGCCGTGGCTACGGCGGCAATCACTTTCACCTGCGCGGCAGTGGAAGAACTGCTGGGGCGCTGGGTGGTCTGGGTGACTTCCGGGGTGTCGATATCCGGATTGTCGCCTTCTTGGGTGGCGTAGGCCACCATGGGGGGATCTTCCGGAATGGCGACGATGATATGCACCAAATAAAGGAGAAGGCCCATGAGGGCGACGCCGAGGAAGGAGACGGAAATGGCGGCGGTCAGCGTCTTGACGCGCTGTTTCTTCAATTCCGCAAGGGCGTCTTCGGTACTTTCAATGTGCAGGCTCATGCAGTAAGGGAGGTTCCTGAGAATAATATAACGTTTTTTCCGGTTGGGGCGAGTGCAAAGATGTTAATATTCCTCTGGTCTGCATGATGACCAGATATGAATAAAACGGTGTTTTATGGTGAGCGGTTTACGAGTTTTATGGCAGTCGTCCGGGCTGGGGAGGAGCGTTTCCTAGTTTTGTTTGCGGGCCGGAGCATGGGCTGTCCCGGGTGCGGATGAAGAAGGCTGGGGAATACGGAAGGAATGTCCCGCATGTTCAGGCGCGTGTTTTCCCTGCACAGGCTGACCATGGAAAAAGCCGGATGCCGTTCGTTTTGCGAAAAAAGCCCTGCCATGGGCTGCATGGCAGGGCGGAAAGGGAATGATCCTTTAAGGCAGGAAAGGGAATCAATAGTGGCCGTGGCGCGGACCGGTCATCCACTTCCAGGCTGTTTCCACGATGGCTCCGGCGTCCTTGCAGCGGGCTTCCCAGCCGAGGATTTCCCTGGCCTTCTTGGGATTGGCAATCAGGCGGGGCGGGTCGCCTTCGCGGCGCGGACCGTAGCGGACGGGGATTTTCCTGCCGGTGACTTTTTCAGCCGTTTCCAGGATTTCCCGGACGGAAAGCCCCAGGCCGGTTCCCAGATTGAAGCATTCCGTGGAGCCGCCCTTCATCAGGTAGTCCACCGCTCTCAGGTGGGCGTCCGCCAAGTCGTTGACGTGGATGTAGTCGCGGATGCAGGTGCCGTCCGGCGTATCGTAATCCGTGCCGAAGACTTCGATGTATTCCTTTTCCCCGGTCAGCGTGAGCAGGATGTTGGGGATGAGGTGGGTTTCCGGGTCGTGGTCTTCACCGATCAGGCCGTCCTCGCTGCAGCCGGAGGCATTGAAATAGCGCAGGAAAACGCTCTTGAGGCCCCAGGCGCGGTCGCAATCCTTGCAGACCTTTTCCAGCATGTACTTGGAGCTGCCGTAAGGATTGATTGGATCCTGCTTTTCCGTTTCCGGGATCGGAATCTGGGTGGGGACGCCGTACGTGGCGCAGGTGGAGGAGAAGACGAAGCGCTTGACGCCGGCGGCCTGCATGGCTCCCAGGAGGACGAGGGGACGGGCGATGTTGTTCATGTAGTACTTGAGGGGGTCCTGGACGGACTCTCCCACGTTGATGAAGGCGGCAAAGTGAATCACGGCGTCAAAGCCGCCCTTCATCAGGAGGGGATACACGACGGAGGCGTCTCCTAGGTCGCCCTTGACCAGTTTCACCTCCGGGTCCACGAGGGCTCCGATGTGGCCGTACACCATGTTGTCCAGCACAGTCACGTCAGCGCCGATTTTGACGAGCTGGCGCACCGTGTGGGAACCAATATATCCGGCGCCGCCGGTTACAAGTACTTTCATGATCTTATCAAATTGCTGTTGGGCCGGTTCAACCTTTTCTCCGGCAAGGGTGTCCGTACGCGCCGGAACCTGCGGAAACTTCCGGTTTGCGGCAGGCTGCGTCACTGTTCTGGACACCTGTAAAAGTGACATGTTTTCCCCTTTTTGTCAATTTGTGATACGTCTGCCGCCGCTCATGCGCAGGATGCCGGACGCATGGGGCGGCAACGCTCCCGTTCCGGTGCGCAAGGGGCAAGGCTCCTTTGCATGGTCCGGGCGCTTTCCTCTGGCGGCGTGCGGGCCGCCCTCCGTTTTCATGCCGGAAACTGCCCCGCTTTTTACTGGCTCCTGATGTGCATTTTTGAGAACATCCCCTTATTATGAAACCGTCCGAGATCAGGAATGTTCTGGAAGATCACGAAGTGCGCCCCAGCAAATCCCTGGGACAGAACTTCCTGACGGATGAAAATGTGGCGCGCTGGATTGTGGGCCAGCTTGAAATTCAGCCACAGGACTGCGTGGTGGAAGTAGGGCCCGGAACCGGAGCCCTGACGGAGCACGCCGCCCCTCTTTGCCGCAAATTGATTCTGGTGGAATTCGACTCCCGCCTGGCGGAATACCAGAAAGAGCGCTGGGCCGGAGACCCCCATGTGGAGGTTCACCATGCGGACGGCGCGTCCTGGGACCCGCGGGGATTGTTTGCGGAAGCTCCCGTCAAGTTCCTGGGCAACCTTCCCTATTCCGCGGGAGGCGCCATTCTCCAGAACTTCCTGTCCAGGCCCAGCGCCGTGGAACGGGCCGTGGTGATGCTCCAGAAGGAATTCATCGACCGCATTCTGGCGACTCCGGATGACGACGCCTTCGGGCTGTTGTCCCTGCGCATCCAGAAAAACTGGATTCCCCGCGCCCTGAAAACTATTCCCCCGGAAGCGTTCCATCCCCGGCCCCGGATTGATTCCACCGTGATGCTGCTCACGCCGCGCCCCGTCCGCGACCTGCCCCCGTATGACGACCGGCTGATGGACGAGCTGATGCGCAAGGCTTTCTCCCAGAGGCGCAAGCAGTTGAAAAAACAGCTTCCGGCGTCCCCTCCGTGGGAGGAAGTAGCCGCCTCCCTGGGACTTTCCCCTTCCGCCAGGGCCGAGGAACTGAATTTGGCCCAGTGGGTGGAGCTGGCGCGGGCTTACGACGCCAACCCCCTCAAGGACGTGGCGCAGAGCGGGGACGAATTGTTTGACGTGGTGGACGAACTCAACCAGATGACGGGGCAGGGCACGCGCCGGGAAATCCATGAAGGGAACCTTCTCCACCGCGCCGTGCACATGTTCCTGGTCAACAAGCATGGGGCTGTGCTCCTCCAGAAAAGATCGCTGTGGAAGGACAGGCAGCCGGGCAAGTGGGATTCCTCCGCTGCCGGGCATCTGGATGCCGGGGAAAGCTATGGGGAGGCCGCGGCGCGGGAGCTGAAGGAGGAACTGGGCATCTCCGGCTGCGAGCTGCGGAAAATTGCGGACTTTGACGCAGGTGAAAACAACGGCTGGGAATTCATCGCGCTCTATGAAGGGCGGTACTCCGGGAAAGTTCGTTTTCCCGCGGCGGAAGTGGATAGCGTGCAGTGGTTTACGCCGGAACAAATCCAGGCATGGGTGGAGCGTCGCCCGCAGGACTTCTCCCCCGCGTTCATTCCGTGCTGGAATGCATGGCTGGCCGCGAACAAAAAGGCATCATTCTAACTCAAATACATATCATGATTAACCCTGATCAATTATCTCCGGAGCAGGTCCGGTCCATCCGGGACTGGGCGGAAGAAGGGCTGGATTTAAACGCCATCCAGAAGAGGCTGCATGAAGACCTGGGCATCAAGCTGACATTCATGGATACCAGGTTCCTGCTTCAGGACCTGGATATTCAAATCAGGCAGCCGGAACCGGAACCCCAGGCCGAGCAGCCGGCGGAGCTTTCCGGAGCGGCGGCTCCCCCCGCCTCTCTGCTGGGTAAAACCCAGGTAACCGTGGATGAGATAACGCCTCCCCATGCCCTGATGGCCGGCAAGATTCTGTTCAGGAGCGGAGCCCAGGGCGTGTGGGACATCGACCGCACGGGCCGCATCAACTGGGACGCCACGCTCGGGGAACCCACGGCGGATGACCTGAGGGAATTTGAAACGGAGCTGCAATCCGTCATCCGCAGCCGCATGGGCGCCATGTAGGGAAAACAGCAGGCATCCCTGTGGAAATGGAACGGAGCAGCAACCCGGAACATCAGCCATGTTGCGATAAAAAAACGGGAGGGAATCGAAAGTGAGATGACGGTAAATAAGCCGCAATGAAAATGAAATTCAAGATAACAAGCGATTTAAGGCAGGCAAAAAACATCGGGGCGGCTATAAAAAAATGCCTTAATGAAATCGGTGTGTTCACCTTGGCTGATCTTGAGAAAATGACTTCCGTTGAGGCATTTAAAAAAATATGCGGTAACTATCCTGACAAGACGGTGCCTGTATGTTATTACCTGTATTCTCTGGAAGGGGCGTTGCTGAACTTGCACTGGAATGACATTCCCTCTGAATTGAAAGAAGAATTAAAGGCAAAAATCGAGGATTGATCATTGGAATCAAATTATTGAAAAATTAATATTACCTTTACGGAGCCGGCATCCTGGCAGCGCAATTCAGGGGCGGACAGGGGAAAATTCTCCTGAACTTCGTTAGGGTAATCCAAACAGCAGAAGGAAAATCTTATGGAAATACCGGATGAAATGATTGAAACGCTGGTGCCTGCCGTGCGGGAGCAGCTGGAAGCGCCGGACACTGCCTATGTCAAGGCCTGCCTGGAGCGCCTGACGGGCCGGGAAAAACTGGAAGAGCAGGAAGCCCTGGAACTGATGGCGCAGGCCCTTGCCATCACCATTAATGAGATGGTGGTGGGCGGCCGCCCCTTTGATTCGGGAAAGTACAAGGCGCTTTTGAAAGATTTGCCGGCCCTTCCGGATGAGGCTCCGTGATAAATCTCGACAATCTCCGGAATTGATTCATAATCCTTTCTTTCACTTGAAATTTTATGGCAAAAAAACCATTAGAAACAGGTGCTCCGGAAGCGTCCGCAGCCAAAAAAACGGCTGCCCGCAAAACGGCTGCCAAAAAGACGGCCTCTACGACCAAGAAGGCCGCCGCGGCTGAAAAGAAGCCCGCTGCTGACGCCGCTTCCGTAGAAGCGCCCAAAATCAAAACGGTCAAGTCCGCCCCGAAAACCGCGGCCAAGGCAAAAACCGTGAAACCCGCCAAAAAGGCGGCTGACAAGAAGGCCCCCGCCGCTGAAGCGCCGGCTCCTTCCGTGACTCCGGCTCCCGCCGCTCCCGTTGAAAAAAATACCGCTCCCGAGGCTTCCCAAAGGCCCCAGGCTGCCGCTCCGGTCAAGGTCAAGCGCGAATCCTTCCGCCCCAACCGCAACCCGGAACAGCAGGAACGCCATGAACAGCATGGCGGAGACTCCTTTGCCCAGCCGGAAACCGTGGGCGGAGCTTCTGAAGGTTCCTTCAACAAGCGCAAGCGCCGCCGCCGCAATAAAAAGGGCAACGGCTCCGAAGACCGCCAGCCCATGCAGGACTCCGCTTCCTTCAAGCAGCTGGATGGCAAGAAAGTGGCCTCCCGCGCCTGGAAAATGTTCCTGGCGGAAGTGTCTGAAGAAGGGCTTGCCCTGATGGACGACCAGACGGCGCGTGAAGCCGCGCGCCGCGCCTTCCGCTGCGCGGAATTCTTCATGATGGAAGAATCCCGCCGCAAGCACGCCCAGAAGGCCGCCCCCCAGCAGCAGGAAAAAGCTTCCTCTCCGGAGGAAGACCGTGATTCCGAAGAGGATTCCGGCGAAGAATAATCCCGGCCTGTTCCGTTTTTGCCCTGCGGCTTGTGCCGCGGGGCTTTTTTATGCCCTTGGGAAAGACCTCTGAAAGGTGGCGGTGCTCTCCTAGGAAAGGCCGTTCCGGAAATGCGCTGGCGTCGTTTTCCCCTGATTTGCAGAATGGAAAACCCCTGTTTCACGCTTAAAGGTTCTTCCTGAATGGGAGCGAATCGATCTATTCTTCCGGCGTCTGTGAATGGCCGGACTTTTTTATCCGGGACATGGATGAGGGAAACGGGTTGAACCCGGTTGGCTTGACTGGGGCGGAATGGACGCTCCTCCATCCATGCCGCTCTCATCAAGGAACGTCATGGGCATGGATGGATGCCGCCGCCTTTTACGGTGGAAAAAAGCAGGGAAGGGTTGCGGTTTTGCCGTATTCCTGTTTATACCTTCTTGCCGCGCCATTTTCCGCTCTTCAGGTACCACCACGCCAGTGCTATCAGGGCAATGCCGTAAACGTGTTCGGAGAACCAGCAGAGAGCCACGTCAGGCTTGAGCCTGATGACGATGTAATAAACGGCGGCGGTGTAAACAGTCAGGGAAATCATCTCCATGATGAAGCCCGCCTTCGTGTTGCCCGTGCCGGATACGGCATTAAACAGGATGAATGCCGGAGCCATGATCAAGGTGGAGGTGGACATCACATAAACGGAATTAATGCTGGCGGCAATCAGGGACGGATTATCCGTGAAAACTCTGAGAACGGGTTCCGGGAACAGGCACAGGATGACAAGCAGCGGAACCAGGATGGCATACGTCAGGTTAAGCGTCATCCCGCAGGTTCTGAACAGGTAGCGCTGTTCCCCCGCGCCGATCTGGTTGCTGATGAGGGCCCCCGCCGTGGTGGCGAAGGCGCTGATCACCATGATGAGCAGCGCGGAAATATTGCGCACGATGTTGGTCACGGCCAGGGGGCGTTCCCCCAGATGTTCAATCGCCAGGAAAAAGATGAACCAGATGGAGACGGAAATGAAGGACTGCACCATGGTCCAGCCGGAAATGGACAGCATGCCTTTCAGCAGATGGGGACGGAACGTGAACGCCCGGCGGAAGCCGTACTTCCGCTTGTCTGCCGTCGTGCCCGTGTAAATGATGAAAAAGAGGAGGGAAACGGCCTCCGACACGCTGGAGGCAATGGCCGCCCCGGCGATGCCCATGACGGGAAAGCCGCCTTTCCCGAAAATGAGGCAGTAATTCAGCACCACGTTGCTCAGGAGCATCACGACGGAATTGATCGTCAGAATCTTCGTTTGGGTAATCCCCACGTAATAGGCGCGGAACATCACGCAGAGGAAGGAGAAAAAGATGCCGTAGGTGCGCCAGTGCAGGTAATCCGCCGTGGCGTCGTAAACCTGCGGGGACTCGATGATATCCCGCAGGATGATGGGCGAAAAATATTGGGAGGCGGTGAACAGAACCACCGCCAGGGCCAGCATGAAATAACAGCCCTGGATCATGGTGGGTCCAATGCGGTTGTAACGGCGTTCCCCGTTGCGGCGCGCAATGATGATCTGCGCCCCGAAGCCGAAGCCGAAAGCCAGCATGAACATGGCCATGTAATACACGCCGCCCAGGGCGCACGCTCCCAGCGCCACATCCCCCACGCGGCCCAGGAAAATGGCGTCCGTCAGGCCGATCATGTGCTCAATGATCAGGCTGATCATGAGGGGATACGACATGAGCCATATCTTTTGATAGGAAATAAAGGAGGGATTATTCATAACAAGGGCGTCCCGCGGGCATGATCTGCCGGGAGCAGGCGCTAAAGGTCCGGCATTCTTGACTCAAACCGTTTTCATGCAAGAAAGAAATGCGTTTGTCTCCATGCATGTCATGAAAAACGGAAAAAAACCGCGGGTCAGCTGAGGGGAAGCCTGGTTTCCGGATACCGCAGCGGAGACTTGCTGGGCTGTTTCATGAACGCCAGCACGAATGCCACCATGCCCACGCGGCCCACGATCATGTTAAACACGATAATCCATTTGCCCGCATCGCTGAGTTCCGGCGTGACGTTCCAGGAAAAACCTACCGTGGCGAAGGAGCTGACCACCTCGAAAAACAGGCGTTCCAGGCTCAGTTCCGGTTCCGCAAAACACATGACCGTGGTCATCATGCCTACCCAGGCCCCGGCCAGGATAACGGTGATGACGGCGCGCTCCACCACGCTGCGGGCAATCCGGCGCTTGTGCATCACTACGTCCTGCTTGCCCTGCAAGATGCGCGCCACCTCCCCGCAGGAAACGGCGAACGCGGTGGTATGGACGCCCCCCGTCGTGGAACCGGGATTGCCGCCGATGAACATGAGCGCCCCCAGGAACAGGGCGTACGGGACGCTGTTGAGCGCCATGTCTGAAATATTGAACCCGGCGGTGCGCGCCGTGGCGTTGAACAGGCTTTCCCACAGAATCCAGTACCAGGGATCGGCAGAAGTGAACAGGCTGCCGTCAATCGCCTTGATCAGGAACAGGATCAATCCGCCGCCCAGCACCAGCGCGGCGGTCATGCGCACGACCAGCCAGCTGTACGTGGACCAGTGGCGGCTGATAGTGTTCCGGCTGTCCCAGCCCAGGGCCACCCTGGCGCGGCGGACGATCTCCAGGTACATCGCAAACCCCAGGCTGCCGCAGAGCACCATCACCATGATGGTAATCTGGCCGCCCATATTGTAGGCCACATCCGGCGTAGCCAGGTTGTCCGCAAACAGGCTGAACCCTGCGTTGCAGAAGCCGGAAACGGAATGGAACACGGCGTACCACCAGAGCGTGTCCCCCTCCAGCCCCGGTACGTTCCTCCAGGAAAAATAAAGGGCTATGGCTCCCAGTGCCTCCACCCCGAACGTGACGGCAATGATGTTCTTGATGAACCGGTCCACCTGGGCGATGCCCTCTTCATCCAGCAGGTTGCTGATGGTCACCTTGGAACGCAGGCTCAGGCCCTGGCCCACCATCAGGGAGACGAAATAAGTGAACGTCATGATGCCGAAAGCGCCTACCTGGAAAAGCACCAGCAAAATGGTCTGCCCGTAATTGGTGAAATGCTCATGGACGTTCAGGGGCACGAGCCCCGTGACGCAGACGGCGCTGGTGCTGATGAAATAGGCGTCCGTAGGGGAAAGAATGATGCCGTCCTTGGTAGCGCCGGGCGACATGAGGAGGGTTCCCCCCAGCGTAATGAAGGCAATCAGCGTGAGCAGGAAAAGCAGGGCCGGGCGGATGCGCGGCAGGTGGAACCCCCGGTTCCGGCGGGCCAGGCGGAAAAAATACTCCTTCAGGTTCAGCAGGGGAGCCGCTCCGTAGCAGAGGCAGAGGGCGCGGAAAATATTCTGAAGCTCTATTCTGGAAATAAAGGTGGAATTGAAAAAATTCCCGGCCAGCATGACCAGGATAAGGAGGCCCAGCCCCAGCTCCATCCACCGCGGGTTCCGGATGGACCTGGCAAGCCACTTCTCCCGCAGGATGCCGAGAACTCCGGTAAGCTGGCCGAGCACCAGCAGGGACAGGATTTCCCGGAAATAACGCAGGGAAAGCTGGTCCTCATGAATCTCGCCGAAGCCGTTCCACCACAGCAGCCACATCAGGGCGGCCAGCGTGCACAGGCCGAACCCCATTTCCATGACCTCAAAACGGTTCAATAGCGGTTTTTCCCTCGTCTCATTCACAAGCCTGCAATGGTGGTGCCTCTGATGCTGAGGGGAGACTACTGCATACGGAAGGATTTGAGAAGCCCTTATATCGTTTCCATGCCGTCCCGGTTGCCGGGGGGAAAGAGGTCCTGGAAAATATTTTCTTTCATGTGCAGGAAAATAGTTGCCAATCCGCCGCCGCTGTGCATAATAACCCCCGTTCTTACCAAACCATGTGCGCTCGTGGCGGAATTGGTAGACGCGCTAGATTCAGGTTCTAGTGGGGGTTCCCCCGTGAAGGTTCGAGTCCTTTCGGGCGCACCAAACAAGGCCGTGCAAGTTAACTGCTTGCACGGCCTTACTGGTTTCTTGGGGATAGCGGTTTCCATTCAAAATGGCATCAGGTGCGGGAAAACGGGGCATTTTTTTGCAAATGACGGGAGTGGTGCTGCGAGGAAAGCTGCGCCCGCGGGGAATGAACGCGGAGCGCCTCAGTATTGTCTTGCAGTCAATAGAGAAATTAAAATCCCATGTTCCCCGTTAAATGTTTTTTCTTTTCCGCTTCCGTTGTTTTATTCCTCATGTGCGCGTTTGCTCCGGCCGGGCGTGCGGAGGCGAAGATTGAGGACGTCTCCTCGTTCAAGGGGGCGCAGGTGACCGGAGTGACGGTGTCGGACAAGGGCAGGATTTTTGTCAATTTTCCCCGCTGGCGGGAGCAGATTCCGTGCTCCGTGGCGGAGGTCCGCAAGGACGGCAGCTATACCCCTTATCCGGATGAGAAAACCAACCGGTGGGAGAAGGGAATGCCCGGAGACGGAGATGCGTTTGTGTGCGTGCAGTCCGTGGTTGCGGACGGAGACAGGCTTTATGTGATTGATACGAAGAATCCCATGATCGGCAAGACTGTCGCCGTTTCTGCATTGTACGTGTATGACCTCAATACGGACAAGCTTGTCAGGAAGTATCCCCTGGCGGAATCCACCAGTCCGGATTCCTATATTAATGACCTGCGCGTGGACCGTGAGCATGGCAAAATTTATTTTACGGATTCCAACGATCCGGGGTTGATCGTCCTGGATATAAAGAGCGGAGAGAATTACCGAATGCTGGACCATCACCCCTATACGACGGCGGAGCAGGACCATGTCACCGTTGAGGGGAAGAGGCATGACGGAAAAGTCCATGCCGACGGGATTGCCCTGGACCGGAAGAACGGCATCCTGTATTTCCACGCCCTGACGGGTAAAACCCTGTATGGAATACCCACCCGCCAACTGATTGACCGGAAGGTGGATGAAAGCAGGATTTTTTCCATGAAAACGCCTTCCCCGGACGGCATGATCATGGACGACCGGGGCAACCTTTACATGGGGGACCTGGAAGAGAACCGCATTGTCTATCTCACTCCGGACCGCAAGGAGATCAAGGTTCTGGCTTCCGGGGACGGAATCAGCTGGCCGGACACGTTCAGCATTCATGACGGGTACCTGTATTTCACCAATTCCCGCATTCAGGAAGCCAGCGGGGATATTTCCAAGATGGAGTTTACGCTGAAAAGGGTGAAGCTGCCGGAATAAGCGGCCTGGGCGGAGCGGAGGATGGCTGAGCCTCCGGCATCTGTGCCGTGAAACCGCTTGCGCCCTGCCGCCCTCCGCCGGAACCGCGACGTGGCTTGCCCCTGTTCCGGAGGTATTCTTCATCTTCCTTTACATGACAGGCGCCCCGGGCTACAGTCCCCGCGTTTTTCAGGAAGGCAATGATTCTTTTCAACTGTGACTACAGTGAAGGCGCCCATGCGGATATTCTCCGCAGGCTGGCGGAAACGAATATGGAACAGACAGCCGGGTATGGGGAGGACCCCTATTGCGGCCGGGCCCGGGAGCTGATCGCTAATTTATGCGGCAGAACGGACCTGGACATTCATTTCCTCATTGGAGGAACCCAGACCAATTTCACGGTGATTGCGGCGGCCTTGCGCCCCCATCAATGCGTGCTGTGTGCGGATGCGGGCCATATCAACGTCCATGAGTCGGGAGCGGTGGAGGCGTGCGGCCACAAGGTTTCCGCCATTCCATCCCTGGACGGGAAGCTGACGGCCCGGCAGATTGAGGATGCGTGGCACGCCCATTGGGACGACGAGACCCATGAACATATGCCGCAGCCCCGGATGGTTTATATTTCCCAGCCGACGGAACTGGGGACCATTTATTCCCGGAGGGAACTTCAGGAGATTTCCGAAGTCTGCCGCCGCCGGGGGCTGTACCTGTATATGGACGGCGCGCGCCTCGGCTACGGCTTGTGCGATGAAGGCAATGATCTGGATCTGCCGGCAATTGCCTCCCTCTGCGACGCCTTTTACATCGGCGGCACGAAGGTCGGCGCCCTGTTCGGGGAAGCCCTGGTGCTGCGCCATGATGCCCTGAAGGAGGATTTCCGCTACATTGCCAAGCAGAAGGGCGGCCGGCTCGCGAAAGGGAGGCTTCTGGGCATCCAGTTTCTGGAGCTGTTCCGTGACGGCCTTTATTTCCGCCTGGGGGCCCACGCGGACCGTCTGGCCGTGATGCTCCGGGATTTCTGCCGCGCCAGGGGACTGGCGCTCCCCGTTGCCAGCGGGACGAACCAGCAGTTCGTCACGATGCCCGATTCCGTCCTGGATGAGTTGGGGAAGAAGTACGGCTTTGCCTACCTGCGCCGGGAGGACCCCTCCCACAGTACCGTGCGTTTCTGCACGAGCTGGGCCACGCGGGAGGAAGACGTGCGGGAGTTGATGGCAGATATCGGCCGTTTGTGCTGAGGTGTTCCCGTTTCCGGGGAGCGCCGGGGTACCTGCACCGGGTTTCATTGTCTGCGGGGGCAGGGGGAAGATCGTTCTCCGGCTCATCCCTGGGAAGCGGTATTGAGCTTTCCGGAATGCGGAAGGGCGGGGATGGCACGGATATGTCCTTGACCGCGCAGCAACCATGGCCGGGGGGACGCGTCCGCCGCCCGGCATGGAATAAATTTTCCGGAAGGATGCTCCGGCTGCGATTTTGGCTGTAAAAGGCTTTTTCATGGTGTATAGGTGGCTTCTGTTGAAACAGAGGCGTTCCGTACGCCGTACTATCATAGCCATGGAACCCTTACTCTCTCCCGACAGCAAACGCATTTATGTGGTGGACGCCCTGCGCGGTTTTGCCGTGATGGCAATCATGCTGCTGCATTTCCTGGAACATTTCATCTACAATTCCTATCCCGTGGCTTCCTCCCCGGTGATGGAGGCGGCCAACCAGCAGTTCAAGGACGCTTTTTTCTTCCTGTTTGCCGGAAAGTCCTACACCATTTTCGCCCTGTTGTTCGGGTTCACCTTTGCCATCCAGTACCGCAACCAGGCCCGGAAGGGCCGTGACTTTGCGGGCAGGTTTGTCTGGCGCATGTGCCTGCTGGCGGTGTTCGCCTGCATGAATGCGGTGTTTTTTCCGGGCGGAGACGTGCTGCTGACCTTCGCCATCGCAGGGCTGCTCCTGGTGCCGTGCCGCCGGCTGAAGACTTCCACTCTGGTGGTATTATCCCTGTTCTTCCTGGCCCAGCCCCTGGAATGGGCGTATGCGGCAGCGCAGTGGGTGAATCCGGGCTGGGCGCCTCCCTCCCTGGCTGTTGCGGAATCGTACGCTGCCCTGAAAACGGCTGTGGATACGGGCAATTTCTGGCTGATGGCGTGGGAGAACCTGACGGTGGGGCAGTGGGCAAGCCTGGCCTGGGGCATTGAGGCGGGGCGCCTGATGCAGGCTCCGGGACTGTTTCTGCTGGGGTTCGTGCTGGGGCGGCAGGATTTCTTTTTGCGGAATGACCGGAATGCCATGTTCTGGACCCGGGGGATGCTTCTTTCCCTGGCCGGAGCCGTGGCGTTTTATGTGGTGATGTCCCTGCCGGATTTGCCTGCCCCGGTGCACACCGTGTTCACCATGTGGCACAATGTCTGCTTTACCGGCGTGTGGGTAGCCGGGTTCGTCCTGCTGTACCGGCTGGAATATTTCAGGAAAGTGACGGTTCCTCTGCTGACTTATGGACGCATGAGCCTGACCAACTATGTCTCCCAGTCTCTGATAGGCTCCCTGATTTTCTTCCCGTACGCGATGGGGCTGGCTCCTTATTGCGGGTATCTGGCCAGCTTTGCAATCGGCTGCGCCGCCATGGCCGGGCAGATATGGTTCTGCCGCTGGTGGCTGGAGCGGCACCGTTACGGGGTGCTGGAAGGGCTGTGGCACCGGGCAACCTGGATGGGCGCCGGAAAGGCGGCCAAGCCGGAAGCCCGGTAGAAACGGTGATTTTCTCCGGTACAGGTTATTTTGCCGGTACCTGGTCGTAAAAGACGAGGGACGCTTTTTCCAGCGTGTGCTGCCAGAGCTGGAAGCCTACCTGGGCGGCCGGGGTATCCGGAGCCACGGGCAGGGACGCCGTATCCAGCGCATAAACGGTGACCAGGTACAGGTGCCACCCGTGGCCCGGGGGAGGGAAGCTGCCGCTGTAGCCCGCGAATCCGGCGTCATTGCGAATTTGGACCGCCTGCTCCGGCATCAGGCGGGTGGCCGGATTTCCGGCATCCGCGTGCAGTTCCCTGACGGAGGCGGGAATGTTGACGGCCAGCCAGTGCCAGAATCCGCTTCCGGTAGGCGCGTCCCGGTCATGGATGGTAACGGCAAAGCTTTTTGTTCCTTCCGGCGGATTGGTCCAGAAGAGCTCGGGGGACTGATTGCCGCCGCCTATGCTGGTGTGCCGGTGGACAGGCGTGGCAACGCCGCCCAGGTCCTTGCTGTGGAGTGTAAATGATGAAGGCATAAGGTCAGGATTTTATTTCAGTGTTGTTCGTTCAAAATGAGGGGAAGGGTTCAGGAGATTGTGTGGAGGGGCTTGCTGCCGGGCTGTCCGGCGGCTTTCTCCCGGATGCTCCAGATTCATTCCTTGTTGATTTTTTCCTTCCAGTCGTGTTCGGTTGGTTCCCTGGTACGGGAAAGGGTGCCGTTCCAGATGGCGCTTTCCTTTGAAAGGGAGATGTAGTATTGCGTGGCGTATGGAAGGGCGGACGGACATCGGCGGCTTTTTCGGCCTGGAATTGCCGGAATACGGCAATTTCCCTCAGTGGCATCCCGGCCGGAGCGTGGCCGTGAATTCCGGCAGGCGCGCTTTGGAGTATATCCTGCGCCGCCTGGGGGGCGTGCGCCGTGTCCACGTGCCCCTTTATACGTGCGGAACGGTGCTGGAACCGATGGAACGGCTTCACATTCCCGTTATTCCTTACCGCATTGACGGGCATCTGGAGCCGGAAGAATTGCCGGAGCTGGAGGAAGGGGAATTCCTGATGTATACAAACTACTTCGGCATCAAGGAGAAGTACGTGGACCGGCTGGCCTCCCGGTATGGCGGCAGGCTGGTTGTGGACAATGCGCTGGCCTTGTATTCTCCCGCCCGTCCCGGCGTGGCGTCCCTGTACAGTCCGCGCAAGTTTTCCGGCCTTCCGGACGGGGGAATCGCCGTCATGGACGCAGACCAGCCGCTGCCGGAACCGGAGGAACGGGATGAGTCTCTGCCGGATGCCGCCTTTCTGCTGGGATGCCTGGAACGTGGGCCGGAAAGGGCTTCCGCCGCCTGCGGACGGAACGAACGGAGGCTGGAAAACGCCCCCCTGCGGAAAATGTCCCGTCTGACGGAGCGGTTAATGCGCGGAATTGATTACGAGCAGGCGCGATTGCGCCGCATGGACAATTTCCTGTTTCTGCACGAAAGGCTGGGACATCTGAACCGCCTTTCCGTGGATCCGGATTCTTTGTCCGCTCCGTTTTGCTATCCGTTTTGGACGGCTTTTCCCGAGCTGAGGAATGTGCTGATTGATGAACGCATCCTGGTTCCCCTGCTGTGGCCGGAGGTGCTGGAACAGGCCCCGGCGGACAGCCTGGAACGGAAGCTGGCGCTGCATCTTCTGCCGCTTCCCGTGGACCAGCGCTGCGGGCCGCAGGACATGGAGCGCGTCGTCCGGACCGTGGAGAATTTTTATTCCTGAAACAAGGAGGAACTATTTTGTTAGAGCGGCAATAAGGCGTTGACGGTGTGAACGGACTGCTCTAACATTTTTGAATGTCCGACTATCTCTCTTCTCTGGGCTATCCTTTCCGTGGAAGGCCCATGGTTTTTGCCTTTGCCGTCCTCATTGTATGGGCCATGTTCCTGGCGGCCTGGGCGCCCCTCATCGGCTGGATTGCCATTTTTTGTTTCCTGCAACCGTTCATGTGCGCCTTTTTCATGAAGATGGTGCAGCGGTCCGCCATGGGGGAGGAGGAAATCTGCCTCTTTCCGGAGTTGGAGGAATGGCTGGACGATCTGATGATGCCTTACATCCGGCTGGTAATGTGCATGGCAGTCTCCTTCCTGCCTCTGGTCATTTATCTGGGAGTGATGGACTGGGACATGGACAGCCCCCTTATCTGGCTGTTCATTGCGGCGGGTGCAGCTTATTTCCCGGGCGTTTTCATGAGGACTTCCGTGCTGGAAAGTTTTTCCGGGCTTTCTCCCGCGGGCTGGTGGGGGCTTGTCAGAAAGGCGCCTCTTCCCTATGCCGGGCTGCTCGGCGCCATCTGCGCGGGGGGATGGGTGATTCTGAGCCTTCCTTCCGGGTTTCTGATGGATTTTGCCATGGCGCCCGTGAAGCTGTATGTCGCCTGCGTGCTGATGAACATGTGCGGCTTGTTCATGCTCAAGCATGAATTTGCCGGGGAAGAGGAGGAGGGCGGTTTTTCCATCTCCGGTCCCGCCGCCTCATGACTGCCGCCAGTCCGGCAGCGCCGGGGAAAGCGAGGCTTATTTGGCGGACTCCCTGTCCAGATTGAGGATGCCCAGCACGGACATGTTCCCTTCCGCATCCTTGCCGGAGGGAAGGTAGACCTTGGCATTGTTCAGCATGTTTTCAAAGGCCTTGGCGCGGAGCACGTTCGGCCCCATGGCCTTTTCCTTCAGCGCCAGCCCAGCCGCTTCCGCCCTGGCGGCTTCCAGGGAAGCTTCCGCGCGCGCTTTCCCCTGCATGACGATGACTTTGGCTTCCGCCTCGCCGCGTGCCAGATTGGCGTTCGCTTCCTGGCGCGCTATTTCCATTTTCATGGCTCCTTCCGCCTCCCCGCGTGCGCGCTGGATGGCGATGTCCTTCCGGGCGATTTGCAGCTCCGTCTCCTTCCGTTCATTTTCCTGGGTGGTCTGCACTTTCTTCACGACGGATTCAATGATGGCCTGCGGAGGATTGGTTTCTCCCACGGCTACGGAATCCACGATGAAGGGGGTGCCGTCCAGTCGCTTGCTCAACTGCGTGTAAACGTTGTCGGAAATCTTTTGCAGGCTGCCGGAGGCGTCCAGGGCGTTGTACTGGCTCAATTCCGCCCGTACGGCGGTGCGGAAGGGCTGCTGGATGAAATTCTTGTAGGCAAAGAGCATGATCTCGTCCGCCACTTCGTCGTCATTGCGGCCGGAGCTCTGCGCGATGCCGCCGTAATCCTCCATGAATTCCTTCACTCGGGACGGGTCCAGGCGGTAAACCAGGGAGGCCTTGCAGGAGATGGGCAGTTTGTCCTTGCCCAGGATGGCGCCGCCGTTGCGGGCATCGAATTCCTCCACCGTGGTATCCGGCGTGATGGAAACCTTGCTGACTTCCCTCCGCCATACCCATCCCGTGGAGGATGGCCCGATCAGGATGCCCTCAAACTTGTTCTGGCCGAAAATGGGCTTGGAATAAACGTAGCCGGCAAAACCGGACAGCACGCGCTTGTTGCTGAAATTGTAAAAGGAGAAGGCCGCCGCACCCGCAGCAATGATGACAATGGCGGGAATGAGCAGGGAAAGGAAAGCTCTGGGGGTTTTATTCATGAGAGAGTAGTGGTTGTGACGGTTTCCAACATAAAAGGCACCCGGTGAAAATCAAGTTCTCTTTTTCCGTCCGGCCGCAGGGGAAATTCCGGTGAAGAGCGCGTTTCAGGAAAAGGAAGGCGGCAAAGTATGTCCTCCGCTGAACGGAGGAGAGAGGTGGAAATGTCTTATCCGGTAAAGGTTGTCCGTTCCCGTGCGGGATATTTCCAGCAGTGTTCCGGAGCGCCCTCCGCGGAGACGGGCCGCCATCTGATTTACAGTCATGAATGTAGCCATTACGGGTTCCAGCGGATTTATAGGCAGCCACTTGTCCAGCCGTCTTGCGGTGTTCGGGCATCAGGTGACGCCTTTGTGGCGCTATCTGTTCACGCAGGACAGCGTGGATTGCCTGGCGGAGGCTCTGGCGGGATGCCGCGCTGTCATCAATCTGGCCGGGGCGCCCATCGACCGGCGGTGGACGGACGCTTACAAGCAGGAACTGGTGGAGAGCCGCATTATGACCACCCGCAAGCTGGTGGAAGCGGTCAATCGCCTGCACGAACCTCCGGAAGTGATGATTTCCACTTCCGCCGTCGGGTATTACAGCCCGGCCGGCGGCTGCCATGGCGAACAGGACGATCCGGCGGCGGATTCCTTTCTGGCGGAATTGTGCGGGGCCTGGGAAAAGGAGGCGGAACTGGTGAACGACTCCGTGCGGCTGGTCCGCACCCGGTTTGGCGTAGTCCTTTCCCCGGATGGAGGAGCGCTCCCCAGAATGGTGCGCCCGGCCCGGTTCGGCATCACGGCGGCGGTAGGGAACCCGGACCATCCCTTTTCCTGGGTGGCGCTGGAGGACCTGGTGGATGCCCTGATTTTCATCATGGGGAAGGAGGACATTTCCGGCCCGGTCAATGTAACGGCTCCGGAACGCACCACCAACCGGGAATTCTACAAGGCTGCCGCAGAACATTTCCACACCCGCCTGTCCATCCATGTTCCGGACGCCGTCCTGCGCCTGCTGATGGGGGAAGCCTCCCAGGTGATTACCAACGGGCAGTGCGCCATTCCGGAGACGCTGATGCGGGAGGGATTTGAGTTTCAATATCCGGATATCCGCACCTTTTTTAACAAAGCATTCCCTGTCAAATCATGAGTATCATACAGACCATCGTTACTTCCCTGTTTCACGGCCATTCCGTCAAAACCGACCCCATGCCGGATTTCAATCTGGAACGTTATCTGGGGGAATGGCACGAAATCGCGCGCCTGGAAAACTGGTTTGAGCGCGGGCTTCGCAAGGTGCTTGCCCGGTATGACCATGGAGAGAACGGTACCATTTCCGTTACCAACAGCGGTTATGACGTCCGTACCGGGGAACGGAAGGAGGCTCATGCGAAGGCTGTGGTGGGAGACGCCCCCAATCATTTGAAAGTGTACTTCGTGCCGCTGGTGTACGGCCGGTATGAAGTGGCCTTTCTGGATGAGGATTACAGCCGCGCCGTGGTTTCCGGCGGTTCCCTGAATTACCTGTGGCTGCTGGCCCGGACGCCGCAGTTGAGGGATGAAGAGCTTCAGCCGATGCTCCATTGCGCGGAGGAACTGGGGTATGATACCTCCCAGCTGATTTACTCCAATTCCCAGGCTTCCACGGATAATGGCATTGGGCGGGATCTGTGAGGGATACCGTTCTTGAAATGGGAGTGCGGGGTAGGGATAACGGCTTTATGGAAGAGCCAAGCTCCTTTGTGGAAAAACGCCTCCGCTTCGCTTGGCAGTGAAGGCCGGGAGGCCTTCATTCCCAGGGATGTTTTTACCCAGTCCGGGGGAAGGCGTATTTTCTCCGTGTTTCCCGCTGGGCATCCGCCAGGAACAAGGGCCTTCCGGCCCTTGTAAAAAATGCCTCCGCTGTATTCCGGAACAGGTTCATCCATGAAGGCTGCCCGGTCGTAAAGCGGTTTCATGGCCCTTGTCAGGAATTTCCCGTAAGCGCCCCCATGGGCTCCTTCCTTTCTTCATTCTCCTGCTTTCAAGCTCTTCCCTCCAGCGGGCCCGTCTCCATGCACATAATTTAAAAAACGCAGCCATTCGTTGAAAAGCGCTTGCAATCGGGCGGCGGATGGCTATGTTCTCATTCATCCAAACATTGGATGTTTGGATGAATTACTTAAAGAAGGAGTAACAATGGATATTATTCATGACAACGCCGCTGATCTCAGCGCATTGAACGGCAAGACCGTTGCCGTGATCGGATATGGCGCCCAGGGCCGCGCCCAGGCACTTTGCATGCGTGACTCCGGTGTGAACGTGATTATCGGCGTTCGCCCCGGCAAGTCTTTTGACGCCGCCACCCAGGACGGGTTCCAGGTGATGACCGTAGCGGAAGCCGCGGACAAGGCGGACATCATCCACATTTTGCTGCCGGATGAAAGCCACGGCTCCGTGTATGAAGCTGAAATCAAGCCCCACCTGAAGGCCGGCAAGACGCTTTGCTGCTCCCACGGCTTTGCCTACGTGTTCAACACCATCGTCCCCCCCGCGGACGTGGACGTGATCATGGTGGCTCCCAAGGGACCGGGCACGGAAGTGCGCCGCGTGTTTGAAGAAGGCTTCGGCTGCCCCGGCCTCATCGCCGTGCACCAGAATCCCTCCGGCAAGGCCCGCGACGTGGCTCTCGCCATGGCCAAGGCTGAGGGCCTGACCCGCGGCGGCGTGCTGGAATGCACCATGGCCCAGGAAACGTACGAAGACCTGTTCGGCGAACAGAACGTGCTGTGCGGCGGCCTGGTGGACCTGATGAAGTACGGCTTTGAAACCCTGACGGAAGCCGGTTATCCGCCGGAAATGGCCTACTTTGAATGCGTGCATGAAGCCAAGCTCATCGTGGACCTGATTTACAACGGCGGCATCCAGAAGATGAACTCCGTGATTTCCAACACCGCTGAATTCGGCGAGTACTACAACGGCCCGCAGATTCTGCCCGCCGACGTGAAGGAACGCATGAAGGAATCTCTCAAGCGCATTGAATCCGGCAAGTTCGCCAAGGACTGGCTGGAAGAAGCCGCCAAGGGCGCTCCCAACCTCAAGGCCAAGCGCGAAGCCCTGGGCCAGCACCCGGTGGAAATCGTGGGCGCCAAGATTCGCAGCCTGTTTGAAAGAAACTAAGGTTTCTTTTACGTTGATCACGGGCCGTTCCGCCGTATCCCGGAGGAACGGCCCGGACACTCCCGGGCTTTCCGCGGAAGCCCGCTATTTTTTCAGTTTATGGACAATTCCTTGCCGGCCGTCAATGTGGAGAATGCCAGGGTATACCTGGGCGGCCACGAAATCCTGCACAATATTTCCTGGCAGGTGCAGCGCGGAGAACGCTGCTTCATCCTGGGCGCGAACGGCGCCGGAAAGACGACGCTGGTCAAGGTGCTGATGGGGTTTGCATGGCCTCTCTTCGGCGCCAGAGTACAGGTGCTGGGCAAGACCTTCGGGCACGTGAATCTGCTGGAACTGCGCAAGTCCATCGCGTGGGTGAGCCCGTTCATGCACAAATGGCTGGAGGACGGCGCCTGGAACGGGCGCGACATGGTGCTTTCCGGCCCTGACGGCACTATCGGCCTTCTGCGGGAGCCGACGCCGGAAGAGGAAGAGAAAGCCGCCGGGATCATGAAATCCCTGAAGGCGCAGCATTTGATGGACAGGCCCGTGGTGGCCATGTCTTCCGGAGAACAGGTCAAGGTGCTCATTGCACGGGCGCTGATGACGAACCCGGAGCTGATGATCCTGGACGAACCCAGCGTTTACCTGGACCTGGCGGGACGCGAATTTTTACTGAAAACCATTGAGGAACTGGCGGAGACGCGGCCTGACCTGACCATCGTGTTCATTACCCAGCGTATTGAAGACATCCTCCCCGTATTCAACCGCGGCATGATTTTAAAGTCCGGTGAGATCGTGGCCCACGGAAGCCGGGACGAGGTGTTGACGGAGGAAAATCTAAAGGACGCCTTTGAACTGGATATCCAGTTGATCAAGACGGAAAAGGGACGCCTCTGGACTGTTATTCGCTAACTTTTCATGAAGAAATCCAAGACAATGGAGTTGAAGAAGCCTGTAAGAGTGTCTCTGTCCCGCCAAGTGCTCACCGCCATGGAATCCATGATACGGTCCGGCAAGTGGAAGGTGGGGGACCGCATTCCCGCGGAGGCGGAACTGGCCCGGGCTTTTTCCGTCAGCCACAACACCATCCGCGAGGCCCTTCAATCCCTGATTCACATGGGGATGCTGGAGGCCCGGCCCGGCGACGGCACGTATGTGATGGCGTCAGACCGCTTTGCCGTTGCGGTGAGTAACCGCCTCAAGGAATCCGAACTGCCCCAGATTCTGGAAGCGCGGCTGGCTTTGGAAAAGGAGATTGCGCGGCTGGCCGCCGTTAAAAGGACGGAGGAGGATTTGAAGGAGCTGGAAAGCGCCCTGAAGGACTGCCATGCCAGGGTAAGGCCGGGCATTGAGGACGACATGCTGTTTCACGCCGCCGTGGCCCGCGCCACGCATAACCCGGTGCTTGCGGAATTGTACAACGTGGTGATCCGCCATGTGCAGGAGAATCTGGAAGGCCTGCTGCAGGAGAAGCAGTATGACGCCGGGGCCATGAAGCTGCATGACGACCTGCTGGATGCCATCCGGCAGCGGGAGGCGGACACGGCGGAAAACATTATTGTGAAGATCGTGGAGTTTGATACGGTCAGCATAGGCGGCCAATTCAGCGCCTGATATTCGGGTGTTGGGATGCTTGAACCGGCAGTTTGTCCGGTAACCGGAACGTTCCGGCGTCCTCCGCATGGCGGAAGCCGCCGTTTTTTGCGGAAAAGAGAATGGCGTTCCGGGAAAAATAGGGGAAATAGCTTGGTAATTCATGGAGCACGATTAGTTTTTCAACTTTTTCTTTACATCTTCAAATAAATAAATTACCCGGATAAGGCAACGATATGCCAACTTCCCATCCTTGCCATGTTGTCTCTATTTCAAATACGTTCTATCGGCCTGATATTGATGGGCCACTGGTTTGGCGCTTTTGCCCAGGCCGGAGAAGATGTTCCTGATGAAGTACAGGCGCTGGAAATAAAATCGGAAACGACGTTGTGTTCTGCCGATTTCTATATTGCCAAAGAGCAGGGAAAGGATGTGGATGAGAAGACGGACAAGGAGCGCAAAAAACTCGGCATGGGGGAAGATGTTTTGTTGACTTTGACCGGAAAGCCCAAGGGGGATGTTTCTCAGTTGCAGTGGAAGATTACCAAAGGGGAAGCTCTTGCCTCTCTTCCCAAAAAAACGGAAGGAAAGGCGAAGGTGGTATTGACGGTGAATAAGCGAATACAAAAGAAGGGAGAGGTGGAAGTCACCGTCACCACGAGTGAAGGCCTGGAAAAAACCATTGCCTTTGAGATTCTTGTGCCAACCAAGCTGACGGCAGCCGTTCCCGTTAAATCCAGTCTTCCGAGTGATCCCAATATCGTTGTTGTGGCGGCGGATGTCAAACTGACGGTAGAGCCTACGGAGGTGAGTTTTAAAAACATTAAACTGATTGAGCGCGATGAAGGGTTGACCTATGTCATGCCGGATCCGCCTCCCGATCCCCAGAAAGGTGAAATAAAGTTGGGCGTGCCGCATACGGGTCATGGATGCAATGACGCCAGGATCATTGAACTAAATAATTCGTTTATTGATCAGGTGATTTATGCGGCATATTACAACGCAGTCTGGGGCGCCAGGCTACCGCAGGAATGGTTGTGGACCTGCGGTTGGAAAGTCCATGATGGAAATGGGGGCGAGAAATCGACCGGGGATGATATTCTCCAAGTGGAAACCGTGGAACAAAGATTCAAGGCCGAATATATGAAATTCGACGGTATGGACGGCAAGGTTGAAGAAGTCCAGATCGCCATCAGGAAATTCGGGCGCGCGATCTCCTATGATTTATACAATCACCAAATGAATTATGAATATGTCTGGAAATAATCTGATGAGCCTGTTTTTTTGCCTCGCCGTGTTGTTCTGCGCAGCTGCATTGGGGCAAGTCATTCCTGCTCCGGCTTGCCTGGACCCGTTTAAATCTCCCCCTGCGGAGCTGTCCGGCTTGCGGGAAAAGCTGAAGCAGGGGAAGCTGAGGGAGTTTTATGACGGAGCCGATGCCTTGCTGGGCCAATGCGCTTCCGTTGACAATAAACAGATCACGAGGGAGGAGCTGGCGTTGCAGCTCTGGCTGTTTCATGACATTGCCGCCGCACCCCTGTATCCCGCGGACTACGATAAGGCCACGCCGGAGAGTATTTTTGACAATAAGGACCATGCCGTCAAACATGACATGCTGTCCTTCCTCTACGTGATGAGCCGGGATGCTGCGCCGATGGCGCGCCGCCTGCATCTGCGGGGCAAGACGCTGTCCGACTTGCTGGCCACGTACGCTGCTGCTACCTATGCGCAGTTCCGGAGCCATTATGATCCGGATTTGGAGGCGAAGCACGAGGCCCTGAAGAAGTCGTTTATTCCGTTGAACCGAAAGTACGTGGAAGAAGAGTTCAAGAAGAAGGAGATCGGCAGCCTCGTCAATCCGCAGTATCACGTCTTCCTCAACAAGCTGGGAGTAAACGATACCCGGAATAGAAGGCTGGAGCATTATCTTTCCATTTGCTGGATGGAGGAGTTTGTGGAAATGCTGGTGAACCTGTTTCCGGGTCAAAGCGGGGCGGTAAAGAACTACCTCCGGATGGCGGGCTATGCGGACAAGGAAATCCCGGACTTGATCAATCGGACGGTGGGGCGTACTCCGTCCACGGAATTTTTGTACAAGGGAATGCCTAGGGATGCGCAGAAGGTAAAGCCGTGAAGCAGGGCAAACGCTTAAGGACAGCAGTTTCCCAAGGCAGACGGAATTTCCTTTCCGGACAACTTAAAGCCGTCTATCCCTTGTTCCCGGAAAAACGGTATTTTTGTGAAGGATGGAGAGGCCGATAACGCTGTGATTTTTATGCTTTTCTGAACATAAAAGTTTGTTAGAATTCCGGGCATGACTACCCCTGTTGAATTGAAGTGTCCGATGTGCGGCGCGTTGCTGGCGATGGAAGATGTGAATATGGCCACGGATATGGCTTTATGCCGCGCCTGCAACAAGATAAGCAGGTTTTCAGAGCTTGTTCAGGAGGAAAGGGATGAGGAAATCCTTGATTCCATTCCCCGGCGCATGAGCGTGACAAAAACGGCACGGGGATTGGAAGTAACGTACAGGAAGCCCAAGGGAGCCGGATTTTTCCTGTTGCTGTTTGCACTGATTTGGAATGCTATTACATACGCCGCCATATTTGTGATGATGGGGAAAATGGCCCATGAGAGTTTATTCGGGCAATTGTTCCTGATTCCTTTCGTTCTGGTCGGGTTCGGTACGTTTTTGGGCGCCGTTTATGTGTTGTTCGGCCGTATGACGCTGACCCTGTCGCCCGGAACGGGAGAGCTGTTCCGCGGGGTTGGGAGCCTGGGCCGCCGCCAGCAGTTTCTTCTGGCGAAGGATTCCCGCATTTCCATTGAGGCGAGTAATATACAGCAGAATAATAAGGTGCTGAACAAGATTGTAGTGGAACAACCGGACGGCAAGCCGTTCGAGTTCGGTACAGGTATTGCGGAGAAGGAAGCCCAGCAGTATGTGGCGGCCCTTCTGCGGCAGATGAGAGGGTAGGGCTGCTGTTCCGGAATTCCAGGAAAGGTGAAGGAATGACAGGGGGAGCCGGCCTTTATTGCCGCCGGATTGGAAACGCCTTGATGGAGCTGTTTCTCCGGCAGCAGGGGGGCGTCTGTCCGTGGGAGCGGCGCGGAAGGAAAGGCTTCGTATCCATTTCCGGGAAATAATTGGATGGGCAAATCGTCCTGTTTTTAGCAAATTCGTTGTTAAAGAGTCATGGATGCCGCTTGCAGGATTGCCCCGGAAATTTCAGAATTAATATTTTGATTGATATGGCAGGCAAGCCGCGTAAATTAAACTATGATGAAGAAAGCGCATCTATTGTTGATTCTGTGCAGTTTGCTTTGCGGGGCGGCGGGGGCGCAGAGCCGCCCGGCCACTCCGCCGAACATGGTGGTCATTCTGGCGGACGACCTGGGGTACGGGGATTTGGGCTGCACGGGGTCCAGGCAGATTAAAACGCCTTCCCTTGACCGGCTGGCGAAGGAGGGCGTGTTCTGCTCCCGGGCGTATGTAACGGCGCCGATGTGCTCCCCTTCCCGCATGGGGCTGCTGACGGGCCGTTTTCCGAAGCGCTACGGCATTACTACGAATCCCAATATCCAGGTGGATTACCTTCCGGAGTCCCATTACGGGCTGCCCCAGACGGAGAAGCTGATTCCGGAGTATTTGAACCCCTGCGGCTACCGGAGCGCGGTGTTCGGCAAGTGGCATCTGGGCCACACGCAGGGGTATACGCCGCCGGAACGCGGCTTCACGCGCTGGTGGGGGTTCCTGGGAGGTTCCCGGTCTTATTTTCCCGTGAAGAAGGAGGCTGAAGGCCTGAATCCCTCCATGATTGTGTCCAATTTTACGGATAAGACGGATATTACCTACCTGACGGACGATATTACGGACAGGGCGGTTGAGTTCCTCCAGGAGTCCAACAAGGATAAAAAGCCGTTTTTCATGTTCGTTTCCTACAATGCTCCCCATTGGCCCAACGAAGCCAAACCGGAGGACATCGCCAAATTCAAGAACGTGCAGGACAAGGAACGCCGGATTTATTGCGCCATGGTGTATGCGATGGACAAGGGAATAGGCCGCATTCTGGATGCCTTGAAGAAGGACGGTCTGGAAAAGGACACGATTGTCGTGTTCCTGTCGGACAACGGCGGCGCTCCGGAAGCGTCTTCCTGCAACGCTCCTTTCCGGGGTGCCAAGAGGCAGCATTTTGAGGGGGGCGTGCGCGTGCCTTTCATCATCAGGTATCCGGCGGACAAGCGGCTGATTCCCGGAAGCGTCTGCAAGCAGCCCGTTTCCACCGTGGACCTGCTTCCGGCCCTGCTGAAGGCAAACGGACGTCAAATCCCCAAGAAACTGGACGGCATGGATATTCTGGAGCTGGTGGCGAACAGGGGAACGCCTGTTCCGCGCACGCTGTTCTGGTGCACGGATTATACGTCCGCCGTGCTGGACGGGGATATGAAGTACCTGCTGGTGCCAGACCGCGCTCCGCAGTTTTACAGCGTTACGGATGACCCCCAGGAGCAGAAGGATTTATATTTTTCCAGGCACCAGGATGCGGATTCCCTGGCCAGGAAGCTGGGAACGTACCTGACCACGACGCCCGCGTGCCGTTTCCCGGACAGCATCAGCTGGTCCGCCAAGCTGATGAGGGAGTACGACAAGGCCACGCCGGACAAACAGCCTGAATGAGGCCGCATTGGGTCTCGCCAGGGGCCCTGCGCTGCGGTCAATACGCAGCGGCGCCTGCCGGCAGGGTAGCGGGGATGCGGAACCGTCCCTTTCCGCCGCGCGGCATGGTTGCCATTCCCGTGGCTGCCCCTATCCCGCTGCGGATAACCGGGCTGGATGGAGGCCGGGTGGGATCAAACGCCCTGGTTTGGACTGGAACGTTCCGTTGACCGGTACGGGACATGGTTTTCATGGTCCCGTTTTTTCGTTAAAAAAGCGCCTTATTTCAGGCGCTTGGGTTCCGCGATGCGGAGGATATGTTCACCGGGAAGGGCCAGGTTGCCCTTGTCCCGAGCGATCATTTCAAAATAATGGGGGTCCTGGGAAATCCAGATGAATTCGTTTTTAGCCTGTTCCATCTGCTCCCTGGATTTTTCCAGATGCGCCTGGAGGAAGGAACGCTCATGCTCCAGGGAGCGCAGATCCTTCCATGGCTTGAAACACACCAGGGAAAGCAGCATGGTCAGGCACAAGGCCAGGACGATGGCAAAGAGGCGGAGAGCCCTCTGGACGATCAGGGCACGTTTCTCCCGGCGGATTTCAAGCTCCGCCAAGGTAAAACGATGGTAATAGCGGCGTCTCCAGAGCATTCTTTGCAGTTAAACAAAACATTTTTGATCATAAAATGTGGATTTTGCCACCATAAACTGCGTCATCTCCCAGTTCCTCTTCAATTCTAAGGAGCTGGTTGTATTTGGCCATGCGGTCGGAACGGCTCAGGGAGCCGGTTTTGATTTGCCCGGCATTGGTCGCTACGGCAATGTCCGCAATGGTGGCGTCTTCCGTTTCCCCGGAGCGGTGGGAGATGATGGCGGAGTATTTGTTGTCCTTGGCCAGTTCCACCGTGTCCAGCGTTTCCGTCAGAGAGCCGATCTGGTTGACCTTCACCAGCACGGCGTTCGCCACATGGCGGGAAATGCCCTGGTTCAGGAATTCCACGTTCGTTACGAAGAGGTCGTCCCCCACCAATTGGGTATTGTGGCCCATGGCTTTGGTGAGCTGTTCCCAGCCCAGCCAGTCGTTTTCCGCGCAGCCGTCCTCAATGGAGATGATGGGGTATTTTTTCTGGAGCTCCTGGTAGTAGGCCGTCAGTTCCTCCGCCGTTCTGCCGCGGCCGTCCGATTTCTTGAAGACGTACAGGTTCTGGGAAGGGTCGTAGAATTCGGAGGAAGCCACGTCCAGGGCAATGAAGATGTCCGTGCCCAGCGTGTAGCCGGCGCGTTTCACGGCCTGGGCGATGCATTCCAGGGCGTCATCAGCGGATTTCAGGGAAGGGGCAAAGCCGCCTTCATCCCCCACGGCGGTGGACAGGCCGCGGTCGTGCAGCACGTCCTTGAGCGCATGGAAGACTTCCGCGCCGTAGCGCAGGGCTTCCCGGAAGGTGGGCGCGCCTTTGGGCATGATCATGAATTCCTGGAAGTCAATGGGGGAGTCCGAATGAGCGCCTCCGTTGATGATGTTCATCATCGGGACGGGAAGCACCTTGGCGTTCGGGCCGCCCAGGTATTTGAAGAGGGGAAGATTGAGCTGGATGGCGGCGGCCTTCGCCACGGCCAGGGAAACACCCAGGATGGCGTTGGCCCCCAGGCGGGACTTGTTGGGCGTGCCGTCCAGGTCGATCATGATTTTGTCAATGGCCGGCTGGAGGGTGGCATCGTGCCCGGAGACTTCCGGCGCGATGATCTTGTTGATGTTTTCCACGGCCTTGAGAACGCCCTTGCCGCCGTAGCGCTTGGCGTCCCCGTCCCTGAGCTCCCAGGCTTCATGCTCCCCGGTGGAGGCTCCGCTGGGGACGGACGCGCGTCCGATGGCTCCGCCGGCCAGGGCCACGTCCACTTCCACGGTGGGATTGCCCCGCGAATCGATAATTTCGCGGCCGCGGACGTCGATGATTTCCAGTTCGTTCATGATCATAAGATTTTTTATTGTCTTTTTTGGACCATGGAACGGCTTTTTTCGTTCCAGGGAACCACGTCATGACCGTGAAAATTCCGGGTTCAGGCGCGAAACTGACGCAGAACGGCGGCGATGTATTCAAGAGTCTCCGGGTCTGAAATGCCGCCGGAAAAGTAAAACGGCCTTCCGGAAGGCTGGGGCACGGAGATGCGGCAATAGTCCGTCTTTTCCCCTCCCTTGCGCTCCATCATGATCGGGGCCTGCGCGGGAAGGAGAAAAGCCCATGTGCTCCCCACCGGACCAATGCCCCGGAAAAGGGACGCTTTACCCGGTTCCACCCGGAGAACGGCTTTTCCCAGCATCATGTCAACGCAGAGGAAGATAATGAAGGCTTCCGTGACGGCAAAGAAGGTGGTGAAGACGGGCAGCGCGAAGTCCGTTTTCCCCGGCCCGAAGGACAGGAGGACGAGCACCAGGGTGATGATGCCCCAAACCACGGCCAGTCCCGTGTAAAGAAGTATTTTGGTAAAGGAATGCCTGTAGGTGAGCGTGACTTTTCCATGGGCGGATGTTACCGTCAGATGCCTGGAAGGGGCCGCAGGCACATCATGGAATTCATGCTCCCGGACCAGGGACGTCCAGGGGGTGGAAAGTCCGCAGCTGCTGCAGGTGACCGTGTCCCGGCGGTTGTCCACATCCGCCGCGGAAAAGGGAGTGCCGCATCCGGGACATTTGAATTGTTGAAGGCTGGAGGGCATAGGGGACGGCTTGCTGCCTGTCCGCAGGCTACCACAGAAGACGGGAAGCCGCCAATTCCTTTTTAGGCGCGTCTCCGGAAGGGCCTTCCAAGGGGGATTCCGCATGGGTTCCGCCGCCTCTCATACGGGAATTCCCCCTTGTGCGGCGCATAGCCTCCATGTAGGATGGCGCCCATGATTGAGAGCAGGCGGCAGTTGAGGGAAAGGATTGAGGCGTTGGCGGAACCGGAGTTTCAGAAGTTCTCCGCTTCCCTGATTCCCGGCGTCAACCGTCTGCTGGGCGTTCGCCTCCCCGTTCTCCGGAACCTTGCCCGCGAGGTGGCGGGGGGGAATTGGCGGGAGCTGCTGGAAAATCCAGCCGTTGACCCGTATGCGGAGGAAGTGATGCTGGACGGCATGCTGATAGCGCTGGCGCGCATGGAGCCGGAAGAGCGCCTGGAACAGGTCGCGCGCTTCGTGCCCCGCATGGATAACTGGGCTGTCTGCGATACTTTCTGCACCAGCCTGAAGTTTTGTAAAAAGCATCCTGCCCTGGTCTGGGAGTTCATCCAGCCGTATTTAACGTCCGCACGGGTCTATGATGTCCGCTTTGCCGTGGTGATGATGCTGGCCCATTTCATTACGGAGGATTACGTGGAGCAGGTGCTGGCCCTGCTGGATGGCGTGCGGCATGAGGATTATTACGTGGGCATGGCGGTGGCCTGGGCGGTTTCCGTCTGTTATGTGAAGTTCCCGGCATTGACGCTGGAGTATTTGAGGAATTCGTCCCTGTCCGATTTCACTTACAACAGGGCCTTGCAAAAAATTATTGAATCCCTGCGTGTTAGCCGGGAAGACAAGAGTTTGATGCGGAGCATGAAACGCAGATAGGCAGCGGCTCCATGTCCGCGCGGAGGGAACCGCAGGAAAAGGGGTGTGCGGAGATAGTGACGCAGGGAGGGGAGCCATGCCGGAACGGGGCCTTGATTCCTTCCCGTGGAGGGTATGGAATGAGACACTTACTATTAAAACCATGCCTAATATTAACGATAACTTCCTCAAGCTGCAGGCGGGATATTTGTTCCCGGAAATAGGGCGCCGCGTGAATGCGTTTGCCGAGTCCCATCCGGAGGCGGCCAAAAGGCTGATCCGCTGCGGCATCGGAGACGTGACGGAACCGCTGCCCATGGCGGCCATTGAAGCCATGCACGAGGCGGTGGACGATTTGTCCACCCATGAGCGCTTTCACGGCTACGGTCCGGAGCAAGGCTATTTCTGGCTGAGGGAGGCTATCGCCAAAAAGGCCTACCAGGTCCACGGCGTGCATGTGGAAGTGGATGAGATTTACGTGTCTGACGGCGCCAAGTGCGATACGGGCAATATTCTGGACATTTTCGGGCCGGGCAACAGGATCGCTGTGCCGGACCCGGTTTATCCCGTGTATGTGGATACCAATGTGATGGCCGGGAATACCGGGGATTCCAGCGCGGACGGTTCGTATGAGGGACTGGTGTACCTCCCCTGCACGCCG
Source organism: Akkermansia sp. NBRC 115031 (assembly GCF_030268505.1). NCBI lineage: Bacteria > Pseudomonadati > Verrucomicrobiota > Verrucomicrobiia > Verrucomicrobiales > Akkermansiaceae > Akkermansia > Akkermansia sp. NBRC 115031. Next base: position 161,546 of record NZ_BSQU01000008.1, read on the forward strand.
GAGAACAATTTTGTGCCGCAATTGCCTGATGAGCATGTGGATTTGATTTACCTGTGCTTCCCGAACAACCCTACCGGGGCCGTGGCTTCCCGGAATGAATTGCTGAAATGGGTGGAGTATGCCCGGGCGAACCACGCCATTATTTTGTACGATTCCGCGTATGAGGCATTTATACAGGATTCCGCCGTTCCCAAGTCCATTTTTGAAATTCCCGGCGCGCGGGATTGCGCCATTGAGTTCCGCTCCTTTTCCAAGCAGGGGGGCTTCACGGGGGTGCGCTGCGGCTACGTGGTGATTCCCAAGGAGCTGCACGGCCATGATTCCGGGGGGAACAAGGTTCTCATCAGCCAGCTGTGGAGCCGCCGCACCAGCACGAAGTTCAACGGAGCTTCCTACATCGTCCAGCGGGGAGCCGCGGCCCTGTTTACGCTGGAAGGCATGGCGCAGACCGCCGTGCTGATCAGCCATTACCTGGGGAATGCCGCGCTGCTGCTGAATGCCTGCCGCCAGGCGGGCATGCGCGTGTGGGGAGGGGAAAACGCCCCGTATGTCTGGGTGCAGTGTCCGGACGGCCTGGATAGCTGGCAGATGTTTGACAAGATGCTGTATGAGGCGAATGTGGTCATTACGCCCGGTTCCGGCTTTGGTTCCAGGGGGGAAGGGTTCTTCCGCATTTCCGCATTCAATTCACGGGAGAACGTGGATGAGGTCTGCCGCCGCATCCATGCCCTGTTTGCCAGATAAGGAGGCGTTCCCAGGCAGATTTTGTCAGGCCGCAGTGCGGGAAGCACTGCGGCTGCGCGCATGATTGTGATGGGGAAAGCCGCATGGAGGCTGTTCCTGCCTAGGATGGCGTAATCCGTCCGGTTTCAGAGGAAAGCCGCCCGGCGCCAGGAAGCGGAGCTTGTTAAGGTCGGCGGAAACGCTCGCCAGGGCGGAGAAAATGAGAGAACTGCATGAGCTCCTCTGGCGTTGCAGGGAACGCCCCGCGCCGGAGTGCCTTTGTTCATGGGAGAAGAAGGAGAGCATTCTGGTTCAATGGCCCGGATAGACCTGTTTCCAGGTTTTGCCTTCGTCCGTGCTTTCATAGATGCCTTTTTCCGCGTACAGGGTAATGTGCCTGTTGTTCGCGGTGTCAATCAGCAGGTTGAAGGCGGCTCCCCAGTCTTCCTTGTCGGAACGCTTCTGCCAGTTTCTGGCGTTGCGTTCGCTGGAGTACACGCCCTTGCCGTCCAGCGGGACGGCGAGCATGAAGGTATCGTCCAGGCGGCGCCTGTCGATCGCCAGCGTGGGCTGCGTGACGGGCAGCCCCTGGAGCACGCGGTTCATGGTGCGGCAGTCATTGAAGGAGGTGTAAACGCCCTGGGTGGAGAAGACGTAGAGCTGGTCTGCGGCGCGGGTGTCGTACACCAGTCTCAGGAAGCCCGCTCCCTGCACTTCGTTTTTCTGGTTCCATTTCTTCCCGTTGTTGGTGGAGATGAAGATTTTGCTGGTGTTGGCCTTGCGGTCCGCCGTCACGGCTCCAATCCTGCCCTGGGCGGTTGTATGGAAGCCGACGTTGGTGACGGGTTCCCCCACCAGGCCCGCGTTGTTCCAGGTGTCTCCGCCGTCCGTGCTCATGAAGAGTCCGGCGCGGTCCGAACCGACGATGATTTCCCGCGGATTCCGGGGATTGACGGAGATGAGCTCCCCGGCAATGAAGGAGATGGGGGACGGGTCCACTTTTACATCCGGGTTGGCGACGGTCCACGTTTTACCCATATCCTTGCTGCTGAACAGGGCTCCTCCCTGGGAGGTCGGGGCCAGCAGGAACATTTTGTCCCCGGCAAGCGCCATGGAACGGACGGTTTTGACGCCCCTGGGCAGTGTGAGGGGCTTGCGGGCGTAGGTTCCGTTTTTGCGTTCCAGCAGGTCCGCCCCGGAACGGTAGCGCGCCACCGCCAGATCCGGGGAGAGCAGGGAATAGCCGATGATTTTTCCGGCAGGCATGGCGGCGGTTATCTTGTGCGGCTGGAGTTTGACGGGTTTGATGGAGATTCCGTCCATGGCGGCGGAGAAGATGCCCTTGCCCTTGCCCGGAATGGTCCTGAACGTGATGCCGGCGATGGCTTCCTCCTTCATCGGGATGATGCGCTGCATGCCCATTTCCCATTTTTTCATGTCCGGGGAGGTGAAGCAGGTGAATTCATTGCCGCGCCGCATGATGCGCACCCAGGAGTGGTCCTTGTTCAGGGTGAAGGTAGATTGGCGCCCCGTTCCGTAGTCGCTGAAGTCCGCGCTGCACCGGAGGCCGCGGCCCACGGTCCGGAAGACGGCGATTTCATCGTCGTAGTTGGTGGCTCCCGTGTCCTTGCGCACCATGATGCCGGCCCAGCAGTCGTCCCCGGTGTCCAGCGCCTTGTCGCTGATGGAGCTGATGTGGGCCGTCAGCATGAAGTCACCCTTGATTTTTTTGCTGACCAGGTATTCCCCTTCCCCCACGAAGCGAAAGGCGTTTCCCGCGCCGCTGATGGAGTGGGGCAGCCCCGGTTCCCCGCGCAGCATGGCTTCCCAGCCGGGGGTGATGCGGCTCTGGGAATGGACGGGGACGACGGGGGTGTCCACCGTATGGGAACCGTTGTAGAAGACGCGCGCCCACAGTTTGTTTTCTCCGTCAAAGAGCATGAGGGGAGCGGTGAAGGGGGCTGCGTCCGCGGCGGCGGCCAGCTTGGCGCCGTTGTAGTATTCCACCTTGTTCACCCGTCCGGAGGAGATGGCTGTTTTCAGCACGCGTTCCGGTCCCTTGCCGCCCACTTCCAGCCTGGCTTCCGGTATGTCCGCCCGTTTGGGGCGCATGAGGCTGGCGAGCGGTATTTCCTCCATGGGGCGGTTGCCGTACTGCCAGCCCACCCACGCCACGGTGAATTCGTGTTCCGGCTTTTTCTTGAAGTAGGTCAGCTTGATGGGAGTGACGCCTTTTTCCAGAAAGACGGAGGCGCGCTTTTCCGACGTGCTGTGCAGTCCGTCGTTGTCAATAACGGTTTTTCCGCCGACGTCCAGGCGGCTTCCGTCACAGGTTTGGAGGGCGAAGGTGTAGGCCCCCGTCTGGGGGACGACCAGGAAGCCTTCATATTCAAAGGCGAATCGTCCTTCCCTGGCCCCGCGCAGGGCCGTGTCAAATCCATGGGAGACGCCGGTCCGCAACGGCTTGGAGAAGTCCAGTTCCGCCAGTTTGGACCATCCGTCCTTGTTTTCCAGGTATTTGTATTCCAGTCCGCTGGACAGGTCTTTTTTGCCGGGCAGCCCTTTGAGGGGAGTTTCCGCGGCGGCCTTGGCGAGTTTCAGGGTTTTCTGCTGGTCAAAGATGTCCGTGATGGTGAGCCTGACGAAGCATTGGGGGATGTCCCGGGGGAGCGCGACAGCTTTGGTGCGTACGTGCGGGATTTGTTCCTCCACCGTGTAAATGGGAGTTCCGGAGTATTGCGGATTGTCAAAGACCTCTATCTTGTACCCGAACTGCGGGGAGGACGTTTCCGCCAGCGTCCAGTCCACGATCACCTGGCTGCCGTTGTGGCGCGCGTTGCCTTCCGCCGCGATGGCGTCCATCACGGGCTTGTCCGGCTGGTTCAGCTTGAACGTGTGCTTGCGGCCCGGCTCCAGGTTTCTGGGAAATTGCCTGTTTTCCGTATAGGACATGGTCAGGATGGAGTCGTTTTCCGTCTGGTGGACCGTCCAGCCGCTGTATTTCATGCCTCCTTCCTTGGGAACGTTAATGGAAACGGTATCACATTTTTCCCACGCGCCGTTGTGCCTGTAGAAGCCCTTGCCGCGCCACAGTTCCCTCTGCTTGCGGCCCCCGTGCCCGAAGTCCTCCAGAAAGCCGCCGTTCCCCTTGAACCCGGTGGCCGCATAGGGAATGCGGAAGGTGGCGATGTGGTGCCACCGGTTGCCGGCCTGGTCTTTCATCCACCAGCCGGCGTAGCATTCCTTCCTGGCTTCGTCCGCGCCCCAGGTCCGCATGAGCATGGTGTACCACTGCTTGGTCTTGATCCACGGGACGTCGCGCCCCCCGGCCTTTCCGGAAGCTCCTTCACCCACGTATTGCTGGGCGTAGACGTGCGGATTGACGTACACGTTGCGCACCTGCCGCCCTTCGTAAACGGGAGCGGGCCAGAAGGACCATACGGTGGAGGGGCGGTAGGTTTCCAGGTTCGTGTTGTCGTTGGCGTTGGCCGCCACGCCGGCATAGAAATAGCCGCCCTTGGGGAACATGTCCAGGTTCCAGCAGGAAAAGTAGGTGGATTCCGGCCAGTAGGGGTAGAGCAGGTCCACCATGATGATGTCGGAACCGGCTTTTACTTCGTCACCGTACCAGCTGGCGGAAACGGGAAGCGTTAAAAGAAGCCATAGGGAGAGCAGGAATCTGGTCATGACGATGAAGAGGGCAAATTTGCAAAAACGTGGAACCGTTCCATTTATCATGAAAAGGGGGGCGTGCGCCAGCTTCAAATGAAATAACGTCATCCCGGTTTTGTCAGCGGATGGGATGACGGCGTCTCCATGGCGCACTCGGTCCTTGCTCCTGTTTGTTTGTGTGGAGTAGGTTTTGGAACATGATCCCGCAGGTGCGCATGAGTTCTTTTTTCCGGCTGGCCGTTGTTTCTGCGTGCTGTTCCTGCCTGCTGGCTGCTGCGGGGACAAGCCGGGGGCGGGAGAGGGAAACGGCTTCCGCCCCGCCGGAGCCGCTTTCCTGCGTTCATGCTCCGGATGGAAGGGTAACGGTGCAGGGTGCGGCCATGGGAACGGTGTTTACGGTGCGCGCCTATCCCGGGCACGGGATGGATGCGGCGCAGACGGAGAAGGCCTGCATGGAGTCTCTTGCCTGCGCCGTCCGCTGGGAGAAGGTGATGTCCGCCATGGATGCGGGGAGCGGTCTGGCCCGGTTGAATGCCGCGGAAAACGGCGTTTCCGTCCCCGTTTCCCCGGAGCTGGAAAAGGCTCTTCTGCTGGCCCTGGATTATGCCCGGCTGACAAAGGGCGCCTTTGACCCCACGCTCGGTCCCTGCATCCGCCTGTGGAAAAAGAGCCGCCGCCACGGCGTTCTCCCGTCCGGCGGGGAACTGGAACGTGCGCTCCGGGCGTCCGGATGGGAAAAGCTGTCCGTCGGCAAGGGGGCCGCGGTCAAAACGGTTCCCGGAATGAGGGTGGACCTGGGAGGCATGGGCAAGGGGTTTGCCGTGGACCGGATGGCGGAGATTTTGAGAAAAAGAGGAATCCGTTCCTTCTTTATTGACAGCACCAGCGACGTTATGGCCGGCGCCCCCCCACCGGGGGAGCGGGGATGGCGGCTGCTGGTGGATGAAGGTAATGGGAAGAATACGGTGCTGCTGTTGAGCCATGCCGCCGTCTCCACCTCCGGGAACGCCCGCCAGATGGCGAAGATCGGCGGTGCGGAGTATTCCCATGTGCTGGACCCCCGCACGGGGCTGGGCATGACGGAGGACAGGCAGGTGAGCGTGCAGGCGCCTTCCGCGGCGCTGGCGGATGCCCTGGCGACGGCGGGGAACGTGATGCGTGAAGAGGATTTCCGCTCCCTGGCGGCACGGTTGCCGGGAGTGTCCGTCCCGGCTTTTTTCCGGAGTTCCTCACGTTTTGCGGAAGGAACGCAGGAACAGGATAGCGCACGGAGGCCGAGATAGACAGCATGATGAAAGAAACGGGGGAGCGGACGCGTTTTTTAAGGTACACCTCCATAGACCATTTATGAAATTGTACCGTTTTTTCCTGCCTGCCGTGCTTGGCGCCGCTGTATCCTCCTCATTTGGCACGGAGTTCCCGAATCCTTATCCGGCTCCCCCTCCCGGCGTGCGCCTGACTCCTGAAACCCCGCTTTCCCCCTCCGTCAACGGCGCCCGCATTGTTGGCGCCACTCCCGGCGCGCGGGTGCTGTTCCAGGTTCCCGTTTCCGGGGAGCGTCCCATGAAGATTCAGGCGGCTGGGCTTCCCTCCGGCCTGAGGATGGATTCGCGCGGGCTGGTTACGGGTACCGCCCCGGCGAAGAAGGGGGAATACAAGGTGAAGATCCAGGCTTCCAACAGGCATGGAAAAGATGCGAAGGAGTGGATTCTGAAGGTGGGGGATGAGTTGTGCCTGACCCCGCCCATGGGTTGGAGCAGCTGGTATTCCTACAGTGAGGCCGTGGGGCAGGAGAATGTGCTGAAGACGGCCCGGCTTTTTGTGGAGCGGGGGCTTGTCAACCATGGCTGGACCTATATCAATATTGACGATTGCTGGCAGGGCGAGCGAGGCGGACGGAATTTCTCCATCCAGCCCAACAAGCGCTTTCCGGACATGAAGGCCATGTGCGATTCCATTCATGCCATGGGGATGAAGGCGGGCATTTATTCCACGCCCTGGATGGGGACGTATGCCGGGTTCATCGGAGGAAGCTCGCCCAATGCGAAGGCGGATTACGGGGAAATGGCCATTCCGGAGAAGGACCGCAAGCAGAAGAATCAAATTTTCGGGAGTTACCCCGGCGTGCATCGCAGGAAGGCGGACCGTGTAGGCGCCGTCTGGCTGTTTGACCGTGACGCCAGGCAATGGGCGGACTGGGGGTTCGATTACGTGAAGGTGGACTGGAACCCCAATGACGTGCCGACGACGGAACGCATCCGCCAGGCTCTGGACGATTCCGGGCGGGATATTGTGCTCAGCATATCCAATGCCGCCCCGTATAAACAGGTGGAAGAGCTGGGGAAGCTGGCCAATTTGTGGAGGACGACGGGGGATATCCAGGACCACTGGGGCAGCGTCAGCGGCATCGGCTTTTCCCAGGAACGCTGGCAGAAGCACATGCGCCCGGGCCACTGGAATGATCCGGACATTCTCCAGATCGGGAAGCTGGGCAAGCCCAACCAGCCCAATACCACGTTTGTCCAGACGCAGCTGACGCCGGATGAACAGTACACCCATGTGACCTTGTGGTGCCTCCTGTCCGCCCCGCTCATCATTTCCTGTGACCTGGAGCATATCGATTCATTCACGATGGGGCTCCTGACCAACGACGAGGTGATTGCCGTGGACCAGGACCCTGCCGCCCGTCCCGCCCGCAAGGCGTGGCACCGGGGGGATTTCCAGGTCTGGACGAAGGAGTTGTCCGACGGTTCCGTAGCGGCGGGGTTTTTCAATACCGGGAAAGAGAAGGGCGTAGTGAAGGTGAACCTGAGGGAGCTGGGGCTCTCCGGCGCGTATGAAGCCAGGGACCTCTGGAAACGCGCCGACCAGGGAACGGTGAAGGGAGATATGGCCGTGGAGTTGAACAGCCATGGAGCGGCCATGTTCCGGTTCAGCAAAAAGAATTGACGGCAGGGGCAGGAATGGATGCTTTCAAGGACGGCATCCTTTTTTGCCGACCAGCGGGTCCGTGAATGCCGCGTTTCACCGCCTGTCCATTATTATAGGAATAAAGGGTGAAATGGATAGCCGGCTTTGCAAGGATAGCCTGATGGGGCGGCGGCTTTAAGAAACGGGCTGTTTCAGCCTTGTTTGCAGGGGGCTTGTGTTGCGGCAAATCCGCTGCCGCCCTTTCCGAGTGAAAGTCTTTATTTTTTCCATAAAAAAGAACCGTTCCGGTTAACCGGAACGGTTCTTATAAAGAGATTGATGTGACTTGCCTTAATCTCTCCGTACAGCTTCCTTAAGCGGCGATGCCGAAGTGCTGCTGGATGGAGGCGAAAATCTTGTCGCGGCGGGCGCGGGCTTTTTCGATGTCACGGGTCTTCAGAGAGAATCTCAGGCGTTCCGCCGTGGAGTCAGGCTTGTGAACCGTGACGTGGCACCACCAAACCCCCCTGTTGTTCCACAGGTGATGGTTGGGGTTGTCATCATTAATTCTAAGAGCGATTTTGGTTTGGGCTTTCATCTGTGTGATCTTTTTCCAGTAGGGGACGTCTTATTTACGTCCGTTGGTATATTAATGTTTCAATAAAACCTTCAACTTGGAGGCGCCTCACTTAAGCAGATGATCCCTTGTCTTTTTGGACATCTTTTTCTGCCAGTTGCTCACCTCGTTGAAGCCTTAGAGTTCAAGTGGTGTAACAACGTTCAAAAAAAAGAATCTTTTTTACAGGAGACCTACCTTTTTAAGAGTGTTGTAAGCACCGTTCTTGTTGATCGTACGCAGGGCCTTGGCGGAAATCTTCATTTTCACGAATTGACCGAGTTCGGGAACCCAGATGCGCTTTTCCTGAAGGTTGGGGAAAACGGTACGATTGACAGTCTTAGTGACGTGACGACCAATACCGCCCTTTTTCTTGGCAAGACCGGAGCGATGGATACGACGACCTTTGTGAGGCATGGTACCTCTGATGATGCAAATTCGGGACATGGCAATCGAAGTTATTTGTTAATGCGAGAGAGGTAGTCTAGCGTATTTTCGCCTAAGGTCAAGAACAACCGAACAAAAGACTCGGAATTTGTGCCGGCCCGGCGGAAGCGCTGCCGGGCTTTCCTGCGGTCTGGTTCCCTCCGTTCATGGCCGGGGGGCAGGCGCCGGGGAAAGGCGCGCGCTGCCGGATGGCTTGTTTGCCCATGTAAAACGTATCCGGCGCTTGCACGGAGGGAGGCGGCGTGAGAGATTGAAAGCATGAGTGAGAATCATTATGCAGAGTTTTCCGAATGCAGCATGAAACCCCAGGACGTGCTGGAGTATGTTTCCGGTCCCATGCCGGTTCCGGCGGAGGGGGAGGTGCTGATCCGGATGAAGGCGGCCCCGATCAATCCGGCGGACATCAATTTTGTGCAGGGCGTTTACGGCGTGAAGCCCGTGCTGCCCCATTCACGCGCCGGACTGGAAGGCTGCGGCGTGGTGCAGGAGTCCCGCGCAGAAGGCTTCCGCAAGGACGATGAAGTGATTCTGCTGCGCGGCGTGGGTTCCTGGAGCGAGTATGTGGCGGTTCCCGCCGTGAACGTGATGAAGCTCCCCGTGAAGGTGGACCCCGTGCAGGCGGCCATGCTGAAGGTGAACCCCCTGACCGCCCTGCGCATGCTGGAAGGGTTCGTTTCCCTGACTCCGGGGGACTGGGTGGTGCAGAACGCCTCCAATTCCGGCGTGGGAAGGTGCATTATTCAACTGGCCCGGGAGATGGGCGTGAAGACGGTGAATTTTGTAAGAAGGCCGGATGAATTGAGAGATGAATTGACCGCGCTGGGCGCCGACCTGGTAGTGGGAGAGGATGACGAGGATGTGGTGAAGAATACCCTGGCCCGGCTGGACGGAAAGAGGCCCGTGCTGGCCTCCAACGCCGTGGGCGGGGAAAGCGCCCTGCGTCTGATGGACATGCTGGCTCCCGGCGGAAGCATGGTGACGTACGGCGCCATGAGCAGGAAGAGCATCAAGGTGCCGAACGGTTTCCTGATTTTCAAGGGCATTAAATTGGAAGGCCTGTGGGTGACGCAGTGGCTCAAGAATGCCCCCGTTCCGGAGATTGAGGCCGCTTATGACAAGCTGGCGCGCCTGATGGCGGACGGCAGGCTGAAGCAGGCCGTGGATACCGTTTATCCGTTGAGCGACGTGCGCCGGGCCGTGGAGAAGGCCCAGGAAGAGTTCCGCAGCGGCAAGGTGGTGCTGAGCATGGAGCGTGCCTGATGCATGAGGGGAGAGAGTTTTTGTTTTCCCGGGCTGCGGAGCGCTGGAGGGATTTTTTCAGCGTTCCGTGGTTCGGTTGGTATTGGCTGCTGGCCTGGGTGATGGCGGGGCTGAGCCTTTATTCCATATGGCAGGCCGGTGATTTTTTTCTGGAAAAGAGCCGCTTTGCCCGGGAGGGGCTGTGTACGGAGGGGACGGTGCGGAACATCACGGAGGATACGGTGAAGTTGTGGAGCCGTTCGCGGGCCATGGGGACGTCCGGTCCCTCTCTGGACGTCTGGGCGCCGGAAGTGCGGTTCCTGCCGCAGACCGGGGAGGGGGAAGTAGTATTCCAGTCCCCCGCTTTTCTTTTCTGGTCTTCCTATTCCAGGGGGGACCGGGTGACGGTCTGCTACCCGCCGGAACGCCCGGAAGACGCCCGTGTGGCGGACAGCTTCATCTGGTGGCCGGAAACGCGCCGGGCCCTGTGGCTGATGGCGTTTCTGCTTGCCGGCGGAACGGTCCTGCTGAGGAAGAGGGAAGTGCGGAGTTCCGTAGGCGCGTAAAGCAGGGATTGCGCCGCGGCACGGCGCCGTTTGCCGTTTCAGCCAAGCGTGGAATCAAGCCACGTGTTGAGGATTTCCACGGCGGCCACCTGGTCGATGATGGGGCGGAAGCTTTTCTCCTTTTTGCCGGCGGCGTGCAGTTTTTCCTGGGCGATGACGGTGGTGAGGCATTCATCCATGAATACCATGGGAAGGCCGGGAAGGGCGGCGGCCAGTTCCCTGCCGAACGCGCGCACCCTGGCGGCGGCGGTTCCTTCCGTGCCGTCCATGCGGACAGGGATGCCCAGCACCAGGGTGCGTATCCCCCGCTCCTGGACGAGCTGGACGATGCGGGTGACGCCGTCCGTTTTGTGCCTGTGGATGGTTTCCACAGGGTGCGCCATGATGCCCACGGGGTCTGTGGCGGCGATGCCGATTCGGGCTTCTCCGTAGTCAATGCCCAGGGCCGGATGCTGGCTGGTCATCTGAGTTCGTCCGGAAGCTGGTTGACGATTTTTTTAATTTCGTCCGCCTTGTTTTTATCCGCAATCAGGATGGCGTCCGCCGTTTCCACCACGATCAGGTTTTCCACGCCCAGCAGGGCCACGTGCTTGTCCCCCCGCTGGGAGAAGACGATGTTGCCGGAGGCGTCCTGCACGGTGATGTCCGTATTGGTGGTGTTTTTGTTGTGGGTTTCCAGATAGTTGGCTACGGATATCCAGGAGCCTACGTCGTCCCAGTCAAAGGTGGCTTCAATGTTCAGCACCCGGTCCGCGTTTTCCATCAGCGCGAAGTCGATGGAGATGGGCGTGAGCGCCGGGAATTCCTCCCGGATGGTTTCCTGCGGGTCCGGGGATTCCGCGATGTGCTCCACGAAGGAGGCCAGCTCCGGGCAGTGCTTGTCAAGCTGTTCGCACACGGTTGGAATGCTCCAGACGAACATGCCGGCGTTCCAGCAGAAGTTGCCCTGGCTCAGGTAGGCGGCGGCCGTGGCCGTGTCAGGCTTTTCCCGGAATTGGATGACTTCGCGGCAGGAGCAGCCCAGTGCGGAAACGATTTCCTTCCCGCGTTCGATGTAGCCGTAGGAGGGGCAGGGCCAGGTGGGCTTGATGCCCACGGTGACGAGCGCCTTTTCCCGCGCCGCCGTGTCCATGGCGGCTTTCATCAGGGAGCGGAAGGACGCCTGGTCCTGGATGAGCTGGTCGGAAGGGATGACGAGCATGACCCCGTGCGGGTCCGCCGCCTTGATGAGGCCTATGCCCAGGGCGATGGCGGGCGCCGTGTCCCGGCGCACGGGTTCGGAGATGATGTTGTCCACGGGGATGTCGTGGGCCTGGCGGCGGACTTCCGCCTCCTGCAGGTGGTTGGTCAGGATGAAGATGTTCTGCCGGGGCACTAGGCCGTCCAGCCTGTCGATGGCCTGGCGGAGGAGGGTGCCTTCCCCGAACATGTTCAGGAGCTGCTTGGGACGGTGGTCGCGGGAGAGGGGCCAGAAACGGGTGCCGCTGCCGCCGGCCAGAATGAGAGCGTATTGGTTCATGGCGATTCCGTAGGAATGTGGTTTAAAAAAGGGGTCAAAGTGCGCCGAAGCGGCGTTTTCTGCGGGAGTAGTCCAGCAGCGCCGCTTCCATGTCACGGTCGCTGAAGTCCGGCCACAGCGTTTCTGTTACATAGAGTTCCGCATAGCTGATCTGCCACAGCAGGAAGTTGGAGACGCGCATTTCCCCGGAGGTGCGGATGAGCAGGTCCGGTTCCGGCATGCCGGCAGTATCCAGATGCTGGTTGAAGAGGTCTTCCGTGACGGCGTCCGGGTGGAGTTCCCCGCGGGAGGCTTTCTCCGCGATTTTTCTGGCGGCGGCGGCAATTTCCGCCCTGCTGCCGTAGGAGAGGGCCAGAACCAGGTTGAGCCTGGTATTTCCCGCCGTGGCTTCCAGGCTGGATTGCAGCAGTTTCTGGGTTCGCTTGGGAAGGCGTGAAAGGTCGCCTATGGCGTGAAGGCGCACGCCTTTTTCCTGCATCTGGCTGAGGCGTTTTTTCAGGAATTCGTGCAGCAGCAGCATCAGCGCGTGCACCTCCGTCTTGGGGCGGTTCCAGTTTTCCGAGGAGAAGGCGTAAAGCGTGAGCCAGGGAATATCATGGTCAATGCAGAAGTCCACACAGCGCTCCACCGTATCCGCTCCCGCCCGGTGGCCGGCCTGGCGCGGCAGATGGCGGCTGTGCGCCCAGCGGCCGTTGCCGTCCATGATGCAGGCAATATGAACCGGCAGTTTTTCCTTGGGAATGGTAAGCATAGATAGATGTGGCTCCGCTACTCTAGTCCATGACCGGGTCCAGTTCAACACGCAAGTTTTTCAGGATGTATTCCTGTCTTTCCCTAGTGTTTTTGCCCATGTAGAAGGAGAGCAGGTCCTTCACCTTGTGTGAGTCTTCCAGGCGAACGCGGTCCAGGCGCATTCCTTCCCCGATGAAGGCCTTGAATTCCTGGGGGGAGATTTCGCCCAGGCCCTTGAACCGCGTTATTTCCGGGTTTTTGCCCAGCAGGGCGATGGCCGCTTCCCGCTCCGCGTCCGAGTAGCAGTAGATGGTCTGCTGCTTGTTGCGCACGCGGAAGAGGGGAGTTTGGAGGATGAAGAGGTGGCCCTCCCGGATCAGCTCCGGGAAGAACTGGATGAAGAAGGTCATCAGCAGGATGCGGATGTGCATGCCGTCGTCATCGGCGTCCGTGGCGATGACCACTTTGTCGTAGCGCAGGTCTTCCAGCCCGTTTTCAATGTTCAGGGCGTGCTGGAGGAAGTTGAATTCCTCGTTTTCATAGACGACCTTGCGGCTCATGCCGAAGGAGTTCAGCGGCTTGCCGCGCAGGGAGAAGACCGCCTGGATTTCCGCATCCCGCGCCGTGGTGATGGAGCCGGAGGCGGAGATGCCTTCCGTGATGAAGAGGGTGGTTTCCCCCGCGCGGGCGTGCTTTGAGTTGTAGTGCACGCGGCAGTCCCGGAGGTTCTTGTTGTGGATTTTGGCCTTGCGGGCGTTTTCCTTCGCCAGCTTCTGGATGCCGGAGAGTTCCTTGCGGTCCCGCTCGGAGTCTTTGATCTTGGCTTCCAGGGCTTTGGCCGTCTCCGGGTTTTTGTGCAGGTAGTTGTCCAGCTCCCTGGCGATGAAGTTGCCTACGAAGGTGCGGATGGTTTCCCCTTCCGGGCTGATGGTATTGGATCCCAGCTTGGTCTTGGTCTGGGATTCGAAGACGGGTTCCTTTACCTTGATGGAGATGGCGGCCACGAGGGAGGAACGGATGTCCCCGGCCTCATAGTTTTTCTTGAAAAAGTCCCTCAGGGTTTTGACGATGGCCTCCCGGAAGGCCGCCTGGTGGGTGCCCCCCTGCGTGGTGTGCTGCCCGTTGACGAAGGAGTAGTGCTCCTCCCCATACTGGCCGCCATGGGTGAAGGCCACCTCGATGTCGTGCCCTTCCAGATGGATGATGGGGTACAGCGGTTCCTCGCTCATTGCCTCCGTAAGCAGGTCCAGCAGGCCGTTTTTGGAGACGTAGCGGCGTCCGTTGAAGTGCAGGGCCAGCCCCTTGTTGAGGTAGGAGTAGTACCGGCACATTTTTTCAATGTATTCCGGACGGAACTGCGTGGTTACGGGGAAAATGTCCGGGTCTGCGTGGAACGCCGTGCGGGTGCCGTTGGGCTCCTCCGTGGCGCCGTCCTTCCGTCCTTTGGGGAGTTCCTTCCCGCGGCAGAACTGGTAGGAGCGCGTTTCCCCGTCGCGGTAGGCCTGGATTTCAAAAAAGTCGGAAAGGGCGTTCACCGCCTTGATGCCTACGCCGTTGAGCCCTACGGATTTCTTGAAGGCGTCGCTGTCGTACTTGGCTCCGGTATTGATTTTCGCGGCGCAGTCCAGCAGTTTTCCCAGCGGAATGCCGCGTCCGAAGTCGCGCACCTCGCACAGGCCGTCCGGAGTCACGTCAATGGTGATTTTTTTGCCGAAGCCCATGACGAATTCGTCAATCGAGTTGTCAATGACTTCCTTCAGCAGGACGTAAATGCCGTCATCCGGAGAGGTTCCGTCGCCCAGTTTGCCGATGTACATCCCCGGACGCATGCGGATATGCTCCCTCCAGTCCAGGGTTTTAATGCTGTTTTCGTCGTAGGCCATGTGCAGCGGGGTCGCGCCTATTATAGCGGAGCCCCCGGAATTTGCGAAGAAAAAATGCGTGCCCGTCCATTTGCGCCCAATGGGGGCTTGACCCGGAGGCCATCCCTTGGTGGAATCCATGGCGTATGATCAGTTGCAAGGCTCCGTGCAAGGTGAACGTTTCCCTCCGCGTTCTGGGAAAGAGGGCGGACGGTTTCCATGAAGTGGATACCGTGATGGTTCCCCTGGAATTGTGCGACGTGCTGGAGTTTTTCCCGGCGGACGGCCTGGAAATGAGCTGCGACGCTCCGGGAGTTCCGCTGGATGAAAGCAACCTGGTCATGAAGGCGGGGCGGCTGATGGAGCGGGAGCTGGGACGGCCCATGCCGTGGCATGTGCGCCTGGTCAAGAACGTGCCCCATGGCGCGGGGCTGGGCGGCGGCAGCAGCGACGCCGCGTGCGTGCTGTCCGCCCTGAATGAGCTGGAACACGGCGGCCTGTCCCGGAGGCGTCTGGCGGAGCTGGCCGGGGAGATCGGTTCCGATGTGGGATTTTTCATTTATGGAATGGCGTGCCGCTGCACCGGACGCGGGGAAAAGGTGGAGCCCCTGCCGGAATGGAGGGAATGGCGCCCCCGGATCGTTCTGCTGAAGCCGTCGTTCGGCGTTTCCACGCCGGACGCCTACCGCCGCTGGGCGGGTTCACGGGAATTGCCGGGCATACCGTACGGGGAGCAGCGGGTGGACGGCCATGTGCTGGTGAATGATCTGGAAAGGCCCGTGTTTGAGAAGCATTTGTTCCTGGCGGAGATGAAGCGATGGCTGCTGGAGAGGCCCGGCGTGCGCGGCGCCATGATGTCCGGCTCCGGCTCCACCATGTTCGCCGTGGCGGAGGATGAAGAAGCGGCCCGCACGCTGATGGAGGACGCCGCGCGGGAACTGGACCCCACGCTGTGGATGTGGTCCGGGCTTGTGATGCGGGAGGGCGCCCGGTAAAAACATGGTTGTGCAGGAGGCCTTGCCTTGACTGCGGGGGATGCATGCCGTTACACTCCGTCCATGATTAAGAGTTTGTTTGCAGGTGTGATGGTGGCGGCTGCGTGCGCCGTCCAGGCCGGTGAATACGGAGACAGCGCCGTCCAGGCCGCCCGGGAGCTTTCCGGAGCGGTGAAAACGGGGGACATGATGTGGATGATTGAGAAGATGTACGCTCCCATGAAGAAGCAGCTTGTTTCTTCCTTCCCGGGAGGGGAGGCCGCCTTCATGAAGACCATGAGGGAAAAGATGCAGGGAGCCGCCGCCGTGATGAAAGAGCGCGGCATGGTGGTGGAGACGTATGAAATAGGCCAGCCTACGGCGGAACATCTGGTGAAGAATGGAGACGAGGTGCTGGTGGTGCTCCCCACGCGGATGGTCATTTCCATGAAGCGTCCGGACGGGATGCCTGTAAAGATAGAGAATACAGGCGTTCTGGTGCTGGTGAAGGATTTGAAGGACAAGGGGCCCTGGACGTTCATTGATGCTTCCAAGATGAATGCGAATGCCCTGCGCTCCATGTTCTATGACCTGCCGGAAAAGGTGAATCTGCCGCCGGTTTCCTCCCGCCAGCTTCCCGTGGGCCAGTAGGGGAGCGTTCCCGTATGAATGGCGCCGGGGCAGATGACGTGGAAGGCGTTAGCGCCTTTGAGGCTTATGTCCACCGGGCATTTGCCCCGGACGGGTTGTTCTCCCGCGCCAGGGATTTTGAATACCGGGCGGAGCAGCAGAATATGGCCCTGGCCGTGGCGAGAGCTCTCCAGGTGGACGCCCCGCTGCTGGTGGAGGCCGGAACGGGCGTAGGCAAGTCCCTGGGCTATCTGCTGCCGGCCGTGAAGTTTGCGCTGGATTTTGACCGGAAAGCGGTCATTTCCACGCATACCATCAATTTGCAGGAGCAGTTGTTCAACAAGGATATTCCGCTGCTGCGCGCCGCCCTGGGGATTGATTTTTCCGCCGCCCTGCTGAAAGGCAGGCAGAATTACCTGTGCCATACCCGCCTGCGGCGCGCGCTGGCCCAGATGGATTCCCTGTTTACGCAGGGGGAAGCCGCGGAGCTGACGCGGATTCAGGACTGGGCGCTGAGAACGCAGGACGGCACCCTGAGCGACATGGCGTTCCGTCCGTCTCCCAAGGTATGGGCCATGGTGTGCAGTGAACCGCATGCGTGCAGCATGCGCCATTGCGGCCCCTCCTGTCCGTACCAGGTGGCCCGCAAGAGGGTGCTGGAGGCCAAGGTGGTGGTGCTGAACCATACCCTGTTTTTCGGCCTGATGGCCCAGGCGGAGGATTCCGAGGAGGCGGGGTTCGTTTTTCCCGGGGATTTCGTGGTTCTGGATGAGGCCCACATGATTGAGAACATCGCCGCCCGGCAGCTGGGCGTGCAGCTCTCGGAACCGCATCTCAATTATGAACTGCTGCGGATGTTCAATCCGCGCACGCACAAGGGCCTGCTGAAACCGCTGAACAATCCGGCCCTGTTCCAGCGGGTGCAGGACGTGATTGACGCTTCAGGCCTGTTTTTCCAGAATGCGCGGGATGACCTGGGGTTTGCGGGCTCCGGCAAGATTGTCCGCATTCTCCAGCCGGAATGGTCCCAGGACATTCTTTCCCTGCCTCTGGCGGAATTGATCGGAGAATTGAAGAGGGAGGGCGCGAAGCAGGAGGAAAACGTGGCCGTGAAGGACGAGCTGGCGGACATGGCCGCCCGCATGGAGGAGGCGCAGGCCTCCCTGAAGGTGCTGATGGACATGACGGAGGAGGGGCACGTGTACTGGGCGGAGCGGTCCGGTCCGGAGGGAAGGAACATGAGCGTGTGCTCCGCCCCCGTGGAGGTGGGCGATATCCTGAGGGAGCGCCTGTTTTCCGCCGGGCGTTCCGCCATTCTGACCTCCGCTACGCTGGGGACGGGGGATGCGGACATGGGCTACTTTGCGGGGCGCGTGGGTGCGGAAAGCGTCCGGAAGCTCCAGATAGGCAGTCCGTTCAATTACCGGGAGCAGATGAGGCTGATCGTGGCCCGCTCCATGCCGGAGCCGGACCAGCCGGAGTATGCGGAAGTGCTGCCGGAGTGGATTAAAAGGTATCTGGCGGAATCCCGCGGCAGGGCCTTCGTGCTGTTCACCAGCTACCGGCTGATGGTGCAGGTGGCGGAAAAGGTGCGCCCGTTCTGTGAGGAACAGGGATGGACCTTGTACGTGCAGGGGCAGGACATGCAGCGGCATGCCATGCTGGAGGCGTTCCGGAAGGATGTGAACAGCGTGCTCTTCGGCACGGACAGTTTCTGGACCGGGGTGGACGTGCCCGGGGAGGCTCTTTCCAACGTGATCGTGACGCGCCTGCCGTTTGAGGTGCCGGACCACCCGCTGGTGGAATCCCGCTTTGAGAGCATCAGGGCGCGCGGGGGGAATCCGTTTTACGAGTATTCCGTGCCCGTAGCCATTCTGAAGCTGCGGCAGGGGGTGGGGAGGCTGATCCGCACGAAAAGCGATTCCGGCATGGTGGTGATCCTGGACCCCCGCGTAGCCACCAAGAGGTACGGGGCGCGGTTCATCAAGTCCCTGCCGGATGCCCGTCTGGAGTTTGTGTAAGGAGTTTTTCCTCCTTAAAATTGGCCGGAGTTCTCCTTCTCCCTGCCGTACTGCATCAGGCGGTAGCTGAGGGGTTGTTCCAGGCGCGCTTCTTCCAGCAAAGCGCAGTCGGCGAAAATGTCCGGAACGGGCGCGTCCGCCAGAATGGAGCCGTCCTTCATCACGATGCAGCGGGTGCACAGGTCCATGACCATGTCCAGGTCATGGGTGGCGATGATTTTGGTATGGGAGAATTGGCGCAGGAGGCTGATGAGGGTGCGGCGGGAGGCCGGGTCCAGGTTCGCGCTGGGTTCGTCCAGAACCAGGATGTCCGGGGTCATGGAGAGGACGGTGGCGATGGAGACGGCGCGTTTTTCCCCGCCGGAAAGGTGGTGGGTCATCTTGTCCGCCAGGGCTTCCGCATGGACGTCCCGCAGGGCCTGCCGCACGCGGCGGCTGACTTCTTCCGGAGGGAGGCCCATGTTGAGCGGGCCGAAGGCCACGTCCTCCCGGACGGTAGGCATGAAAAGCTGGTCGTCCGCCTGCTGGAATACCATTCCCACGCTTTCCCGGACGCGGGCGACGGTTTTGGGCGTGACGGGGATGTCCCCTACCCGCACCTGTCCGGAGGAGGGCTCCAGCAGGCCGTTGAGGTGCAGGAGCAGGGTGGATTTTCCCGCTCCGTTCCCGCCCACGACGGCAACGGATTCCCCGTGGGTGATGCGCAGGGAGACGCGGTTCAGCGCCGGAGGAGAATCCGGGTAGCTGAAGCACAGGTCGATGGTTTCTACAAGGTGGTGGCTCATGAGAGGAGGCTGCGGGCGCACTGGCCCGCCAGCATGGTGACGTTAAAGCAGCGGAACAGGATGACGAGGGCGCAGAAGAGAATGCCGCCCGCCACGCCGCGCATGGTGATGACGCCGGGGGCGCTGACGAATTCAGGGTCTTCCCCTCCCCGGCACAGGACGGCCTGGTAAATGCGTTCCGCGCGCCCGAAGGTGCGCAGCAGGAGCTGGCCGGTCATGGCCCCCCAGGTGGAGAGGGGGACGGAGCCGGAGCCTCCCCGCCGGGAGCGGAACGCCATCAGCATGTTCTGGAATTCATCCATCAGGATGAAGGCGTACCGGTACAGGAAGGCCAGGAGCGTGATCAGGATGCGCGGCGCGCCGAGCTGCCTCAGGCCCCGGCAGAGCGGAGCGAAGCCCGTGGAGGCCAGCAGCGTGAAGGCTCCCAGGATGGTGAGCATGCACCGCAGGATGATGGAGATGAAGGAGATGATGCCCTGTGTGACGGGAATGCCGAACCATTCTCCCGCCGGCGTCCTGTCCACCAGCGGATTGAAGATGCCGATCATGACGGCGACGGGCAGCAGCCACAGGGTGCGCTTCAGCAGGTAGCCCAGGGGGAGCCCCGCCATGCGGATGACGCAGACCGGGAACAGGAAGAAGGGCAGCAGCCCCGTGATTTCCTGCGGCGGCCAGGAGAGCACGCAGATTTGAAAAACGAGGAAGGCCCCTATTTTAATACGAGCGTCCAGACGGTGGAATCCGGTGTTTCCGCAGGAAAACCGGTCCATCTGGCGGAATTGCCGCGCGGCGTCCGTGAACAGGGGCATGGGGGGTCAGCGGGGGCAGTGGCTGTGCGGTTTTCTGCCGAACAGGTAGCCGGCCGCAAAGACCAGGGCGGCAATGATGACGCTCCCCAGCACGCCGGCCAGGCTGGTTTCAGGGTTGACGATGGAGGAGGCTCCCTCCGTCTCTCCGGAGGAGGCTGTTTCCTCCGCGGCGGGGAGGGCGTAGTCCGGCATGATGGCGGTGGATGCCTGTACGGATTCCAGGCTGCGGTGGAGGGAGGAAGGCTCCGCCAGGCTGGTTTCTTCCGACCCGGTGACGCCGGCCACGGACCATTCCAGGCCGTCCGGGTAGGCGGAGGCGAACCAGGAAAGGGCCGCCCCGCAGAGCAGGGCCGCTACCGCAAAGATGCCCAGAACGGTGAAGGAGGCTTTTTTGACGGGGCCGGTTTCCAGATCAGCCGGGCGCAACAGGGAGGGCTGGGCCCGGCTGATGAAGATGACGATGGCCGCCGTGGCGAGTCCTTCCACCACGCCGATGGCCAGATGGATGGGAAGCATCAGTTCCACGAACTGGGCGAAGGGCAGCGCGGAGATGCCGGAGGCCGTCGTTTCCAGCACGACGGAGAAGGCCCCCAGCTGGAGCCCGATGACGGCGGCGGTGATGCTGGCCAGCGTGATTCGGCCCGTGCCGGGGTTTTTCCCGGCCAGGGGCCTGTAAATGAAGGGGTAGGCTACCAGGCAGGAGAAGAAGCCCATGTTGAAGATGTTGCAGCCCAGGGCCAGCAGCCCCCCGTCCGCAAAGAAAAGCGCCTGCACCGCCAGGATGGCCGCCATGACCAGGAAGCCTGCATACGGCCCCAGCAGGACCGCCAGGATGAGGCCGCCGCCCAGATGGCCGCTGGACCCGGTGCCCGGAATGGTGAAGTTCAGCATCTGGCAGGCGAAGATGAAGGCTCCCAGAACGCCCATGAGCGGGACGAGCCGCACTTCCTTTTCCTGCCTGACCTTGCGCGCGCAGAGCGCCGTGATCGCGGCGGAAGCCGCCCACATGGTGCAGCCTACCGCCGGTGAAATGAAGCCGTCCGCCATATGCATGATGTTTGTGTCTTTCTATTGGATGAAGTGAAGTATTGGTAAGAGCCCCGGACCGGGCAGATTGGCGCCACTTTAGCACAAACACCGCAAAGCCGAAGAAGGAAATGCGGCAACGGGTATAAGTATTTTTCCCGCGCCGCGTGGCCTTGCTCCCGGCGCGGGTCCGGTGGACCGTGTTCCCCGGCAATAGCGCCTTTCCGGGGGAGGGGGAGCGCGTTTTCTCCGAGTGTATCCGGCGGGAATTTGGCTGCCGCGCCGTGCCGCCCAGGCGTGCCGCGCGGCGGATGTGGACGGATTGGGCGTGATGCAGACGGGGAAGCGGTTTGCTAGACGGAACCCATGATGAATTTTTCCATAGCTAAGTGCTTGTTTTCCATAGGCGGGTGCACGACGATCCTGGGCAATATTTCCGCAGATACGGCCGTATCTTCCGCCGGAGCCATCGGCGGCCTGGGCGTTCTGACGATTGCCGTGAATTATACGCTGAACCTGCTTAAGAAGAAGGATGAGCAGTTGATGGCGAAGGACGCCCGCATTGAAGCCCTGATGGACCGCCTGATTGACAAATGCCCGAATTGCGAGCTGGCGAAAGCGGCCAACAAGTCCCTTCTGGAGGATGAATAGCGGAAGGCGCCGGGATGCTTACCTTCCGGCCGCGTCCGGCGTGCGGGTGTAGGCCTCCCGGTTTCCGTCCGTGTTCAGAATCAGCGTAGTTCTGCTGAGTCTGTCAATGGTGGAGGTTGTGGTGAAGAGGGAGGAGTTCCCGTTGCCTATGCTTTTCCCCGTCAGGGTCAGGCGCTTGCCGTCCAGTTGCCAGCTCCGGTAGAGAAGCGTGCGCATGTTGATGGATCTCGCCCTGCCGTCCGGCAGGAGCTGCATTCCCTGCACGTGCCCCGGCTGTCCGGGGACGGGCTGGGTCCAGGAGCCGGAAAGGCTGGACGGAGTGGGCTGCATGGAGCAGGAGGCCGCCGCCAGGGAGAGGGCCGGAAGAAGGAGGAAAAGGCGCATGGCGGAGGGTGGTCAGCGCTGTTCCCTGATGACTTCCGTACCGATGCCGTCCGGAGTGAAGATTTCCAGCAGCAGGGTATGGGGCAGGCGTCCGTCAATGAAGTGCACCTTGCGCACGCCCGCGTTCAGGGCGTCAATGGCGGAGTGGATTTTGGGAATCATGCCGCCGGAAACGGTGCCGTCTTCAATGAGGTCCAGGGCTTCCGTGCGCGTGACGGATTTGATGAGGGTGGACGGGTCCGCGGGGTCCTTCATGATGCCGGGAACGTCGGAAATGTAGATAAGCTTGACCGGCTTGAGCTCCTTGGCAAGGGCCGCCGCCGCCAGGTCCGCGTTCACGTTGAGCGGCTTGTGGGTGCCCAGCTCTTTCGCCAGGGGGGAGACGATGGGGGTGATCTGGAGTTCCAGCGCTTCCGTGATGCGGTCTGTCAGGCAGCCGATGACGTTACCTACTTCAC
Source organism: Akkermansia sp. NBRC 115031 (assembly GCF_030268505.1). Lineage (NCBI taxonomy): Bacteria > Pseudomonadati > Verrucomicrobiota > Verrucomicrobiia > Verrucomicrobiales > Akkermansiaceae > Akkermansia > Akkermansia sp. NBRC 115031. The sequence continues at coordinate 183,570 of NZ_BSQU01000008.1, forward strand.
CGATGTCCACGGGGTTGCCCTGTTCGTCCTTCTCCTGGATGCGTTCCCCCACGAAGATTTCCGTGCCGGGAATGCCTACGCCCTTGCCTCCGTAGTCGCGGAACATCTGGACGAGGCCGGGATTGATGGTTCCGGAGAGGGTGCGTTCCACGATGGAAATGGCTTCCGGCGTCGTGACGCGCAGACCGTTGATGAAGCGGGCCTCCAGCCCGGCTTCCGCCATGGCCTTGGAGATGGCCTTGCCGCCGCCGTGGACGATCACGGGGTTGAAGCCCAGGACTTCCAGCAGAACGATGTCGCGCATGAGCTTCTTGACCAGGCGGGCGTCGTCCATGGCGCTGCCGCCGAATTTGATGAGGAATGTCTTGTCCCGGTAGGCCTGGAGGTAGGGGAGGGCGCCGACAATGACGGAGGCCTGTTCAATCAGGCGGGTGATTTTGGAGTCCATATCAATCATGAAACGGTAGGAGTGGTTGACAAAAAGAGAGGGAGGGAGTCCGCGGCAGGGGCCGTTCAAAGCAGGCGCCTGCTCCTGAAATAAACCAGGGGAAGAATGATGGAAACGAGCATGACGACCAGGGAGATGTAATAGCCGTATTCGTTTTCCAGGCCGGGCATGTGGGAGAAGTTCATTCCGTAGATGCTGGCGATGAGGGTGGGGGGCATGAAGACCACGGCCGCCACGGTGAAGATTTTGACGATTTCGTTCTGCTCGATGTTGATGAGGCCCAGAACGGCGTCCAGCATGAAGTTCACGTTGCTAGAAAGAAAGTTGGCGTATTCCGAGAGGGACGTAACGTCGCGGCTCAGGGGGCGCAGCTTGATGTACAGGGTGGAGTTGGTGTCGTCCAGGGCCTCTTCATTGCTGGCGTACGTGAGCAGGCGCAGAAGGTTGACCAGGCAGTCCCGCTGGCGGGTGAGCAGGTCCCCCACGCGGCCCAGGTCCTGGAGCGTGAGGCGCAGGGCGCTGGAGACGGGCACGCGCTTGCTGGCCTTGCCTTCCGGCTCGTCCCTGCGGAAGATGTTTTTGGAAAGGCGGTCCAGTTCCGCGCCGAAGCGTTCCAGGACGTCCGCCTGGCGGTCCACGATGGTTTCCAGCAGTCCGGTGAAAACCTGGTCCCGGCTGATCTGCTTCTGGCGCAGGAGCTGGTGGGAGAAGACGCGGAAGGAATAGGAGTCCGAATGGCGGATGGTGATGATCTTGGCCCCCATGAGGACGAAGGTGATTTCCGACAGGGAGGGGGATTCCGTATCCACGCGGCTGAGGACCGTGGTGGTCATGAAGCGGGCGCCGTCTTCCGTGTACAGGCGGCTGGTGGCCTCAATTTCCCTCATCTCGTCGTAGGTGGGCATCTCCAGACCGCAGAGGCGTTCCACAAACTTGATTTCCGCCGGTTCAGGGGTAAGGAGGTCAATCCAGAAGACGGAGTCCAAGTTCTGTTCAGCCGCATCCACCTGGGTGGTGCGCTCAATGCCTTCCGGGGTTTGACGATAGAGTCGAATCATGCCGTTGATTTCGGTGGGGGATGGAACGATGCCGTGCATGATGTCGAGTGACACCCAACGCGGGCATGATGCCTTGTTTGTACAGGGAAGGGAAGTAAAAAGGGTGACAAAAAGAGGCCCGGTTCCCAAGGTGGGAACCGGGCCTGCCGGAAAAAAGAAAGGGATGCGCGCCGCTTAGGCGTTTTCCTTGACGACCACCTTGAGCGTGGCTTCCACCTGGGGATGCACCTTGATGGCGACTTCGTGTTCGCCTTCGCTCTTGATCGGCTTTTCAAGCTCAATCGCGCGGCGGTCCACTTCCACTCCCTGAGCGGTCAGGGCATCGTGAATGTTCTGGTTGGTGATGGCGCCGAACGCCTTGCCGCCCTGGCCCACTTCAAGGGTAAGGTCTACGGTCAATCCGTTGATTTTGGCGGCCACTTCCTGGGCGGCGCTGAGTTCTTCCGCTTCACGCTTGGCGCGGGCGGCCTGAAGATTGGCGATGAAACGGCGGTTGGAGGCCGTTGCTTCGTGGGCGAGACCCTGGGGGATGAGGTAGTTGCGGCCATAGCCAGCCTTAACGGTCACCAGGTCGGCTTCCGCGCCGAGTCCTTCAATTTTTGTTGCGAGAATTACTTCCATCGTTGCCATGGCTAAAAAGAAATGGTTATTTGTGAGCGGTTGAAGTAGTAAGTATTCGCCCGAATGTCAAGACAAGAGCGATAAAAAGGGCGTTTTTTTATGTTTTGGGAGGAAAAAATCCCCCCGGCTGTCATGATAGGTGACATTGCGCTTGCTTCACGGGGCGGTAGTATGTAGGGAAAGGAACCGCATTTGTCGCGTTCGCTCCCGGAGAGGAGGGTTCGCCCGCGGGTACATTACAGATATTTGATCTTATGGCTATTCAGCGCGCATTGATATCCGTTTCCGACAAGACCGGCCTGGAGGAGTTTGCCAAGGGCCTGCACGAGTTTGGAGTAGAGCTTATTTCCACCGGCGGCACCGCCGCTTTCCTGAAAGGCCTGGGCCTTCCGGTGATTGAAATTTCCGACTATACCGGGGAACCGGAATTGTTTGAAGGACGCCTGAAGACGCTTCACCCCATGGTGCACGGGGGCCTGCTGCACCGCCGCGACAATGAAGAGCATGTGCGCCAGGCGAAGGAAAACGGCATCAAGCCCATTGACCTGGTCTGCGTGAACCTGTACCCCTTTGAGGAAACCGTCGCCAAGCCGGACGTCACGCTGGAGGAAGCGATTGAAAAGATCGACATCGGCGGCCCGTCCATGCTCCGTTCCGCCGCCAAGAACTACGCCTCCGTCACCGTCGTGTCCGATCCCGCGGACTACGCGCGCATTCTGGATGAAATGCAGACCCACAAGGGAGACACGACCCTGAAAACCCGCGAAAACCTGGCAGTGAAGGTGTTCATGCGCACCTCCAATTACGACAACGCCATTACCAACTACCTGGGCCACCAGAGCGCGGAAAGCACCAAGGGCAGCTTCTGCATCTGCGCGCCCCTGTACCAGGAACTGCGCTACGGGGACAACCCCCACCAGGAAGCCAGCCTGTACGGCAGCTTCGGGGACATTTTCAACCAGCTCCAGGGCAAGGAGCTTTCCTACACGAACGTGCTGGACATCGAAGGCGCCGCCGAGCTGATCACCCAGTTCCGCCGCCCGACGGTGGGCATCCTGAAGCACACGAACCCCTGCGGCGTGGGCCAGGATGACGAGGACCTGCGCAACGCCTGGCAGAAAGCCTTTGAAACGGACACGCAGGCCCCCTTCGGCGGCGTGATCGTGGTCAACCGTCCGATGACGGAAGGCCTGGCCCGCGTGCTGAGCGCCATTTTCACGGACGTCATCATCGCCCCGGAATACGATGCGGAAGCCCGCGCCCTTCTCCAGAAGAAGAAAAACTGCCGCATCATCCGCATGAACACGGAAGCCTGGATGAAGGCGCGCCGCGAACCCATCATCCGCTCCGCTCCCGGCGGCTTCATGACCATGAAGCGGGATACGGACGTGATGGGCCTGGACAATCTGGAAGCCAAGGTTGTGACCAAGCGCCCCCCGACGGAAGAAGAACTTACCGCCATGCGCTTCAACTGGCGCGTCGTGAAGCAGGTGCACTCCAACGCCATCGTCTTCGGCGGCACGGACCGCACGCTCGGCATCGGCGCCGGGCAGATGAGCCGGGTGGATTCCGCCCGCATTGCCGTCTGGAAGGCCGGACAGGCCGGCCTGGACCTGAAGGGCAGCGTGGTGGCTTCCGACGCCATGTTCCCGTTTGCGGACGGCCTCCAGGTAGCCATTGACGCCGGGGCCACCGCCTGCATCCAGCCCGGCGGTTCCATCCGGGACGAGGAAGTGATCGCCGCCGCGGACGCCGCGGGCATCGCCATGGTGTTCACGGGGCACCGCCATTTCCTCCATTAATTTGAATGATCGGCCCCGTCCCCTTGTCTTAAAACCGATATGTTGCTAGGTGTAAATATAGACCACATCGCCACGCTGAGGCAGGCCCGCTATGCGACCATGCTTGATTCCTTCAACGTGGAGCCGAGCGTTTTGGACGCCGCCTACGCGGCGCAAAGGGGCGGGGCGGATTCCATCACCCTCCACGTCCGGGGGGACCGCCGCCACATGCAGGATGCGGACGCCCTGAGCGTCCGTGAGAGCGTGGCCCTTCCCCTGAACCTGGAAATGGGGAACACCCCGGAGATGGTGGACTTTGCCCTTCGGCTGAAACCGGACTATGTCTGCATGGTCCCGGAAAAGCGTGAGGAAATTACTACGGAAGGCGGCCTGGACGCCGTCTTTCATGAAAAGGAACTGGCCCCCACCATGGCAAGAATGGCTGACAACGGCATTCAGGTGAGCCTGTTCATTGATCCGGAGCTGGCTCAGGTGGACGCCGCCGCCCGTCTGGGAGCGCCCATGGTGGAGCTTCATACCGGATGCTTTGCCAACCACGCAGGGAAGGAACGCACGGCGGAGCTGGCCCGTTTGAAACGCGCCGCGGAGCTGGCCCACTCCCTGGGCATCCAGGTGAATGCAGGCCATGGCATCAACTACCAGAATCTGGAACAGCTGATGGACGGCGTGCCTTACCTGCATGAGCTGAACATAGGCCATACGATCGTAGCCCGCGCCCTCTTTGTGGGGATGGAGCAGGCCGTGAGGGAAATGCGCCAGGCGATTGACCGCCTGAGCTGATATTCCCGTTTCAACTTTAACCCCCGGTTGCAGGAACATGAGCCGCATTGCAGGATTGGGAATGGATTTGATCGACCTGGACCGCGTGCGCCAGGCCCTCCAGAAAAACGGGGAGGCGTTTGCCCTGCGCATCTGCACCCCGGATGAATGGGCCTACTGCCGGAAGCATGCGGACCCCGTGCCGCGCCTGGCGGCCCGTTTTGCGGCCAAGGAGGCCGTGGCGAAGGCCCTGGGAACGGGAATTGGGGAAAAATGCGCTTTTACGGATGTGGAAGTGGTGCGCAATGATGCGGGCGCTCCCTCCATCCTGCTGCACGGCACAGCCGGAGTGACGGCCCGGGAGCAGGGCGTCACGGGCTGGTTCCTGACCATGACCCATTCCCGCCTGAGCGCCGCAGCCGCCGTCATCGCCCTTGCCGAAGCCCCGGAATTTTCCTGACGCTTCAGAATCGCCGCAAGCCTTGGCCGCTCCCGGGACCGTTTTCCCTGAACCAAAGCCGGCTGGAACATACCGGGTCCTGAGCCCAGGAAATTTCTACAGGATGCCTTGCCAGCGGCGCCGATGAATACCGTGTTCCTACAGGTTTTCAAGGTTCTTCTTGATGACTTCCCTATTCAGTTCGCGGAGGGCGGCTAGAGTTTCAAAACTCGGCGCTTCGGAAAAATCGGTTTCCAGTTCTTTTACTTTCTTTTCATAGTCCGCCGCATGGCCGCCATCCCTTTTCAGGATGGAGATGTTTTTCCGGGTTTCATCCGCAAGCCTCGAAAACGCCTTCCGGTCGGGAGCCGGGTTCCAATCAATGGATTTCAGGAAGCTTTCCACTTCCGGAACTGTCACGTTGAAGAATTCCGGGCGGACCTCCTCCGGGTTCCGGTCTTTAAAATAACTTATGGCAAAACTGAAGCTGTCCGACTCCGGCTTCAGCTCAAATTTGATATCATCTCCATGAATCCGGATCTGGCGGAGGGATTCTTTTTCAAAAACGATGAACGTGCCGAACTCCTTGTAAGCATAGCGGTTGAAGTTCATTACCCCGTTTCCCCCGGTTGTTTTCGTCAGAACCCAGTCCGGCTTTCCGCATGGTTTTTCCCCGTCTCCTTCTTTCAGGGCGAATTGCGACTTCAGTTCCGGCTTCCCGTAACCGTGAACCGGCGACGCCCAGACTTCATACAGTTGTCCGGGATAACTGACCTTGACGAACAGCCAGTCCGGGCGATCCTTGAACTGCGCTATCCTGACGTCCAGAACACTGTTTTCCGGGCGGAACGTGAATACGGCCATTTCCATCTTGCCGTTTTCTACGGTGTCAATTTTTTCCGCGACTTTCCGGTCCAGCAGTGTTTTGCCGTCCTTGCCGATCACGGCAAGGAAATTGACGGGGCTCCAGCTTCCGGGAGTATTGGGGTTCCTCCAATATTCGATGCCGAATCTGAAATCCCCCCATTCCTGCTGAACCGGCTTGTTGTCATTGGGATTGGTAACGGTGTGGTAATTGATTTTTCCGTTGCCAAGGTTGACGGTATGGCGGGTCACAAGGACGGGAGTTCCCTTGCGGTCAAGTTTCTCTTCTTTCTTTTCAATGGAAGGGGCGGCGTACAGCAGTGTGGTGCACAATCCGGCCAGCAGGGTCAGGGCGAGTTTCTGCATGATTATTTTACCTCTATTTCGTGTTGGGTATTCAAGCCTGTAGCCGCGTCTTCAATGGTGATGCGGTATGCGCCGGGAAGATCGTTAAAGGCGAAATCCAGCGGGTATTCCGTCTTGCCGTAAATGGTTTTGCTGCGGTGCAGAATTTCCCTGCCGTCCGGGGCCGTTACCGTAATCCGGTACGCGCGTTCCCGGGGATTGGCCGGTCCGGAAATCTTAAGCAGGGCCCGGGCGCCTTTGGCCACCTGGGCCGGAGCGGTTACCACGGGCGGCTGCTGCTCCCGGTCAAACAGGGCAAAGCAGCGGAACGGCGCATTGGAGAATTTAAAGACAAGCTTGTCTGATTTCCCCACCAGTCCTTTGCAGCACTCATAGATGTATTTTTCTTCCGGCAATTTGGCGGTGAATGATTTGCCGAGGTCCTTTTCCTGGCCGAGGGCGCCCAGCAGTTCGAATTCTCCGGCCTTCCGCGGACGGACCATCAGGGTGTCGCTGAAATCGGGGATGACGGCCAGAGGACGGACTCCGGCGTTTTTCACCACCTGGTCAAGGAATGTGTTCAGGGAGGCGCCGGGCAGGGAATTATTTTCCAGAACGGAGAGGGAGGCATTCAGCAGGATGGCGTTTCCTTTGCCGGCCTTGCGGAGTTGCAGGCCCGGATTGCCGTGGACTGCGTGCGCCTTTTCTCCCGCCAGGGCCAGGGCGCCGCTTGTGCTTTCATAAGGCTGGATTTCGAGCTCTTTCGCCTGGCTGAACGTCAGGTTCCCGAAAAGTTCGCCCAGGGGGTTCACAGTGCGTTTTTTCAGGTTTTCGTTCAGGATGGCGATATTGGCGTCAGCCAGTACGGTGCCGCCGGATTTGACGAAATCCAGAATGGCCGCACACTCTTTGTCGCTCAGGGAGGAAGCTCCGCAGAGGAAGAGGAGCCGTGCGTTTTTCAGGCGTTCCAGGGTATTGGGCGAGACGAAATTGAAGCCCAGCCCGCGCTGGTAGCAATACCGGAGCAGCGGATTCATGCTGGCGTCCGGCTTGACGCAGCGGCTGTCCGCCTGGGCGGCGGAATTGGAGGTGTGGCTGTAGTAGAACAGGATGCCGGTATCCGGAAACGGGGTTTTGATCAGCAGCTGTGCGAGGCCGTAGTTCAAGTCATCAAGATAGGGCATGTACTGGCGCAGGTATTCCGCCTCGGAGAGATCGCCGGAATGGCTGGTTTCTCCTAGGGCGGGGTTGATCAGGAACCAGGCGTGGCCGTTGATCGCTCCCTGCAGCAGGTGTTCCCAAAGTTTGTATGGATAGGATGAACGCTCCGAGCAATAGCCGCCCCACCAGATGGTCCGGACCCGGTCCCCGCCGAATGCGCGCAGCGCCTCGTTCTCCTGCATGTCGCTGTAAGGGCCCCAGAAGTCCAGCCCCTTAATCATTTCTTCAAGGTTGCCGGGAGGGGAGCCTTCCGCTCCTACCCGGGCTCCGGGATGAACCTTTTTGATTTCCGCCGCCAGGAAATGATGCATGTCCACGTACATTTTTTCAATATATTCCCGGTGGTCATTGTAGGCGACCAGATTCCCCTCTTTTTTGGCCGCGTCCAGCCGGAGGTGGGGCACTTCACCGAATCCGGCATAGGAGGCGCCGTATTCGAGGTTCAGGTTTTCCATGGTCTGGTACTTCCCCCGCAGGAAATCGGCGAACGGCTGTTTATCCGACTCTCCGAACCCGGCGTCGTAGGTGTAAAAATTTTCGTCGCCCAGGTTGTACAGCACAGGGCTCAGGTCTTTCAGGTACTCCGCCTGGCGTCGCAGATCGTCGCTCCAAAGCTTCCGGACCAATGGGTGGTAGAACGATTCGTCGCCGTTCAACGTACCCAGCTGCTCCATGTTTTCTTTCTGTTCGGACCACAGCTTGCGCAATATTCTGGTTTCATTGTTCGGCCCGGCTTCCATCCCGATCCGGCAGATGTACGGACACAGTTTTTCGTTCCGCAGGGCGTTTTCAATATCTCCCTTGGTGAAAAATTGCAGCGATACGTTCCAGCCGAGGCGGTCGATGATCCGTTCTCCGAAGGCCGGGTTGAAGGTGCAGCCAACCTGGCCCCAGGTAAGCTGGAGATAATCCTCCAGGGAATAATCCGGGAAAATCACCGGGTTTTCCGCATGTGCCGCGTGTCCCCGGGCATCGTAAACGGTACAGCGCAGATAACCGCCGATGGTCGGCATCCGGTAATTTTCAAGGTCGAATGAAAGCTCTTTCTTTCCGGCTTCCAAAGGAAGGGTCTTGCTGAACCATACATTGCGGTAGGGAGCGTCCATCAGCTCCACTTTGACGGAATAACCGTCTTGCGCGGGCGAAGCCAGTTTCAACGTGACGGAGAAGGGGCCGCGGTCCTGCACCAGCCTGGGCATTTCCACTGATACGGCCCCGAAAGCGGATTCCACCGTAAAGGGAAAGGCGCCGAAGTTGACCAGCGCGCCATTCCGGCGGACCAATACGTCTGCGGCATATCTGCCCGCCGGAAGGTCCGTGAAATCAAGGCTGTTCCGGATGACGGAATTATCCGTCCGCCGGATACGGCCCTCGACGGCGGTTTTTTCCGGAGAGGTCACGGCAAATTGGCCGTTGTCCTGCCGTACTGAAAATGCCGGCAGTTCTACTCCGCTGGCGTAATAGAGCACCTGGGCCAGAAAAGCCTGGGACGTTTCATAGAGGAAGAACCAGTCCGTGGTGTAGTTGAAATACGGCGTCAGCCCCACTCCTGGCCGGTAGCCCGCGCCGTAATCGACTTCGACGATCCGGCCATTGCCGAATTGCCAGGCGTTGAAAATACGCGATTCAAAGTTTTTAGGCCTGGTTCCGGGAAGGCTGTTGCTTCCGGCAACCCATTCCGGCCGGGGCAACGGCTGGGCATACGGTTTTTTATAAGGCAGTTTCTTAAGTTCGGACCAGGGTTCGCCGGATTGAATCCGGACCAGGCCGGTTCCGTTCCGCACCATCGACATCAGGCGGAATTTCTGTTCATCCGGCAGGACCGCAAAATCGACATTTGCCATGACCACCAGATCATAATCCTTTGCCAGTTTGGCATCCAGTTCCTGAAGTTTGTCGGCGGTGCTCAGCCCCGCGATCGGATTGCTGTAAATATCATCCGCTCCGATGCTATGTTCATTGGCTGTGAGAACCACTTCATACTTAAAGCCCGGGAAACGCTGGACCAGCTCAATGATCTCTCGCGAGGCCGTTTGCTGCATGATAAAAAGTATTTTCTTATGGGGAAGCTCTCCTTTTTCATCCCATGCGGCATGGGGCGTTTTCAGGGTCATTCCGGCCTCATTCATGTAAGTGCCGTCCAGTTTGCCGAATACGGGAGCAACAAGGCCCGTCAGCAGGATGCAGAGCAATAGCGGTAACCGTTTCATCAATTGGTATCTTTCTTTTTTGAGTTAATTCAGGCTTTCTTCCAGGGCAATTTTCCATTTGAGCGCCCGGCAGCGCTCTTTCAGGACGTAAAGGCGCCTTAATCCGCTGACCGTGGTTTTTTCTTTTTCCGGGACGTTGCATTCAGATACCGGACATTTCCATTTTGGCGGGCAGGCGGCCGGCTATTTATATTGTTATCCGTCATTACTCAAGCCGTCCCAAATAAATCCGGAGTTGATAAGTGAGCGCGGCATCATACCGGGAATGGCTCCTCAACATGTGCCGCGGCCATAAAAACCCATGAAATGCATGGTTGAACCTATTCCTTACTATACCTATTTCCCCATTTCTTTCTTTCAGAAAACCCCTAAATAAAGATAAGTTTCAAGTCCACATAGAGCTGCAAACCCAAAAGATGCTGAATATTATATTCAGGCGAAAAATGATTTTATTTTTTCTGTTCATATAATCTCATTGCAGCTCTTTACGCCTTTCATTCGCCACGCGCCTGTAGATGGAAAGACGTGGCTACCTGCCATCTTTTAATGGGAAGGCGATAACTGGCAGAGATTTTTAACCATGCCGTCTGAGCGTGCCTGCCGCGGTCCCCAAGTGCATTTTGAGAAGATGAGGGGGAATAAAAAAGAGGCTGTCCCGTGGACGGGACAGCCTCTGCTGTTGAGCTGACGCTCAGTCAGGGTTTCTCTGCTTAGGAGAAGCTCTTGATGAGGATCTGGCGCTGTTCTTCCAGTTCGGCCGGGAGCTTTTTGCCCACCTTGTCGAACAGTTCGGTCTGGCTTTCCAGTTCAGCCTGCCATTCGCTCGGGTTGAGGGCCATGTTGGCGTTGAACTGTTCTTCGCTGTAGTCGAGACCGGTCTTGTCCAGTTCGGCATAGGTCGGGGAGACGCCCAGCACGGTCTTCTGGCCTTCCGCCTTGCCCTTGGCGCGGCGGAGGATCCAGTCGAGGACGCGCATGTTGTCGCCAAAGCCCGGCCAGATGAAGTTGCCGTCCTTGTCCTTGCGGAACCAGTTCACGTTGAAGATCAGCGGAGGATTGGCAACGGTCTTGCCCATGTCCAGCCAGTGCTGCCAGTAGTCGCCCACGTTGTAGCCGATGAAGGGAAGCATGGCCATCGGGTCGCGGCGGACCTGGCCGATGTTGCCGAAGGCGGCGGCGGTCATTTCGGAACCCATCGTAGCGCCGACGTATACGCCGTGCGTCCAGTCGCGGGACTGGAAGACGAGGGGCATGGTGGTGGCGCGGCGGCCGCCGAACAGGATCGCGGAGAGGGAAACGCCTTCCGGGTTCTGCCATTCGGGGTCGATCGTCGGGCACTGGGCGGCGGGAGCGGTGAAGCGGGCGTTCGGGTGAGCGCACTTGCGGCCGCAGTCCGGGGTCCAGTCATTGCCCTGCCAGTCGATGGCGTGGGCGGGAGCGGGGCCGTCCATGCCTTCCCACCAGACGTCGCCGTCGTCGGTCAAGCCTACGTTGGTGAAGATGACATTTTCCTTGATGGTGTCCATGGCGATCGGGTTCGTCTTGTAGGACGTGCCGGGAGCCACGCCGAAGTAGCCGTTTTCCGGGTTGATGGCGTGGAAGGTGCCGTCTTCATGGGGCCAGATCCAGGCGATGTCGTCACCGATGATGGAGGTCTTCCAACCGGCTTCACGGTAGGAGGCGGGGGGAACGAGCATGGCCAGGTTGGTCTTGCCGCAGGCGGACGGGAATGCGCCGCCGACGTAGGCCTTCGTGCCGTCCGGGGATTCAATGCCCAGAAGGAGCATGTGTTCAGCCATCCACTTGTTCTTGCGGGCAATGGCGGAGGCGATGCGCAGGGCCAGGCACTTCTTGCCAAGCAGGGCGTTGCCGCCGTAACCGGAACCGAAGGACCAGATTTCTTCCGTTTCCGGGAAGTGGCAGATGTATTTTTCTTCGTTGCAGGGCCACGGCACGTCGATCTGGCCGTCTGCAAGCGGGGCGCCCACGGTGTGGAGGCAGGGAACGAAGGTTCCGTAGCCGTCGCGCTTCGGGTTGCCGCCGCCCTTGACTTCGTCTTCCAGGCGCTTGAGAACGGTTTCACCCATCTTGGTCATGATGCGCATGTTGACCACGACGTAGGGGGAGTCCGTGATTTCAATGCCGATCTTGGCCAGGGGGGAGTCCAGGGGACCCATGCAGAAGGGAATCACGTACATGGTACGGCCCTTCATGCAGCCCTTGAAGAAGCCCTTCAGTTTGGCCTTCATTTCAACGGGGTCGGCCCAGTGGTTGGTCGGGCCTGCGTCTTCTTCCTTCTCGCTGCAGATGAACGTGCGGTCTTCCACACGGGCCACATCGGAAGGGGTGGAACGGGCGAGGAAGCATCCGGGGCGCTTCTCGGGGTTCAATTTGATAAAGGTGCCCTTTTCTACCATCATGTTGCAAAGCTCATCATTTTCTTCCTGAGAGCCGTTGCACCAATAGATGGAGTCGGGTTGGCAAAGCTGGGCGATTTCGTCGACCCACTTCTTAGCTGCTTCGTGAGTGGTACTCATGGTGGAAATAGTGTATGCACGGAAATGGCCGTTGGCAAGTCTCCCGTGCGGCTTTTTATGGGGCGGTTTGGTTGCTCCCGGAGGGGAAACCCCGTGCAGGGGAAGGCGTTGCCCTGATTCCGGCGGTGGCCGCTCCGGAGCGTTCCACGGGGGCTCCCGTTTCCCCGCTGCTGTGCTCCGGGAAGGGTGAAAAAGCCTGTTTTGACTGGAAATCTGCTTGCCAGCTCGCGCCGGATAGTCTAGGGAAGAATCATGAATGTTAGAACGTTGATGGCAAATGCGGTGTTTCTGGTGCTGCCGGCCCTGCTGGCGGCGTGTTCGGACGCCTCGCGCCCGCCCGCCGTCAGCTTCAAGATTCAGAACGTTCCCCCCGTGCCGCGCACCATGTCCCAGATGTCCCGGGAAGTGCACATCAGCCGCGATTTCATGTCCCCGCGCTCCCGCGCGCGGCGCGCCTCCCATTCCATGCATCCGCGCTTCATCACCATCCACAGCACGGCCAACCCCACGGGAGACGCCGCGGCGCATGCCCGTGCGCTGAAAAGGGGGGCCATGGGTTCCCTGAACTGGCATTTTACGGTGGACCAGTACCGGGCCATCCAGCATATTCCGCTGAACGAGACGGGGCGCCATGCGGACCGCGGCGGTCCCGGAGACATGTATTCCATCGGGATTGAGATGGGGGAGGTGAGGAGCCACAACCCCATCGTCACCTGGAACCGTTCCGCCAAGCTGACGGCGGTGCTGATGAAGCAGTACAACATTCCCCTCCGCAATGTGGTGCCCCATTATTACTGGACGGGCAAGAACTGCCCGGCCCCGCTGCTGACCAACGGCCGCCCGGGGCATAAATGGAGCTGGTTCGTCTCCCGCGTGGATTATTACAGGCGCTGTCTGGAAACCCGCCCCGCCGCCGCTCTCTGACGGGCGCGCAGGCATGATGCGATCTGTGAGGAATACGCCTGGACCCATGGCCGGAGAGCTGCTTTTAACGTCCCCCCTGGAGGAGTGCGCCTTCATCCGCCCCAGGGAGCTGGCGGCCATGCAGGCGGCGGGAATGGCCTCCGTGCGGGATTTGCTGTTCATGCTGCCGCGCAGGTATGAGGACCGCCGCATGTTTGACCGTTATGATTCCCTGTCATCCGGTGCGCCTGTCTGCCTGAGGGGGCGGGTGGTGGACGTGGGCTGGAAAGGCTGGGGAGGGAAGGGCGGCAAGGGCCGCGGGCGGTATGTGGAAGCCGTGCTGGTGGATGAGCAATCTTTGGGGCAGGCCCGTTTTTCCTGCCTGTGGTTCAGCATGCCGGGCGTAGCCAGGATGCTGTGCGCCGGGCAGGAGATGATCGTGTACGGGCGCGTGAAGCCGTATGGGAAGAAGCTCAGCATCGTCCATCCGGATTTTGAGATCATCCGGGAAGGGGACGACCAGTCCATCCATTTGAACCGCATTGTTCCCGTTTACAGCGGCCGCATGGGGATTGCCGTGCGCAGGCTGCGGGAAATCGTGTGGGAGGCTCTGGCCCGGCTTTCCCCGGCTCCGGAACCGGAGATTTACGAGTTTGTGCCGGACATCCCGTGCAAAACGGCGTTGAGGGACCTCCATTTTCCGGAGACCGCGGAAGTGCGCGACCGGACCAGGCGGCGGTTTGCGCTGGAGGAGTGCCTGGCGCAGCAGTTGAACGTGGCTTACAGGAGAAGGCGAGCGGATGAAGTGCCCGGCATGCAGACGGCAGGCTCCAGCCATCTGGTGAAGGATTTGGCGGATTCACTGCCGTTTGAGCTGACGGAGGCCCAGAAGCGCTGCGTGAGGGAGATTTACCGGGATATGAAGGCGCCCCGTTCCATGAACCGCCTGCTCCAGGGGGATGTAGGGTCCGGAAAGACGCTGGTGGCCCTGTGCGCGATGCTGCTGGCCGTGGAACACGGGTATTCCGCCGTGATGATGGCCCCCACCCAGATTCTGGCGGAACAGCATTATTTGAAGTTCCGGCAGATGCTGGACAAGCTGGACGTTCCCGTGTCCCTGGTGACGGCGGACAGGAAGGAGGAATCCCACGTATCCTTCGGGAAGCAGGGGGGGATTGTGGTCGGAACGCATGCCCTGCTGTACGGGAAGAACGTGCCGGAACGGGTGGGCCTGGTTGTGATTGACGAGCAGCACAAATTCGGCGTGAACCAGCGGGAGAAGCTGATTGACCGCGAAGAGCGCCCCGACGTGCTGGTGATGACCGCCACCCCCATTCCCCGCACGCTGACGCTGACTTTTTACGGGGAGCTGGACGTTTCCATCCTGGACGGCGTTCCCGGAGGCCGCGGCGCGGTGGTTACGGCCATCCGCACGGAGAAGGACCAGGAAAAGGTATTGAAGTTCGTCCGGAGCCAGTTGGAGGAAGGCAGGCAGGTTTACGTGGTTTCCCCCCTCATTGACGGGGAGGATTCCCGGAAAGGGAAAGCCGTGACAAAGGAGCTGGACGAGTGGAAGGCGCTGCTGCCGCATGTGGATGTGGGACTGCTGCACGGCAGGATGTCCTCCGAGGAAAAGGAGGCGGTCATGAAGGACTTCCGCGCCAACCGCATCAGCGTGCTGGTAGCTACCACGGTGGTGGAGGTGGGGGTGGATGTGCCGAATGCTACGGTCATGATTATCAATAATGCGGAGAGTTTCGGGCTCTCCCAGCTCCACCAGCTCCGCGGGCGCATAGGCCGCGGGGCGCACAAGTCCTACTGCATCCTGATGACGGAGGCCCGGCCGGAGGATGAACAATGGGAAAAGCTGCATATTGTGGAGACCACGGCCAACGGTTTTGACCTGGCGGAACAGGATTTGAAGCTCCGCGGTCCCGGGGACGTGCTGGGCACTTCCCAGAGCGGCCTGAAGGGCGTGCGCTTTGAGGAATGGCTGCTGGACGCGCGCCTGATTCACCGCGGGCGGGAGCTGGCGGAGGCCATTCTGGCGGAGGACCCCAATCTGGAATCCGCCAAGTACCGCCCCCTCCGTTTTCTGCTGGAAAACGGGGAGGAAAAACGTGTGACGGGGTAAGATTGTCTTCCTGCCGTTTGCTGACAGTCAGACGGTAAGGACTGTATGACAGATATGGGGTGCAACGGTTTCTCTCTTGGAATGAATCTAAAGAGGCAAAGAAGATATTTCTTCTTCAACCCGAACACCGATAAAACAATGATTCAAACGTACCAAATACTCCCCGTGGTGGCCATCGTATGCTCCGCCTCCGCTCTTGCTCAGAACGCTGCCGATCCCGTGCAGATGGTTAAGCAGAATGTCGACCTGATTTCGTCCGCCAACAAGGTTCTGGACGACGTGAAGGACAATGCGGCGGTTGAAATCGCCATCAAGCAGCTCAATGCCCTGACCCAGCAGGCCAAGCAATTGGACAAGGCCATGGAAAAAATGAAGCTCACTTCCGAACAGGCCATCCGGATCACCAAACTGAACGGAGATGCCCAGGATACCATCGTGGACATGCTGGAAAATTGCGAACGCATTCAGAAGGACAAGCTCATGACGCCCGCCCTGCTCAAGGCGGTGAACAATTTCGCTGACGCCGCCAACATTGAAGTGGTGGAAACGATTACGACCGTGGAACAAATTGTGGAAGACTAAATGATCAGCTTGTAAAGACCTTTGACTGGTAGGGCCGCTCCCTGAAAGGAGCGGCCTTATTCTTTGGTGGGAAAGGCGTCTTTAACAAGTCTTCCGGCGGGATTTCATGCTTCCATGGCGGGGTTGGGATTCCCGGCCGGGGCCAGGTATCCCGTTCCGGGGTCCGTGCCCAGGGAGGAAAGAAGGCTCCTGTGGCGCGGCAGGGATTTGGCGCGGGAGACGGCGGCGGCGGGGTCCAGCACGTTGCCGAAGGTGATGGCGCCCATAGGGCAGGCGAGCTGGCAGGCTGTTTGCGCCGCGCCGTCCGGCAGGAGCAGGTCTTTCTCCGTCACGTGGATGGAAGTGGAGGGCTGGCCCGGGTGTTCCTTCATCAGGCGGGATTTGTGCCTGATTTTGGCGCGTTCCACCATCTGGACGCAGTAGGTGCATTTTTCCATGACGCCGCGGGAGCGGACGGTCACGTTCGGATTGCGCTGGAGGCGCGTGGCTTCCCCGGAGGCCTTGGCATAATCAAAAAAGTTGAAGCGGCGCGCCTTGTACGGGCAGTTGGTGGCGCAGTACCGGGTACCCCAGCACCGGGCATATACCATGGCGTTCAGGCCCTCCGTGGTATGGACGGTGGCGTTCACGGGGCACACGGACTCGCACGGGGCCTTGCCGCACTGCTGGCAGGCCACGGGAATGGCGGTGAGCGCCCCTGCCTCCGTGAAATACCGGTCAATGCGAATCCAGTCCAGCGCGCGTCCCTTCGCCATCTGGTCACGGCCCACCACGGGAATGTTATTTTCCGCCCGGCAGGCGATCACGCAGGCATTGCAGCCGATGCAGCGGGACGTGTCGATCGCCATTCTCCATTGGTACACGCCCTCCGCGCCGGACGGCGTGAACGGAGCCGGAGAGGCGCCGGACTGAAGGGCGAAGGGGGAGGGCTGCACGACGGGGCTTTGAACAGCTTCCGTACGTTCCGGAAGGGCGCGCAGGGCGGCCTGTTCCGGGGAAATTCCACAGCCTGCCGTTTTTTTCACCTGACTGCGGAATGCATAACCGTCGGAATTCTCCTGCCTCTCCGCTACGTGGTTCATGCCGCCATACCCCAGGGGAAGAACCATCAGATTCTCCGCCACTCCGGGAATGGGGCAAAGGATGGCTTCCATCCGTCCGCCGGGGACGGTCAGAGTGCAGAGCATCGGCCCGGAATCCACGCCTCCCAGCCGCCGGAAGGTGGCGGGGGAAACCTGTGCGGACGCCGCCCAGCTGACGCCCGTTACGGGGTCCGGGCATTCCTGCATCCAGGCGTTGCGCTTCCAGCGGCCGTCCCCGATGGAATAATCCGGGCAGAATTGCAGTTCCAGCAGGCCGTTTTCCAATCCGCTTCCGCCGTTGCCGGAGGGAGCAACGGGCGCTTGCTCCATGGTGGTTCCGAGGGCTGTTTCTTCCTGCGGGGACAGGGGGGGATAAGCCGTTTCTTCCGAATAGCCGCGCTGGAGCGCCTGTGTCCAGGCCGCAGTCTTGTTTTCCGGATTCACGGCGCGTTCAAAACATTTGCGCGCCCGGTGGTAAATGGGGGAAAGGTGCGTGGGCGAATTGTCCGCCGTGATGAGGTGGCCCTTGGTGGAAAGCAGCCCGGAAAGCACTTCTTCCGCAGAAATGCCCCCGTACAGGGGAAGAATGACGGGCTGGCGGTAGCAGAATCTGCCGCGGCAGTCCCGTTCCACTCCCCATGATTCCAGAAAATGGGCCGCCGGCAAATGCCATCGGCAGGCGCGTGAGGTTTCATCCTCATACATCCCCAGATGAATGCTCTCCGTTCCGTTCAGGGCTTCCGCCAGTGCGGAGCCGTGCCCGGAATCCAGCACGGGATTTCCCGAATCCAGCAGGAAGGCGATATCCACCTCTTTCTTCCGGATATCCCGGATGAAATCCTCCAGCGTTCCGTGGGGCGGCGTGGACGGAGCCTTCAACAACTGGACGCACGTTCCGATAGAGCCGAGAAGGAGGTTGAGCTTCCAGACGCTTGCGGACAGTTCCGGATGATTGTCCCCCAGCAGGACCACGCTTTCTCCGGGATGGCTGAATAAATCGTCCGCGCAGTGGCGGAGCCAGGTGAATTCCCTTTCCGTCAGGGAGCGGTCCGTCTGCCGGGGAGGCTCTAGCGTCTGAAGGGAGGTTTTTTTACCGGAGAGATAGCGGAACAATTCCTCCAGAAAGACCGCCAGGCGCGCGGGGGAAACGGGCAGCCTGTGGTCGGCATGGGCTCCGGTCAGGGAAACGCGGCCCTCCACGGCGTAAAGGCGCGTGCGGTTCCGGTTTTCTTCCTTGTAATGGAGGCCCTCCGGGGAACGGGCGGCAATGAAATCACGCGTATTGCCGTAGGGATTCTCATGAAGGAAATCGCAATCCAGGGCAAGGATGCGTTTGGCGCGTGCGAAACGCACGCGGAAGCGGACCTCCTGCGGCAAGCCTGCCTGCATGCCGGAGCCCGGCGTGGGAACGGGAGAATAGCGGTAAATCCGCACGCCGGGGTTTTTCCTGCCGATTTCCTCCAGCATGGAGTGCATCAGGGGAGAATCCGTGGCGGGAAGAAGGATGCCGATATGGCCGCCGTCCCGCAGGTTGCGGGACCAGGAGGAAAAGGCTCCGCGGAATTCGTCCCCGGAAGCCGGCTTGCCGTTAAAGAGGATATGCTTGCTGCGGCCTGGGTCGTAAAGGTCCAGAATGGAAGCCTGGGCCGTGGCCGGCAAGCCCGGGCCTTCCGGATATTGCAGGGAGGGAAGCAGCTTGACGGGACGCCCTTCATAACAGGCGGCCAGCACGGGCAGCGCGCTCCCGCCCATGGTCAGGCAGGTGGCGTAAGCCGTTTCCACGCCGGGCACGGACCATTCCGGTCCTTCATTATAGGGAACCAGGTATTTTTCCACACGGCGGCAGGCCGGAAGCCCCACCCCCACCAGGACTGCGCCCGCGCCCATCCATTTCATGAAGGAGCGCCGCGTCATTTCCCGCTCTTCTTCCGGAAGAAAAGCGGGGTGGCCCTGGGGAGCTTCATTCTGGTGAAATGGGGGAAGGGGAGTCAAACCGGAGGATGATGTGGATTAACGGGAAATGGGAACGGCTTGTTTTAGGCAATCCGGAAGGTGAAATCAAGCGGTGATTACCGGCTGCACCCATCTTCAGGGCAGCGGAAGTCCGTGGAAAAAGGGCATCCGTCCTTTTTTTGACGGTATTCAATGTAATTCATTACGGCCTCAAGCTGGGGATCGTTCAGCAGGATGGCCCTGGATTCATAATCCCCGCAATTTTCCGGAACGAGGGGAAGGTAGTCCATGGCGTCGCAGGTTTCAAGCTGGCCGCGGAGGTCCAGCGTCAGCCATGCCGGCAGGAGAAAACGGTATCCCTTTGGATCGGTAAAAACCAGGGCGTCCCGGCATGCCCGGATCATGGAAGGGGTGATGCGGCGCCAGTCGGTCCGCTCTTCACAGGGGCCGATGGCGTCACAGGTTTCCCTGGGGGCGTACATGTCGATGAGTTCCGTCGTCATCAGGCCGATGCCGTCTTCCAGAATGACGCCGTCAAAGGCGGAATCTATTTGTTCCAGGAGAAGTTCTTCTTCATGCGAAACAGGTTTGGGGGCGGGGAAGGGTTTGGAAAATTCCTGCTGAAAATAAGCCAGAATATGCGGTACCGCTTCTTCCGGAGGGCAGGAGTAAACAATGCCGAGGTCCAATTCCATAACTTCATCATACAGTAACGGTCCGGCATTCATCTATCGCGAAAATGGAAGGTATGATGACTGGAAAGGCATGTTTGCCGGGAGCCGGCCTGCGCCCGGTGGTCAATGGTGGCAGGCGGTGCAGTCCATTCTTGGCTGAATCTTCCACTGGTGTTTCAGGAAATCTCCCAATTGAAGCGGAGTTTGGATGCGGTTTCCCTCCCCGTCCCGGATGGAATGCGTGCGAAGGTAATCCGCGGCGGAATAATGGGAGCTGGCCGTCTCCTCCAGCGGGCGCAGGTGCGGGGCGGGGTCGCGGTGGCAGTCCAGGCACCACTGCATGCGGGCATCGCGCGGAGCCCTGATGCGTTCCATGCCTGCCACGTCCCCATGGCAGGAAGTGCAGCCGATGCCGCGGTTCAGGTGGGCCATGTGGTTGAAATAGGCATGGCCGGACAGGCGGTTGACCATGACCCAGCGGACCGGTTCCCCCGTATAGCCGGGAAATTGGGGGTCCGCCGCCGCTCGCAGCGGAGCGATGAGCGGGCTGTCCGGGAGAATATGCTGGTGGCAGCCCAGGCAGGACTTCGTATCCGGAATGCCGGCCCTGGGAGAGCGCTGGGCGGCGCTGTGGCAGGCCGTGCAGCTCATCTTCAGGTCTCCGGCGTGGAGCTTGTGGGAAAAACGCACCGGCTGCACGGGTTCATACTCCGGAATCTGGAAATTGACGTAATACACCCCACCCAGCGCCAGCGCGGCGGCGAGCGCAATCAGCGCGACGCCTCCGTAAAAGCGCCTGTTGGTATTGGGTGGAAAGATGTTGGCCATGGTCCGGTAGAGAGAAAAGGCGGGACCCGCCGTCAGGCCGCTCTGCCCGGCCGCGGAATGCGGGCGGGAGGCAGAGGCGTATCCATCGTCAGGTCTTCAGGCACCAGCCGCGTGGCGCTCTTCTTAATCTGTTCCCAGGTGATGCGCTGCCCGGTATGGGCCGCTTCACGCCCCATGATGGCGACCAGCGTTTTATTGGCCGCGCTTTCCAGCGTTTGTTTCCAGGTTCCGGAGCGGAGGAAACGGTAAAAGGCCACGTGCGTGTCCGCGTACATATTGCCCCGTTCCCCGCGGAAACGCCAGCGCTTATCCGCCTGGATATGGGGGCGGTACGGGGTGACCAGCATCCCTTTTTCACAAACCGTCCGGTCCACGATCTCCCCGTGGCAGCCTACCCACTGCCTGCATGAAATGTGGGCGGCCACGTTGTGGTCGTACTCGAAATAAACGTCGTAATGGTCCCACACGTCGCCGTCGTCCCGGCGCTGGGCGCGTCCTCCGGAGCCGAAGGCCGCCAGCGGAAGCTGCTCGTTCATGGACCATACCATGCCGTCGATCGTGTGGACGATCTGTTCCACGAACTGGCCGCCGCTCAGCCAGTTCCAGGCGGTCCAGTTGCGGAGGGCCCACGCCACGTCCGTATCCGAGGAAGGGCGGGAATCCAGGGCCAGCGGGGATTTGGGGGGCGTGGTGTAATACAGCCCGTCAAAGGAAAGCACGCGTCCCAGTTCTCCGGAGGAAAGCTTGCGGTGGGCTTCCTCATTCGCCTTGTCATAGCGCCAGCAGAACCCGTCCAGAATCACCAGATTTTTAAGCTTTGCCAGACGCGCGGACTCCAGCACGGAAAGCACGCCGGGAACGTCCACCGCCACGGGCTTCTCCGCATAAATGTGCTTGCCGGCGTCAATGGCCGCCGCCAGATGCTCCGGACGGAAGGCGGGAGGCGTGCAGAGCAGCACCACGTCAATATCCGTTTGAAGCAGCTTCTTGTAACCGTCCAGGCCGTCGAACAGGCGGCTCTTGTCCAGCTGGACGCGGCTGCCGTACTGTTCCGTCAGCAAATTGGAGCCGAAATCAATCCGTTCCCGAAACACGTCCGCCAGCGCCCAGACTACCGTTCCGGGGTCGGCGTCCAGCGCGTTCTTCATGGCGCCCAGGCCGCGGCCTCCGCAGCCTACCAGGCCCACCTTGAGCGGTCTTGCGTCCGTCAGGGCTTCCGCGGCGTTCAGATAGGGCATGGCTGCCAGGAACCCGGCCGTTCCAGCGGCGGTTCTCAAAAAGCGGCGTCTGTTCCAAATAGGGTAACCCATCTCAGCGGAATTATACGGCGTCAGCCCATGGAATCAAACGCTGTATTGAAATGGTGACGCAAAAAGTAGACGCAACCTCCGTTTCCGGAAATTGCGTCTACTGAGGGAACCAATGAATGCACTATATTCTGGCTATTAGGTTGAACAGGGCTACTCCCCCTGTTCAGAAAGCAAAGCGCACGCTGCGGAATATTTTGTCTGAAAAAACATTTCGTGAGAGTAAAAAACTGATTTGACTCTGGAATCCCCAGTGTTCATGATAAATCCAATGAGGCCTCCGGCTTTCCAACCAATCATCATGATGAAGCAAAATCTCATTCCTTTTACAGCGGTTTTGGCGGCATTTGCCCTTGTTTCCTGTGACGGCGGCAAAAAACAGGATCAATCCCCGGATGCCTCTGCCGCCAGCGAACAGGCCGTTCCCAAAACGCCGGGAGAAAAAATCCTGGCCGTTCTCCTTCTTATTCAGGACCAGGCTACGGCAAACGCCCATGCGGCGGAGGTGAAGGAGCTGGCCGTGGCCCTTCCCAAGGACATTCCCCATCAAGAAAGCGTGAACATCATGAATGAACTGCTCCGTCTGGCCAGCCGGGAATGCTATGGCTCCCTGTCCCTGGAAGACGCCTTGAAGGGCATCCAGTTTGACGCCGGGGAATACACGGGCAGCGTGCCTCTGGACGTGGATGGCTTTGAACCTACCCCGGACGAGCCGAAAAAGTAAATTCCCCGTGCCGGGAAACGATGGACCGTTTCTGCGCCTTTCCCGTCCCGTTCTTCCGGGAAGGGAGAGGCGTTGCTTTTCGGGCGCCGGATACGGAAAATAAATGTCCCGGCTTCCAGGCTGTTCCGGAGGGGACGGTTTTTCTGCGGTTCAGGGAAACACTCTGAATCTTTCTCCTGCTGGAAAAACATGCTGGAGGAAAAGGAGCGGAAAGATGCTCCCCTTCCGTTCTCCGGAATTTTTTTGCCCGGCTGATGGGGCAACGCCGTAAAAAGGAAGCTCAGGGCAGGGGGCGGCGCAATTCTTCAATGGCTTCCGCCATATCTTCCCGCGTAATCTTCTTGGAAATGCCTGCTTCCCCCGCCTTGGAAAGCAGAACGAAGCGGATGGTTCCGGCCCGGAACTTCTTGTCGGACGCTGTCTTCTTGAGAACCGTTTCCGTATCAATGTCATCCGGGAGAACCAGGGGAAGTTCCAGAGCCTGGAGGGTGCAAAGAATCTTCTTGGCGTCGGAAGAGCTCAACCCGGCTTTCCGTTCGCTCAGGAACAGGGCGGCGCGCATGCCGAGCGCCACGGCTTCCCCGTGCAGGATGGTGCCGTAGGGAACAGCGGCTTCAATGCCGTGGCCGATGGTATGGCCGAAATTGAGCAGGGCGCGGATATCCAGCGTTTCCAATTCATCATTCTCCACGATGCGGGCCTTGATCGCCACGTTCCGGGCAATCAGATCGGGGAGTTTGGCGATGGTATTCAGGGAAAAGCCGATGGAAAGCTCCGGTCCCAGGCCTTTCAATTCATGGAGCATGGAAGCATCCCGGATGGCCGCGTGCTTGGCGGCTTCCGCTAGGCCTTCCGCCAGCGTGCGGCGGTCCAGGGTCACCAGTGTGGTGGGGTCGATCACGACAACGGCCGGCTGATGGAACGCGCCTGCCAGGTTTTTCCCTTCCGGAATATTGACGGCAGTCTTGCCCCCTACGGAACTGTCCACCTGGGCGACTACCGTCGTAGGAATCTGCATGAAAGGAATGCCGCGGTAATAAATGGAAGCTACGAAGCCGGCCAGGTCTCCCACCACGCCGCCGCCCAGGGCGGCAATGCACCCGGTGCGGTCAATGCCCGCCCGTACCAGCTCGGAACACAGTTCCTGGGCCTGCAGCATATTCTTGGATGCTTCTCCGGCATCCACCACATGCAGGCTGGGCATGAACCCAGCGCTCTCCAGGGACTTCATCACGCGTTCCGCATAAAGCGGGGCTACGCAGGTATCCGTAATAATCGCAATCTTGCCGTCCAGTCCGGCGCGGTAGGCAAACTCACCCACGCGGTCCAGCGCGCCGTTTTCCACGTGGATATCGTAGGAACGTTCCCCGAGAGCAAGAGAAATGGTAGGCATGGGGCCAGTATGAGGCATTCCGGAAGGAAGCTCAAACGGAAAGTGCGAATGAGGCAAAGAAGATGCAATCCGCCTCTAATGCGTCCTTGTCTTAGGCGCCAGCGGGGAAAGGGTTTCCAGAATAACCTTTAAATGTTCCGCGCGTGCAGGCGTAAAGCCGCCGTCATCCTTCCAGATGATATTGCCGTTGCCGTCCAGCAGTACAATCGCGGTCTCCGCCTTCTTGTGGAGGGAAAGCCTGCGGCGCACGAAAGCCTGGTCGTAATAGGAAATAAGGGAATTGGTCTTCATGTAGAAATCCGGAATATCCCCCAGGGCCTGTGTAAAGGCGGGAACGTCCCCCTCAATGGGAGGCGGCTGCAGGACCAGCAGAATATTGTACTCCACCGGGGTGGGCGTATGCTTGTACTGCTTGCGGAGGTCTTCGCAGAACGGAAGCCACTTCTTCATGCTGTACAGGGTTTCCGGATGAAAAACGGTCAGCATGATATGGAAGCTTTTAGGCACGATGGGTGGAAGGGAAACGTTATCCCCCAGCAAATTCATGCCGTTGATATCCGGAAAACGGTAACGTCCGTTCCCTCCTCCATAAGGATGCTCGGGGTCGGGCGTTGGCAAGTGGATTTCCTGATTCTTCATGCGCGATTAGACAAAATTCAGGCGGGGATTGTTCATGGGAAGGGTTAAGTGAGACAGGTCGCGGAAAAAAGAATCCCCGTCCGTGCGTGGCCTTGGAGAAAAAGAAAGTAAGGGATAGAAATAAAGGTATCGGCAAAGAAGGCGAGCCGTCGGCCCTTGTAAAAGGAAAAAAGAAAACCTCTTCCCCCTTGGGCTGTTGAAACTCCTCGCTCGGCCAGCCCTTCTTCCCCCCTTCTTTTCTCCGGGGAGCCGATATCGTAAAAAGGAAGAAAACCCCCTCTCGTTCTCGCCGGCAAAGGGAAGGGCTCCTGGACCTTTGGGAAGACTGCTGCGCCATCCGAAAAGAAAATGTTCAAAAAAATGGCACGAGGGAGGGGAAGTATGACAAAAGCCTAACTATTTTATAAATTGGAAGTTATGAATGGACGTGACAAAATGGATGAAAGACTCTCACAAAAAACGACTCGAAA
>NZ_BSQU01000009.1:0-85115 GCF_030268505.1 Akkermansia sp. NBRC 115031
CGGGGCTTGTTCTTTTCTTGATGGAACGATCTTCCTTCCTCCGGCTAAGTGGAACATTTGGTGCATGCCGCCTGTCCGAGCCGTCGCGCTTTTGCCTCCTCCAAGCTCTTCGGTAAAAAATCAATAAGGGGGGCTATCCAGCTTTTCCCGCCATTGCATTACTCCTTGAAAGACACCGCGGATTTTGCATGTATAGTTGGTGCTATGCTTTCACATGCTTTTGCAGTCGGTTCGGTTCTGGGAACGGTCATGTCCCCGCTTGTTTGCGTCTCTGCCGCGGAAATGTCTCCCGTAGCGGCTGCTGAAGGCGTGGTGGCTCGTGTGACTCCATCTGCAAAAGGCGCCGTCTCGTTCCGCTTGAATCCGGCCATGGGCAACAAGATTACTATTTCTGGCGCTCCCGGAGGCATCCGGGTGGAAGCATCTGACGTGCGCCGCCTGGTAGCGGGGTACGGATGGTATCTGAAAAATATTGCCAAGGTACATTTTTCATGGAACGGAGACCGTCTAACGCTTCCCTCTCCGTTGCCTGCTCCGTCCACCCCTGTCACGATTGAGTCCCCGTGGAATACCGTTTTTGCGTATAATTACTGCACGCTGTCCTATACGGCGGCTTTCTGGGACTGGAACCGCTGGCAGCGCGAGATTGATTTTCTGGCTCTGAGCGGGTTTACGCACGCGCTGGTGACGGCAGGCCTGGAGAAGACCTGGGAGGATTTCCTCATTGGCTTGGGATATCCCCGTGAAAAGGCTCTCCGCTTCATCCCCAATCCCGCTTTTGCCGCCTGGTGGAATATGGGCAACCTGGAAGGACACGGAGGACCGTTGACCCAGCAGCAGATTGACAGGATGGCGCAGATGGGTAGGCGCATCGTGTCCCGCATGGAGCAGTTGGGCATGACTCCCGTCCTTCAGGGTTATGTGGGGTTTGTTCCTGCGGATTTTGCGGAGAACGTGCAGATGAAGGGGCTGAAGCTTATTCCGCAGGGGGAATGGGTCAATTTCAAAAGGCCGTGGGTTGTGGACCCCACTTGCGAGGCTTTTCCGAAGCTGGCCGCGGACTGGTACAAGGCTCTCCGCAAGGTATACGGCATTTCCGGAAAGATGTTCGGCGGGGATTTGTTCCATGAAGGCGGCAGCAAGGGCGACATTAACGTGACGCGCGCGGCGCAGGCGGTGCAGGGCGCCATGCAGAAGGCTTCACCGGGTTCTTCCTGGGTGATCCAGGCCTGGGGGGGCAATCCTTCCCGCGAGCTGCTGGCCGGTACGGACCCGAGGCATGCTCTTGTGCTGCAGCTCACCAAGGACATGGCTGGCGGCGAGAAGAATTTGAGGACTTTTGACGGCATTCCCTGGGTCTGGTGCGAGCTGGCCAACTTCGGCGGCAATACGGGACTGTACGGCGGGGTTCCCCTTCTGTCCCGGCTGGGGAATGATTTGGCCAGCTACAGGGACAAGGGCCTGGTGGGAATGGGCACCTTGTCCGAAGGGCTGGAAACGAATCCCCTGCATTACGCCCTCTTCTGCGACCGTTTATGGACGGTGGAGGATATTCCCGTCCGGGACTGGCTCAGGAAGTATGCGCGCCAGCGTTACGGCGCCGCTCCGGCAGCGGTCGTGCGGGCTTTGGAAATCCTGTCTTCCTCCATTTACAATCCCGCCCGTTCGCAGGAGGGGTGTACGGAGTCCATCATCTGCGCCCGTCCGTCCTGGGACGTCCGCAAGGCCTCCACGTGGTCCAGCGGAGAGAGGTATTACCATTTGGGCGACATCGTTAAAGCGGCCCGCGGTTATTTGAAGGCGGCCAATGACCAGCCGTCCCTGGTGAAGGAGGAGACCTTCCGCTATGATTTGGTGGATGTCGTCCGCCAGGCGCTCGCGGACGCCGCTTTTTACCAGCTCCAGCGGGTCAGGAGCGCTTTTGACGCCAGAGACGTACCTGCCTACAAGAAGCAGGTGAAGCTTTTCCTGTCCCTGGTTTCGGATATGGACGCCCTCCTGGCGACGGACAGCCAGTTCCTGCTGGGAACCTGGCAGAAGAAGGCGCTGGATTGGGGGAGCACCCGGCAGGAGAAGGCCTTGATGGACAAGTCCGCCAAGATGCTTGTTACCACGTGGATTGACCAGGCTCCCCGCGCGTTGAATGATTATTCCAACCGCCAGTGGGCCGGGCTTGTGGCCGATTTTTATCTGCCCCGCTGGAAGAATTTTTTTGAATCCCAGCTGGATGTGCTGACCGGAAAGAAGGACCGTGCCGCCGCCCAGGCCGCCTTCATGGATAAGACGGTCCGGGAGGAACTGGCCTTTGCCGGAAATGGAAAGGTGTATTCCACGAAGCCGTCCGGAGATGCTCTGGCCGTCGCCAACCGCGTGATGGGTGCCCACCGGGAAATGCTGGATGCCCTGAGCGCGGAAGAGAAGCATTCCGCGGGGACGCCGTGGGACCTCCAACAGGGATCCCCGCTGCAATTTAACGTGACGGACCAGGTAACCGGGCCAGGCACGTACACCGCCACCTTCCAGTGGAAGAACGGCCCCAGCGCCCTGAAGATTCATTCCGTCAAGTTATACGAGGGGAACAGGGAGGTGGCCGCAGATAATCATGAAGGCTGGACCGGCGTGGAGAATAAGGATAATTCCTACAGGCTTGACCTGAAGAAGTACCGGACCAACCTGGATTCCTATACCTTGAAGGCGGAGGTGAGCGGCGTTTCCGAAGGGGATTCCAAGGGTGAAATGACGTTGAAGAAGGAAGCCCGCTGACGCGATGCCGACCCTGGGCCGGATCTCTGGAATATGCTTTTTTCCGGAGATCCGGAGCCCGTCAAGGTATTTAGCGTGCCGCCTGGTAAATGCTGAACATCAGGATGGCCATGCCCGTCAGGGCCGCGCCGGCAATGATGCCGGAAGCGGTGGGGATTTTATATTCCTTGGATTTGGCACGGAAGAAGCGGTCCGCAGCCCAGCCGAGTACGGCCCCAGCAAAGAAGAGGAAGGAGTCGTTCCACTGGATGGCCCACGCCAGCCCGAAGCCGATGGGGGTGGGGAGCCATTTTCCCGCGGCGGGAAGGTAGCGGGGGACAAGCACCAGAATGAGGCCGAGGATGCCGCCCGCGATGATGGAGAGAACCTTGATGCTGTGCAGGTGGCTGAAGCCCATGCCCAGCGCTTCCGCCGTGGCCGCCCATGTTCTGGCCCCCGGCGCATTGAAGGCCTGGAGGGCGTCCACGTCCGGTACCATGGAGCGGAAGGCGAGCACGGAGACGAGGGTTCCCAGGAAGATTCCGGAGAACTGGGCGATGAATTGCTTGCGGGGATTGGCCCCCAGCAGGTAGCCCACCTTGAGGTCCACGAGCAGGTCTGCCGAAGAACTGGATGCTCCGGAGGTGATGTTGGCCGCCATCAGGTTGGCCGTCACGTGTCCCGGCGCGATTCCGCCGAAGATGAGCTGCGTGACTTTACCCATGGCTCCGGTGGGCGTGATGTTGGCCTCCCCGGTGATCCGGCAGACGACCAGCGCCAGGAAGAAGGAGATGACTACTGCAATGCAGCTCATCCAGTACGGAACGTCAAAGGTGACATGGGCCAGGTAGCCGAGGGCCGCCAGGGAGACGAGCTGCCCTGCCAGGAACCAGCTCATGGGCGTTTCTATTTTTTCCACGTCCGTCAGCTCACGCCTTTTAGTCAGGGAAAACATGGCGCCCAGGGAGGAGAAGGAGCGGGCGATGCTTTTCCATTGGAACAGGAAGGCCACGATGCTGGCGACGACCATGCAGGCGGTTCCTCCCCACAGGGTCCAGCCCACGCTGTCCCGGTAGCCCGCTCCCGCGGGAAGCAGTCCCTGGCTTTCCAGCCACGGTACGTAGAGAGCCCAGCAGACTGTACCGCCGATGAAGAGGCTGAGGGAAGTTTTCATGCCTACCAGCGCGCCCGCGCCCACGAACATGAGGTCCCATTTGAAGAAGATGGTGCGCTGGTACCAGTTGCCCAGGATTTGCTGCTGGGCGGCGCCCAGCCATTGTTCCCCTCCCGCCGCCATGGCGATGGCGTTGGCGGAGGCGAAGAGGGCGGAGTAAAGGAGTGCTTTGGCTTGCCCAGCCGCCTTTTTGCCTTCTGAATAGAGCACCTTGAGGGTTTCCGCCGTGGCGATGCTGTCCGGGAACCTGATTTGCTCAATGTTGATCATCTGGCGCTTCATCGGAATGGCCATGGTGACGCCCAGCACGGCAATGAAGAATATCCAGGCGAAGGTGACGCCCAGCGGCATGTGCTGCCCCGTCAGCAGGAGCAGGGCGGCTACCGCGGAGGTGAGCGTGCCTCCCGTGGAGTAGCCCGCGGAGCTGGCGGCGGACTGCATGCACGTGTTTTCCAGAATGGTCATGGGGGATTTGGAGATGCCCAGGCGCACGAAGGCGTTCCACAGGGCAAAGGAGATGATGCCCGCCGTCAGGGCCACCCCGAAGGACCATCCCATCTTAAGGTTGGCGTACAGGTTGGTGAGGGAGAGGATGGAGCCGAGGAGCATTCCTACGATGACGGCTCTCCAGGTAAGCTGCTTCATTCTGTCTCCGGAGCCCAGGTAGACACGGTCATACCATTGCTGTTCGATTTCATCCGGCGTGCCCCGGAAGCCGTCCAGGGGCAGCGGTTTTTCCAGGCAGGAGAGAGGAGCGGGGGAAGACTGGGATTCCGTTGGTGCCATACGGGCCGGAACATAGCATGTGCGGGCGCGGTGGAAAAGCCGTATCTGCCTTTTCCTTTCCTCCGGAACGCCCCCCGCTTGGGGCTTGCCTGCCCGTGGAGCCCGTGGTTTAATGAACGGCATGAGCCAATCTTTTACGGATAAACTTGCCGCCCGCATCAGAAAGACCGGTTCCGCCCTGTGCGTGGGGCTGGACCCGCGCCCCGTCATGGATGATTTGCAGTCGGTTCCCTCCCTGTTGAGGAAGGTCGTGGAAGAAACCGCTCCGTATGCGGCGGCGTTCAAGCCGAATATCGCCTATTTTGAGGCCATGGGCCTGCGCGGCTTGGAAATGCTGGAGGAGTTGCTCCCGGATATGCCGAAAGACGTGCCCGTGGTGCTGGACGCCAAGCGCGGCGACATCGGGGAGACGCAGAAGTATTATGCGCAGGCGTATTTTGAACGCCTGGGCGTGGATGCCGTCACATTGAGCCCCTTCATGGGGTATGATACGCTGGAGCCTTTTTTGAATTATGAAGGGAAGGGCATTTATCTGCTGGCGGTCACTTCCAATCCCGGTTCCGCGGACGTGGAGAGGCAGGAGCTGGCCGACGGCCGCAGGGTTTATGAACTGGTGGGGGACATGGTGCGCCGTTCCATGCAGGAAGGGCGCAAGACTTCCGTAGGCATGGTGGTGGGACTGACCAATGCGGATTCCTCCATTCTGGAGCGCATTCCGGACGCTCCCCTGCTGATTCCCGGCCTGGGAGCCCAGGGCGGCGATCTTTCCAGCCTGAGCGGTTCCGGACATGCGGCCCCCCCCCTGATTAACGTGTCCCGCGGCATCATGTACCAGAATCCGGAGCTTGGCTTTGCGGAAAAGGCCGGCAGATTCGCCCAGAGCATCCGGGAGGCATTGGGTTATTGATGTCCATGCGTTTTTCCGGCAGATAACAAAATGATAACGGGCTGCTTATGGCGGTGCAGGCGCTTGTCAAAGGGAAGGGCGCTGGTATATTAAACGGGCACTGCCCTTCTCCCTGCCCGTTTTTTATGGATGAAAAGCCCGGAATTGTAAGATTCACGCCCCGTTCCACTTCCAAGTCCGCCATGCTGATTGCGGTGGCGGTGGCCGTGGGCGTTCAGGTGGCTTTGTGCGCCGTGCTGGTAGCCATTCATTTTCAGGAGCTGTGGCTGCCCGCCGTGCAGAACGGGGAGGTGGAAATGGAGTTTGTGCTTCCTTCCGAGGAGGTTCTTCAGGAGCTGGCGGAAGTTCAGCCCGTGCCCGTAGAGCCGGTCGCGGCCCCTTCCACGGTCAGCCCCGTTCCGGAAATTTCCGCAGATGAAGACCTGCTTGCGATGAAGCTGCCGGAGAATGAGGATTGTTCCGACATGAAGGATTTTCTTCCAGAGGAGACTCCCACGGAGTATTTGCCGGAGGAGCTTTCCAGCATGCGGATTTCCATGAGGGAGGTAAAGCCCAGGCGTCCCGTGAAGACTCCGGCGGTTTCCCTGCCGGGGCAGCTTAGCCCGGATGAGAACGTGACTCCTGATAAAAAGGTGCGTTATAAACATGCTCCGTCCTTGCCCAATTCCGTCAATTCTTCTAGAGTCGGGAAGGTGAATGCCGTGGTGAAAGTAGTGGTGGGGGTGAATCCCCGTGGCGAACCTTCATCCGTCAATCTCCTTCAATCAACGGGAAATGCGGAACTGGACCGTCTTTTCATGCGCTGGGTGAAAGAGAATTGGACTTTCTATCCGGCAGAAAAAGACGGCGCGCCCATTGCTTCCAAGGTGGTGGTGCCCGTCAGGTTGAATATAGATTAACCTGCGCAGGAGATAAGAGAGATGCTTCCGGAGAAAATAGAGAAAAGGCCCATTTACGTGATCGGCCACCAGAATCCGGATACGGATGCCATTTGTTCCGCCATAGGGAATGCGGAGTTTTTAAGAACCCATGGCGAACCTGACGCGGTTGCCGCCAGATGCGGGGAGATGACGCTGAGGACATCCTGGGTGCTGGAAAAAGCCGGGGTGCCGGAACCGGTGCTGATTCATGACGTGACGCCTACCGCGGGAACCATCTGCCGCCGTGACGTGATCAGCGTGAGTCCGGACGACACGTTCCTGACGGCGTACCGCCGGATGACGGAGAACTCCCTTCAAACCATTCCGGTGATTGACGCGGACCACAATCTTTACGGCCTGTTGCGTTATTTTGATTTGCTGAGCCTGCTGATGCCCCTGAACATGACGGAGATGAATGTGCGCTCCGTTTTTTCCAGCCTGAGCAACATTGCCACCACCATTGACGGCAAATGCCTGACCGGGGAGACCCTGAGCGAGGAGGAAACGCAGAATATTCTTCTGGTGGGCGCTTCCAGCGAGCCGAGCGTCCGGACGAGGCTTGCCAATTACAAGAGAAAGGGCATCGTCCACGATCTGATCGTTATCTGCGGGGACCGCCCGAATGTGCAGCTGTATGCCGTGGAGCACGGCGTGCGCGCTCTGGTGACCACGTCCGGGGCTTTCCCTTCCCTGGATATTATTGAGACGGCCCAGACGACGGGTACATGCATTTTAAGCACCCCGTGGGATACGGCCAGCGTGGGGCAGCTTATCCGCTGCTCCCGGAAGGTGAGGGAACAGGTCCACAAGGATTACACGGTTTTCCCGGAGAACATGCCGCTGCCCGAGTTGAGGCAGGCCGCCGTGAAGCGCAAGCAGGCGCTGTTCCCCGTGATGAGCATCAAGACGAACAAGATGATCGGCGTGCTGAGCAAGACGGATCTGGTGGATCCACCCCGTACGCGCGTGGCCCTGGTGGACCACAATGAGTTTTCACAAGCCGTGAAGGGAGTGGAGGAAGCGGAAATTGTGGAGGTGATGGACCACCACCGCCTGGGCACCCAGCTTTCCACACGGGACCCGATCCGCTTCCTGAATGAACCCGTGGGCTCCACTTCCACCCTGGTGGCGCGCAGGTTTTACCACCGTGATGCGGAGCCTTCCCAGGCGGTGGCGATTTGCCTGTGCGCCGGGATTCTTTCAGATACGCTGAACCTGACGTCTCCCACGACGGCGCGGGCGGACCGGGAAATGCTGGAATGGCTGACCGGCATTGCCAGGATAGACGCCAAGAAGTTCACGGAGGAATTTTTTGCCACCGGTTCCCTGCTGCGTTCCAAAACGGCGCCCTCCGCGATTGTCCAGGCGGACAGGAAAACCTTTACCGAGTACGGGCACAAGATCAGCATTTCACAGATTGAGGAAATAGGCATGTTCGGCCTGAAGGAAGTTCAGGATGATCTTGTGAAGGAGCTTCAGAAGCTGGTGGAAGAGGAAGGATTGAAGCTGGCGTGCCTGTTGGTCACGGACATTGTCACGCATGATTCCATGCTGCTGGCCGTCGGGGATGAAGAGGTGCTGGAGCACATTGAGTACGAGCGGCTGGGCCCCAACTTGTTTTCCGCCGCCGATGTGGTCAGCCGCAAGAAGCAGCTTTTCCCGGCTATTTCCCGTGCGCTGAAAACCTTGTAGGTTTCCGGAGAAAATTCTTTCCCCGTAAAGTAAAAGCGCCTCCGTTTGGGGAGGCGGATCGAGAAATTCCTTCTGCCGGAGCGGAATGGCGCGGCCGTGTGGAAAGGGGAATCAGGGCATGGCAATGTCTGCCAGGATGGAGCGGCGGACGGTGTCCGGTATTAGCACGGTGGCGGCTCGCTCGGGTTTGAGCGGCGGCGTGCAGAAAACACGGTCCAGGCGCAGCAGCGGGAAGTTGACGGGTTGAGTGGCTCCGTATCCGGCTCCCTTCAGTTTGAAGCAATCCTGAAAATCGGCGCTGAGCTTGGCGAAAATAGGGGATTGGGGCGCGGCGCTGAAGTTTCCGGCCAGGATGATGGGCAGTTCACCGTGCTGGCTTCCTACCTCCCGCAGGGTGTCAAACAGGTATTGAAGCTGTTTGCGGTGAATGAACCGGAGCGTGTGGAAGTATTTCCAGCAGGCGGGGGAGTACAAGTCAAAGCGGTGTTCAAAAGGCTCCAGGCTGATGTTGATGAGCCGTATCGCCAGGGAAGAATTTTCCGGTATCCAGTCCACGATGAGTCCGGCTGTGTCCGTGATGCTTTGGGCCGGACCAATCTGCCCGTGCCGCACGATGATGGCGCAGCTGCCTATCTGCTTGATGTAGGAAGTGCGTCCGAAAATACTGTAGGCGAATTTGAGTGTCCGGTTGTGGTTGCTGCATCCCTGGATGAAGATGACGTCTGCTCGGAGTTTGGAGATTTGTTCAATGGGCGGATTTTCCACACAACCCCCGTACAGGGTGAGAACCCTGATTTGCCGGGCATCCGGAGCCGGCGGCATTTTGTAATACTCCATTCCCGTTCTGGAAATGGGAGGAAGAAAGTCCGTAATGACGATGCCGTACGCAAACCAGATAATGACGCCAAGCAGCCCTATCCGGGAACCGAAGACCAGCCATGCAATAAGCGCCGGGAAGGAGAAGATGAGGCAGCATGCCCAAGTGGGCAGTGACGTCATGAAGGCCATTGTGTCCGAACCGGTCCAGAAGATGGTGACGACGATGACCCACAGGCACAGAGAGACGCCGCCCAGCGCTATTCCCAGGTGGTTGACCCCGGATAACGCTGGCAGTGGTTCCGCCAGATGTTTGCGTCTTCTGAGCCGATGCACGGTGGTGGTAGGTTAAAGGCCCATGCCGGGAGGGAGGCCCATGCCGCCCGTCAGTTTTTTCATTTCCGCCGCCGCGGTTTCCTTGCCCTTGGCTATGGCGGCATTGATGGTTTGCAGGAGCAGGTCCTGGAGGAATTCTGAATCGGACGGGTCGATGATGGAGGGATCAATCACCAGCTCCGTGAGGTTTCCGTCACAGGTGGCGGTAACTTTCAGCTTGCCGCCCGCGCCTTCCGTGGTAACGGTCTGGGAGGCCAGCTTTTCCTGGGCGGCGGCAAGTCCGGCCTGCATTTGCTGGACCTGCTTCATCATTTTCATCATGTTCATGGCTGTCGTATTTGGAAGTATGGGTTGATGTTGTTTATTGGGAAATGATGCGGGCGCGGAATATCTCCATGGCGGCGTCAATCAGGGGGTCCGTATAGTAGGAATTATCTTCATCTTTCTCCCGGGCGGGTTCCTGAACGGCTGCGGCGGGTTTTTCCCGCGGCGCCTGGGGTTTGGGAGAAGGTGCGGAGGCCGCGGGGGGGGGAGGCGCCGGCAGCGGGGCCAGTTCTTCCTGAACCGGCTCCGGCACGGAGGAATCCTGGCGGATGGAAATGGTGACGGGGACTCCGCCGCGTTGGGAAAGGTCCGCTTCCAGGGCCGCCCGCAGGGGGCCGGATCCGAGGCTGTCCATTCCCTGATGGTCGGAGGGATGAAAGGAGATGGCGACGAATGCGCCGTCATGGCCGGAGAAAACGCTGTTGGCCAGAAAGTCCGCCTGGAGGGGGAAGTTGGCGGCGGCACGTTCCAGCGCCGCTTTCCAGTCCTCCTCCGTGATGGTTCTTCCGGATTGCGGGGCAGGGGCTTCCGGTTCCTCTTTTACCATGGGAGCAGGGGTGCGGGAAGGAGCGCTTGCCGTGTCGAACAGGTTGTCAAAGAAGCTGCTGGTGCGCCTTTCCGGCGGGAGGTTTTCTTCAGGGTCCATGAAAGTGGGTTCCGGAGAATCCGGAGGAGCCACCGGGGCATCGGAGATGGCAGAGGC
The DNA here is from genome assembly GCF_030268505.1 of Akkermansia sp. NBRC 115031. Lineage (NCBI taxonomy): Bacteria > Pseudomonadati > Verrucomicrobiota > Verrucomicrobiia > Verrucomicrobiales > Akkermansiaceae > Akkermansia > Akkermansia sp. NBRC 115031. Next base: position 10,401 of record NZ_BSQU01000009.1, read on the forward strand.
GGGACGTTGAGGCTCTTCCGGGGTGTCGGAAGTGGGCTCCGGCCGCGGTTCAGGTGCGGAACAGGAAGGCTCTTCCTGCGGAATGGCGGGGGAGGGGGCTTTTGCAGCAGTTACGGGAGGTTCCGGCGCGGGATCAGTGGGCTGCGGTTTGGGTTCTTCTGCGGGAGCCGGGGCTGGTTGCGCACTGGCAGGTTCGCTCGCCTGTACCGCGGGAGCCGGGAATGGGTTGGCCGGGGAAAAGTCCGGAACCGGGTCCATCAGGTGTTCTTCCGGAGCGGGCTCCGGATTTTCCGCAGGAACGGGCGGCTGGGCGTTTGCCGGAGGCTCCGGCGCAGGGGCCGGGGCGGCGGGCGCGGGCATCTCTTGTTCCTGGCGCGGAGCGGGTGCCGGAGAGGAGGATGGGACGGAGGATGCCAGGGGGGCGCCTTCCAGCGCCATGATAATATCGCTGATGCTGGCTTCCGCGAGAGCGTGAACGGCCTTGATCAGGCCCATTTCCAGATGCAGCCTTTTGTTGGTGGACCAGCGCATCTTGTCTTCCGTTTCCGCCAGCACTTCCACCAAGCGCAGGATTTTGTCCGTCTGGGTGCGTTTGACGAGTTCGGAAAGTTCCTCCTTGGAGGATTCCGGCAGGGAATCGAAGCTGGCCTCCGGGTCAACCTTGGAGACCAGGATTTCACGCACGGCGGAGATGATTTCAGAGAGGAACTGGCCCATGTCTCTTCCAGCTTCCGCCTGTTCATGCAGGAGGTGCAGGAGGGAGGGGAGCTCCTTGTTCAGAATCAGCGCCAGCGCATGGGCTACGGTTTCCCGGGACGTGATGCCGAAGATGTGAAGCACCTGCTGTTCTTCAATGTGGTCTCCGCAGAAGGAAACAAGCTGGTCCAGCATGGATTGCGCGTCCCGCATGCCTCCGTCCGCCACCTTGGCGACGGCAAAGGCCGCTTCCCGGCTCAGGCTCACTCCTTCCGCAGAGGCGATGTGAAGCAGGTGTTCCGCAATGATTTCAGAGGGAATGGGGCGCAGGTCGAAGCGCTGGCAGCGCGACAGGATGGTCGGCAGAATCTTGTGGGGTTCCGTAGTCGCAAAAATGAATTTGACGTGGGGGGGCGGCTCCTCCAGCGTTTTCAGCAGGGCGTTGAAGGACTCCTTGGTGAGCATGTGCACTTCATCTATATAGACGATGCGGAAATTGCCCCTGCTGGGAGCGAATCGCACGTTGTCCCTCAGGTCACGGATGTGGTCGATGCCGCGGTTGGATGCGCCGTCTATTTCCAGGACGTCCAGGCTGCGCCCTTCCGCTATTTCCTCGCAGATGTCTTCGTGCGGGTCAAAGTCCACCCTGGGACCGCCGCTGCAATTCAAGGCTTTTGCAAAAATTCTGGCGGTAGATGTTTTTCCCGTTCCGCGGGGGCCTACAAAAAGGTAGGCGTGGGCGAGGCGGTTGTGCTCAATGGCGTTTTTCAACGTCTGGACGACATGATCCTGTCCAAGGACGTCATCGAATGTCAGAGGACGGTATTTTCTGGCAAAGACCTGGTAACTCACGGTTCAGAAAGACTAGAAGATGAGTCCGTGTTTGAAAAGAAAATAGAGCGTAATTGTTTTAAAATGTTGATAAGAGAACTCTTGCGGTATCCTGTTACGGAGCTTCCCTGAAAAAAATATCAAGAAAACAGTGAGGATGACATTTTGATGTTGAAATCTGAAAATGTTCATGCCAATCTCACAAAAGTAACAGGAACCTTCTCATCTCTATTATTTCCTATGTGGGTCAAAGTATCAATAGCAGCCTTGGTCATTGCTCTTCTCGGCGGAGCCATGTATTATCTTGATAACGAGGAAGCTCTAACCAAGGAGCGTAAGGAATGCGTCTCCCGTTATAAGAACCTGAACGGTCTTCGCGGCGAGTTTACGGAAGAAAAGACAAAATATGTCGACTTCCTGGTGAAGAATGAGGCTTTGACGAACGATATCAACGCCCTGACCAAGCAGAAGGACGAGCTGGAAGCCAAGAACCAGGAGCTGGCCGCCGCCAATGAGGCCAAGAAGACGGACCTCCAGGCGCAACAAACAGCCCTGGCGGAACTTCAGTCCAAGAGCAAGGACATGGAAAGTATCCAGGCCATTGCGGACAAGATCAAGGGACTGGAAGAAGAATCCAAGCAGCTGGAAGTAGTCAAGCAGGCGGAGCAGGGCAAGCATGACGCCATCGTTGCTGAAACGGAACAGCTTGTCGTGAACAATGCGGCCCTTCGCCAGCTCAAGGCGGACCAGGATGCGCACCTTTCCCCGCCCAATCTGAAAACGCGGGTTTCCCAGGTGATTAATGATTTCAATGTAGTTGTGATTGACGGCGGTGCTGCCGACCTGGGCGTAGTGCCCGGCTCCAAGCTGGCCGTGATGAGGGACGGCAACAAAATTGCCGAACTTGACGTAAGCGCTGTTGAATCCCGTGTTTCCACGGCCACCATTCTCCCCAGCACGGTAACCGCCGGCGAACGTGTTGAAGCCGGAGACGTCGTTGTATCCGTTCGTCCCTAGTCCTTTCCCGGTTCAATACACACCATACACTCTCACATACATACACAATGAAAACTGTCTTAGTAGTTTTATTGATTCTTGCAGCAGGTGCGGGCGCCTGGTTCTCCGGTCTCAGCGGCCTCTTCGGCGTCAACGGCCAGTATCAGGACTTCAAGGAGATGATCACCTACCGCAAGGTTCTGGACAAGGAAATCCGGAATTGGACGGGATTGCGCAATGACATGATCAAGAACCGCGGTCTGGCTGCGGAGGAAAACCTCAGCCTGACCTCCAACAAGGCCTCCGTGACCCAGCAGCGTGACGAACAGCTCTCCAAGGAAACGGAGCTGAAGGAAGAAGAAGTCCAGCTGAATGCGGACCTGTCCAAGATCAACAAGCAGATGGATGAACTGAAGGCCAAGCTGAACGACTTCGGCGTTTCCAGCGTGCAGGAAATCCAGGCGAAAATGGAATCCATGGAAGCCTCCAACAAGAAGCTTCAGGAAGACATTGACCAGATCAAGAGCGCTACGGAAGTGGCCGCCAAGAAGCGTGCCGAGCAGGCTACCGAGCTGGCCGGACGCCAGAAGGAACAGGCCGAATACCGCGCCGCCCTCGCCAAGAATGGAGATGAATATCCCGTTCTGTCCGTGGACCCGCAGTGGGGCTTTGTGGTGATTGGCGCCGGGCAGGGCAGCAACATTGATCCGAATACGGTTCTGCTCGTTACCCGTGACGGCCGCAGCATCGGCAAACTGAAGGTGACCTCCCTGGAAAAGAACCAGACGGTGGCTGACATCGTCAAGGACAGCGTGCCCGCCGGCATGAGCATCCAGCCCGGCGACATGGTGCAGCTTCTGCGTCCGTTGCAGTCCGCCAAATAAGGTTTCTGCCGCGTATTTTCCTTGAACCCCGCTGTGCCCTCCGGCATAGTGGGGTTCAACTTTTTAAAAGGAAATGATGAAACGATTCACAGCCTCCCTTTTGCTTACGTCTTTCTCCCTTCTTCTGGTCTCTTCCTGCTCCTGGCTGATGGAGCCGAAGGAACGGGAGCGTGTTCCGCAGCCGCCCCCCGGCCCGGAAAAGAGCGCTCTTCCCCATAACAAGACCCAGAGATTTGAAGCGGAAGCTACGCTGGGACCGCTGGCTTCGCCAAGACGTTAAAGGCGTTCAAATAACGGTTGGCGGTGATTCTGTTCTTTACAGCATCCCGCAAACCGGATACAAACGCTCCCGATTTCCAAGCGGAGAGATGGCTGAGCTGGTCTAAGGCACTCGACTCGAAATCGAACGTGGGCTTTAAAACCCACCGTGGGTTCGAATCCCACTCTCTCCGCCAGTTTTTTTTAAGAGAAAGCCCGTCGCAAGACGGGTTTTTTGTTTTTATCAGGCGTCATTCCGGAAGAAAATTCGCAGGAACGGTTGTTTAATGATAGAGAGGGAGGCCCTTGTCGGCTTCCCGGAGCCGGTCTCCGTTGGGGTGGTTATAGCTGTAATAGTTTCTGCGAACGGTTTCGGTAGGTTTTCCGATGATCACGTGGTCCAGGAACCGGACGCCCAATAGCTTGGCGCATTCCCGCACGCGTTCGGTCAGGAGGTCGTCCGGGCGGCTGGGAGTCGGGTTCCCGCTGGGATGGTTGTGCGCCAGGACGAAGCCGTAGGCATTGTGGATGACGGCGGGACGCAGAATGTCGCGCGGATGGGCGATGGATTCGTTCAGGGTGCCGCTGGAAATTTCCACGGGTTTGATGAGACGGCTTTTGGTATCCAGCAGCAGGACGAGTACCGTCTCCTTGTCTTTCCAGCGCATGGCTGTTACCAGGTAGTCATAGACGTCTTCCGGCGTTTGGATGGGTTGCCGGGCCAGCGTTTCCCGGAGGGCCCGCGCTCCCAGTTCAAAGGCGGCGCTCAGCGTGGCCGCTTTCGCCATGCCTATTCCCTTGCAGATGTCCGCTATTTCTGCGGCCTCCATGTGGGCCAGGGCGTCCAGAGAGCCTGCCGACTGGATCAGGTCCGAGGACATGTCCAGCACGTTTTTTCCCTTGATGCCCATCCGCAGGAAGATGGCGAGCAGTTCCGCATTGCTGAGGCTGTGCCTTCCCTGGCGGAGCAGCTTTTCCCGCGGCAGGGATTGGAAGGGAAGATCCTGGAGTTTTCGGTAGGCCATTTTAGTAACAGAGACGTGCGGTGGAAAGAATGGCGGCGGGCAGATGGCGCAGCGTGTCTCCCGCCGTCAGTGTCTGCTGGGTGGAATCTCCGGCGGAGATGGCTATTTCAGAAGCTCGCCCGCAGAGATAGGTTCCCAGAACGGCGGAGACCAGCAGGGATTCCCCCTGGGCCATGAATCCGCCGCAGACGCCTGCCAGCACGTCTCCCTGGCCGGCGGTAGCCATGCCGGGGCCTCCGGTGATGTTGTAGAAGAGAGGTTTTCCCCGCTGGGTGACGATGGTGCGGGCCCCTTTGTAAATCAGGGCCGCTTCATGCTCCGCCAGGAAGCAGTCTGCGATGTCCGCCCGGATGGCGCAGTTGTCCGCGTCCGGCAGCAGACGGCGGATTTCCCCATGGTGGGGTGTCGCCAGAATATGTTCTCCCAGGCTCCATTGCATGGCGGCGGCCAGATTAAGGCCGTCCGCATCCAGGACGGTGGGAGTGCCGGTTTCCAGAATGAGGCGGATGGCTTCCGCGTCTTCCTCCGATACGGAGCCGATGCCGGGGCCAATGAGAAAGGCGCTGAACGTCCGGATGGAGACGTCCGCATAACTGTCCACGGGTTTGACCATGACTTCCGGCGGCATGGACGGCGCTATGAGGGGATAGACGTTCCGGTGGACGTGGAGCGTCACCAGTCCGGCTCCGGCCCGGAGGGCGGCTTCACAGCAGAGCCTGGCAGCGCCCAGCATTCCTTCCGATCCGGCAATGACGCCGATGTGCCCGCGTTTGTTCTTATAGTCCGTATAGGGTCTTGCAGAGAGGAATTTAGTGAGCCGGGAGGAGGTGATGAGTTCCGTGGCGGGAAGCGCCTGCACATGGAGGCCGGGAAGGTCGATGCAGGCCAGGCGCCCCGCATGCAGGGTGGCGTCGTCATCCAGCAGCCCCTGCTTGACCGCTCCTATGCACATCGTGAAATCCGCCTCTACGGCATTTTCCTGGGGCATCCCCGTATCCGGGTCAACTCCGGTGGGAAGGTCGATCGCCACCGTGCGCACGGCTCCGCAGCGGTCCCGCAGGTAGTTCATTTCCGCGCAGAGGGCGGAGATTTCCTTGCGGAGCAGCCCTTTTGCTCCAATGCCCAGCAGGCCGTCCAGCAGAATCATGGGCTTGCCCGTACGGGGCAGTGGCGCTTCCTGGTATTCCTGGGGCGGAGGAGATATTTCCGCGAGCTGCCGCGCGGGCAGTTCCCCCCATTCCGCGCGCGGGTAGGCGGCGCGGAAACCTGTTTCCCAGCCATGCTGTTTCAGGATATTGAGGACGGTGAGGGCGTCTCCGCCGTTGTTGCCTTTCCCCACGTAGGCTATGCATAACCCGGGGACGGGAAAGAACTGCATGACGGCTTCCGCAATGCCGGCGGAAGCCAGCTTCATGAGGGTTCTGGCCGGAGTTCCGTTGATGATGAGCTCGCGTTCCGCGATCTGCATATTTTCCGTGGAGCAAACTTTCATGGCGCGCTGATGGGATCAGTGTGCACTGTACGTTAAAAAACCTTCTCCTGCAAGCCGGAGAAGGTTTTTCGCAAAAGGAGTGAATCCGGGGGCGGTTAACCGATGCGGAACGTGATGCGCGCCTTGGTCATGTCGTAGGGGGACATTTCCATGCGCACCTTGTCGCCCACAACGATTTTGATGAAGCGCTTGCGCATCTTGCCGGAAATGTGGGCCAGCACCTCGTGCCCGTTGGGCAGGCGCACCTTGAACATGGTGCCCGCCAGCACGGCGCAGATGGTGCCTTCCACTTCAATTTCGCTTTCGGAGTTTTCTTCCTTGGGGGCCGATTTGCTGAAATGCCTCCTGCCCTTGGTGTGGCGGCCCCCGCCTCCCTGAGGGCGCGGCCGGTTGGGTCCGCCTCCGGGGCGTGGTCCTCCGCCTGTTCTGGCGCCTCCCGGGCCAGCGGACTGTCCGGCCGGGCGTGCCGGGCCGGTGCCACTCCCGGCGGGCCGGGGCTGTCCGGGACGGCTGGCGTTGCCGGCCGGTCTTGTGCTGCTGCCTGCCGGCCTGGGGCCGGGGCGGGAATTCTGACCGCCGCTGGGGCGGTTGCTGGGTCTTGGATTCGGGCTGATAGGATTCTCCTTGTAAGGTTAAAATGAACGCGCGTGTACGAATTTTCGCGCAGGCGAATAATAGGCCATATTTCCACGAGGGCAAGTCCTGAATGTGGAAACGCCGCAATTAAGCCGCGATTCTGCGGAAGGGACGGAAAAAAGGCCGCAAAAGGGGAGTAAAAGAGAAAAAGTATTTGACATTTACGCGAATAATCATTAGGAATGCGCCCCCGAATTGGAAGATTACGGCAGGATGCCGAAAAACGAGAACGAAGAATTGAACCATGAAGACCTTCTCAGCCAAACCGCAAGAAGTAGAGCGCAAATGGTATGTTATAGACGCTGCCGACAAGGTGCTCGGCCGTGTTGCCGTTGAAGCGGCTAACATTTTGCGTGGCAAGAACAAGACAATTTTCACCCCCCACGTTGATTGTGGCGACTTTGTCATTATCGTGAACGCGGACAAGGTGGTGCTGACCGGCAACAAGGAAAACGCCAAGATTTACACCCGTTTCTCCGGATACGTCGGCGGCAAGCAGGTGGACACTCCGCGGAAAATCCGCGCCCGCCGCCCCGAACTTCTTCTGGAACTGGCCGTCAAGGGCATGGTGCCCCACACCCGCCTGGGCCGTCAGCAAATGACCAAGCTGAAGGTTTATGCCGGCGCCGGTCATCCTCATGAAGCCCAGCAGCCCACTGCCATCACTCTCTAATTGATTTCCCCAGACATGAGTCAGACAACCCCATACAACGCCACCGGCCGCCGCAAGACCGCCATTGCACACGCTTGGCTTACTGAAGGTGCCGGCCGCATCACGATCAATCGTCGCGGTTTTGAAGAATACCTTCCCACCGTCCAGTTGCAGAACGCCGTTCTCCAGCCCTTCCAGGTTACCAACACCATGAACAAATTCGACGTGAACGTCGTCACCAAGGGCGGCGGCATTCACGGCCAGGTGGGCGCCATCCGCATGGCGATTGCCCGCGCTCTGGTTCAGGTTGATGAAGCTTCCCGCGCCCAGCTGCGTGAATTCGGTCTTCTGACCCGTGATTCCCGCATGAAGGAACGTAAAAAGCCCGGTCGTCCCGGCGCCCGCAAGCGTTACCAGTTCTCCAAGCGCTAAGCTTGGCTGGCTGCGAAGGAACTGGCTTTACCATTTCTTTCTCGGAAAAGGAGTGCTCCCTGCGGAGTACTCCTTTTTCGTTGCAGGGGAAGCTGGTTGCTGTTACGATTAATTATTATGGAAGAAGGTCGGCAGCAGGACGGAATTCCGGATTCTTCTCCGGAAGAAGAAAAAACGGAAAGAAGCGTTTTCCCTATTGCTCCTTTACTGCTTGCGCCGCTTTTTCTGGTGATAGCCTCTTTTCTGAAACATTCCCATCGCATGGCGGGCAATGTCTCCGGCCTCAGGAAGGTAGAATACGGTCCTGCTTTCCCTTTGTTTCAATTTGCAGGCGTGGCCTTGTATTTCTATCTGGCTTACGTGGCCTTTAAGAAAGGCTTTCCCGGCTGGGGCTGGGTGTTTGGTTCCCTTGCGGTGGCGTTCAATCCTTTTCCGGCGTTTGCCACGGGAATTGCGGGCGACTCCATGGCATGGGGTGTGGCCGTGCTCGCGGCCGCTTCCGTGACGGTGAAAGCCTTGATGGACTCACCGCGGCAGCGAGGAAAGCTTTAGCCGTTTACCGGTGGTACGGCGTTCCCGCCAGAATGGTATGGCAGCGGTAAAGCTGTTCCAGCAGGACGACGAGCGCCAGCTCATGCTGGAGGGTGAATTTGCTCAGGGCCAGGATATGGCCGCACCGGGAACGCAGTTCTTCCGTGTGGCCGTCCGAGGCCCCGATGAGGAACGCGATGCGGCGCACGGAACGCATCTGCCAGTCCCGCGCCAGTTTGACCAGCTTCTCCGTGGTCCAGAGTTCTCCGCGTTCGTCCATGGCGATGCGCAGGCAGCCCTCGCTGGCGGCCAGCAGGCGTTCTGAAACGTCTTTGGAGCTTCCGTCTTTGACGAGTTTGAGTTCCGTCTTGCCGAAAGGCTTGAGGCGGTTGAGGTAGAGTTCCACGCCTTCCCGGGCATAGCCCAGGGCCGGCTTGCCTGCGGCCAGAATCAGGAATTGCATGAGAAGTCAGGAATTGGAGGATGAATTGAGGTAGTTCAGCAGGTTGCGGGCCCAGGTTTCCGAAATGCCGCGGATGGCGGCGATGGAAGCCGGGTCCGCCCTTTTGATGGCGGCCACGGACTTGAATTTTTCCAGCAGCATGCTTTTTTTTGCCGCGCTCATGCCCGGGGCGTCGTCCAGGGCGCTTTCCCGCATGCGCTTCCGGTAAAGCAGTTCGTTATAGCCGTTGGCGAAGCGGTGGGCTTCGTCGCGGATGCGCTGCATGAGCTTGAGAGCTCCCGTGCTGTGCGGCAGGCAGAGGGGCTGTGGCTGGTGGGGGAAGAAGATTTCCTCCCGCTGCTTGGCGAGGCCGACGATAGGCATGTCACCCAGTCCGATGGCTTCCAGATCGGCCAGGGCGGAGGAGAGCTGGCCCTTGCCGCCGTCCACCACCACCAGGTCCGGAACCTTGATGGGGGCTTTTCCTTCTCCGCTGAGCTTTTTGAGCCACCGGTACAGGGTCATGTCCGCGGGCCGTGAGGCTACGGCGTCGCTCTCCGCCAGAATGCGGGAGTAGCGCCTCCGGATCACTTCAGACATGGAGGCGAAGTCATTCTGCCCGTCCACCGTGCGGATGCGGTAGCGGCGGTAGGCCTTGTTGTCCGGTTTGCCGTTGGTGAAGCGCACCATGGAGGCCACGATGTGGTTGGAGGAGACGTTGGAAATGTCAAAACATTCCATGATGGCTGGAGGCTCTTCCAGGCCCAGGGCCAGCCCCAGTTCCTTCATGTCTTCTTCCGGGCGCACGGTGCCGGGCAGGTTGGGCGTTCCCTTCTGGAACCGCCGCGCGGGCTCCAGAACCTTGACCAGGTTGTCCCGGATGTCCCGCAGGTACGCTGCGCGCTCGAAGTCCAGCTCGTCGGAGGCCTGCATCATTTCCCGGGTGAGCTCGTCCAGAGTGCTTTTTTTGCCGGTCCCCTCCAGCAGGCGCGCCGCCTGGTCGAAGTTCCGGTTATAGTCGCTCACGGAAATGCGCCCGATGCACGGGGCGGAGCAGTTGCGTATCACGTCCGCATGGCAGTGCTTGAACTCGTGGAGACCCGGATTTTTGGCCTTGCAGGTCCGCAGCCGGAAATGCCGGTTCAGCCATTCCTGCGTGGCGTAAAGCGCCTGGGAGTGGACAAAGGGGCCGAAGTAGCGCGCTCCGTCGTCCTTGCGCACCCGCGCCAGCTGGAAGCGCGGCAGTTTTTCCCCCTTGGGAATCTTCAGCAGGGGATAGCGCTTGTCATCCTTCATCTGGATGTTGTAATGCGGGCGGTACTGCTTGATGAGCTTGCTTTCCAGCAGAAAAGCCTCCTGGTCGTTCCTGGTTTCAAAGTAGTCGAATGACGCAATGGCATTGATGAGCGCCCTTGTCTTGTGGTTGGACAGGGTGGCCCCCGTGGGGGAAAAGTAGTTGCCCAGGCGGCGGTGGAGGTCCTTGGCCTTGCCCACGTAAATGGTATTCCCCAGGGCGTCTTTCATGATGTAAACGCCGGGTTTATGCGGAGTTTGCCTCCAGAGTTCCTTCAGAGATGGTTTCTCACGATCTGCCACGGGGATTATTATGCCATATGCGGCAAGAAATGAAACTGCGGAAACGTACTGCATTACGGCTACTTGGCTTGCCTAGGAAGACTTCTTCTGTATAATCCCCTACGTCTTTTGTATGAATCCTGTACCGTTTACCACGCTGGCTGCCGCCATGGACTTTGTGGTGGGAGATAGAAATTATCCCCTCTCCGAGCTGTTTATGAAAGGCGGCTTCATCATGTGGCCGCTGCTCCTGTTATCCATCGCCGGGGTGGTGGTGCTGGTCATGTGCTGTTTTTCCACCCGCGCCTCCGCCGTTCTGCCCACCAAGCTGGTGGAGCAGGCGGAATCCTTCATCCGCAAGAGGGATTATACGGGCCTTTCCATCCTTTGCAAGGATGGGGACTCCTGCTACGCGCGCGTAATGCTGACGGTGGCCAGTTTCATGCTGCGCAATCCTTCCGCCCAGTTTGAGGAGGTGAGGGAAATAGCCGCCGCGGAAGGCGGCCGCCAGGCGGGCTTCCTGAGCCGCCAGATTTCCTGGCTGTCGGACATCGGCGCCCTGGCTCCCATGCTGGGCCTGCTGGGAACCGTAGTCGGGATGATGAAGACCTTTTTTGAGATCGCCAACGGTGATTTCTCCGGCGGCAAGCAGCGCATCGACATGGCGGGCGGCGTGGCGGAAGCCCTGATTACGACCGCGGGCGGCCTGATGCTGGGGATCCCCGCCATCCTGGCCTATGTGTACTTCCGCAGCCGCGTTCACAAGCGCGTGGGGGACCTGGAAGCCGCCGTGACGCACAGCGTTTCCGTAGTAGCCACCCAGCTCCAGAAGCCGCGTGCCGGCGTAGCCGGAGCCTTCCATGAGGAAGAACTTCCCAGGGTTCCCGTTGACCCCACCTCCCTGCGCGACGTGCGCGGGCTTTAGCCGGAAGCGGCCATCCCCACCACACCGGAAGAACGTATGAAATTCCACTATAAAATGCCCAGCCCCATCGGGTTCCAGCTCGCGCCCATGCTGGACATCGTGTTTCTGCTGCTGGTGTTTTTCATCGTGACCCAGACGTTTGAGGATGACGAGCCGGACCTTTCCATCAACCTCCCCTCCGCGGAGACTCCCAAGCCCGGTGAAAACGTTTCCAATGAAATCATCGTGAATATCCGGAAGGACGGCACCGTGGTGATCAACCGCCAGGCGTATACCATGCCGCAGCTGGAGGACAAGCTTCTTTCCGTCGCCCGGCTGGATAAAACCATGCTCGTCCGCATCCGCGTGGATGAGAAGGCGGAATCCGGCGTGGTGGTGCATGTGATGGACGCCTGCCTGAAGGCCGGGCTGAACAATGTTTCCTTCTCCACGCGGCCTCCGGCTCCCTCTTCCGTCAATGTTCCCAACCCCCAGGCTTCATGAAAGCGTTATTTTTCATCAATGCAGGTTTAATGACTTTGGCGGCGTTCGCCGTCGCGCAGGAAAACATTCCGGATGCCGCTCCCATTGCGGACGGTCCGCTGGTCGCCAATCCGGAGCAGGATTCCCTGGACATGGCGGACATGCTGTACAAGCAGGCCCAGGAACCGGCGACGAAGGCGAACCGGCAGGAATATGGCCGCCTGCTTGATTTGAGCCTGCGCAAGTATCTTGAATTTGCCCAGCGTTTCCCTCAGTCCGCCCAGGCTCCCCTGGCGGAGTACCGCGCCGCCATGTGCCTGGAGGAGCTCGGCAGGAAGGAGGACGCGCACACCCTGTTCCGCAGGCTGACCCAGACGGGCGGCCCGGCTCTGGTTGCCGCTTCCGCCTACCGCTTGGCGACGGACGCCTCCGCTGCCGGGGAAACGGACAAGGCTATCCAGTATTACCAGCTCGTGGTCCGCAATGCGGAACAGAATGATTTGAAAGTGGACGCCCAGTACCGCCTGGGACGTCTGTTTCTTGCCAGCGGGAATCCGGACGCCGCCGCCACCATGTTCTGCGCGGTGATAGGCAATCCGGAAGCGGATGCGAAATTTGTTTTGGTGTCCCGGATGGGGTATGCCGCCCTGTGTGCGGATACGGGCCGTCTGGGTGAAGCCTATTCCGAATACCGCAAGGTGCTGGAAACGCCAGGCGTGGATGACAGGAACCGGGGCATCGCCACCCTTCAGGCCGCCATGCTGGCAACCAGGCTGAAAAAGACCGCGGAGGCCCAGAACCTTTATGAACGGCTTTTGAAGGACGAATCCCTGAAGGAAATGGCGCCGGAAGCCCGCATGGGGCTGCTGCTGGGGCTGTACAACATGGGCAAGTACAAGGAGATCCTTTCCCAGCACGAGCAGCAGAAGGACATGAAGATGCCGACCAAGGACGGCCAGGTGCGCCTGCTGATGCTTCTGGGCCAGTCTGCCTACAAGCTGAAGGAGTACCAGAAGGCGGCGGATTTCTTCCTGGAGGCGGAAAAGGCCGTTCCCTATACGCAGGAAGCCATGCAGGCCTCCTTTTACCGTCTGCTGTGCTATAATGAACTCAAGCAGAAGGACCTTCCCCAGCGGGCACAGAGCTTCCTGAACCATTACGCCAAGGCCTTTCCGACCAGCGAACTGCACGACATGGTGCGCCTGATGGCCGCGGAGAACCTGTTCAACACCAATCCGGCGGATGCCGCCCGGTTTTACGCCAGCATTGATTTTGACAAGGTGCCCCCCAGGATGCGCGCGGATATCCTGTACAAGAGCGCGTGGGCGATCGCCCAGGCCGGGAACCGGGGCGTGGCCGCCAAACTGCTGACGGATTTCATCAACGATTTCCCGCGGGACCCGCGCATTTGCGAGGCTCTGACCCTGCGCGGGGACATGTACGCCAAGACCAAGAAGGAAGCGGAGGCCCTGATGGATTTTGACCGGGTGATCGCTCGCTGGCCGAAGGCGGAATCCGCCGCCGCCGCGTGGCAGCGGGCCGCCCAGATTTATGCGGGCCGCCAGGATATGGTGAACATGGCCAAGTATTATGAAGGCCTGATTCAGAATTTCCCGAAGGCGTCCCCCGCCGCTCTGGCGGAAGCTCATTTCCTGCTGGGGCGTGCGGCGTTTGACCAGGGAGACTTCAAATCCTCCATCAGCCACATGGCGGAAGCCAAGACGCTGGACCCCCAGAAGTACGGGGAACAGGTCAATGTGCTTTCCGTTCTGTCCTATCACAAGCTCCAGGACGTGAATAAATTGAAGGAGGTCCTGGAAACCCTGCAAAAGGAAAACCCCTCCGCCGTGGCCCGCGTGCCGGACGTAATCCCCGCATGGCTGGGCCTTCAGGCCTATGGCATGAAGGACCTGGAAACGGCGGACAAGTACATGACCTGGGCTACGCAGAACGACCAGCTTCAAAATGTGAAGAAAGTGATCTGGCGCAACCTGGCGAAGGTGCGCCTGGCGCTCAAGAAGTATGACCGCGCCCTGGTGGCTTCCAACAACTTCCTGAAGGATGAGGACCAGCCCTACCGCCGTGCGGACGGCATGCTGGACAAGGCCTCCATCCTGCTGGGGCTGGGCAAGTACGCGGACGCCCGGAAGACGGCGGAGGAAGCGCTGGCCCTGGGAGTGGAAGGCCCCCTGATGGCCTCCCTGAAAATTGTTCTGGGGGACATTTCCTATGCGGAGAAAAAGTTTGATGAAGCAGCCAAGCATTACGGCGTCACGGCCGAGTTGTTCGTCAATGACGCCGAATTGAAACCCAAGGCCCTGTTCAAGGCGGCGGAAGCGCTGGACAAGGCCGGCCGCAAGTCGGAGGCTTCCCAGTACCGGGCGCGCCTGCAGAAGGAGTTCCCGGATTGGAAGCAGGATGACGAATCACTGCCCCCGGATGCCCGCTAGGCGTCCCCAAGGATCGGAACCGGAATGGAGAACAGGCGTAAAAGATGGTATGATCTGTTCGGATTGCTGCCGCGCAATCTGGGCCGTCTGCTGCTGTGGCTGGGCCTCATTCCTATTGCCTTCATCATCGTCCTGCTCGTTTACGCCTGGAGGGCGGACCAGTATGAACTGGACGAGGTGCTGGCCCCACTGGAAAATTGCGCCGCGTATGACCGCAACGGCCAGTGGATAGGCACCCTGACGGACCACGACCGGGTGTACGTGGCCCGCAATGAACTTCCTGACAACCTGGTGAATGCCTTCATTGCCCGGGAGGACGAGGCCTTTTTCGATCACGGAGGAATCGTGTATTCCTCCATCATCCGCTCCATTTGCCGGAACCTGACCACGCTGTCCTATGCGCAGGGGGCTTCCACCATCACGATGCAGCTGGCGCGGAATTGCTATGAACTGGGGGGGAAGACCCTGGACCGCAAGGTTCTGGAAATGGCCGTGGCGCGCCGCATAGAAGGCAAATACTCCAAGGATGAAATTCTGACGGCCTACCTGAACCGCATTTACTTCGGACAGCAGTGCTACGGCATTGCGCAGGCGGCGGATTTGTACTTCGGCAAAAAAGTGGCGGACCTGACGCTGGCGGAATGCGCCACGCTGGCCGGGCTGGTGCGCGGACCTTCCATTTACAACCCGGTTTATAGTCCGGAGGCGGCCGTCAAGGTGCGCAACGCGACGCTGGAAAGGATGTTTGAGTGCGAATTCATCACCCAGGAACAACTATGGCAGGCGTCCCGCGAACCGATGACGGTGGCGGGAGAACGGGAAGCGCGTCCCGGCTCCTATCCCATCCTGGTCATTTCCCGTGAGCTGAGTGACCTGGACTGCTGCGACGAGCAGGAGGGAACTTCCAGCATTTTTGTAATGACTACGCTGGATTTGGAATTCCAGCGGATGGTGGAGGAAATAAGCGAGCCTGCGCTGACCGCGCTGGAAGCTTCCCCCGTGTGGGCCGGACTGCCCAGGAGAGTGGACAACCAGTTGAAGAATTGCGTGCAGGCAGCCGTGCTGTGCGTGGATTCCCGCAAAGGGGACCTGCTGGCCGTGACGGGGGGGCGCTCTGCGCTGGACGGCGTGGACCGGTGGCAGACGATGGTGATGCCCGGCGACCTGTTTACCCCCGTCGTCAACCTGTGCGCCGTGGACCAGCGCAGGACTGTTATTCGCAGCAGTCCTGAAGTGACCGGGCGCGGGGTAGGGTTCAATACGGTGATAGAAACGGCGCAGAAGGCCGGGTACAAGGGGGACCTTCCGCGTTCCCCGGATTTGTATGCCGGCAGGTTCCGCGCGCCTCTCTCGCATGCCGTCAATGCGCTGTACCTCATCGGCAACGACGGGCGCAACGTGCAGATTTCCTCCGTCAGGCAGGTGGGCACCACCAAGAAAAACCTGGTGATGGTGAACGCTCCCTCTCCGGAAGAAAGCCGGCGGGAAATCCTGCCGCGGGAATCCGCCCACCTGGTAGCGGCCCTTCCTCCCTTCCGTTACGACGAACGCTCCAGGAAGACGTCCGTCAATGTCAGGCTGCCGGAAAACACGGGGCATTTCTCCGCCGTCATGGGGCGTTATTTCACGGTCTTTGTCTGGGTGGGCTTCGACGAGCCGGATGAAGCCGTCTATAAAAAGAAGGGCGTTGCCTCCGCACTGGCGAAGACCTCCGCCGCGCTGGCCGGGGAAGTATATGACCGGGCGGAGGAAAACCGCCGCAAAGACGTCCGGGAGCGCCGGGAGAAGGAAGCTCCTGCGGAGCAGGACACCTGATGGCATCCAATTTTCCATTAATAGAATATCATGAACCACTCACCTGAAATGACCGCGGCCATCCTGGCCGCCAAATCCGCCGGAGCCTTCCTGAAAAAGCATTTTTACGACCAGAAGAAGGTGGATGAAGCCAGCCAGAACGACATCAAGCTGGAGCTGGACAAGCTCTCCCAGAAACTGATTACGGAGGAAATCCTCTCCGTGTTCCCCACCCACGCCGTTTTGGGCGAGGAAGGGTATACCGGAGACCGCAACAGTGAATATGAATGGATTGTGGACCCTATTGACGGGACGGTGAATTACTTTTACACCATTCCCTGGTTCTGCGTCTCCATCGCCCTGCGCCGCCGCGGGGAAATAGTGCTGGGCGTGATTTACGATCCCATGATGGACGAATGCTGGCATGTGGAAAAGGGAGGCATTCCGTACATGAATGACCATCCCATGCATTGCAGCCGCCGGGAAAAGATGGCGGAGGCCGTGGTGTTCGTGGGACACGGCAAGACGGACGGTTCCAAGGAAAAGGGAATCGAACGCTTCGCAAAAATCGCCTGGCAGGTACGCAAGGTGCGCAACAACGGTTCCGCGGCCCTGGCTCTGGCGTATATTGCCTGCGGCAGGTTTGACGCCTATGTGGAAAGCGTCATTTCCATCTGGGACATCGCCGCCGGGGTTCTGCTGGTGGAAGCCGCGGGAGGGAAGGTTGTCCTGGAACCGAAGGAGGGCAATCCGGAACAATTCGCCATCGTCGCCTGGAACGGCCGCATTCCGATCATGGAAGCGCTGGACGAATAACTTGAACGATATTGCCGCAGTATTGTATGAAAGACATGATTGCACTGACCGGGCTGGGATATGACATCCACCGTTTTGCGGAAGCTCCGCGTCCCCTGATGCTGGGCGGCGTGCACATTCCTTCCGCCCGCGGGCTGGACGGCCATTCCGATGCGGACGTTTTGTGCCACGCCATTGCAGACGCGCTGCTGGGTGCGGCCGGATTGCCGGACATCGGCTACTGGTTCCCGCCGGGAGACCCTGGCTGCAAGGATATTTCTTCCCTGGACATCGTGGCGAAGGCCGTTTCCCTGATTCGTGAGCGCGGCGGCCGCGTGGTGAACGTGGATTCCTCCCTGATTGCGGAAGCTCCGCGCATCTCCCCCTACCTGGAACAGATGAAGGGCGCCCTGGGAACCGCCCTGGGCATTTCTCCGGCACGCGTGGGGGTGAAGGCCACCACCAATGAACAGCTCGGCGCGCTGGGCCGCCGGGAAGGCATCGCCGCCTTTGCCGTGGCGGCTATTCTGATGCCGGAAGATTTGACTGCGCCGTAAGAAGACGTCCGCCATATTTCCTTTTTTGGGCTCTTTTCTCAGAAGGGGTGCGGGGGCGGCTGTGCCGCAGGCTGGGGTTCAGGCTTTAGAGCGGCAGACGGATTTGGAATCCGGAGTCAAGCCTACAAAACTGAAAGAAAAACGTTTTCAGGGGGTTGAACTTGCCAATATCCTGGGAATTGCCATAGGGAATTCTTGATGTGACGGGCCTTCTTTTCGTTCCGGCAATCATTAATAACCGTCTTTACACTTCGGCGGCGGTAGCCATCAGGGCCGGGTGCCCTGTCTCCCGGACGGTATGCGGCTGTGAAAGGGAACGGTGGAATATTGATGGAGGGCGGTTTTGCGGTTGCGGGGCCTGGGAACGGAAGGCTCCCTCCTTTCGTTGTTGAAACTCTTTCTGTAGCGCAGCGGAAGCTTCTTATCCAATAGCCCCCGGGCCTCTCCACAGGCGGTCCATCAGGACCGGGATGCCCTGGCTCCCGGGGCGATATGCGGCTGTGAATAGGAGATGGAAGAAATGTTGGCGGAGCGTCAATTTGGACCGTTTTGGAGCATAGCGAAGGGCAGTATTTCCGGCTATGGAATCCATACCGGATTCCAAATTCGCTAAGTTGATTCTGGTGGGTGTTTGGCATTTTCTGCCGGGCCGCTCCAATTAGCTACACAAAGAATATATGACGAGGAAAACCGGGCTTCTCCGAGTGGAGGGGTCCGGTTTTTTTGAGGGGGCTGCCGTATGGAAATTTCCCTTTTCTTCCAGCGCTTGTCATGGGGGGGATTTTCTTTCCATCATCCGCCCCAATAAAAAAGTGCGGCCGTGTGAACAGCCGCACTTGCAGGGAAGAGAGAGTAAAGGCGCGCCCCTACTTCTTGGGCGTTATGTTGCGCATGTTGCGGCCCTTGGCCTTGCGCTGCTGTTCCTCCAGGGCCACGCGCTGCTGGTCCATCATCCTCTGGAAGAAGCCGGGCTTCTTCTTTTTGGCGGCGGAGAGCACGGGCATGGGCAGGCGGCGGATGAGGGCCGTCTGGCCGATGGAAATCAGGTTCTGCGTGGTCCAGTACAGGGCCAGGGCGGAAGCGAAGTTATAACAGAACAGGAAGAACATCAGGGGCATCAGGTTCATGATGATGCGCTGGGAGCGTTCGCCCGCCTGCGGGGTCATCCGCATCTGGACAATCATGGTCACGGCCATGATGAGGGGCAGGATGTTGATCGGGATGCCGAACAGGTGGCCTACGGTGTCGGGCAGGGACAGGTCCGTCATCCACAGGCAGAAGGGCTGCCCCCTCAGCTCCGCGGAATACTGGAGCACGCGGTAGAAGGCGAAGAAGATGGGGATCTGGATGAGCATGGGCACGCAGCCGCTGGCAGGGTTGATGCCGTATTTCTGGTACAGCTTCATCATCTCCATGTTCACCTTCTGGGGGTCGTCCGGATATTTTTCCTTGAGCTTGGCCATCTCCGGCTGAACCAGGGACATGCGCTTCATGGCCATGTAGGATTTCTTATGCAGCGGCCAGATGAGCGCGCGGACGACGATGGTCATGCAGATGATGGCCACGCCCCAGTTTCCGAACCATCCGTGGAAGAGGTTGAGCAGCCAGTTCATCGGCACGCTCAGGAAGACGAGCCAGCCGTACGCCATGATGTCGCTGATGGCGGGGTAGGTGAGGTTCAGGTCGCGCAGGTAGGCGTTGAATTTGGGACCGGTGTAGATGTCGTAGGTGAGTGTCTTTATTTCGTTGGGCGCCATGGTCAGGTTGGGGATGCCCATGGCTACAGTGACGCCGGGCACCAGCGTGTTGTTTTCATGCTCCAGCGGGAATTCCTGGCGGGTGGCGTACACGGTGGAGCCCTTGGATTCGTTCTGGGGAAGAAGAATGGTGGCGTAGTACTGGCTCATCACGCCGGCATAGGTCAGGTCCTGCAAGGGGCCTTCCAGGACGCGGGCCTTTGCGGTGCTGAAAAAGCCGCCTGTGAAGTAGGAGGGCACTTCCTGTTCCAGGGAACCGTCCGCATGGTAGAAGAAGTGGGTGTAGGTATCCTTCGGTTCACTCTTGGCGATGGGGTAGGCGCTGCCGCCGAAGATGCCCATGTAGCGCAGATCCTGGACGTTGGGGGATTTGTTGAGCAGGGAGACGGTCAGGCGGATGAGGTATTTGCTGCCGGGCAGTACTTTTCCTTCCAGATTCTTGACGGGGTGCAGGGTGTAGGTCTTGGAGATGAAGAGCTGCCGTGCGGGATCATAGCCCTCCAGGGTGACGGAGTCCGCCGTGCGGCTGACTTCCTTGTACACGGTGTTGTCATAGGACGGGTCCTGGGTGGCGTCCATGTTGAAGACGAGCTCGCCAATGCCCCTCTGCTGGGCTTCGTTGATGGTGATGTTGTGGTCCGCGACTTTTTGGGAGTCCACAATGTCGTTGTGGAGGGTAACGGCGCCGATGGAGCCGCCGATGCGGTTGAAGGTGTACGTGATGAAGGGTTCCTGCTTGCCGTCCGCTTCCTGCGTGGCCGTCAGCGTGATCGGGCTGGTCTTGTCTTCTTCAAGGGCCTTGCTGGCGGAAGGCTGTTCCGGGGCGCTGGGAGCGGCGGGCGCCTGTGCTCCGGGAGCCGGGATGCTTGCCGGAGCGGCGGCCGTCTGCTGGACGGGAGCGGGGGCGGCGGGGACGGGCTCTTCCTTTTTATTGTTGCCCATGTAAATGTTCAGGCCCAGAAGGGCGGCGCAAACGCCTATGACGATCCATGCTGTGCGATCCATAATGTGATATAGCTTGATTGAAGTTGGTTGGGAGGGAGGGGAGAGAAAGGTAATTTAATGCGGCGTGCGGGCCGGAGGCACGGGATCATACCCTGAACCGCCCCACGGATTGCATCTTAAAATGCGCCATGAGCCAAGAAGAAAGCCGCGCCAGGCTCCATGGACCCGGACGGCCTGGATGAAGTACTGGGAACAGGAGGGAGTATAGCGGCAGCCGCTGCCGGGGCCCCCCAGCGCATGCAGGGGGGCGCTGATGAAGGTTTGGTAGCCCCGTACCAGGGCAATGAGCAGCCATTTCATCATGCTTTGTCTTGTTCCCGGGAAAGAAGTTGAAGTTTGAGCTTGCGGGCGGCTTTCTGCCAGTCCCGCTCCAGGTCTGCATAGCTGGCTTCCACGGCCCGCCAGCGGAGGACGCACACCAGGTGCACGCCGTGTTCAAAGGGGGCTCCGTGCGCCCTCAGGATTTCCCGTACGCGTCTCCGCAGCTTGTTGCGGACGACGGCGCAGCCGATTTTTTTCGTGCAGATGATGCCGAATTTGGAGGGTTCCTCCGGATGTTCCAGCGGGGCTGCACTTAAAACAATAAGCCGACCTGCTACGGATGGTCCCTCGTTGCGCACCCGGGCAAATTGGAATGCCCTGGTCATGCTTTGTTGACGAGTAAGACGCATCTCCCGCGGGTCGGCCCGTGAAAAAGTTCCAAGGAGGCGTTAACCAAGTCCTGGCGGCTGAATTAACGGCCGTGCTGGATGGTATGGCGCTTGTACTGGATTTCGGCTCCCTTGGGAAGCAGGCGCTTGCGGCCTTTGGCGCGGCGGCGGCGAATGATGTCTGCTCCGTTCTTGGTAGCCATGCGTGCACGGAATCCGAACTGACGCTTGCGGCAACGCTTGGATGGTTGATAAGTCCTCTTGCTCATGATGTTGAAAGATGCTTCTTGTGAATTACTAGATTCAGTGCCGTCCGTCTAAGCGGCCTATGCACAACCGGACGGAAAGGATAACTATTTTGGCTGTTTTGTCAATCCGTCAGGCGATTAATTTGCCCTTTTTCTTGGGGAAGGTACTGGAATAAGTGATGTTTATGGTTGATAGCCAGTTATTTTCTGTTCCGGAGGGAGCCCTTTGTTTTACAGAAAGAGCAGTTCCGCATAGGTGGGAACGGGCCACAGGTCTGCGTCCGTCAGGCTTTCCAGCATGTCGATGGTGCTTCTCAGATTGTCCATGCCCGTCTGGATGACCTTCGTCTCGGCTTTGTCCACGGCGCAGCGGAGTTCCTGCACCTGGGTGGGGAGAAGGTCCAGCAGCGTGCCGATCTGGTTGGCGCGGTCCGCGGTGGCTTTCATGCCCGCCTTGATTCCGGCGGCTTTCATCTGGGCTATGGCGGTGGTGAGCTGCGTGAGCTGTTCCGTCACGGCGGGGATGTAGAGGGTTTCCACCATCAGAAGGGCGGTTTCCGCTTCAATGCTGATTTCCTTGTGGAAGATTTCCGTCTGGATTTCATGGCGGGCGTGGAGCTCCACGGGGCTGACCACCTTGTATTTTTCAAAGAGGGCCTTGGCCTTGGGCGTTTCCAGCGCGGCCAGGGCTTCAATGGTGCCGGGAACGTTGGGCAGTTTGCGGCGTTCCGCTTCTTCAATCCAGGCTTCCCCGTAGCCGTCTCCGCTGAAAAGGATGCGCTTGTGCTTCTTGATGATGTTCTGAAGCAGCTTGTTCAGCGTGGCATGGAATTCCTCCGGCTTGTCCTTGACGGGTTCCAGGATGGTGCAGATTTCATCCAGGCTTTCCGCCACGATGGTGTTGAGCACCGTCATGGGCCAGGCGCAGGTCTGGGAGGAGCCTACGGCGCGGAATTCGAATTTATTGCCCGTGAAGGCGAAGGGGCTGGTGCGGTTCCTGTCGGAGGCGTCCAGGGGGAACATCGGCAGGGTATCCACGCCGATGTTGATGGTTTTCTGGGTGCACGCCTTTTTGGTGCCGCCCTTTTCAATCTGCTCAATGATTTCATCCAGCAGATCCCCCAGAAAGATGGAGATGATGGCCGGAGGCGCTTCATGGGCGCCCAGGCGGTGTTCGTTGCCGGATTTGGCGACGGAGGCGCGCAGCAGGTCCGCGTGTTCGTCCACGGCCTTGATCGTGGCGCAGAGCAGGGTGAGGAAGATGGCGTTTTCCTGCGGGCTGGAACCCGGGTTGAGCAGGCTGCCGTAACCGGGGGCGGAGAGGGACCAGTTGTTGTGCTTGCCGGAGCCGTTCATGCCGGAGAAGGGCTTTTCATGCAGCAGGCAGACCATGTCATGCTTGTTGGCGGTCTTGCGGAGCACTTCCATGACCAGCATGTTGTGGTCCACGGCCAGGTTCTGGCTTTCAAAGATGGGCGCAATTTCAAACTGGCCGGGCGCAACTTCATTGTGGCGCGTTTTGGCCGGAATGCCAAGTTTCCAGAGGGCTTCGTCCACGTCCACCATGAATTCCAGCACGCGGTCCTTGATGGAGCCGAAGTAGTGGTCTTCCATCTGCTGGTGCTTGGGGGGGACGTTGCCGAAGAGGGTGCGGCCGCACATCATCAGGTCCGGGCGCAGGGCGTAAAGCTGCTTGTCCACCAGGAAGTATTCCTGCTCCGCGCCCAGATCGGCGCTGACGTGGATGTTGGACGGGCCGCCGAAGCAGGACAGCAGGCGCCTGGCCTGGCGGGTGACGGCGGTCATGGAGCGGAGAAGGGGAGTCTTTTTGTCCAGCGCCTGTCCCTTATAGGAGCAGAAGGCGGTGGGGATGCAGAGAGTGGCGCCGTTTTCCGTGCGCTTGATGAAGGCGGGGCTGGTGGGATCCCAGGCAGTGTAGCCGCGGGCTTCAAAGGTGGCGCGGAGGCCGCCGGAGGGGAAGCTGGAGGCGTCCGGCTCGCCCTGAACCAGGCTCTTTCCGGAGAATTTGAGTTCCAGGTTTCCTTCCGGGTCCACGTCCACGAAGGAGTCATGCTTTTCCGCCGTGCTTCCGTTGAGGGGCTGGAACCAGTGGGTGTAATGGCTGGCGCCCTTTTCCAGAGCCCACGTCATCATGGCCTGGGCCACTTCATTGGCAATGTCCGGGTCCAGCTTTTCGTCCTTGCGGATGGTAGCCAGCAGTTTCTTGTAGACGGGACGGGGCAGGTAGTTGCGCATGGTCTCCATGTTGAAGACATCCTGACCGTAAATTTCCGCAATGAAGGTTGCGGCATTGCCAACATCGGAAGGTGGGTTTGTATGCATCTTGGTAGGGAACGCGCCAAAAGGCTCGGAATCTACCAAACCTTAAAAGGGGGGTTTTTGCAAGCCGAATCCTGCCGGAGAGCTCCACGGAGGGATGATTCAGGGAACAAAAGTTCCGGAGGAGTCCAATTTCACCTTTTGAAGGGAAGGACGGAAAGGCTGCCGTTCTTCATGCTCCCCTGTCCGGAAGCGGTACGGAACGGCCTGGGAGGTCATTCCCCGCGCATGGGGTTTCCTGCCAGCCGTCCGTTCATCCGGAGGCGGAAGGGAGGGGGAATGCCTGCTATTCCAGCGGTCCCACCGTGATTTTCTGGCACAGGGTGTGGGATTGTCCGGAGGCGAGGGGAATGCAGCGGGAACCGGCATTGCCCATTTCCACGCACAGGAATTTGTTCCAGGATTCCGCGCCCAGATCCGCCATGTTTCCGGCTCCCTGCTGTCCCGGGTTCCAGATGATGACGGAAGAGGCGTGGTCCCGCTCCACGGTGATGGCGCGGTTCAGCACGAAGTCTTCCAGCACGATTTTCCCGGAACAGGCCGGGCAGTCGTAAACGCGGTCCAGGCACCCCAGGGGGGCCAGCGGGCGTTCTCCGTGCTTCATGGGCTGGGGCGCTTCTTCCCGGAACGGTACGTCGTCCAGCCCGTGTACGCGGCATTTGGTCAGGTTGCCGACGGCAAAGTAGTTGTGAAAGGCTTCCGTGAGCTTGCAGGGCTGCATGCGGGCGGTGGTTTCCAGCTTCATGGCCAGCGTGCGGCCCAGCGCCAGGCGCAGGATGGCGGCGGGGTAGGATTCGTCTTCCGGATAGAAGGCCAGGGAAAGCAGGGCGTTCCCCCGCTTGTCCGTCTCCTGGTGATGGAGGCGCCATTCCGAGGTGCGCGCCACGCCGTGGGACGGTTCGCCCTTTCGCGGACCGAACCAGGGCCAGCAGACGGGAATGCCGCCGCGGATAGCTTTGCCGGGCGCAAAGACCGCATTGGGGGAAAGGAAGAGGCATTCTTCCTGCCCCTCCGGCTTCCATGACGTGAGGTGCGCCCCTTGCAGGCACAGGGTGGCTGTACAGAGCGGTGTTTCCACGTCCAGGAAAGCAACTCCCTGGTCTGTTGCTCGCCGGGTAATCATGGCTGGAGGCGTTCGATCGTCCAGGAACCGTTTTCCTGGAGCTTGTACATGAAGCGGTCGTGAACGCGGCCGGGGCCGCCCTGCCAGAATTCAAAGGTGTCCGGAATGATCCGGTAGCCGCCCCAGAAGGAGGGCAGGGGGATTTCTCCCTTGGAGAATTTGTTTTTCAGCTCCATCAGCTTCATTTCCAGCAGTTTTCTTCCGGAGATGACGGAGCTTTGCTGAGAGACCCACGCGCCGAGCTGGGATTCCTTGGGACGGGTGAGGAAGTATTTCAGGGATTCCGCGCGGGAAACCTTGACGGCCTTCCCGTAAATGATGACCTGGCGTTCCAGCATCACCCATGGCAGCATCATGCAGACCTGCGGGTTTTCTTCAATGTCATGGGCCTTGTGGCTGCCGTAGTTGGTGAAAAAGACGAAGCCTGTCTGGTCAAAGTATTTGAGCAGCACCGTACGCAGGGAGGGCCTGCCGTGGGCGTTCACCGTAGCCAGGGAAAAGGCGTTGGGTTCCGGAATGTCCGCTTTCAAGGCCTGTTCAAACCAGGTCTGGAATTGTTCAAAGGGGTTTTCCGCCAGGTCTTTTCTGTGAAGCTGGCCCTTGAGGTATTCTTCTCTGAAATTGGACAGGTCCATGATAGGGTGAAAGGTAAGTGTTATTCCACGCTGAAATCCAGCCCCAGGTCCAGGGAGGGGGCGGAGTGGGTGACGTAGCCCACGGAAACGAAGTCCACGCCGGATTCCGCAATGGCGGCCACCGTGTCCAGGTTGACGCCCCCGCTGGCTTCCATCAGGGGCGTGGCGCGGTCGCCGCGCATGGCGACGGCCTGCTTCAGCATCTCCGGCGTCATGTTGTCCAGAAGGATGTGGTCCACTCCTTCCAGCTTGAGGAAGGCTTCCACCTGTTCCAGGGTGTCCGCTTCCAGCTGGATTTCCACGCCGGGCTTTTCCGCGCGCAGCCTGTTGATGCACTGCTGGAGGTGTTCCGTGTTGCCGTCCGTCATCAGGTGGTTGTCCTTCACCATGGCGCGGTCATAAAGGCCCATGCGGTGGTTGGTGCCTCCGCCGTGGGCCACGGCTGCCTTTTCCAGCAGGCGGTAGCCGGGAGTGGTCTTGCGGGTGTCCAGGATGCGGGCGCTGGTGTGGGAAACGGCCTTCACGTATTTCCTGGTGAGCGTGGCTACGCCGGAAAGGCGCTGGATGAAGTTGAGCGCGGTGCGTTCCGCTCCCAGGATGGAGCGGGCGGACCCTTCAATGAGCATCACCACGGCGCCGGGCGCCACGGCCTCCCCGTCATGCAGGTAGACTTCCACCTTCAGGGAGGGGTCCACCTTGCGGAAGACTTCCGCCGCCACGTTGACGCCGGAAAGAACGCCCTTTTTCCGGGGCGTCAGAATGGCTCTGGCGGTCAGGTGTTCCGGGACGAAGTATGTGGAAGTCACATCCCCGGGGCCGAAGTCTTCGGCCAGCGCCAGATTGATCAGGGTTTCCACGTTGTCGGATACGGTTTCTGCGGGCATGAAAGAAAATGCGGCTTAATATTCGCGGTTGAGGAGATAGTTGGCCAGTTCCACCAGGCGGGTGCGGCGTTCTTCCGGGAAGATCATCAGGGCGTCCAGGGCCGCCTGGGTGCGGCATTTCGCTTCGGAACGGGCTCCGTCCATGCCTATCAGGGCCGGGCAGGTGGATTTCTGGGCGTTCACGTCCTTGCCGGCGGTCTTGCCGAGCTTTTCCGTGGAGGCGGTCAGGTCCAGAATGTCATCAATTACCTGGAAGGCGAGGCCAAGGTTGTAGCCGAAGTCCGTGACGGCTTCCAACTGGGCTTCCGTGGCGTTCGCGGACATGGCGCCGAAGCGGAGGGCCGTGGTCAGCAGGGCCGCCGTCTTCCCTTCGTACACGGCGCGCACTTCCGGTTCGGAGAGCTGCTTGTGCTCCCCTTCCAGGTCCAGAATCTGGCCGCCGATGAGCATCGTGCTGCCGCCGGTAGCCGCCAGTTCCCGGACGTAATCCCGGACAGTGTAGCGTTCCGTGTCGTCCACCTGGGCGATCACGGCAAAGGCTTCCGTCAGCAGGGCGTCTCCCGCCAGAATGGCTACCCCTTCCCCGAAGGCCTTGTGGCTGGTGGGCTTGCCGCGGCGCAGGTCGTCATTGTCCATGGCCGGCAGGTCGTCATGAATAAGGGAATACGTGTGCATCATTTCCACGGCGCAGGCGGGCACCAGGGCGTTCACCGCCAGACCGCCGCAGGCTTCCGCGGCCGCCAGGCAGAGCACGGGACGCATTCTCTTGCCGCCCGCGAACATGCTGTAGCGCATAGCCTTGTGGATGGTTTCAGGGCTTTCGTCCTCTGCGGGCAGAAGCCTGTCCAGCGCGGCGTCAATCAAGGCGCACTGTTCTGTAATGTAGTCGTTCAGGGATTGTTCTTCACACATGACGTTAAGGAATAGGTGCGGGGATAGTAGATATAGTTCAGCGGCCGACCAGAAGTTCCGCAATCTGTACGGCGTTCAGGGCTGCCCCTTTCCGGACCTGGTCGCCCACGACCCAGAGGGTCAGGGCATTGTCGATCGCCATGTCCATGCGCATGCGCCCCACGTAGCAAGTGTCCCCGTTGGTGCTGTCCAGCGGGGTGGGCCACACGCCTTCCGAGGGATTGTCCATCACGGCGACGCCGGGTTTTCCGTCATAGGCGCGGCGGGCCGTTTCCACATCCACGGGCTGCTCAAACTGGGCAGTCACGGAAATGGAATGGGAGCGGTACACGGGCACGCGCACGCAGGTGCACGTCACCTTGAGGTCGGGAAGGGAAAGGATTTTGCGGCCTTCATTGAGCATTTTAAGCTCTTCCTTCGTGTAGCCGCTTTCCGTGAAGGAGTCGATCTGGGGAAGAAGGTTGAAGGCGATCTGGTGCGGATAAACGTTTTTCACCACGGGATGGCCGTCCACCACGGCGCGCACCTGGGATTCCAGTTCCGCAATGCCGTGCTGCCCGCTTCCGGAAACCGCCTGGTAGCTGGAGGCGATGACGGTTTTCAGCCCGAAGCGCTGGTGCAGGGGGAAGAGGGCCATCAGCGTAATGATGGTGGTGCAGTTCGGGTTGGCGATGATGTTGCGGGGGTGGTTGAGGGCCGCTTCCGGGTTGATTTCCGGCACCACCAGGGGCACGTCCGGGTCCTGGCGGAAGGCGGAGGAATTGTCGATGACCACGCAGCCCGCGGCCGCGGCAATGGGGGCGAACTTCAGGGAAATGCCGCCGCCTGCGCTGAACAGGGCGATGTCCACGCCGTCAAAGGATTTTTCCGTCAATTCTTCCACAGTCAGCATTTCTCCCCGGAAGGCGACCTGTTTTCCGGCGGACCGGGCGGAGGCCAGAAGCTTCAGGGAGCCTACGGGAAAGTTGCGTGTTTCCAGGCAGGACAGGATCTCAACGCCCACCGCTCCGGTGGCGCCGACGATGGCAACATGGGGTGCTTGGTTCATGGTTGTGTCAGAAAATGGCGGAATTCGGTCCGCATGGGTATGATGATAAAGGTTTTTTCCCGGAAAGGCAATACGGGATCGGCAGCAGATGAACAGCGCAGGTCAATATGCAAGGTATAAACAATATTAACTATTTACTGTTAACTATTACATGCCTATTTAACCCATTTGCCCACGCCTTCCGGCAGCCTGCCGTCGGAGACAGGGCCGTAGCGGGTGGATTCCGTGTTGCCCCAGAGGGGAACGCCCACGATGCGCTTCCACCAGCCGGACATACTGGCCCCCGTGTAGCAGCCGAAGCTCCAGCAGTCGGACCGCGGGGTGAAAATGTCCCGGCGGATGCGGTTCAGGTCTGTTTCATGAATCCATTCCGTGGAGACGGCCATGATGTTGTTGCCGTAGTCCAGCATCCATGCAAAACAGTTGGAATGGCCGAAGTAGTAGAAGGATTCCACGAAGTCTCCGCGGAAGCGCGGGGAGGAATTCAGCGCCCGGATGGCCTGGTCCGCGCTGTCCACCCAGACGAGCTTGATCTTGTACTTGGAAGCCAGGTCGGCAATCCAGCGGGTATAGGGCTTGCCGTCCTCCCTGCCCCGTGTCGCATAGCCCGGACGGTAAACGATCCAGGTGATTCTGGCGGAGGGGTCCTTCTGCTGGATCTGGGCGATGCGGATGGTGGAGGCCCTTACAAAGTTGGCCCACCAGTTGTCATGCCTGTCAGGCTGTATTCTCAGTCCTTCCCATTGTCTGAGGGCGGGACCGCCGCACATGACGACGTGGACGGCCTGGGACAGTCCCGTGCCGCCCGCCAGCAGGGCCAGAGCGAGAAAAAGGCGTGAAAACATGCCCGCACCCTACCTTTGCTCCCCGTGTCTGTCAACCCGCCGGAGTGTTTTTTACCGGAACAGACGCACATGGAATCCCATGGGATGATTTCCGTTTCCCTTTAGCAATTCACCACGTTCACGGCCAGGCCGCCCTGGGCGGTTTCCTTGTATTTGGACTGCATGTCCCTTCCGGTATCCAGCATGGTGCGGATGACCTTGTCCAGAGGGACGAAGTGGGCGCCCGTGCCGCCCAGGGCAATGCGGGCGGCGTTGATGGCCTTGATGGCGGCGATGGCGTTGCGTTCAATGCAGGGTATCTGGACAAGCCCAGCGATCGGGTCGCAGGTGAGGCCCAGATTGTGTTCCATGCCTATTTCCGCGGCGTTTTCCACCTGGTGGGGCGTTCCTCCCAGGTACTCCGCAAGCGCGGCCGCAGCCATGGAGCAGGCCACGCCCACCTCCCCCTGGCAGCCGACGTCCGCGCCGGAGATGGAGGCGTTTTTCTTGTACAGGATGGCGATGCCACCCGCGGTGAGCAGGAAGCGGTGCACGGCGTCCGGATACGGTGAAACGCAGAATTTGGTGGCGTAGTTGAGAACCGCCGGAACAATCCCCGCCGCTCCGTTGGTGGGGGCGGTGACGATGCGGCCGCCGGCCGCGTTTTCCTCACTCACGGCAATGGCGTACAGGTTGATCCAGTCCATGATGGAGAGAGGGTCTTTCAGGGCCGATTCTCCATGCACCAGAAGGGATTTGCGGAGCGTCTTGGCGCGGCGGGGCACTTGCAGGACGCCCGGCAGGTTGCCGCGCGCGCTCATGCCGCTGGAAATGGACTGCTTCATGGTAGCCCAGATCAGGTCCAGCTTTTCACGGACTTCCCGTTCCGGAAGCAGGGCGCATTCATTGGCCATGACGATGGAGGAGAGGGGGCATTCCCGTTCATCCGCCATGCGCAGCAGTTCTTCCGCGGATTCATAGGGGAGGGGGAAGGGTTCCCGGTCCGGTTCCTCCGGATGCAGAAGCTCCTGCTCGGAAGCGACGAAGCCGCCTCCCGTGGAATAAAACACGGCGTCTTCCACCGGTTCTCCCTCCTGGTTGACTGCGGTGAACAGCATCCCGTTCGGGTGCAGGCGCAGGGGCTGGTAGTGGGAAAGGTCCAGGTCCCGGGTGGGGGAGAAACGGACGGTTTTTTCCTCCGTGACAGGGAGCGTTTCCTGCTGGTGCAGGCGGGCGATTTTTCCGGGAATGCTGCGCGGCTCCACCGTGTGGGGCTCTTCCCCCAGCAGGCCCAGCATGATGGCCGTGTCCGTGCCGTGCCCGTGGCCGGTGGCCGCCAGGGAGCCGTAGCATTCACAGCGGATGCCCGTAATTTCCGGCAGCCGGGGGGAATGGCGTATCTGTTCCAGAAAACGGTGCGCCGCCCGCATGGGGCCTACGGTATGGGAGGAGGAGGGGCCTATCCCGATGCTGAAAAGCTCAAAAATGCTGTAATGGTGCATGTCCGTTTTCCTGTAGCGGGGCGGGGCGGAATTTCCCGCGGAAACTCCGCCCCGTTCCGGAAGATGGGCTTACAGCCCCAGCAGGTAGCGTTCCGCTTCAATGGCGGCGCCGCAGCCCATGCCGGCGGAGGAAATGGCCTGGCGGTAGTGAGGGTCCGCCACGTCTCCGGCGGCGAACAGGCCCGGCGTCTTGGTCGCCATCAGGCCGGGTTCCCGGATGATGTAGCCGGCGTTGTCCCGGTCCACCAGATCTCCCAGGAAAGACGTATTCGGCGTGTGGCCGATCGCCATGAAGACGCACTTGACAGGCAGTTCCGTTACATCCCCTTCCACCAGGTCCTTCAGCATGACGGCCTCCAGTTCTCCCTTGTCGTCCGTCTTGTAGCTCACGATGGTGGAATTCCACATGGGGAAAATCTTTTCATTGGACAGCGTGCGCTCCGCCATGATTTTGGAGGCGCGGAGCGTGTCCCGGCGGTGGATCAGGTACACCCTGGAGGCGAAGCGCGTCAGGAACATGGCTTCTTCACAGGCGCTGTCACCGCCGCCCACCACGCACACGGGCACGTCCCGGTAAAAGGCTCCGTCACAGGTAGCGCAGGCGGTGAGGCCGTGGCCTACCAGCCCTTCCTCTCCCGGAATGCCCAGGTAGCGGGCGGAAGCTCCCGTAGCCACGATGATGCTGCGGGCTTCGTAATTCTGGCCGCTGGTCTTCACGGTGAACAGCCCGGTGGCTTCATCCCTGATGACGCTCTTGACGTCCTCATACGCAAACCGGGTGCCGAACTTTTCCGCCTGCTGCTGCATCAGGAACATCAGGTCCGGCCCCATCACGCCGTCCGGAAAGCCCGGGAAATTTTCCACCTCCGTGGTGGTGGTCAGCTGTCCGCCGATCTGGGAGCCCGTAATGAGAAGCGGAGAGAGATTGGCGCGGGCGGTGTAAATGGCCGCCGTGTAGCCTGCGCAGCCTGCGCCGATGATAATGACTTGTTCGCTCATAATATGTGTAAGTGATCGCCGCAAGGTTAAAGGAACGGCGCCCGTTTTGCGAGTAGATTTTGCGCTATGCGGCAGCAGAGCGGCGGCCTATGGTCCGGCGGTTCCGGGGCGGCTTCCGGCAGAAGAGGAAAAGAGCTGTTTGCACGTATCCCTGGCGACGGTTTGCAGTATTTTGGCCCTGTCTGCGGGAAGGCTGCACAGCCGCACTCCTTTCAGGGACAGTTTGGCCGGGAGACCCAGCGGAGACTTTCCGAACAGGGTGCAGTACATCACGCAGGCCGCCAGGTAGCTTCCCGCCTCCGTTGGGTGCTTCCCATCCGCCTGGTACAGGGCAATTCCGGGATGGCGTTTGAGGCAGTTTTCCCAGGCAATTCCCACAGGAGCCACGGCGGCTTTTTCCTTCCGGGCGAGATTCAAATACGTGGCGAGGAGGGCTTTTTGCTCCTGCGGGTCCGGAACGCCGGAGGCGTCCTTTCTTCCCCACGTCAGCATCAGGACGGGCGTTCCCTGGGCGGCGCGTACCTGGGAGCACCATTTGCCGCCGAATTCCATGGTCCGCTCCGGGGCCACGACGGGAGTGGCGCTCTGGTCCTGGAGAATGACGAAGTCCCAGGCCGTTCCTTCCAGCTTTTCACGGGCGCGCCCGTCATTCCAGTGGGACTGGAAGGAGGCTGCCGGAGCCGCGTGCATGTGCACGTCCGGCCGCAGTCCTTTGGTGTCAGCCATGGCCTTGACCATGGCGGGCATGCGGTTGAAAAACGTATAGCTGTTTCCCAGGAAAAGAATATGGCTCCCGGAACGTGCAGGGGCACAGCGTGGCCAGGGGCTTTCCCCTTGCGGTTTTTCCTGCGCCTGGAGGGTGCAGGGAAAAGCTGCCCAGGTGAAAAACAGCAGCGGGAAAATTTTCATGGGCGGCATCATGGCTTTAGCTGAATTCTAATGTTTCCGGAATGAAACTTCAAATGGATTTCATGAAGCACGCCACTTCTCTTTATGCATCAGGTAAAACGTGAATTGAATGGAGATGAAGGGGAAGCGTTCAATCCTTCCGTTTCGGCAAACCCTTGTACAGGTACCGGGCTTCAGGAATCCTGCCGACGGTTCTGTCAAGCAGGGCGGGGATATCCTTGTCGCCGTAGCCGGCCATGCGGAGGTATTTTTTGACTTCCACCGCTTTGGTCGGGAAGCACTGCATTAATTCGCGGACGAATATTCTTTCCCTTCTGGGTATGATGTTCTTAAGTTTATTGTTTCTTGCCTCGTTGGTCGCGAGCCTGTTGGCGAATTCGCCGGCTGCTTCCCGGTCGCCGGTGAGCTGGGGGGCATGGTCCAGAAGCATTTCCGAACAGATCCAGGTGGCCTCAAAGGCGTGATCGAAACTGCTCCGGAATTGCTGGAGAACCAGTGCTCTCGCTGTTAGAAAAAACCGCAGCGCTTCCTCCTTTTCCGGCAAGGTGGAATGCTTGTCCGTTAAGGCGGCTAGCGGCATGCTCCGGGACATGAAATCTTTAACTTTATAGTCCAGGTTAGTGTGGTTCATCAGCCACATGACGTTGCTGTGCCGGTTAACGTCGATGAATGGCGCGGTCGCAATCAGGCGGCACAGGAAGAGGCCGTCGGTCAATTCCTGTGGAGTGACATTTTTTTTCTGTAAAGGCTGGCCTCCTTCAGCATTTTGTCGGCTTCCTGGTAGAAGGGAATGATGCTGTCCTCGTCGAGCAGTCTTTTAAGTTGGAGCAGTTTCGTGTTCTGCTTGTTAAGGTTCCTGGTGGCTGAGGGAATGGGCAGGCGGATATCGGAGAAAGCGGGAGAATGGAACAAAAGGAGGGCCGTCCAAGCCAGGAGAATAGGTACATAAACAGGGTTCATGGAATGATATGGAAAAGGATTATTTATGAGTTGGTATGAAGCGCTTTGCCTGCCGTACTGCGTGTCACGGTGCGGCGGAATTTGGAGACGGTTACTTTGACGTTTTGTAATCCTTTGGTTGGAGAATTCTCATCGGTTTCTTCTCCGTCATAAGTGAAATTAAAATCCTGGGGATAGGGTTTGCCATGAATCAGAAGGCAGTCCTTGTCACCGGAACGGACATGCCAGCCGCATGCCCATGAAAAGGGCTTGGGAAGATTGGAAGCCTGCGATTGGGGCAATCGAATTCCGGGTTTAAACTTCCATCCGATATAGTCACTGGGAATTGCCTTGTTTTTGGCGTTGGGGCGGAACAAAACGGCGCCGGGATCATGTTCCGGTTTGAATCCTTCCGGATCATTCGCCCGTTCAATGAAGGCGATATTACTGAAACTCACTTTTAATGGATGCAGGGTTAAATCCAGGACGGTGGATGCTCCCGCATGGTCTTTTTCTCCATCTGCTGCACACTTGGGCATTCGTTTCCCCGTATGTACTGCCATGATTTCAGATGGAATAAAAATATGAAGAATCAGAGGTTTTCTCTCCGGCAGTTCTTCGTCGAGATTTGTTTTGACTCGGATTGTAAGAATCTTGTTTTCAGTAATATCCTTGTTGATGGTTAGAATTGCCTGATTATCTCCATCCTCCGATTTTTCAACGGTGGCCAGATTATCCGGTTCCATGGTCCATTCTATGGAATCCAAATCCACCTCTTTTAACCGCTTCCCGGTCAAGGTCAGTTCAACTTCTTCTCCAATACCCACATCAGTCCGTTTTTTGTCGTCCTCCTGGTTTCCTCCGTCAATCATGCATTGGGCGGACGCCACATCCGTCTTTGATTCAATATACAGGGAGCAGTCGTCCATGTCTGGAGTTTCTTCCGCATGAAGAACCGTATTGGCGCCTCCCGGAAATATCAGGAACAGCAGAAGAAATAAAAGGCGGAGAATCGGTGTAAACATGGAGGATGGATGAACTATTTCTGCACTCTTATCACTCTATCTTCTTATTTTATTTATTGTCAACGGTTTATATAATATGTTAGAAAAGTAGTGAATCGTCTGGAAGGTGAATGGGTTAAGTCTGGCCGCGTTGTTGCATGACTGGGGAAGTTTTTCCGGGAGCCTTGCCGAAGGAAGACGGGTGTGGTTGGATATGGGGCATGAAGCCTGAATCGCTGACCAAGCACCGTGCGACGGGAGTGGATGATCCTCTATTCCTGAATTCCCTGGATATTTACCGGACAAGTTTTCCGGTGCACGAACAGCGGCGCGTCCAGGATTTTCCGCTGGCGTTTCAAGACCCGGGTTTTTGTTATGAGGTATTTTTAAACGGGGCAGGCCGGGTGGTTGCCATGCTGGTGAGCTGGCAGCGTGAGGCATTCGTGTATCTGGAATATTTCGCCGTGGATGCCTCCCTGCGCGGACAGGGCGCCGGCCAAAGGATTCTGGAAGAATTGAGGGAAGCTTTTCCCCACAAGGTTATTCTGGAGATTGATCCTCCGGAGGACGGGATTTCACGCCGCCGCCTGGGGTTTTACCAGCGGCACGGCTTTGTGCCCAATCCCCAGTTTGATTACATTCATCCCCCTTATACGGATGAAGGGAAGCCTTTCCCCCTCCTGCTGATGACGCATGAAACCTTGCTGGACGAGGAAACGTACCGGAGCTTTGTTGATTTCCACCACAATCACGTGGTGGCGAGGTAGGCGCATTTCCGGGAAAAGGGCCCGCCGGAAAAAGAGCTGTTGAATTCGGCGTCTTCTTCCTTTCCGTTTTAGCGTATTGGTTTTTATTTCCTGATCCTGTCACATCGTTTCCGTGCGTTCAAAATGCCGGGAGGATTGAGTATGATGGGGAATGATTTGCCAACGGATAACAAATCCGGTGTCAAGCGTGTATTTTTGATAAGTAAAGATTTATATTTCTCTTTTAATAGAGCGGCGGCCTTCCTTAAAACCGCTTCTTTAAGAAAAAGAACAGGCGGTTTCTTGTTCTATTTCAATTTATTTCATCATTTACTGCTTGTTTTTTTCAAATACCGGATTTGTTATCCGTTTCAGTGGACGCATGTTCAATCCCCATGGCCATTTAACTTTCAAGGGAACGGCAGTGGCGGCAGCCTTATGCCTCATTTCCGGCGTACAGGCTTCTTCCCTGTTGTACGGACTGGATTTCAACCAGCTTGGGAGCAATCAGAATTTCATCAATCTGGGAAGCGGTTCCACTGCCATTTCAAAAACGACCGGGTACATCAATTGGAGTAATAGTATTACACCCATGACGGACGGCGGTTATTCCCACTGTCCCAACGGTGGAACGTTCAACATCACCAGCACCAATGGCATTGACGGCCTGAATTTTGCCACCGGTTTCAGCGTGGGCATCCACATGTATTACAGTTCTTCCAGTGCTGACTGGAAGGATGCTTTTTCCATGACGATAGCGGGCACGACGATCAGGGTGGAGATGACGGCCGCCAATAAATGGGTGATTTACAACGGGGGGAATATCGGAATTCCGGACGGAACCGAGTTGTTTGCTGCTTCTGATGATACATGGAACTACCTTGGACTGACGTTCAAGGGAAATGAGATGCAGGTTTACCACGATGGCGAGCTTGTCAAAACGGTCACGACGAGTCTTTCCGGTGATTCCAAGGTTACCAGCATCAAGGGGAGCGGGGATCACAATCCTGGGGCCAACGGCCTTTTCGTCGATAACCTGGCTGTGTACGACGGCGTGTTGAACGGAAACGATTTTGCCTACCTGGATACGCACGGCATGCCCTTGTCCATCCCGGAACCGGCCACCGCTACGCTAGGGCTTCTCGGGCTGACGGCGCTCCTGGTGCGCCGCAAACGTGCCTGAGCTTGGTTTTTCTGAACATTAAAAGAGCCGTTCCTCATTTCCGTGGAACGGCTTTTTAATTTATAAACGAAGTGGGTCCTGGTCCGCAGGGCACGGAGAATCAGCTCCATGCCCGGTCAACGGCTTCCTGTTCTTCCGGTCCAAGGCGCCTGGAAAGCCGTTCCCTCATGCGCAGCCTGTATTCGGGAATGCTCCAGGAATGGAGCGGCTGAACGGCGGAGTTGGTGAATTGCCAGGAGGGGATGGGCACCACCACATCCAGGACTTCTCCGGCCCTGGACGGCATTCCGGCCAGTACCGCTGCAATGGCGGAGGAAAGCTCCGGACGTTCGTCCAGAACATCCAGCAGCCATCCGCAGCCCAGGTCCGTGGGAATGGCTTCCGTTCCGGCCAGCAGGTCCGCGAGGCGTTCGGAAGGAAGTTTTTTGGAGATGGAGGCCAGATAAGGGGCAAACCGCATGTCGCCCAGGCTCATCAGGGCGTCCAGCGCTGGGGCCATGCTCGCTTGGCCGGGTAGCGGATTCGCACAGATGATGTCTGCCAGCCCGGCGATTCCGGGAAAGCGTTCCTCCGGTTTGGGGGAGGCCAGCGTGTAAATCAGGAAGGAGGCCTGACGGCGGATGTCCGGGGCCTCATCCGTCATGGCGAAGGGCAGGAGGGCCCGCCATCCGTCCCCCTTGCGCTGGCGGATGAAGGTGGCCAGTTGCAGCGCGCATTTGCGCCGCGCGTCCGGTGCGCAGCAGGACTGGAAGATGTTGTAAATGGTGACGCCTTCTTCTTCCCTGCCCATTTCATTGCAGGTGACCAGCCCATAGGCGATCATGGCCAGGGGCCACTGGTCCGGACCGATTTCATCCCTGCGCGAGGGATCCATGACGAGGGCGGCAAGCCGCTTGATTTCCGACAGAGAACTGGTTTGATCCTGAAAAAGGCCCATGCCCGCATGATAGCCGGCGGCAGGAGCCTGCCAAGGAAAAAAGCCGCTGTTTCCTGCCACCCGCGTTCCGGCAGGGCGTTGCGCCTTCCGGCGGCTAGCGGGCGGAGATTCTCTCCATATTGTCCGCAACCAGGGCGGCCAGTTCTTCCTCTTTCATGGAGAGGGCTTGCGCGGCGTTCCGGTAAAGCTCCGGCAAGGCCTCCGGGTGTTCGTCCGATTCCAGCGCCAGCCGATGGAGCGGGATGGAAGAAAGGAGGCCCGGGCGATCCATTTCACGAGGCCCCACGGAGAGAAGCCAGTTGCCGGAAAGGAGCTGCGCGCCGGGGTTCAGGGCACCCGTCCAGCCGTGCAGCACGGCTTTCAGCCGGGGATATTCCTTCAGCATTCCTGCCAGCGTGCCCCACGCGCGGCAGCAGTGCAGGGCGGCGGGGCGGTTCAGGCGCGCGGCCAGCTCCAGGTGCTGTTTCAGCGCTTCCCGCTGTAGGGGCAGCCCCGGAATGCCGCGGCGGCACTTGTCCAGCCCCGTTTCCCCAATGCCCGCACGGGGGAATTTTTTCAGGAAGGATTCCAGCAGGCGCATTTCCTCCTTCCATGCAGCCGGGTTCAGGCGCCAGGGATGAATGCCGAAGAAAGGCGTGACGTTTTTATCCCGTTCCGCCAGAAGGGCCACCTGCTCCCAGTCCGCCGGGGAGGTGCCGCAGATGAAGCGCGGCGCCGTGCCGGGTGCGGCAGGAGCGGGGTGGGTGTGGGCGTCCGGAAGATTCGTCATTGTTTAATGGGACAGCGTGGGCGCGTCTGCGGGTTCAATAATATCAAAGCTCAGCTTCGCCAGGCGCACCGCGGCGGCGCCCGTTTCCATTTCATCATGGATGACGTTGGCGATGCCCGCATGATGCAGGGAAGCCACTTCCGAACGGAATTTGGCGCGGGCTATCACCGTGATGTTCGCGTTGGCGCCCTTGATCTGCATGTAGGTGGACAGGGCCGGGGCGGGGTCCGGGAACGTGAAGGCGATCAGCCGCGCGGTGCGGATTCCCGCCAGGTCCATGGTGATCTGGTGCTGGATGTCCCCCAGGAAGGCCAGATGGCCGTCATTGAGCAGGGTCTTGACGGTGTCCGCGTTCAGGTCGATGATGATGCAGGGGATGCCGTACTGGGACAGGCTTTCATGCAGCCGCCTGCCTACGGGGCCGTAGCCGCAGATGATGGCGTGGTTCTTGATTCCCTCCACGCGCGTGATCATGGTTTCCACGCTGAGGCGTTCCCTTTTTGTCTTCAGGCCCGGAATGCGCACCAGCAGGGGGGTGAGCTTCCGCGCCGCCTTCATCAGCAGGGGCGTCATGCCCATGGAGACGGCGGCAATGGCGTACACATTGGTGGTCACCAGCGCCGGAATGGGGGTGATTTCCTGCATGAAGGGAATGAGCACCAGGGAGAATTCCCCCACGTTGGTCAGCGCGGTGGAGGCCATGATGCCCATGCGACCGGGGATTTTCAGGAAGCTTGCGGCCACGATGCAGGCCACGAATTTGATCGCGAGGACAAAGGCGGCGAAGGTCGCCACATGGCCGATGTGCTCCCACAGGTCGTCAATGTCAATCAGCAGCCCGGCGGAAACGAAGAAGATGGTCAGGAAAAGGTCCTTGAAGGGGAGCACTTCACTGAGGACGCGGTGGCTGTAGTAGGAGCTGCTGACGAAAAGCCCGGCGGTGAAGGCCCCCAGCGCAATGCTCAGGCCCAGCAGGCTGGCGAGCATGGCGATGCCGGAACAGATGGCGAAGACCATCAGGGTGAAGAGCTCCCGGCTCTTGGTCCGGGCCACGGCCAGCATGATGCGCGGGAGCAGGTAGTGGC
This sequence comes from Akkermansia sp. NBRC 115031, assembly GCF_030268505.1. NCBI lineage: Bacteria > Pseudomonadati > Verrucomicrobiota > Verrucomicrobiia > Verrucomicrobiales > Akkermansiaceae > Akkermansia > Akkermansia sp. NBRC 115031. The sequence continues at coordinate 49,333 of NZ_BSQU01000009.1, forward strand.
CGATCAGCCATGCGGCCCCCAGGAAGACGAGTCCCCGCAGGACGGCCATGCCGATGTTGAGAGCGGTTTCCCAGGAGTCGGGCGTGGCGGCGAAGATCTGCGGCATGATCGCTACCAGCATGATGGCGGCAATGTCCTGGAACAGGGCGATGCCTACCGCCATTTTTGCCCCGGAGGTGCCGCTCAGGCCGAATTCCTGGAAGGATTTCAGCGCCACCGCCGTGGAGGAAAGGCCCATGATGGCCCCGACTGTCAGGGAATGGCTCATATCCATGCCCGTGGCGTAATGGAGCCCCAGGCCGAAGGCGGCGGTACAGATGAACATCTGAATGCCGCCGCCGACCAGGGCCGTTTTCCGCAGGTGCTTGAGCTCGTCAATGGAAAATTCCAGGCCCAGCGTGAACATGAGCAGGATGATGCCCACCTCGGAAAGGGCCTGGATGCTGACGTCGGAATTGGGGATGTGGTCCAGGATGCCGCAGTTGGCCAGAATCACCCCGCAGATGAAGTAGCCCGCCAGCAGGGACTGCCGGAAATGGGCCAGAATGAGGGCAATCGCAATGATGCCCATGAAGACGACGGTGAGCAGGGTGAAGAAGGGAGGCGCGGCGTTGGGGCCTCCGGAAGCCAGCAGAGAGAGAACCATGGCGGTCGGGAAAAGGGGCTATGGAATGGTGATGAGGTTGATTTCCGGCGGGCAGTTGAAGCGTCCCGGCCCTATGTAGCCTATGCCGCGGGTGACGAAGACCTGCTTGTCTTCATAAGGATGGAAGCCGGAGTACATCGTTTCCCCCTCCGACGTCAGCAGGGGGGTGGAAAAGAAGGGCAGTTTGATCTGGCCGCCGTGCGTATGGCCGGAGAGCATCAGGTTCCAGTGATAGCCGCCCAGCAATTCCCTCCCCTTGGGGTTGTGGCTCAGGACGATGGTGGGCATCACGGATTCTTCCCCCAATTCCCGCGGACTCATGCACCGGTCCGGAAAGAAGTCCCCCTCGCGCAGGTCTCCCAGTCCCACCAGCTTGAATTCCGCGTTCCCCAGCCTGGGGATGGTGACGAAGGCTGCGGAATTCCTCAGCAGGGTGAAACCGCCTTCCTTCAGGATGCGCTCCACGTTGTCCACCAGGGCCATGTCATGGTTGCCCAGGCACGCGTAGGCCGGGGCGATGGAAGAGAGCCGTTTCATCTGCGTGATGTAGTCTCCTGCGTGGGTGGCCCGCAGAAAATCCGTGTACAGGTCTCCCAGGAACACGATCATGTCCGGCCTGGCCTGTTCCGCCATGGCCGCCGCTTTTTCCAGCAGGGGAAGATTGGTGTGGACGTCTGACAGCACCAGGATGCGCAGTCCGGAAAGTCCCGGAACGCAGCCCGCTGGAGCGGTGTTTTCACTGAATTCCAGATGGTTGGCCTCCCAGTTCATGTAGGAGGCCAGTAGGGACCCCAGCAGAATGACTGCCGCGGCTGCGTACAGGAGTTTGCGGAGCAGGGAGCGTTTTTTGGAGGGGGTGGAGTCCGTAGTCATGATTGGGCGGGATTGAGAATAGCCAGTTCCGGCATGGTGAACAAGCCGTTGCGGCGCACCAGGACGCCGTCCAGGTAAATATCGCCTCCGCCGGCTGCTGCCGTCTGGATGCATACCATGTCCCAGTGGATGCGGGACTGGTTGCCGTTGTCCGCCACGTGGTAGGCCTGTCCCGGCGTCAGGTGGAAGGAGCCGGAGATTTTCTCGTCAAACAGGATGTTGCGCATGGGGCGGGTGATGGCCGGATTGACGCCAAAGGCGAATTCCCCCAGCCGCCGCGCGCCGGGGTCCGTATCCAGAATGGAGTTGAGCTCCGCGGTCTTGTCCCCCGCCTCCGCATGCACCACCAGGCCGTTTTCCAGCGTCAGGCTGATGTTGTCAAAGGGAATGCCCTGGAACAGGCTCGGGGTGTTGAAGGAAATGCGGCCGTTGGCGCTGTCAATGACGGGTGCGGTGAACACCTCCCCGTCCGGCAGGTTGCATTCCCCCGCGCACGGGATGGCGGGCAGCCCCTTGATGGAAAAGGAAATGTCCGTTCCCGGTCCGGTGATGCGCACGTGTTCCGCCGCCTCCATCATGGCGGCCAGCTTCTGCATGGCGGGGCGCAGGGCGCCGTAATCCATCAGGCAGGTGCGGAAATAGAAATCCTCAAACTTTTCCGTGCTCATGGCGGCCTGCTGGGCCATTCCCTCTGACGGCCAGCGCAGCCCGCACCAGCGCGTGTAGCGGATGCGCCTCTGGGAGACGGGGTTCAGGGCCTTCATGGCAACGGCCATATTCTTCTGGGGAACGGCGGACAGCTCAAAGGCGTTCCCGCCGCCGCGTATTTCTATATAGGCGTCCATCTCCTCCATTTCCGCCAGGCGGTGGCGGCCGATGATGCCGTATTGCTCCTCCGTGGCTCCGGAGAGCATTTCCCGGTTCAGCCGGGACTGGTTCAGGCGAAGGAAGGGCATTGCGCCTGCGGCGCGTACCTCCCGGATAAGGGCTATTCCCATTTCCTCCGGAATATCCGTTAATTCCAGCAGAACCCGGTCTCCGGGACGCAGGGTGGTGGAATACCCTGCAAGCTGGGCCGCCAGGGCCTGAAAACGGGTGTCTCTCATGCCTTTATTAGGCGAATACCGGGGCCTTTTTGTCAAGCCGGAGACTTGCCACGGGCAAAAAACTGTGGTTTCATCCCCCGGATGTCCAAGTTGCCCAAATTAGGAATACTCGGTTCCGGTTCCGGTTCCAACTGCCAGTCCATTTATGACGCCATCCGGTCCGGCTCCCTCCGGGCGGAAATTGCCGTGGTGATGTCTGACAATCCGGACGCCTACATTCTGGAACGCGCCCGTTCCTGGGGCATCCCGGCGGAGGTGATCGACTGCGGGGGATTTAAAACCAAATTCCCGGAGGCGTCCCAGGCCGCCGTCGCCGCGCGCCTGAAGGAATACGGCGTGGACTGCGTTTGCCTGGCCGGATTCATGCGCCTGGTGAAGCATCCGCTGCTGAAGGAATTCCCTTCCCGCATTCTGAACATTCATCCTTCTCTCCTTCCTTCCTTCCCCGGCCTTCATGCCTGGGAGCAGGCCGTGAAGGCCGGCGCGGCGGAAAGCGGCTGCACCGTTCACTACGTGGATGACGGCATGGACACGGGCCCCATCCTGGGGCAGGCGCGCGTGCCCGTGCTGCCGGGGGATACGCCGGAAAGCCTGCACGCCCGCATTCAGGTGCAGGAGCATGCCCTTTATCCCGCCATGATCGCCCGCGTTCTGGAAACGCTTGCATAACCCGCTGCGTCTTTTGACCGGAGGACGTTCCGCCGCTCCTGGAGGAACGGATGACAGGATGACTGATTCTCTTGTCTTGTTCTGTGAACGGAATCCGTTAAAAAGGAGTCCTCTTTTCAAACAAAGGATAAAAAACAACCATGAAGATGAACCCTTCCATCGCCCTGTTTGCCGTTTCCGCCCTTCTGGCGGGTGTGGCGGGCGCGCAAGAAAAGGCTGCCGAAGCTCCGGCGGCCGACCAACCCAAACAAGAGAAAGAAATTACTGTGTCTCCCGAACAGATGAAAAAGGACCTGGGCTATTTTCTGGGTTTCCAGAGCGGACAGCAGCTCGGCTCCATTCCCACCCTTACCTTTGACGACCTGGACCAGGAATCCTTCCTTCAGGGCATCAAGGACGGCATGGTCCGCAAGCCCGCCAAGGACCAGGAACAGCTGAAACCCGCCCTGGACGCGTTCCAGAAGCAGATTGACGAACGCATCTCCGCCAAGGCCAAGTCCAATCTGGAAGCCAGCAAGAAGTTCATGGAGGAAAACGGCAAGAAGGCAGGCGTGACCACCACGAAATCCGGCCTCCAGTACAAGGTGGTGAACAAGGGCGGCGAAGAAAAATTTGACGAGAAGAAGTTCAAGAACCCCATGTTCAAGGTGAAGTACAAGGGCACGCTGCTGGACGGCACCGTGTTTGACGACACCAAGGGCAAATCCGTGGAACTTCCCCTCCAGGTCATCCCCGGCTTTGCCGAGGCGCTGACCACCATGCCCGTCGGCTCCAAGTGGATCGTGTACATCCCTTCCGAGCTGGCCTACGGTGAAAACACCCCCGGCGCTCCGATCGAGCCCAATTCCCCGCTCATCTTTGATCTGGAACTGGACGGCATTTCGGAAGCCCCGGCTCCCCAGGGCGGTCCCATGAGCATTTCCCCGGAACAGCTCCAGGAGATGCTCAAGCAGAGCGGCGCCCAGCAGCAATAAGGTAAGATTTCCAAGCCAGGGCCGTTCCCGTGAGGGGACGGCCTTTTTGTTTTTGCAGGTACCGCCTTCATCAGGAGGGTGAACGGTCAATCTGGGAATTTATAATCCTTCTTCTTCTTTAAACTTCCATATCTTGCTTGTATTAAAAGTATTGCATTAATAATTTTTGAAATGGATGGAGAGATAGTTTAAAGAAGCCTGTTTTATTCCCCTTCATGATTTGCTTAAGAAGAGTCATTAACGAAAATAGGCTTGCCAACGGATTATAAATCCGGGTATTACTGGTCATAATATCATTGATACAATATGAGACTTCATCTCCCCCCTTCTTTGCGTTCCGCCCTTCTTGCATCCCTGGTTTCCTTCTCCGGTTTTTACTCTTACTCCCATGCCGCCACATCGGCGGATTTCTGGCAGGCTCCCGCGTTTGGCGGTCCTGATTTTACGTGGACGGGGGCAGGGGAAGGCGATGCCGTAGATACGGCGGGCAACTGGGAAGGGGACGCCGCCCCCTCCCGCCAGGAGAATAAGGGCCCGCATTTGATTTTTAATGATGTAGACGTTACGGTTACGGGCACTCCTCCCAACACTTCGGATGGCGGCGGCATCTCCGTGACGGGGAACAGCAATGTGTCCGTTAGCCTGGGACAATGGGGCGGCAGTGTTTACGTAGGCGCCGGATCCACTCTTTCCACCACCTTCAGCAACCAGATCAAGAGCATGGAGGCAGAGGGGCACGCTAATATTTATGTGGACGGCACGCTGAACCTGACCACTCCGGGAGGCAATCTCAACTTTGACAACGGTACCGGTTCCGGCAGCCACTACTGGCACATCGGGCTTGACGGGATGATCAACCTGTCAAATACCACTACAGTGACCAAGAATGACCGGACGTGGAATGTAGAGGTAGTGGTTGCGGGCGCCATGGAAGCGCTGACGGTTACCAACCGCGAGCTGGTGGACGATGCCCTGCTGACCCGCTATTTCATGTCCACCGGGGCTGATCTGGGGGCTTCCCTGGATTCCCTTCTTATTTGGAAGCAAACCGGGGAGGACACCTATGAGGCATTGACGAGAGTCGATTCCGCCGACCAGCTGGGAGCCGGCAATTTCGTGCTTGTCTCCAACGGTTCCGGCATGTCCGTGCAGTATCAGGGAACAGGCTACAATATGGAAACGCTTGTCTGGAATTCCACTACCGGTACCTGGAGCAACACTGGAACGGGCTGGTACAAGAGTGGAGATGGAGGCAAGACGGATACTTCCTTCCTGAACAATGACTCCGTTATTTTCACGGCTGCGGAAGGGGTTAAAACCATTGCGTTGACCGGCAACATTATCGCCGGTACCGTAACGTTCCAGGACGGGACGAACTACACCTTGAACATGGGAGCCGGGGATTCCCTTCAGGCGGAAGCCCTTTCCCTCGGCAGCCAGGCGACGCTTACGCTTGGGGACGCCGCCATTACGGGGGGAACCTTCACGCTCGGCAATAATGCGGGCCTCCTCGTTTCCGAAGGGAAGACCGCAGCGATCGCTTCTTCCATCACCTTCGGCACGGGCAATACCTTCACGCTGGGGAACAACGCTTCCCTGACGCTGGGAGACGCCACGCATCTCATGGAGTCCTTCTCCTCCACCGTCATGGGCGGGACGAACTCCTCCCTTTCCGTCTGGCTCGGCAATACGGACGGGAGCGTCACCCTTTCTCCTGGATCCACGCTGAAGGACATCACCGTATATGGCAATTACGCCGCCAATACGGCCAGCCAGCCTGCGGCGGACACGCTCAACGGAGCAACCCTGCATATCGGCAACGGCGCCAATTTCATCATTCGCCCCGGAGCGGGAACGATTCGTCCTTCGGACCGCATCGTCGTTGAAGGCGGCATGTACGTCCTGATGAACCACAATGCCGCGGATACGGTCACGATCGCCTCCGACATCGTAGGAGGAGCGGGCGTCACCCAGGATAGTTCAATCACCTTCCGCCGCAGTGAAAACCTCAACCTGAATATCTCCGGCAACGTTGACTATGCAGGAACCATGCAGCTGGACCAGGCTTCCGGCGGTTACGGTCCCCGTGTAACCTTCCTGAACAATACGGTTAACCTGGGCGGCTTGGCCGTCAATTACTGCATCGGGGGCTTCACCCTCACCAATTCGCAGGCCACCATCGGAACCCTCAGCATGTCGAGCAACTGGGCGAGCAGTTCCATTCAGGTCAACTCCGGTTCCGTCGTCAACGCTACGAACGTGCGGCTCCTCAAGAACGGGACCCTTTCCATCAACACCGGCGCCGAGTTGAATGTCACGGGCACCAACAGCGACCACGGAACCGGCCGCAGCTTTATCGTGGACAACGGCAGCACCCTTACTCTTAACGGGGGGCTTCTTACCGGCTCCGCTGCGCTGAACCTCGGGTACAGCGGAACGGGGACCTTCCTTGCTTCCAGCGGCACGGCCAACCTGGGCGGCCTGGACTTCTGGGCCAATGGCAATGGAGTATTCCGCGGGAGATTCCAGTTGGGAAGCGCAACGGCCGGAACGGCCCGCGTCAACTTTGGCGGCAACATCGTTAACTTTGCCAGCGGCAGTGAAATTACGCTCGGCATGGGAACGCTGGGAGCCACGGCCAACTGGTCCGTGACCTACAATAACGAGTTCACTCCCTCCTATATCACGCTGGCGGCTTCCAACGGAAGTTATGTGGATACCCTGGACGCCGGGGACAAGACAACCGGAAGAACCATTACCTTTAATACCGGCCTGACCGGCAGCGGCAAGCTCACGAAGATCGGCGCCGGCACCCTGGTGCTCAATGGAGCTGCCAAGGTTCCGGTTCCCGCGGAAGGTGAAACCGCCGCCGTTCCTGGTTTCACCGGCACGGTGGAATTGAGGGAAGGCGCGCTGACCGTGAAGGACTCCAGCGTCATCGGGCAGGGGACCCTTCTTATCAACGGCGGCCTGACCGTAGCCGTGACTTCCGCAGACGGTTATTCCCTGGATGCCGGCTCTACGCTGGGAACCATCAATCTTGACGGGGGCACCGCTACTTTGGCGGCTGCTCTGACCCTGAACGGAGGCTCCCTGAGCTTTGGAGCCCTGAGTACGGATACCGCGGCATTAACCGTCAATTCAGTGGCGGGCACCGGCGCTACGGCTCTCCAGATAGGCCTTTCCTCCGTCACCGCCAATACGGAATATGCCCTCCTGCACGGAACGGGCATGACGGATACGTCCATGTTCACGCTCGGCGGCTCCGCGGCTGAACTTTACAAGGCTACATTCACCGTCAGCGATGATACGCTGTACGTCTCCCTGTCCGACAAGGACGGCCTGCTGAGATGGAAGAGCGGCAACTGGAACACGGACACCTCCAATACCGCCTGGGACCTTGACGGCACTCCCACGGCTTACGCCGATGGACAGACCGTGTATTTCTCCGATGGTGCGGACGTGAACAAGACTGTAACGATCGTCGGGAATGTTGCTCCGGGTAAAATTAATGTTTCCGGCACGGATTTCATTTTTGCTGGTGACGGCTCCATTACCGGGGATACGACGCTGAATCTGCTGGACGGAGCTTCCCTGACCATCAACAATGCCAACTCCTATAGCGGAAACACCGTATTGTATAACGGCAGCAAGCTCGTCGTCGGCAATGCCGGCGCGCTGGGCACAAGCACGGTTCTCCTCCAGGGCAATTCCATTCTGGAGCTGACCACGGGCACGTGGAACGGCCTGGGCACGCGCCTGAATGCCAATTCCACGGGTACGCTGAAGCTGAGCGGGAATGCCTCCGGCACGACGACGGCCGCGCTGACTGGCGTCAAATATGATGTGGGCGCGGGAACTACCCTGACGCTTTCCGCCGGAACTTACGGAAACACGATCACCGGCGCCGGTTCTCTGATATCTGCTGCCGGCACAACGGTTTTACAGGGTGATGTCAATATCACGGGAAGCTATACTTTGATGGCGGGTGCGAATGCGGCTGCTTCCTGGACGCTGGATTCCGGCGCTTCCCTGACGGCTGGAAGTTTCATCGGCCGTAATGAATACAACGGGACGACGACGCTCACTGTCAAGAAGGATGCTTTCATGAACATTACCGGCACCCTGCGGATTTCCCGTGACGGGAAGGGGGTCATGAACATTGAACAAGGCGGCATGGTCCTGGCTCAGACGCTGGATCTGGGGCAGAATTGGGCCGGAGCCGCCGCCAAGGGCGCCACCATTAATCTGAATGGCGGTTCCCTGCTTCTCGGAGCGGGAGGCATGACTGCGTCCGGCAATACCAATACGATTGTCCTGAACATGAATTCCGGGACCCTGGGAACGACGGCGGCGGAAGGCTGGTCCTCCGCCTATAACATGAATCTTGCCGGCAACGTGACGGTTGATACCCGCCAATACGATGCGGGAACCAAATCATACAATGACCAGGCTTCCACCAACATCACCCTCGGGGGCGTCCTTTCCGGCGCCGGCGGTTTGACGAAAGTCGGTTCCGGCACGCTGACCCTCTCCGGACAGAATACCTACACGGGCTTGACGAACGTCCAGGCCGGCACGCTGGCATTCACGAATGCGAACGCCATGACCCTGGGCAGCATCTCCATGGGCGCGGGCGCCAAAATGACCACGGCCTCCGCCCTGACGCTGAACAGCGGCGCTACGCTGACCTTTGACATGACTGGAGTCGTGGCAAACGGCCCGATCATCAATATCCAGGCAGGGGCCCTGGCTCTGACGGATGCCAACTGCACGCTGACCATCAACAACTATGGTGAACTGGAAGCATCCGACTACGTCCTGGCCCAGTGGGCTGCGGCGGGCAGCCTGACTACGGATTCCTTCACCTGGACGCCGGACATCACCCGGGAAGGCTTTGAATACTCCGTCGTGGTGGAAAACAACCAGCTCGTGCTGAAAGTCGTGGACGTCAGCGGAGACAACGGTTTTGTCTGGGACGGCGGAACGGACCGCAAGTGGATCAACACCAGCATTGACGGCTGGACCACCAAGCTGACGGGCGTGGACACGCTGAACGACCAGGAAATCTATTTCTCCGCTGCGGAAGCGGGTGAAGTGAAGGTCTCCGGTACCGTGACTCCCAAGAGCGTCGTCTTCAACAGCGGCACTTACACGCTGGTCAGTGATCCGGACAACGCGGGTTATATTGCGGACTCCGTTGCCCCCACTACGCTCACCGTGAACGGCACGGCCAACGTCACCCTGAACCTGGCGAATACCTACACCGGTGGCACAGTGCTCAACGGAGGCACTCTTACCATCGGAGCGGACGACGCGCTGGGTACGGCGGGTGACATTACCTTTAACGGCGGTACGCTGGCTTATGCGGACTCCGCCGCCGGTAGGGACGTGACGGGATATGACGTTTCCAGCCGCGTCAAGGTTGGAGACGGAGGCGCCCTGAACGTTTCCGTAATCGGGGCAGCGGACACTGTCTCCTGGGCCGGACTGACGGCTGACGTCATGGGCGCGGGCACCACGCTGACCAAGACGGGGGACGGCACGCTGGCGCTGGGATACTCCGGGAATACCCTGGCCCACCTCACCGTGGAAGAGGGAACGCTTGCCTTCACGGGCGGAGCGACCATCGGCGTGAACCCCAATAACGCCACCATCGTCCGCGTAAGTGAAGGCGCCTCTCTGGCCCTCTCCGGCGGAACCGTCAACCTGCACGCCCAGCTTAACGGCGCGGGCACCATCACCATTGGGACGGCGGATGCCGCGGGACAGGTCAACATCTCCAATACGGGCAATACCAATTTCACCGGCCGTCTGGAACTGCTCGGAAACGGGGAAAATATGAGTACCAATGCCAACTGGGCGGCTTTCGGCGCGGGAAATACGCTGGGAGGCGGCACCATTTTCATCGACGGCAAGGGCTTCCATTTCTCCGCGGGCACGACGGCGGCCAACTTTGAAATCGGCGCAACCCACGGCACGTTGCAGAACGGTTCTTCCGGCGCCACGTACACCTTCTCCGGTAATCTTTCCGGTTCGGGCGCATGGGGCATGTCCACGAACGTGCGGATGACCAATATCCTCACGGGCTCCCTCAAGGACTTCACGGGAACCCTGTCCACCGATGAAACCTCCGCCAACAACAGCCGCCAGGTCTGGAACTTCGGCAACGGCGGCGCGAGCGTCACGGGTGCGGGGAATGCCATCTTTGGAGACGGCGCCATCCTGGCGGGCAACACGGGGTCTGCGGACGCCGGGCTGGCCGCACAATACAACGTCAATTACAATAACGCGGAACTGGTGCTGAATGCGCTGGTGCAGGGCAACTCCAACCTGACGCATGCAGGCACGGGCACCCTGATCCTGGATCAGGCCAATACCGCTACGGGAGCCCTCGGCATCACGAATGCCGACGCCATGGTCCAGCTTGGCACGGCGGACAAGGCCGGCCAGTGGGCCGGCACCGTGCTGAACGGAGCGGGAACGCTGAAAATCGTTAACGGATCACTGACCTCCGCCATGACGCGGGGAGAAGGCGCCACCGCGGGCATCGTGGTGGACTCCGCCGCCGCCATCAACCTGGGGGGCACCAATGGCGACATGCTGAAAGGCATCACCCTGGCTGCCGGAGGCAAGCTCACCAACGTCTCCGGAGACATTACGGTGGGTGCGGGAGCTACGGAAACGCTGAACCTTACCCTGGGCGCGGACAACGTCAACCAGGGCGCGGCCGGTACGGCCATCATTGACCAGGGAGACGGCAAGCTCGTCATCAATGATTCCGCCACGGTCAATCTGGATATTGACGCCATTGTGAACACCCTCGTCGCCCACAAGGACGCCGGGGTGGAAAGCTGGCTGACGCTGACGACCGGAACGCTGGAATGCGCCAATCTGGGCGACATCCAGTTCAGCAAAATCCTTTCCAACTACGGCATCCGCGTGACGGGCACCGACGGCGGCAGCCTGGTCCTCAGCGGACAGGTCAACGGCCTTTACATGGTGGACGGCACCGCCTCCTCTGATCCCGATACGGTCACGAACTACGGAACGCTGGGCATGTACGCCGGCGTGGTGATCGCCCAGGGCAAGACGCTTACCGTCCAGTTGGCGGGAGCCCCCGGCGATACCGACGGCGACGGCGCGGTCATCAACAACCTGCTGGGCGCAACGGGAAGCACGCTGAAGGTGGAAAACACCAATGCGGACGGAGGCAACGCCGTTGTCATCCTCAACAACGAACGCCTGGAAACGGGATTGCCCGCACCGGATGATTATGCCGGGGCGGACTCCATCATGGGCGGCAGCATCGTTGGGGAAAACGGGGTCACCTTCATCAAGCAGAACACGGGCAAGCTCACGGTCAACGGCTCCTTTGTGACGGACACCCTCCGCATGGAAGGCGGCACGCTCACCCTGAACGGTGATGGCAGCAACTTCAACCATGTGGTGCTGGCAGGCACGGCGGAAGGCGTGGTTCTGGATGTCAACCGTAATACCGTCATGGGAGACCTGACGGACAGCGGCGAAGGCGCGGACCTGAACATCGGCAGCGGAGCCACCCTCACCATTAACGATGCCAGCAGCCTTTCCGCCAGCACCATCCAGGGCAGCGGCACGCTTGCCCTTCATGATACGCTTGCCCTTTCCGGAACGGCTTCCCTCCAGGGCGGCGTACTGCTGGACCTGGTAAAGAACGGCGATTCCACGGGAACGCTTGACCTTGGCTCAACCACCGGCAACACCGTTGCCGGAATCAGCGGCCAGGGAACCTTGAAGAGCAATGGCGGCGCTCTGGCCGTCAATACCGGCAATTCGGGCAGCGGTTCCGTCTTCAGCGGCACGCTGGAAGGCCGCGGGCAGCTCAACATCTCCGGCAATGCGGGGCAGACGCTTGAAAACGTCATCACCGCCGCCGGCAGCAACTGGGCCATCAACAACACGGGACGCCTCAATATCAAGATGGGCGGCACGGTAGAAGACCCGAGAGCCAATACGGCTCTTACCCTCAGCAGCCTGACGCTGGGCGACGGTTCCAGCACGAACCTCACCTTCAACACGGACTACGCCGGACCCATCATCAGCGTGACCGGGAATATCAGCATCAGCCAGGGAGCGGAAATAACCCTCAGCTCTACCGGCAAGAATGAACTGACGCTGGGCGCGGACGGCAGCTACACGCTCATGCATGCTGATGGAACCATCGACCTGGGTGGAAGCGACAGGCTGGCTATCCTGCTGGATCCCTCCTCCTCCGCCTTCAAGAAATTTGAAAACGATGCGTACCTGGTGATGGAAAACGGCAACCTCGTTCTGGTGGCTACAGCATCCAAAGACAATAAATACGCCCGTCTTGCGGATACGGTCAATTCCAGGGCCGGTGCGGAACTTCTCTGGAACCTGCCCGGCGACCTGGCCGCGGATTCCATCCTCAAGAAGGTGGATGACGCCGTAGGAGCCCTGACGTCTTCCAACCCCTCGGAAGCGAAGCGGGTGATGGCAGCCGTAGCGGGAAGCACGGTCAACGCGCTGGGAACGGCCCAGAAGGACGCCCTGCGCGACCAGATGGGCTGGATCAGGAACCGCACCACCCTCATGGGCGTCAACCCCGCCTACGTCAACGAAGACCTCCCCTACTTCCACATGTGGATGGAAGGCACGGGCTCCTACAGCAAGCTGGACACCAAGGGGGATGAAAGCGGCTACCAGCTCACCACCTGGGGCGGCACCGTGGGCATGGACGTAGACCTCAGCGACCACTTCACGATGGGAGCTGCCTTCACGGCCAACTATGGCGACCTGACGGCCAGTGCCGCGGACACGGCGGACGGTCACCTGGACAGCTACTACGCCAACCTCTTCGGGCGCTACCAGAGCAAGAGATGGGCCCACACGCTCATCCTGACAGGTGGGTGGAACGACGCGAAGCTCAACCGCACGGTCAACTACGGGGAAGGCAGCTACAGGACGCAGGGCAACACCAGCGGGTGGGGCTTTGGAGCGATGTATGAACTGACCTACGACGTGTACCTCAATGAAGACAGGAGCAGCATCCTGCAGCCCCTGGCCAACGCCTCGGTAGTGACGACGCGCATGGACGGCTACACGGAAACGGGAGCGGGGAACGCGGGCCTGAATGTAGGCAAGCAGGAATGGACGACGGGAACGGTTGCGCTGGGCGGCCGGTGGATGGGGCTCATTGGCAGCAACATCTTCGGGCGAGAAGCATTGGCTGAGTTCCGGGTGAACGCGGCCCAGGACATGGGCGACCGCCGCGGAGAAACCAATGTGGCGCTGCTGGGCAACCCCGGCTTCATGCAGAGCGTGCGTGGGACCAAGGTGGGAACGACGGCTCTGCAAATAGGAGCGGGGCTGAGCGTGCCGGTAGGAACGCAGGGAACGGTCTTCATCAACGGGAACGCGGACTTCCGTGACGGAGCCAACTCGGTGAACGGAAGCGTGGGTTACCGCTACGACTTCTAAGAGAGTTGAGAGTTAAGAGAGGAGAGTGGAGATCATCCGCTCTCCGCACCGCCAGGGCCGTTCCGGACAATGCCGGAACGGCCCTGCTGTGGAAGGAAACGGTGTCCTCCGGAGTAATAGACTGTGTGGATGGGAAGGACAGAGGAGGAGAAAGAAAATGGTGTCCATCCTGTCCATCAAGTCCATTCTGTCCACAACTCTCCCCGCGCCGCTCTCCGCCCTCCGCACGGAACGCCCTTTCCAATTCTATAAAACCGCGCAGAATGCTCCTGCACCCCCTTGTCCGCTATCTGATGTCAGAAAAAACCGGGCGGCGAGAAATAGGCCTGTTTTTATGCGATTACAGCGGGTTTTTGCGGAGGTAGCCCCCACACGCGCACGCGCGCTTTCTAACATTAGTCTTGCAAAAAATTAAGATAAGCGTAGTATATTTCAGTTATGTCCGAAGATACCAACGAGGTTGTTGAAACCACCGTTTCCACGACGGCGCAGCATGAATACGGCGCCGCGCAGATTGACAAACTGGAGGGCCTGGAGGCCGTGCGGAAGCGCCCCGGCATGTACATCGGGGACCCTGACGAGAGAGGCTTGCACCACTGCGTATTTGAAGTGCTGGACAACTCCATTGACGAGCATCTGGCCGGCTATTGCAGCAAGATTGACATTGTGATCCATGTGGACGGCTCCATTTCCGTGGTGGACAACGGGCGCGGCATTCCGGTGGATATCCACCCGAAGTTCGGCATCCCCGCCGTGGAACTGGTGCTGACCAATCTGCACGCGGGCGGCAAGTTCGGCCAGGGCGCCTACAAGTACTCCGGCGGTTTGCACGGGGTGGGCGCCAAGTGCGTGAATGCCCTGTCCGACTGGTTCAGGGCGGAAGTGCGCCGCGACGGCAAGCGCTACCAGATCAAGTTTGAACGCGGCAAGACGATCGAACCCCTCCGCGCGGTGGGCGCCTGCGCCTGTGAAATCACGGGCACCACGATCACTTTTTTCCCGGACTCCACCATTTTCACGGATACCACGGAGTTCAAATTTGACCGCCTGACGACGCGCCTGCGCGAACTGGCTTTCCTGAACCCCGGCCTGGTCATCGAGCTGATTGACGAGCGGGAGGCCCCGGTGCGCCGGGAAACCTTCTTCTATAAGGAAGGCATTGTGGAATTCGTGCGCCAGCTGGGCCGGAACAAGGAATTGATCAATGAGGAACCCATCTCCATTTCCGGCGTCCGGAAGGTGGAAGTGGAGTACGACGGCAAGAAGATGGAGGATGACGTCCTGGTGGACGTGGTGTTCCAGTACAACAATACGTATGAAACGAACATCCTCTGCTTTGCCAACTCCATTTACAACGGGGACGGCGGAACGCACCTTTCCGGTTTCCGCGGCGCCCTGACGCGCGTGATCAACGGCTACGCGAAGGCGAACGGCCTGCTGAAGGAGAAGGACCCCTCCCTGAGCGGGGAGGACGTGCGCGAAGGCCTGGTGGCGGTCATCTCCGTCAAGATGCCCAACCCGCGCTTCTCCTCCCAGACGAAGGACAAGCTGGTGAACACGGAGATTGAAGGCGTGGTGGGCAACGTCGTGTACGAGGAAATCAAGACGTACTTTGAAGAAAACCCGGCGATGGCCAAGAAGATCATCGAAAAGAGCATCACGGCCGCCCGGGCCCGTGAAGCCGCCCGCAAGGCACGCGAAACGGTCCGCAAGAGCGCCCTCTCCATCGGCGGC
Organism: Akkermansia sp. NBRC 115031; assembly: GCF_030268505.1. NCBI lineage: Bacteria > Pseudomonadati > Verrucomicrobiota > Verrucomicrobiia > Verrucomicrobiales > Akkermansiaceae > Akkermansia > Akkermansia sp. NBRC 115031. The sequence continues at coordinate 64,818 of NZ_BSQU01000009.1, forward strand.
CTTCCCGGCAAGCTGGCGGACTGCTCCGACCGGGACCCCGCCAATTGCGAACTGTTCATTGTGGAAGGTGACTCCGCCGGCGGCTCCGCCAAGATGGGGCGCGACCGCCGCACGCAGGCCATCCTGCCCCTGCGCGGGAAGGTGCTGAACGTGGAAAAGGCCCGCCTGGACAAAGCGCTGGGGAGCAAGGAAATTCAGAACATGATCACGGCCATCGGCGCCGGGATCGGGGAAGGGGACGATGAGGCCTCCTTCAAGCTGGACCGCGTGCGCTACCACAAGATCATCATCATGACTGACGCCGACGTGGACGGCGCCCATATCCGCACCCTGCTTCTCACCTTCTTCTGCCGCCACATGCCGCAGCTTGTCCGCGCCGGGTACCTGTACATCGCGCAGGCGCCTCTGTACCGCATCATCCGCAGGAAAAAGGAGGAATACGTGCAGGATGACGTCGCCCTGAACCGCAAATTGATTGAACTGGCCGTCAATGACGTGACCCTCCGTTTCGCGGACGGTTCCCGTTCCTTCTCATCTGACGAGTTTTCCGCCATTCTGGAAACGCTGGTCAACCTCCAGCGCTACACGGAATCCATGCAGGCGCAGGGCGGCTCCCTGGAAGACCTGCTCAGCCACCGGGAGGCAAACGGGGAATTCCCGGAATTCCTGGTGAAGGTGCGCAGCGGCAATGAAGAGGAAGTCCTCTTCTTCCATGACATGGAAGCTCTCACTGCCTTTTCCGAGGAAAACAGGGACCTCTTCATCTTCGGCATGCCCACGGAAGAGGAACTGCTGGAAAATCCGCTCCCGGACCGGGAGGGCCCCAGCCGCCGTTCCATCACCCATGAACTGCATGAGGCCAAGGCCATCACGCGGGCCCTCGTACGGCTTGCGGAGCTGGGCATTCCGGGGAACATGATCGTATCCATGGATACGCCCCTGTTTGAACTGGTGGAAGGTGAGGGAGAAAAGGAAAAGGTAACGCCCCTGTTCTCCGTGATGGACATTCTGGAATCCGTCATCTCCATCGGCAAGCGCGGCGTGGAAATCACGCGATTCAAGGGCTTGGGTGAAATGGACGCCAAGGACCTGTTCAAGACGACGATGGACCCGGAACGGCGGGAGTTGCTCCGCGTCATCCTGAATGACGACAACGCCGTCAGGGCTGATGAAATGTTCACCATCCTGATGGGGGACGTGGTGGAGCCCCGCAAGAACTACATCGTGGACCACGCGCTCAACGTCCGCAACCTTGACGTTTAATTCCTACACTTTCTCCCAGAACCATGGAAAACAATAGAATCAAACCGGTGGACGTAGCCAGCGAGCTCTCCACTTCTTTCCTGGACTACTCCATGTCCGTCATCATCTCCCGCGCCCTGCCGGACGTGAGAGACGGCCTCAAGCCCTCCCAGAGGCGTATCCTGTACGCCATGAAGGAACTGAACCTGTCCCCCGGCGGGAAGACCCGCAAATGCTCCAAAATCGTGGGTGACACCATGGGTAACTACCACCCGCACGGGGACGCCGCCATTTACGGCACCCTGGTGAACATGGCCCAGGACTGGTCCATGCGGGACATCCTCGTCATCGGGCAGGGCAACTTCGGCACGCCGGACGGGGACCCCCCCGCTGCCGCCCGATACACGGAAGCCAAGCTCTCCGGCATGGGCGTGGCCCTGATGGCGGACCTGGACAAGGACACCGTGGACTTTGTTCCCACGTACGACAACGAGCACACGGAACCCACCGTGTTTCCCTCCGCCTTCCCGAACCTGTTGGTCAACGGCGGCACGGGCATTGCCGTGGGGATGGCAACCAACATGCCCCCGCACAACCTGGGGGAAGTGGTGGACGGCATCTGCGCCGTGATTGACAACCCGCTCATGACGGTGGATGAACTGCGCCAGTACATCAAGGGACCGGACTTCCCCACCGGGGGCGACGTGCTGGGCTTTTCCGGCATTGACAACTACTTCCGCACCGGGCGCGGCTCCGTGCGCATCCGCGGGAAGATAGACATGGAAATGACGGACTCCGGCAAGGACCTCCTCATCATCCGTGAAGTGCCGTACGGCGTGAACCGCGCCGCCCTCCAGGAACGCATCGCGGAACTGTACAAGGACAAGATCCTGACGGACATTTCCGGCATCCGCGACCTTTCCGACGAGAAAACCTGCATTGAAATCGAGCTCAAGCGGGACGCCCGCCCGCAGGTGGTCATGAACCAGCTTTACAAGCTCACCTCCATGGAAACCTCCTTTGCGGTGAACATGCTGGCGATTCACGACAACCGCCCCAAGACGCTCGTGATGCTGGACGCCATCAACTTCTACATCGAGCACCGCCGGGAGGTGGTCGTGCGCCGCACGCGCTACCTGCTGGGGGATGCGGAAAAGGACGCCGAACGCCTGGAAGCCTTCCTGCTGGCCCTTCACCACATGGATGACTTCATCACCATCATCCGCGACTCCAAGAACAGGGAGGAAGCCCGCGAACGCCTCCAGAACTACACCTTCTCCACGCAGACGGCGGAAAGCCTGGGCATCCTGATCCGTTCCCAGGCCTCCGTGCAGGGGGACCGCTACATCTTTACGGAACGCCAGGTAAACTCCATCCTGGACCTGCGCCTGTACCAGCTCACCGCTCTGGAAAACGACAAGATTTCCGGGGAATACGCGGAACTGCTGGTCCGGATCAAGGACTATCTGGACATCCTGGCGAACGAATCCCGCGTGCTGGGAATCGTGAAGGATGAACTCATGGCCATCAAGGACAAGTACGCCACGCCGCGCGTCACGCGCATCATTCCCTTCTCCGGGGACATGGCCATTGAAGACCTGATCCCGAACGACACGATGATCGTCACCATCACGCACAGCGGCTACATCAAGCGCACCAACTCCGCGGAATACCGCGTGCAGGCCCGTGGGGGCAAGGGCGTGAAGGCCGCCACCACCAAGGGGGCCAGAAAGGATGCGGAGGCGGACTTCATCGAGCACCTCTTCGCCGCCCAAAACCATGACTACCTGATGTTCTTCACGAACACCGGGCGCGTGTACGTGGACCGCGTGTATGAAATTGACGAAGCCGCACGCAGTGCGCAGGGCCGCAACATCAAGAACCTGCTGGACCTCCAGCCGGAGGAAGCCATCGCCGCCATCCTGCGCCTGGAACGCCGGGTGGATGAAAAAGGCAATGACATCACCTTTGCGGAAGGCAGCGGCAACGTGGTCTTCGCGACGAAGGACGGCACGGTGAAGAAAACCAGCCTGAACGACTTTGTCAACTACCGCAAGGCCGGCATCATCGCCATCAACCTGGAGGAAGGCAACACCCTGGTAAACGCTGAACTCACCACCGGGGAAAATGAAATCGTGCTCGTCACGCATGACGGCATGAGCATCCGCTTCCCGGAGGAAGCCCTCCGCACCCAGGGCCGCAACACCATCGGCGTGCGCGGCATCCGTCCGCGCGAGGGAGACTACGTGGTGGCCCTTGCCATTGTGGACCCGCAGAAAACCCTGCTGGTGGCCTCTGAAAACGGCCTTGGCAAGCGCACCTCCTTTGACGAATACCGCACGCAGGGCCGCGGCGGCACCGGCATCAAGACCATGAACTGCACGGACAAGACCGGGAAGGTGGTATCCGCCACGGTCGTTTCCGAGGAGGATGAACTGATGCTCATGACCACGGCGGGGCAGTCCGTCCGCATCAAGGTAGCCACCGTGCGCGAAACGGGCCGCGCCACCCAGGGCGTGAAGCTCATGACGCTGAACGACGGCGAAGCCATCCAGGACATCTCCATCGTCATTCCGGATGATGAAGACGAGGAAGGTGCGGAGGGAGCGGAAGACGCGGAGGCCGGGGAAGATTCCGGTGAAGCGGAAGCCCCTGCGGAAGAATAAAAACTCAAGGAACCCCGCTCCGGAATCATGCCGGAGCGGGGTTCTTCATCCGCCTTTTTTATGGAAGAAACCCTTTCCCTGCAAAAGTGCGCCGAACGCCTGGAACGGCGCGGATTCAGAAGCTTTGTAGTTCCGGGCCTGAAGGAAGCCGCAGGCGTGATGCGCGGCCTGGTACGGGAGCTTCACCCGGCGTCCGCCTCCTACGGGGACTCCATGACCTTGAAGGCCACGGGGATTCTTGACGACCTGCGGGCCAATCCGGACATTCAGTTTTATGACGGCTTTCTTCCGGACATGGACCGGGAGGAAAAATGGGAAATCCGCCGCCGCGGCATGACGGCGGACCTCTTCCTGACCGGCGTCAACGCCGTCAGCATGAAGGGAACCCTGCACTGGGTGGACATGGTGGGCAACCGCGTGGCACCCGTAGCGTTCGGCCCCCGGCACGTCATTCTGCTGGCCGGGGCCAACAAGCTGGTGGGAACGCCGGAGGAGGCGCGGGAACGCATCCGCCGCATCGCCCCGCTGAATGCCAAACGCCATGAAGACTTCAAGACGCCCTGCATGTACACGGGAGTCTGTGCGGACTGCAACTCTCCGGACCGCCTGTGCAACATCCACATGTCCATCGTCAAATGCTTCCCCAAGGGAAGGATCACCGTCATCCTGACGGAGGAATCCGGAGGACTCTGAGCCGTTCTGCCATGCCCGTTCAATCCCGGATAGAAATCATGGCCCCGGCGGGGTCGTTTGAATCCCTGGCCGCTGCGTTGCAGGGCGGGGCGGACTCCGTCTACTTCGGCGTGGGGAAGCTGAACATGCGTTCCCGGGCCACGGCCAACTTTTCAGAGGAAGACCTGCCGGAAATCGTGGCCCGCTGCCATGAGGCGGGGGCTAAGGCCTACCTGACGCTGAACATCATCGTGTATGATGAAGAGCTGGAGGCGGTGCAGGCCCTGTGCGCCGCCGCCCGGAAGGCCGGAGTGGACGCCGTCATCGCCTCCGACCTGGCGGTAATCGCCCATGCCCGCTCCATCGGGCTGGAAGTCCACATGTCCGTGCAGGCCAACGTCTGCAACATGGCCTCCGTCAGGTTCTACGCGCAGTACGCGGATGTGGTGGTGCTGGCACGGGAACTCACCCTGGCGCAAATCCGGCACATCATTGAATCCATCCGGAAGGAGGACGTGAGGGGCCCCTCCGGGGAACTGCTCCGGGTGGAAATCTTTGCCCACGGGGCGCTGTGCGTGGCCGTGTCCGGCAAATGCCACATGAGCCTGGCGGCTTACAACTCTTCCGCCAACCGGGGCGCCTGCTTCCAGAACTGCCGCCGCGCCTACCGCGTGACGGATGAGGAAACGGGCAATGAACTGGTGATAGACAACAAATACGTGATGTCCCCCCGGGACCTGTGCACCGTTCCGGTGCTGGACCAGCTTCTGGACGCGGGCGTCTCCGTGCTGAAGCTGGAGGGGCGCGGCCGCTCCTCGGATTACGTCAGAACGGTCACCTCCGTGTACCGGGAGGCCGCCCAGGCATGCCTGGACGGAACCTTTTCCGCAGCCAGGGCGGAAGCGTGGATGAAGCGGCTGGAATCCGTCTTCAACCGGGGATTCTGGCAGGGCGGATATTACCTGGGCGTGAAATGGGGGGAATGGAGCGGTTCCGCCAACAGCCGCGCCGCCCTGCTTAAAATCCACATTGCCAAGGTGGAAAACTTTTATAAGAAGAACGGGGTGGCGGCCCTTTACCTGGAAGCCGGCGGCTTGTCCGCGGGGCAGACCATCCTCATTGCAGGCCCCACCACGGGAGCCGTCCGCGTGGAAGTGGAATCCATGCGGCGGGAGACGGCGGCGGGCATGGAACCCGTGGACGCCGCGCAAAAAGGGGAAACCGTCTATCTGGCGGTTCCGGAACAGGTGCGCCGCCGGGACAAGGTGTACCTGCTGCGCCCCCGCACGCTGGAAGACTCCTGAACTTCCTATTCCGCAGGAATGTAACAACAAGGCCGCCGGAAGAAAGGCAAACGGCTGTTCCCTCTTTCTCCGGCGCTTGTTTTTCCCGGATGCCGGGGATGAACGGAGAAATGCCGCTGCTCATGCTCCCGTTCCCTGTCCGGAAAGACGTTAATTCCCGTCGTCAGGCAGTTGGAGCAATGGAGGAATGAATTCAGGCCTGCCATGAAAAAAATCCTGGGCATGGAGGACGGGGGTAGGATTCCCCATGCCGCTTTCTGCCGGAGCCGTTTTTCTACAACCTCCTTCCCTTAAAATCAGATATTGAATTCCGGAATTGAGAGTCCGGAGGGATTAAATGATGGATTCACCCTCTGCTGATTAGGTAGAAAATTAATCGGTACGGAAATTCCCGTTGAATGAAAAAGAATTTCTCCTGCGTACTAGTGTAAAACTGTACGCCATGTTTGACTCATGTTCCATCCTGCGCCTTCTCTCCTGCGGCTGTGCCGTACTGGGAGCCGGAATACTCCACGCTTCCGGACTGCAGCCCTGGCTGCGGGAATTGTCCGGAATCCCGCTCGCGGCCTCCGCAGAGGGAAGAAACCAATGGATGCAGCAGGTGTGGGCGCGGACGGCGGAGCATGTATCTTCCCTTTCCGATCCGTCTGCCGCGGATGACTGCGGGGATGCGATGGCGCTGCTGGCTCCCGTGTTCCAGGCATGGCCGGACGGGCAGAAAGCCGGGGCCGCGCTGGCGGAAATCCTTTCCGTTCCGGCGGAGCGGGTGGGAGCCGTTTCTTCCTGGGACGGCCTGATGAAGCATCAGGAAGCCATTCTGGAAAAAGTCCGCTTCCTCCGTCTGAAGAAACTGGCGGCTTATTATGATGCGGCCGCCATCCGCCGCGCGGTGAAGCGCAACCGGGAAAAATACGGGGAATGGTACCCTGATGCTGAGGTTTTCCTGGCCCGGCTGGATGAGTGGGAGAAGAAGCTGGGGCCGCTGGACCGGTGGGTGGACCGGGCAGGGCCGGAGCAGGCGGACCAACTGCGTGAACTGGTGGAACTGCGGAAAAAGGCCCTTATTGAATCCCTGCCGGAACAGGACTCCCTGCGGGAATGGGTGAGCGTGCGGCGTTTCAACCCGTCCGGAAAAAGCTCCTTCAATCATGACCGCCCGGCCAACTGGCAGGGAATCTCCAGCATGCCGGGTCCGGGCCGCACGTACCGCAGCGGCATCGTGAAATTTAACGGCATCTCCTCTTCCTCCCCCGCGGCGCAGCTGCTGGGGGACGACCGCTGGATGGGGCATCTGGAAGTGGACTTTTCCGGGGAAAGGCTCATGTTCACCGGAAACCGCTTCGGCAAGAAGGAAAACAGGCCCTGGGACGTCTTTGAACTGGACCTGAAAACCGGGAAAACGGAAGCCCTCACCGCCCACATGCCGGCGGATACGGACAGCTACAACTCCTGCTACCTGCCGGACGGCCGCGTCATCTTCGTCAACACCTCCGGCATGCAGGGCGTGCCCTGCGTAACCGGGGTGGACTACGTGGGGAACATCCACCTTTACGACCGGGAGAGGAAGACGACCCGGCGGCTCACCTTTGACCAGGACAACAACTGGTTCCCCACCATGCTCCCGGACGGGCGCGTGCTGTTCCTGCGCTGGGAATACACGGAAAGCGCCCACTACTTCAGCCGCGTGCTGATGCACATGAATCCGGACGGCAGCGACCAGAAGGAATACTACGGCTCCAACTCCTACTGGCCCAACAGCCTGTTCAACGCCCGCCCGCTTCCCGGCAGGCCGGGCATGTTTGCGGGCATTGTCAGCGGGCACCACGGTGTCAAGCGGCTGGGGGAACTGGTCATCTTTGACGTGAACCGGGGCCGTACCGCCACGGAGGGCGCCGTGCAGAAAATCCCGGGCTACGGAAAACCCGTGGAAAACGTCACCAGGGACCAGTTGGTGGAGGAGTTGAAAACTCCCTATTTTGCGGAACCGTATCCGCTGAATGAGGAGACCTTCCTGGCCGTCTCCTCCCCTTCCGGCAACCAGGGCGTGACCAATGTGGTCTGGTGCGACGTGTACGACAACATCGTTCCTCTCACGGCTTCCTCCTATTTCATTTATGCGGACCCCGCGCCGCTGCGCCCGCGCAAAAAGCCGCCCGTGCTCCATGACCGCGTGAAGCCGGAGAGCAAGACGGCCACGGTCTATATCTCCGACGTGTACCGGGGCCGCGCCATGGCCGGAGTGCCGAAGGGGGAGGCAACATCCCTGCGCGTGTTCATGTCCGAGTACAGTCCCCGCAACACCGGAAGCCACTATGCCATGGGCATGGAAAGCAACTGGGACTTGAAGGTACTGTACGGCACCGTTCCCGTGAATCCGGACGGCTCCGCCATCTTTACGGCACCCGCCAACCAGCCGCTGACCCTCCAGGTGCTGGACGGGGAAGGGTGCGCCCTGGCGCTGATGCGGAGCTGGTTTACCGCCATGCCGGGGGAAACGTTAAGCTGCATCGGCTGCCATGAACGGCAGAACTACGCGCCGCCCGCCAAGGCGGTCATGGCCTCACGGCAGAACCCTGCCGCCATCACCCCGTGGTACGGTCCGGCGCGCACCTTCTCCTTCATGAATGAAGTGCAGCCCGTGCTGGACCGCCACTGCGTCCGCTGCCACACCGCGGAAGACAAGGCCCGCGCGGGAGTCCCGGACTTCATGACATTGGAGGCCGTCAAGGGTGCGCCCGCTCCCGGGTCCGTCGCGTACTGGAACCTGCACCCCTACGTGCGCCGCAACGGTCCGGAGGGGAACTACCTGGGGCTGGCCCCCACGGAGTTCTTCGCGGATACGTCGGAACTTTACCAGCTCCTTAAAAAGGGGCACCACGGCGTGGAGATGCCTCAGGAGGACTGGAACCGCCTGGTCACGTGGATGGACATGAACGCCCCCTACCTGGGCGAATGGCCGGGAGAGCGCAATGAAGGATTGCTGAAACGCCGCTATGACCTGCACAGGCAATTCTCCGGAGCGGAACGGAATTACGTGACGATGAAGGACTCCCTGTTCCGGAGAAACGCCAGCGGCGTCATCGTTGACGGCGGCAAGTCTGTCCCCAGCGTCAGGGAAAAAAGCGTGCCCGTCCCGGAACCGCGGAATGAAACGCTGTCCGTGGATTTGGGGGGTGGCGTAAGCATGACGTTCCGCCGCATTCCCGCGGGAAAATTCAGGATGGGAAGTGAACGGGAAACCCCGGCGGAAAAACCCGCCTCCCCGGTGGAGATTGAACAACCGTTCTGGATGGGAGAGGCGGAAGTGACGCTGGAGCAATACCGCCGCTTTGACCCGGAATACCTCAATGGATGGTACGACATGCACTACAAGGACCAGGTGAGGCCCGGCTACGACATGGACGCCGATCCGCGTTTTCCGGCCGTCCGGGTGCCGTGGACCAGGGCCATGGAATTCTGCCGCTGGCTTTCCGGGAAAACCGGGAAAAAGGTGACGCTGCCCACGGAAGCGCAGTGGGAGTACGCGGCGAGGGGCGGCGCGGATACGGACTTCTTCTTCGGGGAACGGGATGCGGACTTCTCCGCATACGCCAACCTGGGGGATGTGACGCTGAAGGAGCTTGCCGTCTCCGGCGTGGACCCCAAGCCGATTAAAAATCCCAACCGTTTCTGGGACTTCGTGCCGCGGGATGAAAAATACAATGACGGGAGGCTCCATCTGGCCCCCGTCAAGAGCTACAAGCCGAATGCCTACGGACTGTACGACATGATCGGAAACGCCGCGGAATGGACCCGTTCCGAATACAGGCCCTACCCGTGGAAGGAAGGGGACGGGCGCAATGAAAGCCTGGACTCCCGCGTTCCCCGTGCCGTGCGCGGCGGTTCCTGGTATGACCGCCCCCGGCGGGCCACGTCCTCCTGGCGCTGGGGGTATCCCGGCTGGCGGCCCGTGTACAACGTGGGGTTCCGCGTGATGATAGAAGACTGAATCTGAAATGGCCATGAAACTGACAAAAACGCTCTGCGCCTCCGTGGCTGCCCTCTGCTGCCTGCTGGCCTTCGTCTCGTGCAGGCAGGGACCGGATTCCGTTGCCGGTCCTGCCGCTCCGGTGGATGTGAAGGTTTTTAATCATCTGGTTGCCGTGCTGGGGCATGAAAGCCGGACTCTGGAACTGGTGGACCCCGCTTCCGGAGAAAAGGTGAAAAGCATCCGGCTGGGCCAGCCGCCCAACGGCATGGCGCTTGACGGTGCCACCGCCTATGTGGCGGAAGGCGGACCGCGCGGCGTGGTGGAGGTGGTGGACCTGGAAAGCGGGGCGCTGAAAGGTTCCTTTCCGGCGGGGCACACGCCCATGGCTCCCGTGCTGCGCGGAGGTAAGTTGTATGTGGCGTGCCGGTTTGACTCCCAAATTCTGGAAATGGACGCCGCCACCGGGAACGTGCTGAATTCCTGGAACGTTCCCCGTGAACCGGTGGCGCTGGCCGTCTCTCCGGACGGCAGGAAAATATGGGCCGCCGGCCATTTGCCCGCCGGGAAGGCGGACGGGGATTTCACGGCGGCTGCGCTGACGCTGGTGAAAGACGGGAAGGCGGCCCATTTCCCGCTTTCCAACGGGACGCAGGGCGTGCGCGGCATGGCGATGAGCCCGGATGGCCGTTATCTGGCCGTGGCGCACGTGCTGAGCCGCTACCAGGTGCCCACCACGCAGCTGGACCGCGGATGGATGAACACGAACGCCGTGACGGTTATTGATACGGAACAGCCGGACAAGCCGCACCCCGTCCTGCTGGACGACCCGGATGCGGGGGCGGCCAATCCCTGGGGCGTCGCCTTTTCCGGGGATGGCGGAAAGCTGTTTGTGACGCACGCGGGAACGCATGAGTTGTCCGTGATTGATTTTCCCGGCATGCTGGACCGCATGAAGCGGGAAAACCGGGAAAACGAACCCGTTTCCGAAAGGCTGGGCTTCCTGCACGGCCTCCGCACCCGCATTCCTCTGCCCCTGAATGGTCCGCGCGCCCTGGCGTGCGACGGGAAAAACGTTTATGTGGCCGGATACTTCTCGGACACGCTGGCGCAAGTCCCCCTCAAGGGGGAAGCGCAACCCCGGAAAATCGCCCTGAATGAAGGGTTCCAGCCCTCACGGGAAAAGCTGGGGGAACAGTACTTCAACGACGCCTCCCATTGCTTCCAGGGTTGGCAGAGCTGCGCCACCTGCCACCCGGACAGCCGGGTGGACGGCCTGAACTGGGACCTGCTGAATGACGGCATGGGCAACCCGAAAAACACGCGCACCATGTTCCTCTCCCACCGGACGAGCCCGGTGATGACGCTGGGCGTCCGCGCCTCCGCGGAGGTGGCCGTGACGGCGGGCTTCGTTCACATCCAGTTTCTGGAACCTTCCGGGGAACTGGCGGAATGCGTGAATGAATACCTGAAAAACATGAAGGAGGTTCCCAGTCCGTACCTGATGGCGCATACTCCCTCCAGGCAGCAGACGCGGGAGGCTGCCTGTGTCCAGTGCCATGCTCCCGGCGTGGAGCGGGGCGTCTTGTCAGAATCCGCGCGCAGGGGGAAGGAAGTCTTTAAAACGGCCGGGTGCGTGCAGTGCCACCCGCACCCGTACTTCACTACCAAGGAACTGGTGGCTGCGGGGACGGCCCGGGGGCTGGATGAGGGGAAAAGCATTCTGGTGCCCTCCCTGGTGGAAGTGTGGCGGACCGCCCCCTACCTGCACGACGGCCGGGCGAAGACGATCCGGGAAGCCATTACGACGCACAATCCGGGGGACATCCGCGGGAAGACAAGTTCTTTAAATGACCGTGAGCTGGAGGACCTGGTCAATTACGTACAGTCCCTGTAAAGGAGGACACCATGGCGGCGGATTTACCTGAAAAAACGGAATGGCGCGGAAAAAGCGGCGCGCAGGAACATTTCTTCTGCATGACGGCGGAACCGGGCGCGAGCTTTGAGGCGGAACTGCGTTCCCTGCTGGACAGGTACCGTGAACTGGGCGGCGGAGGGGAAGATGAATTCCTGCTGCGCTTCCACGTCAGCGATCCGGTGCGCCAGTCGGAAACGCTGCGCCGGATGGCGGGGGAGCGGAACTCCTATGTCTCCGTGGTGGGGCAGCCTCCGGCGAACGGGGCCCGCGTGGCCCTGGAAGCATGGCACATCGGCGGAATGCTGGAAAAAAGGCGGAAAGAGGACCAGGGGGGAACGGTGGTGACGGCCCGGCGTCCGCATTACCGGCTGTTCCTGGCGGGCAGGAAGGAAAGCTCCGCTCCGGACAGCTACGGCCAGATGCGGGAGGAATTCCGCTGGCTGGACCGCGCGGCTGCCGCGCACGGAGGAACCGTGCCGGAGCTGGTTCACCGCACGTGGATTTACTGCCGGGACATTGACAACAACTACCGCGGACTGGTGGAAGGACGCAATGAACGCTTTGACCATTACGGGCTGACGCCGGAAACCCACTTCATCGCCAGCACCGGGATTGAAGGCTGTACGGAAACGCCTGGACGGCTGCTGCACATGGACAGCCTGGGAATCGTCGGTTTGAAGCCGGGGCAGGTCCGTTACATGGAGGCTCCGGATTACCTGTCCCCCACGCATCTGTACCGGGTGGCCTTTGAACGCGGCGCCCGCATCGTGTACGGGGACCGCTCCCACTACTTCCTTTCCGGCACGGCCAGCATTGACGCGGAGGGGAACATCGTTCACCCGGGGGATGTGGCGCGGCAGACGGCCCGCACCCTGGAAAATATGAACGCCCTGATGGAAAGGAGCGGCGGAAGCCTGTCCGACCTCAAACAGGCCGTGGTGTACCTGCGCGACTGGGCGGACCGGGAAACGGTCAGCCGCCGCCTGATGGAATCCCCGCTGGCCGCCGTCCCCCATCTGCTGTTGAAAGCCCCCGTCTGCCGCCCCGGCTGGCTGGTGGAAATAGACGGAATCGCCGTCAATGGCGCCGGAGACGGTGCATTTGCTCCCCTGTAAAGGAACCGTTCCCGGAACAGCCGGGAGCGGCCGATTTCACTTGTTATCCCATGCACGGAAATGGTACCTTACCCCCGCATGACCTATCGCCTTAATACGGACCGCCTGGTGTTCTTTTCCGTGCTGTTGTGGGCGCTGCTGCCGCCGGGCGTTTTTGCCTGGGAAGGTAATCCCCCCAGTCCGGATAATGTGCGTTGGCTGGAACAATTCTGTTCCAGTTATATTCAGTTCCTCACCATGGGCGGGGTGCTGTGCGTGGTCATCGGCTTTGTATGCGCGGCCTTCATCTGGCTGGTGAACCGCCAGGACTGGGCGCGGAGCCTTAAAATCGGAATCCTGTTTATCGTTTCCGCCCTGTGCCTGGTTTTGTACGGCGGCTCCCTGTCCTTTGCCGTGTTCTACCTCCCCCTGGCCCTGATCAACCCCGCCGTGTACTGCTTCAGCGTGAGCAAGGCGGAATAATCGGGGGAATAATCGGCGGAAAATACGCGGTTTATTTCTCTTTTCCGTGGCGGATGTCCGTGGCTTCCTTCAGGAAGACGACGGTGGCGGCGATGGTTTTGGCAATGTCTCCGATGCGCTCCAGGGAGCGGATGATGAAGAGCAGGTTGACGTTGAGGGAGGGCGTGTTTTCCCTTTCCGGGGATACCAGCAGGGCCAGCGCCTTGCGGTGGGCCTTGTCCAGCTTTTTGTCCCGCAGGCGTATTTCCCGTGCGGCGTCCGCGTCCTGCGTTTCCAGGCACCGTGCGGCGTCCCGGAATTCGGAGACGGCCATGTCCAGCAGGGGGAGCACTATATCCGTGCATAGGGACTCCCGGCGCCTGATGGATGCCTTGGCGTGCCTGGCGATGCCCGTGACTTCCTCCATGCATTCCTGGAGCTTGTCCCCGCAGCGGGAAAAGGTGAGCACAAGCCGCAGGTCGGACCCCAGGGGATGGAACTGGGTGAGCACGGCGGCGCAGAGGGAGAGAACCTGGCGGGTTTCTTCGCTGAGCGGTTCCCCGTCCGCAATGATGCCGTTGGCCCCGTCGCTGTCCGGGCCGGAGATGACCCGTTCCAGGACGTCCATGTGTTTCAGCAGGCTGCCGCAGACGGCGTTGACGCGGGTGCGGATGGCGTTCAGGGCCGCGTCATAGTGGGGGAGGATGTGGTTGCCGGGAGGTGTCATGAGGTGAATGGCTTGGAAGTTGGGCTTTTTAGCTGAAACGGCCCGTGATGTAGGCTTCCGTTTCTTTTTCCGCGGGGTTGGTGAAGATTTGAGACGTTTCCCCGTATTCCACCAGGCGGCCCATGTACATGAAGGCGGTGCGGTCCGCAATGCGCGTGGCCTGCTGCATGTTGTGGGTGACGATGACGATGGTGAGGTCTTTTTTCAGGTCTTCCATCAGGTCTTCTATTTTCAGCGTGGCGATGGGGTCCAGGGCGGCGCAGGGCTCGTCCATCAGCAGGATCTGGGGGCGGTTGGCGATGGCGCGGGCGATGCACAGCCGCTGCTGCTGGCCTCCGGAAAGGCCGTAGGCGCTTTCGTGCAGCTTGTCCTTCACTTCGTCCCACAGGGCGGCGCCTTTCAGGCTGCGTTCCACGGTTTCATCCAGTTCCGCGCGCCTGCTGCGTCCCGCCACGCGGAGGGGGAAGACGATGTTTTCATAAATGCTTTTAGGGAAAGGGTTGTATTTCTGGAAGACCATGCCTACGCGCTTGCGCAGGGAGATGACTTCCACGCGCGGATCGTACAGGCTGGCGCCGTCAATGCGGATGTCCCCCCGGTGGCGGACGTCCGGAACCAGGTCGTTCATGCGGTTGATGTTGCGGAGCAGGGTGGATTTTCCGCAGCCGGAGGGCCCGATGAGGGCCGTCACGCGGTTGGTTTCAAAGGTCATGCCGATGTTGAAGAGAACCTGTTTGCTTCCGTAAAAGAAGGAGAAATCTTCCACTTCAATGATGGGATCGTCGTCTGGGGCGGCTGGTTCAGTCATGGGATGGTGAAGGAGAACGGGGTTAGAAGCTGGAGGCCGCGTATTTTTTGCGCAGGCGGTTGCGGATGAGGATGGCCGTGAGGTTCATGACCACCACCAGCAGGATGAGCAGCAGAGTGGTGGCGAAGACCATGGGCTGGGCGGCGTCCGAGTCCGGCGACTGGAACCCCACGTCATAGATGTGGAAGCCCAAGTGCATGAATTTGCGCTCCAGGTGGATGAAGGGGCCTTCCCCGTCAATGGGCAGGGAAGGGGCCAGCTTCACCACGCCCGTGACCATGAGTGGGGCCACTTCCCCTGCGCCGCGGGCCATGGCCAGAATGAGGCCGGTCATGACGCCCGGCAGGGCGCTGGGAAGGATGATGCGCTTGATCATCTGCCATTTGGAGGCTCCGCAGGCTAGGGCCGCCTCCCGCAGCCCGCGGGGGACGGCGGAGAGGGCTTCCTCCGTGGAGACGATGACGACGGGCAGCGTCATCAGGGCCAGCGTGAGGGAGGCCCACAGGATGCCGGAGGTGCCGAAGGTGGGCGTGTTGTCCACGGCCAGCTTTTTCCAGTAGAAGAGTTCGTCAATCGTTCCGCCCAGGTAGTAGACGAAGAAGCCGAGGCCGAAGACGCCGAAGACGATGGAAGGCACGCCCGCCAGGTTGTTCACGCAGATGCGCACGGCCTGCACCAGGGCTCCCTGCCGGGCGTATTCCCGCAGGTAGATGGCGCCGATGACCCCCACGGGCGTGACCAGCGCGCTCATGAGCAGGGTCATGATGAAGGTGCCGAAGATGGCGGGGAAGATGCCGCCTTCCGTGTTGGCCTCCCGCGGGTCATCCATGATGAAGTGGTACAGGTTGTGGAGGAAGACGCCGCATTTGCCGAAGAAGCCCAGGTCGTTCGGCTGGTAGCCGTAAACGATTTTGTCCATGCCGGTTTCCTTCTTCTCCCCGTCTCCCAGGGCATACACGAGCGTGTCCCGGCCCTGCTGTTCCCTCAGCCTGCCCGATTCTGCGGTGTACTGGGCGTATTCCGCGTTGAGCTGCTCCACCCTGGCGCGGAGCCGGTCCAGTTCCCCCGCCGGGTCATCCATGTTTGTGAGGATGGGGTTTTCCCTGGGCGTGGCCGTGCGCCGTCCGTTTTCCTCCCGGATGTCGTAGGAGCGTTCAATGGCCTTGATGTCCAGCTTGGCGTCCGCCAGCCGGGTGTTGACGGCGCCGATGTCTTTAGCGTCAATGGCCTTGATGTCGTCCCGCAACTCCGCTTCCCGGTCCAGCGCGCGGCGGAAGGCCGTCATGAATTCCGGTGAGGAGGCCGGAATGGTCCCTCCGGAGGCCAGCTTGAGCTCCAGCGGTTTGACCAGGGCTTTTCCTCCCTCCATGCGTTCCAGGCACAGGAGCCCTTTTGGGATGGAGGAGGCGGTGACGTGGTGAGCGTCCACATAGCGGTAGGATTGCCCGTAGGCTTCCTTGCTTCCGGTGAAGAGCTGGTATTCCCGCACGTCCCTCGCCATGGAGCCGGGGAGGGCGGGGTCCGCGGGCATGTGGCGCGTCTGGTCCTTCGTGATGCCGGCGTACAGGACGAGCGGCTTTTCCCCTTGTGAAGCGGGGGCGATCGTCAGTTCATGGACGGTTTTGGGCCAGAAGGCCTCCAGGCCGTTGAAGACGATGATGCCCAGCAGGCCGAAGATCATGATGAGGCCCAGGGAGAGCCCGATGGAGGTGAGCCAGATGTTGACTTCCCCCAGGGGGCGTTTGGGGGCGGGCGGAAGGCTGAAGTCCTGTTTCATGGAAGATGGATTGGAAGAGGAGGGGGGGAAGTCTCAAACGACGTTGAAGCGTTTGCGGAGCCGCTGGCGCACGATTTCCGCCAGGGTGTTCAGGATGAACGTCATGGAGAAGAGGATGAGGCCGCCCAGAAAGAGGACGCGGTAGTGGGTGGAGTCCTGCGCCGCCTCCGGCAGTTCCGTGGCGATGTTGGCGGAGAGGGTGCGCATGCCGTTGAAGATGTTCCAGTCCATGATGGGGGTGTTCCCCGTGGCCATCAGCACGATCATGGTTTCCCCCACCGCGCGGCCCAGGCCGATCATCAGGGCGGAGAAGATGCCCGCGGAGGCCACCGGAAGGACCACGGTGCGGACCATCTGCCAGCGGCTGGCCCCCAGGGCTTCCGAGGCGGCGATGAGGGAGGGGGGGACGTTGCTCAGGGCGTCCTCGGAGATGGTGAAGATGACGGGGATGACGGCAAAGCCCATGATGAACCCCACCACCAGGGAGTTGCGCTGTTCATAGGGCATGCCGAAGCCGTTGCGCCACAGGTCCGCGAAGCTGGCAGCCTGGAAGTCCCCCGCGCCCCACAGACCCATGACGCCGCGGCAGAGGCTGATGAAGGGCTGCTCCAGCCAGTAGCCCAGGTATTCCCAGCAGAACCAGGCGCAGAGCAGGATGACGGGAGTCATGACGATGTATTCCACGCCGCGGCTGAATTTGTTGCGCCAGGCCGCGGGCCGCGTGGTCCAGAACCACGCGATCAGGGCCGCCAGGCCGGGAATGAGGACGGCCATGCAGAGCAGGGCGGGCACCTTGTCTTCCATTCTGGGGGCCAGGTAGAGGGCGCCGAAGAAGCCCAGCACCACGGAGGGAAGGGACGCCATGATTTCCATGACGGGTTTTACCACCCGCTTGACGGAGGGGGCCATGAAGTGAGCCGTGTAAATGGCGGCCATGACCGCTACCGGAACGGCGAAGACGAGGGCGTACAGGGTGCCTTTCAGCGTGCCGAAGACCAGGGGCATCAGGGAGAGCTTGGATTCATAGTCGTCCGTGCCGCCCACGGATTGCCAGAGCCATTTGGGGGAGTCATACCCTTCATACCAGATTTTCCCGGCCAGGGCTTTGGAGCCTGCTTCCGGGTGCCTGTCTTCCATGGAGAAGAAGTGGACCTTTCCCCCGGCGTCCACGGCAATGGCGGAGTTGAATTCCGTGCTGGCCGCCAGCTGGACGGGGGTGAATTCCAGCAGGTCGCTGCTCCAGCGGACGTCAGCCGTGGTTCCGTAGCAGAGCCTGAGTTCCCGCGGAGTGGAGACCAGGAAGGAACGGTTGATGCCGGAGGCGGCGTAATGCTGCACCGGGCCGTCCAGGGGGGGGAACTGCTTGGTCTGCCCGAAGAGGCGCAGGGCGGGGCCGTCCGGGCGGGGGTGGGGATACAGGCTGAAAATTTTAAGGCTTCCCTTGTCGCCGCCTATCACCAGGGACATGTCTCCGAAGAGCCAGTTGACGGAGGTCATTTTTTCTCCGCTTCCCAGGGGGGACGGAATGGTTTGGCGCTTGACCCACGTTTCCCGGTCTTCATCATAGGAGAAGTAGAGGAGTTTGTCCGTGTCCGTAGCGATGACGAGGCTGTCTCCGGAGGCGCCGGGCAGCAGGGCGGCGGGGCGGCCTTCAAGCTGGTCCGTCAGGTCATGGAAGCCGGAGGGGGCCAGCTCCCCTTCATGGAGCAGGGAGCGGGATTCCTCCAGCGTCATCAGCAGGAGGCGCGGACCCTGTTCCGTCTCCGCGGTCGCGGTGAAGATTTTCCGTTCCCCCGCGTCCGCGTAGGCTATGCGGGATATTCTGCCGGGAACGGAGCCGCTTTCCGTCAAGGGGTAGAGCGGGCTGGTTTCCGTTCCGGCCTTGTCCGGGCCGTGCGCGTTCGCCTGGCCGTGGATGTTGAGTCCGGAATGGACGGAGATAAGGCCTGCCTTGCCGGATTCCGTGGCGATGGCGTAGGCTGCCAGGGATGAATCATAGGAATGGGCGCAGACGGTTTCCCCGTCCGGCAGGGATACGGGAGCGGGGTTGAGGTTCCCGGTTGCCTTGTCCAGAAAGAAGACGTTTTTGCCGTTGTCATAGACGAAGGGGAGCGTGCCGGAAGGGTCCAGGCCCCAGGTCCCCTGGACCGGGGCGGACGGGGAAAGGTGCTGCCGTTCTTCCACGTCCGCGCCCTGGAAGAGGGGAATGGTGACGGCCAGCAGGAAAAAGAGGATGCCGAAAACGGCTACAATGACGGTAAAGCCCCCGCCGATGATGGTTTTAGTCATAATGCGGTCAAACCACAGCGTGGTTTTTGCCACCTGGAAGCGTTCCGGAACGGGCTTGGGCTTCTTGGGGGGCGCGGGAGAAGGGACTTTGGCGCTCATGACGGCAGGCGGTGGAGAGGGGAGTTGGGGGCAGGACTCCGGCGGGAAGGCCGCAGTCCTGCCCCGGCATGTGTTGATGGCGTATGGAAGGGGTGTTTATTCAATGCTCTTGAGGACATCCGCGCTGACCTTGGCGGGAATCGGGTAATAGCCGTCCTTGGTCACGATTTCCTGGCCGTCCTTGGAGACGATGAACTTGATGAATTCCCTGGTCAGGGTGTCCAGGGGTTCGCCGGGCTTCTTGTTGACGTAAATCAGCAGGTAGCGGGAGAGCGGGTATTTGCCGTTGATGCAGTTGTCGTAAGAGGGCTGCACGGCCACCTGGCCGCCTTTTTCCGCCAGGGAGAGGGTTTTCACGCCGGAGGTGACGTATCCGATGCCGGAATAGCCGATCCCCTGTTCGTCGGAGCTGATGCCCTGCACAACGGCGGAGGAGCCGGGCTGTTCCTTCACGGAGTTTTTGTAGTCCCCCTTCTTCAGGGCGATTTCCTTCACGAAGCCGTTCGTGCCGGAGGCGCTGTTACGGCCGTAGATGGAGATGGCTTTTCCCTTCATGGAGGGGACGCCCGCATCGCCCCAGTCGGAGATGTTGGAGCCTCCGCGCTTGAAGGTGGAGGAGAAGATGGAGTCAATCTGCGACAGGGAAAGGGCCTGGATGGGATTGTTCTTGTTGACGAAGAAGGCCACGGCGTCCAGGGCCACCTTGATTTCCGTCGGCTTGTAGCCGTATTTGGCTTCAAAGGCCGCTATTTCCTCCCGCTTCATCTGGCGGCTCATGGGGGCGAGCTGGGCCGTCCCTGCCGTGAGGGCGGGGGGAGCCGTGGAAGAACCTTTGCCTTCAACGCCTATTTTGACGCTGGGGTACTTCTTGCTGAATCCTTCCGCCCAAAGGGTCATCAGGTTGTTCAGCGTATCGGAACCGACGGCGCTCAGGTTGCCGGAAACGCCGCTGGTGGGCGCATACGGCTTGATGCTGCTGTCAACGGTTACTTTCTCGGCGGCCATGCTCAGGGAGCTGAGAGCGGCTGCGATGGTCAGGATTTTGGCGACAAATTTCATGGCGTCTTTTCTGTTGTGTTGCGTCTTCCGTTTCCCGGACGGTAGCGCCGTTCATGCCGGAAGACGGGGAAGTGATACCCTCCCGCCCCCAAGGAGAGGAAGAGAAACCTGGTTAAGAAATCGTCACAATCAGCAACGCATTGGCAGAATTACAGTTGTGCAACACCCCCACTTCCCGTCTCCCATCCCGTCCCTATTGTCCAAATAGTCCATC
>NZ_BSQU01000010.1:0-56428 GCF_030268505.1 Akkermansia sp. NBRC 115031
CTCCACTCTCCACTCTCCACTCTCCACTCTCCACTCTCCACTCTCCACTCTCCACTCTCCACTCTCCACTCTCCACTCTCCACTCTCCACTCTCCACTCTCCACTCTCCACTCTCCACTCTCCACTCTCCACTCTCCCGCCTCAGGCCTTTTTACTGGACAGGGAGAAGAGGGTTCCGTACAGTTTGCGCGATATTCAAGCGTTCCGAATTTATGGCAATTTCAGATTACATCGTGACCATTGGCCTGGAAGTCCACTGCCAGATCAAGACGAAGAGCAAAATGTTCTGCTCCTGCGAGACCGGCTTTGGCTTTGAACCCAATACGCGCGTGTGCCCCACCTGCCTGGGGCTGCCGGGCGCACTGCCCGTCCTGAATGAGTTCGCCATTGAACGCACCCTGCTGACCGGGCTGATGCTGGGATGCTCCAGCCCGGAGGTTTCCCAGTGGGACCGCAAGAATTACTTCTACCCGGACATGGCGAAGAATTACCAGACTTCCCAGCTGGACCTGCCGCTGTGCCTGGGCGGGGAGGTGCCCCTGTATCCCTGGTCCTACCCGAACGACGTGATCAAGGCCGGCGTGCCCCCCTTCCGCACCGTGAAGCTGACCCGCATCCATTTGGAGGAAGACGCGGCGAAGATCACCCACCACGCCAATTATTCCCTGATTGACTACAACCGCGCGGGGTCCGCCCTGATGGAGATCGTCTCCGACCCGGACATCGATACCCCGGAGGAAGCCTACGCCTACCTCAAGTCCCTCCAGCAGATTCTGAATTACGGGGACATTTCCGACGCGGACATGGAGAAGGGCCAGATGCGCTGCGACGTGAACATTTCCCTGCGTCCCCACGGCCAGAAGGAACTGGGGGCAAAGGTGGAGATGAAGAATCTCAATTCCATGTCCGCCGTGCGCCGCGCCCTTCATTATGAAATCCGGCGACAGGCGGAAGAACTGGACATGGGCATCGCACAGATCCAGTCCACCCGCCGCTGGGACGACGAACGCGGGGAAAGCTCCATCATGCGCACCAAGGAAGACGCGCACGATTACCGCTATTTCCCCTGCCCGGACCTGGTGCCCATACACACCGCCCCGCTGGTGGAGAGGGTGCGCAGCCAGATTCCGGAACTGCCCCAGGAACGCCAGAAAAGGTTCATGGAGGAGTACGGCCTGAGCGAATATGACGCCAACGTGCTGGTGGGCGACCTGGAACTGGCCCGCTTCTTTGAAGAGGCGGCGCAGGGAACCGCCAGCGGCAAGAAGATCGCCAACTGGGTCATCAACAACATTTCCGCCGTGCTGAATGAAAAAGGCATGCGCCCGTCCGAATGCCCGGTGAAGCCCGGCGCCATCCGGGACCTGATCGCCATTATTGACGACGGCACCGTTTCCAACAACCAGGCCAAGGACGTATTCACCAAAATGTGGGAAGACCCGTCCCTCAATGCCGCGCAGGCAGCCAAGCTGCTCGGCTTTGAAAAGGCGGATTCCTCCTTCCTGGACGGCATCGTGCAGGAGGTCATTTCCGCCAATCCGGACAAGGTGGCGGAAATCCGGGGCGGCAACGACAAGCTCCTGAACTGGCTCACCGGCCAGGTGATGAAAGCCGCCAAAGGCAAAGCCAACCCGAAGATCGTGACGGAAGCGCTGAAAAAGGCTCTTTCAGAACAGTGACCAAAAACTAAAGATGAAAGACCAAATATTTTCCGGCACTAGCTTTAGTATTTGGTCTTTCCTATTTAGTATTTTTGTTCAAGCCCTCAGGGCTTGAACAGCTTCCGGTTCCCGGCCAGCGTGTTCCACACCTGCTTCACTTCCCCGGTCAGCGTCTGCTTGACCATGGCCAGGGAAAAGTCCGCGGCCTGTCCCAGGCTGATGTAGGGGGGCAGCGCGATGGCATCCCGGTCCACACGGGCATCCAGCAGAGCCGCGCCCGGGTAGTCCAGGAACGTTTTCACCATCTGGTCCACCTGGCTTGACTTATCCAGCACAAAGCCCTTGATGCCCACGGCGTCCGCCACGGCGGCAAAGGAGGGGTTGTCCAGGTTGATGCCCCACGGAATCAGGCCTGCGGCCTGCATTTCCAACTGGATGAAGTCCAGGCAGTCGTTATTGTACACCACCAGCTTCACCGGCAGCTTGTACTGCGCTATGGTAATGAGGTCCCCCAGCAGCATGGACAGGCCGCCGTCCCCGCACAGGGCGACTACCTGGCGGTTCGGGTACGCCTTCTGGGCCCCGATCGCCATCGGCATGGCATTCGCCATGGAGCCGTGATTGAAGGAAGCCAGCGTTTTTCTGCCCAGCGTGGAGCACAGGAAACGCGCGCTCCAGATGCAGGGGGTGCCCGTGTCCACGGTAAACACGGCGTCCGGAGCCGCGTACTTGTTCACGGCGGTGGTCACCTGTTCGGGGCGGATGGGCGATTCCTTGTCGTTCCCGTCCATGTAGGCATTCATGTCCTTCACATCCTTGGCGTGACGCTTCAGGGAGGCGTCCAGGTGGTCGGAATCCTTTTTCTCTTCCACCATTCCCAGCAGGGCGTCCACCGTGGCGCCCACGTCCCCGCAGATTCCCAGGTCCAGGCGGCAGCGGCGGCCCAGCACTTCCCCGCGACGGTCGATCTGGACGATGGAGGGCTTGGTGGGAAGGAAGTTGAAATAGGGGAAATCCGTCCCCCACATCACGATCAGGTCGCTCTCATGCATGGCCTTGTACGCGTCACCCCAGCCCAGCAGTCCGGTCATGCCTACGCCCACGGGGTTGTCATGCTCAAAATAGTCCTTGCCGCGCCAGGTGTAGGCGATCGGGGCCTTCACGCGGGCGGCGAGCTGCACCACCTTGCGTTCCGCTCCGGCGCAGCCGCCCCCGCAGAAGAAAGTAATGCGGTCGTGTGAAGCGAGCATCTGGGCCAGCCGCGCCACGGATTCATGGTCCGGAACCACTGTTTCCCGGGCGAAGGCGGGTGGATGCACCAGGTCTTTGGCCTCCGCCGGCGCGTCCGCCACGTCGCCCGGCAGCACGATGACGCCCACGTCATGCAGGGAATAGGCATGCTGGATGGCGGACATCAGCACGCGGGGAGCCTGCTCCGCCGTGGAAGCCAGTTCCGCATAAGAGCTGCATTCCTTGAACAGTTGTTCCGGATGGGTCACCTGGAAATAGTCCACCCCCACCTGGCTCTGGGGGATGTGGGAGGCGATCGCCAGCACGCGGGCCCTGCTCCGGTGGGCATCATAAAGGCCATTGATCAAGTGAAGATTGCCGGGGCCGCTGCTGCCGCAGCACACGGCCAGGTTACCGGTCAGCTGGGCTTCCGCACTGGCGGCAAAGGCGCCCACCTCCTCATGCCTCATGTGGATCCATTCGATGGTTTTTTTTCTGCGGAGGGCGTCCGTAATGGGGTTCAAACTGTCTCCCACAATGCCGTAAATGCGCTTTATTCCCGCTTTTTCCAAGATTTCAACAAGCTGATCAGCTACCGTATACATGCAGATTAGACCAAGACCGGTTGAAAAAAATCAATGCTTGTGTGTCATAGATACCGGGAGTTCTTTCCGCACGGAAAACCATGACGGATTTTCAAACAGCCGCCTCTCCTGCCGGGAGGCTTTTTCCTTGAAGAAACCGCGTTGGGGTCTATCTTGGCAAGGTAGTTCCATTTTCCTTGATACCAAACCATGAAATTCCTCACTAAAGCTCTCCTGATGGCCGCCGTTCTGGGAAGCGTTGCCACCGTTCCCGCAGCAGTCGTCTTCCCGGGCCCCACCCCCGGCGCGGCCAATGCGGAGCAGGCGCCCTCCGGCTATACCCTTTCCAACAACATCCTGACGGCCAAATTCATCAACCGGGGCGGGAAGCTTTCCTTCGGAGGAATGACGTCCAAACTGGGCCCTGTAGCCAAGGCCGGGGATGAATTGTTCATCATCAACCTTCAGGACGGCCAGAGCATCAAGTCCTCCGGCCTGAAGGCGGGGGACGTCAAACTCGTCACCCTCCAGCCCAACCCCAAGGCGTTCAAACTGGCGGACCGCTTCCCTGGAAAAGCCGTCACGGCCTCCTTCCAGGCGCTGAACGGCTCCCTGCACATTTCCTGGCGCGCCGTACTCAGGGACAATTCCCACTACCTGCGGCAGGAACTCCGCCTGGTGAGCACAAAGCCCATCCAGATGAAGAGCATCGTGGCCATGCAGTATGACCTGGTGGAAGGGAAGGCGGGTTCCCCCTCCGTTTCCGGCAATGCCAGGGGCGCGCTCATCGTGAACGACCTGGCGTTCACCGCCCTGGAAACGCCCATGGGCATCAACACCGTGGGAGGCTCCGGAAACGCGGCAGGCGGGGAGTCCACAGCCTGGAACGCGGACAAATGGTCCACGGCTTCATGGACGGGCAATTTCAACATTCCGCAGGAGCTGAAAAAGCAGTACGGGGAACAGGTGGCCTGCGCGGAAGGCCCCGTCACCATTGACGGCAAGGGCTCCTGCATCATTACTTTCCAGTACAAGGGAGGCGACAAGGGAAACAACAAGCTGAACACCGCCGGCGTGCAGCTCCTTTCCGCCAAGGGGGCCGTCCTTGACTCCGACTTTCACGCCGGGAGTACCGGAGACGCCAATGCCAACAATTCCTACACCGTAAAAGTTCCCGCCAAGGGGAATTACCTGCTGCGCTACTGGGTCCAGACCAAGAGCGAACCGATTGCCAGCAAGGGGGAAATCACTTTCTCCCTGCCCGTGCGCACGCTGGAGGAAAAAGAAGACGCCCAGGCGGACGATTCCCAGCTCGCCCAGGGCGTCTGGAGCCGCAAAACCACCATGCAGCCCAGGGAGGTGTGGGAGGTGTCCTCCGTCCTCGGCATCTTCGCCCCCGGCCAGCAACGCCGTTCCTTCCTGGCCTATATGGAGCGGGAGCGCGTGATGCCCTACCGTCCCTTCATCCATTACAATTCCTGGTATGAACTGAACATCAACCGGAACAATGATTCAGACCCCGCCAAGCGCATGACGGAAGAACAGTGCCTGGCCGTCCTGAAGGATTGGCAGGAACAGTTTTTCCAGAAGCGCGGCATGTCCATTGACGCTTTCGTCTGGGACGACGGCTGGGACGAGTTCAACAGCCTGTGGGATTTCCACAAGATGTTCCCGCAGGGCTTCAGGCGCATTGACGCCGCCGCGGGTAAACAAAAGGCCGGCATCGGCACCTGGCTGGGCCCGGTGGGCGGCTACGGAGCCTCCAAGGGCAAGCGCCTGGCCCACTGGAACGTGAAGCACCCGGACAACAAGATCGGCAACTTCCAGCTTTCCAACAAGGAATACTTTGACGCCTTTGTGGGCCGCTGCTCCCAGATGGTGAAGGATTACAATATGAAGTACTTCAAATTCGACGGCATCAGCACCCATTTCCACGCCAAGGGCCCCGGCAACGAGGAGGATGCGGAAGGCATCATCCGCGTGCTGAACGCCCTGCGCAAGAAGAAGGGGGACCTTTACATCAATTGCACCGTGGGCACTTGGGCCTCCCCGTTCTGGTTCCGTTATGCGGATTCCGTATGGAGGCAGGAAAACGACTTCGGAACGATCGGCGTGGGCGACAACCGCGACAAGTGGATCACCTACCGCGACCGCCTGGTGCATGAGGTCTTTGTGCAGGGTTCCCCGCTGATGCCCATCAATTCCATGATGACCCACGGCCTGATGGTCACCAAGTTCGGGCCGCCCGCGTGCATGCCCCGCGACCCTGAAAACGTGAAGAAGGAACTCCGCTGCGCCACGGCCTGCGGCACCTCCCTGCAGGAGCTTTACGTGGACAGGGACCTGATGAACGCCAAGGACGGCATGCTGTGGGACGAGCTGGCCAAGGGCATTAAATGGATACGCCGCAACGCGGACGTTCTGGACGACGTGCACTGGGTGGGCGGCAACCCGTGGAACAAGGAGGCCAATGAAGGGGCCGTGTACGGCTGGGCCGCATGGAATAAAAACAAGGCCACCCTGGCCCTCCGCAATTCCTCCGACCAGGAAAAGAGCCTGACCGGCACCCTGCGCGGCATCCTGGACATTCCCGCGGACGTCAAGGGGGCCATCACCTTCAAGGATTCCTATGACGACCAGCGGGAGCTGGACGGCTTCTCCGGCAAGACCGTAAACATTGACAAGGAGCTCACCTTCACGCTAAAGCCCTTTGAAGTGCTGGTGTACGAAGGAGGAAAGGTCAAATAAAAGCTTCCGGAGTCCCGGAGCCACGCTCCCGCTCAAGCAGAAGCGGCACTTGAAAAGCTACATTGGGGGGGAGGCTGGAAAAGCAGCCTCCCTCCATTTTTTCCACCCGTCCCTGCGCCCGGGTCAGAACGTTTTCTCAAACGTCACCGCTTCCAGCGGGTCGGAGGGGTTGACCGGCATCACCAGGCATTCCGCATTCTCCCCGCCCAGGTACAGCGTCAAACTGCTGCCGGGGGAATAAACGATGGAGACGCCGTAATATCCCCCTTTCTTCACCAGGGACCAGGTTCCGCGGCAGGAGGAAACGAGGTCCTCCTCCAGCACGGAAAGGTCATCCCTGTCTTCCGGGCGGGAAATCCACCTGCCCCACGCCTCCGGGCGCGGGAAGGAGGAAATCTCGCACGTTCCGTCTTCATTCAGGAGAAGCGTGGAGGAGCTGACCTGGAAAAAGCGCTTCAGCTCCGGAGGCCGGAAAAACCACCGCTCCCTGGGGGAGGATTCCACCTCGTACTTTCCGGACAGGGCCTGGAGCTCCGGCTCCTGGATCCACAGGAAAGTCTTTTGATGCATCACCTGGCGGCACGCCAGGCCCACCACGGCCAGCAGGGAAAGGAACGCCAGGGCAAACGCCCACAGGGCCAGCCGCTTTCTCCACCACGCATACACGGCGGCCAGTCCCGCCACGCTGCCCACGCAGACCCAGAACCCCCAGGAGCGGGAGAGGAAGGCAAGGGCGTCCGCCAGTACGGAAAGGCCATGAGAAAGATCATTCCACATAGGTGCTTCAGAATCGCCGGAACTCCGTCAAAGTCAAGGCAACAATGCCGCCTTTTACGGCACGGGAGGCAAGCCGCGCCGCTCCTTTCCCAAAAACTCCCGTCATCATCCCTGAAAATCCTCCTCCGCACTTTTCTCACGGACTCCAATCAGGTAAAGAAACATCTCAACCATGAAGAGTGCAGCACATCACCAGGGACTTTCGGAACAGCAGGTTCTGGAAAACCGGACCAAATACGGGGTCAATATCCTGACGCCCCCGGTAAAGGAACCCCTGTGGAAGCAGTTCCTGGAAAAATTCTCAGACCCCATCATCAAGATTCTGCTGGTGGCCCTGCTCCTGTCCGTAGGCGTGGCCTGCTACCAGTTCTTCACCGGAGCGGAACCGGCCAGCGTCTTCCTGGAGCCCGTGGGCATCCTGGTAGCCATCCTGCTGGCTACCTGCGTGGGCTTCGCCTTCGAGGTAAGCGCCAACAAGAAGTTTGAAATCCTGAACCAGGTCAACGACGAGACCATGGTCCAGGTGATCCGCGGCGGCAATATCTGCGAACTTCCCCGCCGGGACGTGGTGGTGGGAGACATCGTCATCCTGAACACTGGGGAGGAGGTTCCGGCGGACGGCGTCCTGCTGGAAGCCGTTTCCCTCCAGGTCAACGAATCCACGCTGACGGGGGAACCCCTCATCGGCAAAACCACGAATGAGGCGGAATTCAAGAAGGACGCCACCTACCCCTCCAACCACGTTCTGAAAGGAACCACCGTGGCGGACGGCCACGGCATCATGGAAGTGACGTCCGTAGGGGACAGGACGGAATACGGCAAGGTCTATGAAGGCTCCCAGATCGACAACAAGGTGCAGACTCCCCTCAACCGCCAGCTTTCCAGGCTGGGCGACCTCATCACCTGGGCCAGCTACGCCATTGCCGCCCTCATCATCATCGGGCGGCTTACCCTGTATTTCTCCCACCTGCCCGGCCCCGTGGAATGGCTGAGCGCGGGAACCTACATTCTGAACACCGTCATGATCGCCGTGACCGTCATCGTGGTTACGGTGCCGGAAGGGCTGCCCATGAGCGTCACCCTGAGCCTGGCCCTGAGCATGAAGAGCATGCTCGCCAACAACAACCTGGTGCGCAAGATGCACGCCTGCGAAACCATGGGGGCCGCCACCGTCATCTGCACGGACAAGACGGGCACCCTGACGCGCAACCAGATGAACGTATACAAGGCGGACTTCTACGGCCTGGGGGACGCCGCCCCGGCGGACGGCGAGCTGGGCAACCTGATCCGGGAAGGCATCGCCGTCAACTCCACCGCCTTCCTGGACTATGCGGACCCGGAACACATCAAGGCCCTGGGCAATCCCACGGAAGGGGCGCTCCTCCTGTGGCTGCACGGGCTGGGCGTGAATTACCTGGACCTGCGGGAAAACGCCCGCGTGCAGGAACAGCTCACTTTTTCCACGGAACGTAAGTACATGGCTACCGTGGTGGAATCCCCCCTGCTGGGCAAAAAAGTCCTTTACGTGAAGGGCGCGCCGGAAATCGTGCTGGGCCTCTGCTCCACCGTCCTGACTCCGGAAGGCCAGGTTCCTGCCGCGGACATGCGCCCCGCCATTGAGGAACAGCTCCTGGCCTACCAGAACCAGGCCATGCGCACGCTGGGCTTCGCGTACCGAATCCTGGATGATGACGCCCCGGTGTTTGAGGACGGCCGCGTCATCCGCAAAGACCTGGTTTACCTGGGCATCGCCGCCATTTCCGACCCCGTCCGGGACGACGTGCCCCAGGCTGTGAAGGACTGCATGGACGCGGGCATCAATATCAAGATCGTCACGGGGGACACCCCCGGCACCGCACGGGAAATCGGCCGCCAGATCGGCCTGTGGACGGAGGCGGACACGCCGGACCGCCTGATGACGGGCGTGGAGTTTGAACAGACGCCGGATGCGGAACTGCTGGACCGCGTGATGGACCTGAAAATCATGTGCCGCGCCAGGCCCATGGACAAGGAACGCCTGGTGAAGCTGCTCCAGAAGAAGGACCAGGTGGTGGCCGTCACCGGGGACGGCACCAACGACGCCCCCGCCCTGAACGCCGCGCAGGTGGGCCTCTCCATGGGGGACGGCACTACCGTAGCCAAGGAGGCCAGCGCCATCACCATCCTGGACAATTCCTTCATGAGCATTTCCCGCGCCGTCATGTGGGGACGCTCCCTGTACCGGAATATCCAGCGCTTCATCGTCTTCCAGATGACCATCAACGTGGCGGCCTGCCTCATTGTGCTCATCGGCGCGTTCCTGGGCACGGAATCCCCCCTCACGGTCACGCAGATGCTCTGGGTCAACCTCATCATGGATACCTTCGCCGCGCTGGCCCTGGCCTCCCTGCCGCCGGACGAACGCGTGATGCAGGATCCGCCGCGCAAGACGACGGACCACATCATCACCCGCCCCATGGGCAGGAACATTCTGGGCGTGGGCATCCTGTTCGTGGCCTTCCTGTTCGGCCTGCTGCAATACTTCAAGCATGCGGACGTCACCAGCCTCACGCAGTTCAGCCTCAGCGGCTACTTCGGCAGCTACCTGGACTTCTCCTCACCGGAGCATGAACTGACCGGCTATGAACTGTCCCTGTTTTTCACCATCTTCGTCCTTCTCCAGTTCTGGAACATGTTCAACGCCAAGGCTTTCAACACGCACCAGAGCGCCTTTGCCCGCATGGGCGCCAGCATCGGGGGCTTCGGAGTGGTGGCTCTGCTCATCCTGGCCGGGCAATACCTCATCGTCACCTTCGGCGGCAAGATGTTCAACGTGGTGCCCCTGAGCTGGACGGACTGGGGCATCATCTTTGCCGGCACCTCCCTCGTCCTGTGGATCGGAGAGCTGGTGCGCGCCTTCACGCCGGACAAATCCTCCGCCCGCCCGTAAGACGTCCCGCCGCGTCATCCGGGTGAAAATCCACCTGCATGACACGGACGGCGCTGCCGCCCGGAAAGCCTTCTTTCAACAAAGGAGGCCGCCGGCGTGTCATTCACAGCATGGACTTGACACGCCTGACGGGCTCTATCTCCGGTTCCGCCGTTCTCCTCTTCTTGTTCTCCCTCCTTTTTTCCGGGTGTAAAAAGACGGAACAGGTGCCGCATGAAACGCCCACGCTTATTTACGAACAGCCTGTTGCCATGGACATCCCGGTGATGGGAAGCTGGGTGGGCCATCTGGACGGCGTGGACAACGCCTCCATCGTTCCCCAAATCACGGGCTACCTGCAAACGCAGAATTACGCCAACGGCGCCATTGTGAAGAAGGGGGAGGTGCTTTTCCGCATTGACGATTCCACCTTCAAGGACCAGGTCTCCAGGGCCAAAGCCACGCTGGAACAGGCGCAGGCCCAGCTCCAGCAGTTGAATTATGACGCGGAGATTTACAAGCCCCTGGCCGCGGAGAACGCCATTTCCAAGCAGAAGTACGAGGATACGCGCCTCTCCGCCATTGCCGCGGAAGCGCAGGTGCAGCAGGCCACGGCGGCCCTGGCCCTGGCTGAAAAGAATCTTTCCTATACGGTGCTGTATGCCCCCTTTGACGGAATCGCCGGCATTTCCAAGACGAATATAGGCGACCTGGTCAGCCCGGAAAGCGGCCCCCTCGCCGTCGTATCCTCCGTCAATCCCATCCGCGTCAACTTTGCCGTCACCCAGCAGGAATGGATCCAGCAGGCCGGCAAGAACGGGAATGAAGGCGTCCAGACGGGCAGCAAGCTGGATATCACGCTGAAAGACGGTACCAAATACCCGGAACAGGCTACGGTGGTAGCCATTGACCGGGCGTTCAACCCCCAGACGGGCACCATCCGCGTGCAGGCCAACCTCCCCAATGCCGATTACCTGCTGCGTCCCGGCATGTTCATCATGGCTACGGCCCGGCTGGCTACCGTCAAAAACGCGCTGACCGTTCCGGCAAAGGCTCTTCTTTCCACGCAGGGGCGCTTTTTCGTCATTGCGCTGGATGAGAACAACCACCCTTCCATCATCCCCGTGCAGGCCGGAACGCAGCTCGGCGACCGGCAGCAGGTCATTCCGCTGAAACCGGGTTCCCTCACCCCGCAGAGCAAAGTGGTCGTGGACGGCCTTCTCCAGGCGGAAATGGCCTCCAGAAACCCGGACGCACGCCTGAAAGCGGTACCCGCCAGCAACCAATAAGCCCCTCCCGCCATGGCCGATTTCTTCATCAAGCGCCCCATCCTCTCCATCTGCCTCTCCATCATCATCGTCCTGCTGGGGACCTTCTCCATTCTGCGCCTGCCCATTTCCGAGTATCCGGACATCATCCCCCCTTCCATCCAGGTGACGGCCACCTATCCCGGAGCGGATTGCGAGACGGTGGTCAAATCCATCGCATCCCCCATTGAGCAGCAGATGTCCGGCGTGGACGGCATGTCCTACATGACTTCCGTCAATACCAACAACGGGCAGATGAGCATGATGATCCTCTTTGAGATCGGCACGGAGGCGAACATGGACCAGGTGCTTTCCTACCTGCGCTACGGGCAGGCCACCTCCCAGCTTCCGCCGGAAGTCAGCGAACTGGGCGTCTCCCTGCGCAAGACCAGCGGGCTGCCCGCCCTGGTCGTCAGCCTTTATTCCCCCCAGGGAACCTACGACGGCCTCTGGCTGGCCAATTACGCGTATATCAACATGGTGGACGCCATCAAGCGCGTGCCCGGCGTGGGCGACGTGCAGGTGTTCGGCTCCGGCCGCTATGCCATGCGCATCTGGCTGAATCCGGAAAAGATGGCCGCCCTGAACATCACGGCCCGTGACGTGATGCTGGCGGTGCAGGCCCAGAACGCCGTGAACCCGGCGGGCAAGATAGGCGCGCAGCCCGCTCCGCCGGACCAGCAGCTTTCCTTCACCGTGAAGGCGCCCGGACGCCTGACCAGCGTGAAGGAGTTTGAAAACATCGTGGTGCGCGGACAGGGCAGTTCCATCGTGCGGGTGGGTGACGTCGCCCGCGTGGAGCTGGGTTCGGAGACTTACAGCCTCAGCTCTTCCGTGAACGGCATGCCCGCCGCCTCCATCGGCATTTACGAAGCGCCCGGAGGGAACGCCATCCAGCTGGTGGACAATATCAAGGCCCTGCTGAACGATACGGACATGCCCCCCGGCATGGATTACCTCGTTTCCCTGGACTCCACGCTGGCCGTCCGCGCCGGGATTGAAGACATCGTCAGCACGCTGGTGATCGCCCTGGGCCTGGTTGTGCTGGTGGTCTTCATCTTCCTCCAGGGCTGGCGCGGCACGCTGATTCCGGCTTTTGCCGTGCCGGTGTCCATCGTGGGCGCCTTCATCGCCTTTCCGTTTTTCGGCTTTTCCATCAATACCATCTGCCTGATGGGCCTTGTGCTGGCCATCGGCCTGGTGGTGGACGACGCCATCGTGGTGGTGGAGGCGGTGAAGAACCATATTTCCAACGGAGAAAAGCCGCTCCAGGCCACCATCGCGGCCATGAAGGAGGTATCCGGCCCCATCGTGAGCACGGCCCTGGTGATTTCCTGCGTGTTCGTGCCCACCCTGCTGCTGCCCGGCGTCACGGGCAAGCTGTTCGAGCAGTTCGCCGTGACTATCGGCATGTCCATCATCATTTCCGCCTTCTGCGCCCTGTCCCTCAGCCCCACCCTGTCCGCAGGGCTGCTGAAAGGAGGGAAAGCGGATTCCATCCCCCTGCTGGGGCCCTTCTTCAAGTTATTCAACAAGGGCTTCAACAAGGCGCGCGACTGGTACGTGGAAATTTGTGCCAAGCTCATCCGGCACATGTGGCTTTCCATCCTGCTGCTGGCCGCCATGACCGCCCTCCTCTTCCCTCTCGCCAAACTCATTCCCACCGGCTTCCTTCCCAATGAGGACCAGGGCTACCTGTTCGGCGGCGTGGAACTGCCGGACAATACCTCCCTGAACGTCACGGCGGCCACCGCCGCGCGGATTGAACAGATCATCCGGGAAGATCCCGGCGTGGAAGTGGTCACCACCGTAAACGGGTTCAACCTCATCAGCTCCGTCCAGAGCTCCTCCAATTCCTTCTTCTTCATTTCCCTGAAACCATGGTCCGAACGCACCGCCCCGGGCATGACGGCGGACGGCATCGCCGCCCGGCTAAAAAGCAAGCTGAACGCGGAGATTTCCTCCGGCATGGCGTACGTGGTCCCGCCGCCGCCCCTGCCGGGCGTGGGCACATCCGGAGACGTCACCTTCCTGCTGGAGGACCGCCAGGGCATCGGGGAGAAATTCCTGGCCGCCAATACGTCCAAATTCATCGAGGCTGCGGAAAAGAGGCCGGAAATCGCGGGCATCAGCAATTTCATGTCTCCCTCCAACCTTCAGTACAATCTGAACGTGAATACGGAGCAAGCCACCCTCCAGAACATGAACGTGGATGAGATTTACGCCACCATCCAGGCGTATATGGGCAGCACCTTTCTGAACAATTTCAACATTTACGGTCAGGAATGGCAGGTGTACATGCAGGCGGACGCCCCGTACCGGAACAGCATCGACAAGCTTTCCATGTTTTACGTGCGCAACAATGACGGCGACCCGGTCCCGCTGGATTCCGTCATTAACGTCACTCACGGCTGGGCGCCGGAATTCCTGATCCGCCAGAACATGTTCAACAGCTCCCAGCTCAACGTCACCCCGGCTCCGGGCTATTCCTCCGGGCAGGTCATGAATGCCCTGGAGGAAGTCTTCGCCCAGACCATGCCGTCCGGCATGGGGTATGACTACTCCGGCATGAGCTACCAGGAAAAACAGGCGCAGAAAGGCATCACCATCGGCATGATCTTTGCGGCGTCCGCCGTGTTCGTTTTCCTGATCCTGGCCTCCCTGTATGAGAGCTGGTCCCTGCCCGTGGCCGTCTTCATGACCGCCCCCATCGCCATCCTGGGCGCATTCCTGGCCCTGTGGATGTTCGGGCTGAACCTGAACATTTATTCGGAAATCGGCCTCATCGTGCTGATTGCGCTGGCGGCCAAGAATGCCATCCTCATCGTGGAATTCGCCGTGCTGGAACTGAGGCAGGGCACGGACCTGCTTACGGCCACGCTGGACGCGGCCAGAATCCGCCTGCGCCCCATCCTGATGACCTGCTTTGCCTTCATCATGGGCTGCCTTCCCCTGGCCGTAGCCACGGGAGCGGGAGCGGCGGCGCGGCAGGTGGTGGGCGTGGGAGTCATCGGCGGCATGATTACGGCCGTCTTCATCGGGGTGTTCTTCATCCCCTCCTTCTTCTACCTGATTGCCAAGCTGGCCAAACTGGACAAGAAAGCGGCGCGGGAACTCCAGGAAAAGGCCCAGGGAGCAGCCGCCCCGGCCAAGTAGGCCACGCCGCACGCCCGGAACGGCAAAGCCCGCGCCTGCACGGGAGCCCTTTCCGCTACATCCAGAATATCCAGGCCCAGAAAGCCTTCACGAAGACGAGCACCACATTGATCAGCAACCCTACCTTCACCATGGTCATCTGAGGGAATTTCCCTGTGGCGAAGGCCAGGGCGTTGGGAGGCGTGGAGACGGGAAGCATGAAGGCGCAAGAGGCCCCGATGCCCACCAGAAGCACCAGCGGCGTGGCGGACATGCCCATGGCGGAGGCCACTGTCACCATCAACGGGGCCACCAGGGCGGTGCTGGCCGTATTGGAGCAGAATTCCGTCAGCGACGTGATGAAGAGGCTGATGATGAGCAGGATGATAATGGGACTCTGCCCCATGGCCAGGGAAGATACCTGGTCCGCCAGAAATCCCGCCGCCCCCGTCTGGACGAGGATGCTGCTGAGCGTGATGCCGCCGCCGAACAGCAGCAGGACGCCCCAGTCCGTATTTTTGGCGATGCCGCCCCAGTTGATGACCCCGCACAGGGGCAGCAGAACCGCGGCACACAGCGCAATGAGCGTGTCCATGGACGGAATGCCGCCCAGAGCGGAGGAAAGGAAGCTGCTGCACATCCAGCTCCCGGCCACCAGCACGAAGAGAAGCAGCACGCGCACCTGCCTGGCATTCAGCCGGGCCTCCGCATCCTCCCCTTCCGCCGGGGCCATGTCCACATGCAGCCCCAGCCGCGGGCGGAAGAACAGGTACATCAGGCAGAAGACAATCACTCCGAATACCAGGACAATGGGCATGGCAATCCGGAACCATTCCGCAAATCCCATGCCGAGCTCATGCGCCGCAATGGCGTTGGGAGGAGAACCCACCAGCGTTCCCATGCCGCCGATGGAGGCGCTGTACGCCACCCCCAGCACGGCAAAGGGAGCCGTCGTCTTGAGCTTTTCCGCCGGAATGCGGTCCAGCAGGCCGATGACCAGCGGGAGCATCATGGCCGCCGTGGCCGTATTGGACATCCACATGGAGAGGAACGCCGTAGCCAGGAAAATCAGGATCAGGGCCATCCCCAGGCTTCCGCGGGCCATCCGGAGGATTTTTCCAGCCAGCCAGGTATCAATTTTCTGTTCGTGGAGAGCCCCGGCCAGCGCAAAGCCGCCGAAGAACAGGAAAATGGTGGGATCCGCAAAGCCGGCCAATGCCTTCGCCCCCGGAAGAATCCCCATGAACATGGCGAGCACCGGCACCAGCAGGGCGGTCACGGTTACATGCAGTGCTTCCGTCAGCCACAGAATACCGATGAAGGTGAGAACGGCCAGCCCCCTGGCTACCTCCGGCTCCACGGGAAGCCACTTGAGCATGGCCAGGAAAAGAAGCACGTCACACGCAATGATGATGTAATTGCGGTGTCCTTTGGCGGTGTCGGTGGTACGGTGGCGCATGGCTGGAAAAACAAAATGGTGTTATTTCCTTTTGTACGCCTCCGGAGAATAGAGTCAATATCATTCCGGAAAAGTCCGGGAGAAGCCCCCATGCCGCGGAAGCATGGGCAGGAACGGGCCATGGCCCACAGCGAAGAAATCCGCAGGGGCGCCCCAGGAAAAATCAGGCCGCCCACGGTTCCTTTGTACACAAGAAGGCCATGCCATGCAAAA
The DNA here is from genome assembly GCF_030268505.1 of Akkermansia sp. NBRC 115031. Lineage (NCBI taxonomy): Bacteria > Pseudomonadati > Verrucomicrobiota > Verrucomicrobiia > Verrucomicrobiales > Akkermansiaceae > Akkermansia > Akkermansia sp. NBRC 115031. The sequence continues at coordinate 16,023 of NZ_BSQU01000010.1, forward strand.
AGCCGCCATGCAATTGCACGACGGCTTGTAAAAACTGTTTGATTGACGCGCGGAGGCAGTAACCTCCGCCCGGGCAATTATTCAGCGGCGGGTTCGGCGGCCTTCTTGGCAGCCGGCTTTTTGGCGGGAGCCTTCTTGGCGGCGGCAGCCTTGGTTTCAGTCTTCTTGGCTGGGGCCTTGGCCGCGGTCTTTTTGGCGGGAGCTTCCTTGGCGGCAGGCTTGGCGTCCTTGGCAACGGGAACGGCCAGACGGATAGGCGTATTGGAATTCAACTTGGACTGTTCCTTCTTACGCTTGATGTATTCAACACGTCTGCGGCGCTTGGTGACTTTGCGGATTTGCTGTCCCATAGTGATAATTGCTATGATATTTACTAATTCTTAAAAGCTCCATGTGGCACATGGGCGTGGATACAACTACCAACCCCGCCTCCCATACGCAAGCACAAAGCATTATTAAGGCACAGAAAGACGGCGGCAGTCCCCGCTTTTTCCAACCGGGCCGGAAAAAGGGAACGGCGGCAGGCGGGGCGGAACGAAAGGGCTCCCTACCACAATTTCAGCGCATCCACCCGGACCGGATGCTCCCAGCGCAGGTGGTCCCGGATGGCGGCGGCAATGAATTCCAGGCCGCGCTCCACCGCCGCGGCCAGTCCGTCCCCGGCGGCCAGCCGCGCCGCGATGGCGGCGGACAGGGAACAGCCCGTTCCATGCGTGCTCACATCCCTCACGCGCGGGCGGTTCCATTCCCCCAGCATGCGGCCGTCCGGGCCGGCCAGCACGTCCCGGCAGTCTCCTTCCAGATGGCCGCCCTTCAGCAGGACGGGGCACCCGTACCTGATGGCAAGGCGCGCGGCAGCCTCCGGCAGTTCATCCCTTTCAGGGTTGACGGAGGAGCGCAGCAGCACGGCGGCTTCATCCAGATTGGGGGTCAGCAGGGCCGCGCCCGGCAGCAGAAGTTCTTCATAAACGGCTACAGCCTCCTCCCTCATCAGCCGGTCTCCTGCCGTAGCGATCATGACGGGATCCACCACAACGGGGATACCCGTACCTGCCAGCACCTCATGCACCGCACGGACGATGGCCGGGGAGTACAGCATGCCCGTCTTCACGGCGCTTACCGGAAAATGCTCCAGATTGATGCGCACCTGGTCCGCCACCAGCTCAGGGTCCACCTCCTGGATGCCGCGCACCAGTCCCGGCGCCTCGGACACGACGCAGGTGACGGCCGTGAGCGCAAACGCCCCCATGGCATGGGCCGCCTTCATATCCGCCTGAAGTCCGGCCCCTGCGGAGCAGTCGGAACCGGCAACCGTCATCATTACGGGAATACTCATGCCCCTGTTTTTAATCGGGAGGGAAGCCCTTGAACATCCAAAAATCCGCACGCACCGCCTCAATGTCACAAATCCGGGTGGGAAAACGCCGCGGGAATGCCACAATCCGCCCATGACGCACGCCGCCCCTGCCCCGGACGAACAGGAATTCTGGCTTTTCATTCAGGACGCCCCCCTGCCGGCGGCGGAGGAATTGCAGAAGAACATGTTCCGCCTGGACGCCTGCTTCCGGCTGAACCTTTCCGGCGCGCCGGAAAACGCGCCGGACCATGTGCTGGAAGGGGAATACCTGGACGAAGAGGGAGAATCCCAGCTTGACGTGTTCTGGATCATGGAAACGGACGATGCCCGCCAGGCCTTCAAAAGGGACCGCTCCGCCCTCCGGCAAATAGGGGAACGCACCAAGATGCTGCGTTTCATCCTGGAGGACGAATGCGCGCTGGGCCATGTGTTCGCCATGCTTCACGCCATTCTGGAACACCGGGACGGCCTGCTGGTCATCCCGGACGACCGGGGCAACATCATTCTGGAACGGCGGCAGGCCCTGGAATTCCTGAACCGGGAAATCCGGGAAGACTAGCGTTCCTCCGTCTGCGGGACACGGCTGCCCTCCCGCTCCGCATTCAGTTGGAGCGCCTTCTTTTTCCAGACTTCCGCCATGTCCGCATCCTGCGGGGTTCCCTTTCCGGTGCTGTAGCAGACGGAAAGCATCAGCATGGCGTTGACGTGGTCCTGCCCGGCGGCCAGCCGGAGCCAGTTGAACGCCTTGCCTTCATCCACGGGTACGCCGGAGCCTTCCAGATACGCCAGTCCCACGATGTACTGGGCACGGGCGTCCCCGGCGGAGGCCGCCTGCTCATACCATTTCATCGCGCGCTCCATGTCCTGCTCCACGCCCTCCCCCTTCGCATAAATATTCCCCAGATAGACGGAGGAAGGCGTATTCCCCCCGTTGGCGGCCTTTTCTAGCAATACGCGCCCGGAAGCAGGATCCTTGTCAAAGCCCAGCTTCCCCTCCATGTAGGCCCGGCCCAGCAGGCCCATGGCCGCCGGATGCTCTTCATCCGCCGCCTTGCGCCACAGCTCCAGGGCCTTGTTCCGGTCCTGGTCCGCGCCGTCCCCCTTGAAATACATCATGCCCAGCATGTACAGGGCATTCCCCCGCTGGGTTCCTGGACGCGCCAGCCCGTATTCAAACCACTCCCTGGCCGCTCCGGCATCACGCTTGACGCCGGTTCCGTACAGGAACATGGCGCCGATAACCGTCTCCCCGGAATATCCGGAACCCGTTTCCGCCACGGAGTCACACCAGGAGCGCACATCCAGCGGATGGGCCCAGCCGTTCTGCAATCCCTCCGCATACAGGGCGGCCACGTCATTGAGCGTCTTCACGTGCTCCCTGTCATTCCCTTTCTCACGGGCGGCTTTGGCGGAGGCGGCGTCCAGGCGTTCCCGCCAGGCTGCGGCCTCCCCCTTTTCTTCGGCAGGCTCTTCCCGTTTCCCGGAAGGGGCGGCCTGCTTTTCCCCGGCAGCGGGCTTGCGGTCACACCCGCACCACAGGAGGGAGGCAGAGGCGGCCACGCACAAGACGGCAATTTTTTTCATCATGCGCATTACCATAGGACAGCCGCACGGAGCTGCCAAGAAGAGAAATGACGGAAATGCCGCAGCCGTCCCCGCATGGGGACGCACAACATGCCTCCTGCCGCCGCGGAAGCGGGATTTTCTCTTTTAGCATTGAATATTTCCCTATTTTTGTTCTACTGGAACCAGTTCAACCTCTGATGAAATCCGTACCGCGCCTGTATCTCCTGACGTGCCTGGGCCTGGCGTCCCTGGGAAGTTTCTGCTACCGGGGTTCCGCAACGGAACTTCCTGTAAAATACATCTTTGAACTGTCGGATGAACCGGTGAAAGTGCGCCCTGGAAAAATAGACACCAAGAGCGTTTTCTTCCCCAAATACGCGCGAGGCACTTCTCCGGAAGCCCTGAAGCGGCAGGCGGCCCTCTTCCAGTCCCAACTAGGGCAGGCCGCTTCCCGGAGCAAGCCTGCCATCAGCATCCACATGAATGACGACAGGACGGAAACGGACGGCAATGCCCGGTCAGGCTATGAATTCTACCATCCGGACAACCAGGAAGGGCTCATCATCACGACGGAGACGCCGGACGAGGAAGTCTGGCTGAACGATGGAGACCCGGACAGCCCCTTTTTCCACACTCCCCGCTCCGCCACCAATACGGAAATCCGTGAAATCTCCACGCCTTCCGACGTCTGGCCCGCCTGGAACGAAGCGGAAGTCAACCTGCACATGAACCTTCCGGAATCGGAGCCGCGCCCCTTTGTGATTCAGCCGGCGCCGTCCGGAGCCATCCGCACCATCATTAAATCCTTCAATGGAGCCATTTTTGAAGCGGACACCCAGCCCATGCATCCCGTGTGGGACCAGCTCCCCCCCGGATACGTTCCCATTCCGGCGCTTCCCGCTTACCAGCCCACTGTGCTGAGGAAACTGCAATAGCGGCAGGAGGGGATCAAAACTTGAACCGGACGGCCCCGAAAACAGACCATCCGTTGAAGGCCCTGGCCGTTGTTGAGTCCACCCGGCTGGTGACATATTCCACCGCCAGCATCAGCTTCACCGCGTTGACCGCTTCCGGGCACAGGTAGCAGTTCAGCCCCAGGTAAAAGGAATGCATGCTGTCCACCCACGCGGGGTAATGGGTGACGCTGGGCACATACCGCGTATTCAGCTTCACGGAGCGGTTTCCGAAGGAACACTGGTACTGAAAGACGCCTTCCAAGTGGGGGGAAATCCGGTAAACGGGCTGGAGAACCAGACCGTACACGTTCTTTGCGCCCGGCTGGCCCACGATCCCCACGCCCGCCAGCAGGTTCCCCATCACGGAAAAGGCGCCGCGGCTGGCGTCCCAGCTCAGGGAAAGCACGTCCTGCGCGCCCGTTCCACAGTAATCGGAAGAGGAGGGAACCTTCCTTCCCCGCCACTCCGTAAAATTATGGGCGTACTGGTACCCCAGAGTCTGGCTGTCCCACATGGGGGAAGCCACCTTCCATTTCATGGCGTTCAGGGCAAACAGGTTATCCGCGGAATGAAACTGGATTTCATCCTTCAAATCCGTACCATTCGCGTTCAGGTAAACGCCGTAGGAATGGTACAGGCTCCTGGCGTCCTTCTGGAAATTGGCCTCCAGCCCCCAGTTGGAGATGGGAATCAATTCATTGCACAGGGCGGACCTCTCCACCGTTTTAATCCGGGAGGAAGCCAGGCAGTATTCCGACGTCAGGTGCGGCGTCAGCTTCCCGGCCCTGAACTTGACGCCGGGCATGGTCTTTTCCAGATAAAGTTCATACAGGGACCACTCCGTGCGGCTGCCGGTCCATTCCCCGCGCACTTCACGGTGGCGGCCCTCCAGGTCCCCCACGTTCGTCAGGTTGGACAGGCGCCAGGAGCCGTCCCCCATCACAACGTCCCCGCCCAGGTAGGCGCGCCGCCACTCGCTGTTATGGCCGCCGGAGGAGGGGCAGAATTTGTTGGCTCCATTGGGGCTGACGGCGGCTGCCTGGTACTGGCCGATCAAGGTCAGCTTCACTTTCCTGATCCAGGAAGAATCATTCCGGTACAGAACGGGGCCGCGGTCCAGCACACGGCACAGGGAGGGCAGAGAATCCCCGGAAGCCGGGTGAAGCTGCGCCGTTCCCGCGCCGGCCTCCGCCGCGGGAAAAGCGGCGCACCAGCAGGCGGCAAGCAGGTATTTCCCCAGAAAAACAGGCTTCATCATAGGCTCGACAAACAGGTTGCAGGACGCACACCTTAAGGGGGGCCCTCCGAAAATCAAGCCCGGATGTTTCTTTTGGCGTTGCTGTTTTTCAAAAAGCCATGTTATGAAAAGCGGCAGCTATGGACACTACAACACGACCCTCTCTCTGGAAATACTTCATCCTGTGCCTGACGAAAAAGTACTGCGCCTTCTCCGGAACGGCTCCCCGGCGAGAGTTCTGGGGCTTTTTCCTTTTCATGAACCTCTTCTCCTTCATCTTCAGTCTTGTCGGCGGAGTCATCGTCGCGGTCACTCTTCCGTGGGGAGAACTGGCGGCCATGCAGGACCCGGAACAAATGCAGGCTATCCTTTTTACCCGAATAGCCTCCTTCTTCTTCATTACCCAAATCGTCTTGCTGGTCCTTTATCTTCCTACCCTGGGCGTCACTATCAGAAGGCTTCGGGACGCCGGCTTCAACACGGCGTGGGGTTACGGTTACCTGGGCCTGGGCGTCATTATTTTCCTTAACTGGGCCATCCTGGAGCGCTTCCAGTATCCAGGGGGAACCGCGACGCAATTCCTGGGTATCATTTCTACCGCCTACTGGCTGCTCCTCCTCATTCTGGCATGCTTCCCCACCCGGCCCGCGGTGGAGAGCACGCCTGAATAAGCACTTCCCGTTCCTGCCGGGAGAGGCCGTAAACGCCTTCCATCAGCTCATTCATCCGTTCATCCCCTTCCGGGCAATAGCGGGCCGTGAGGGTATCCGCCAGCTCTTCCACCTCCCGCAGCACGGAAAGGCCGGGCACCCGGATGGGAACGCGGAGGATGGGTGCCGTATCCATCTGGAAAAAGTCCCCCTGCATCTTCCCCCTGCGGAGAAACCAGAACTGCATGAGACGTGAATTGAACAGGGCGGCCAGGTACTTCATGCTTACGCGTTCCGTGCGTATCACGTTGAACGCCATCATTACATAAGCCTCATCCTCCGTGTAGGAGAAGGTGGGCCGTGCACACTTCCGGACAGCCAGAATCTTGGGACCGGGAAGGAAGAACCGTTCCTTCCGGGGCCAGTGCACATGATAGTACTTCATGCGGCCCATGCGGGTTTCCCGCCGGGCTTCCATCAGGGGGCGGAACTTTTCCAGATGCCGGAGAAGCGTGACGGCCTGTTCCGACCCGTTGGACGGAGTCAGATAGAGCAACACCTTCTCCGGAGCTTTCAACGCGTATCTTCCTGCCAGGGCGGGTTCATACAGAGGCTTGAGAAAACGCCGTTCCACTGCCGGCAGCCGGTTGAAATACCCCTGCGGCACTACAAACACCCCTTCCCCCCTCCGGACGCCGGACCGCTGCACTGCCTCCGGCACCAGGCTCTCCAGCGCACGGGCGGAAACGACATCGGGGTTCGGAACAATCCCCTGCGTCATTTCCTTTGCGGCATCCAGCCTGAAATTCCGGCATCTCTCCATCTTCTCCAGAACGTTCCATTCGGCTGCGGAGCAGAAAAACAATCCTTCCTTGACGCATGCCCCTGTATCTTCCGGCAAAGAAAACCGGCAGTACGGTTCATGTTCCAGAAAGGATTCCACCTCTTCCATAGGACCGCAAAAACGGCGGTATTCCGGAACCGGGAGTCCTCCCCCATCCCCCTTCCTTTCCGCCAGAACGGTCATGGTATGAACCCGTGCGGCTTCAAACACCCGGCAAGCCCCGAAATCCGACAAACGCAGCAATCCGCAATCTTCCAGCAGCTTGCGGCGAAGGGGAACCGCTCCGGCATTCGCCATCCACCTGTTGGGAACAACCAAATGCATCACGCCCCCCTGTTTCAGGGCATCCAGACCCACACAGGCGAACACGTACCAGTAATCCATGCGTGAAGAACAATAGGAAGCCAACGGAGAAGACTTCAGACGGTCAAACAGCTCCTTGTTCCCTTTTTCCCCGACAAAAGGGGGATTCCCGATTACCAGGTCAAAGCCTCCGTCCGCCATCACCGCTGAAAGGCCCTGCCGCCAGACGCCATCCGCAGACATGTCCAGGCTGTCCCCGCACAGCAGGTGGTCCCGGAAATCCCCCTTTCCTCCGGCAGCTAGCCATGCACAGTGAAAACGGAAACGGGCCACCTCCAGAGCCTCCGCACAAACATCCACCCCGTAAATATTCTCTTCCAGAATGGCACGGAATAAATCGGCCTCCGCATATTCCGGCTCCAGACGCTTTCTGCGCGCGGCAAGCTCCCGAAGCATTCCCATGGTGAATGCCCCCGCCCCGGCGGATAAATCCAGCACCCGGATATTTCTCAGCAACCCGGCTTCCTCATTACCATTCCGGGGAGCAGGCAATCTGGATGCCAGCCAGGAGGATACCGCCTCCCGGGCCATCCAGCGGACCAGGAAGCCGGGAGTATACACGGTTCCGGAACGGCGGCCATCCGTCAGGGAGCGTTCCAGCAATCCCTCCAGCACGGAAGGAGTAACAGCCCGGTGAGCATCCTCTTCCCGCAGGGAAAAAGAGAATCCTTCCGGAAGACGGAATTCATGGTCCGCCTGCCGTTCCAGCAAATTGTTCACCAAAGCCTCTTTCAACCGCCTCCAGGCTTCGGGACGGCTCCCCTTTCCCTTCTCCGGGGCGAAACACCGGGCCATGAAACAATCCTGAACGCTCCGCTCCTTCACTGCCGTATTCGTACACTACCAGACCGGACCACGCAATCAAAAGCAGGAATTGCCCCGGATACCTCCCTCACTACATTTCTGTACGGGACGCTTTTTCTTAACGTCTCCGGCGTGTTTACGTTGCTGGTTTTGATTCATGGTAGTCGCAACCATTGAACAAACATCATTTCATTGCCATGAACAACACTTTCAACATCACGGCCATGGACACCGTCTACCCCTTCATTCCCATGTACCCCAACGGGCAGCCCCAGGGCAACTTCCTGGTCAACGGACTCTCCGCTCCCGTTCTCGTTCCCAAACGGATCGCTTCCTCCCCCACCCGCCACGAATGGTTCGGATACCTCAAGGTCATGGCTCCCGCCACCTGTTTTCTCCACCTCCGCGCCCACTCTTCCATTTCCCTTTCCATTCCCGCCAAGGATATGGAACTCTCCACGGAGCCGGGCTCTTCCCCCCCCCCTCCGCCGCCAGATCCAGTTCGACCAGGGATACTACTGGTGCCATATTGTCCATCAACACCAGCCCGACCAGGGGTCGGAAGCCGAGTTCTGCATTGCCCTGGTAAGCGACAAGGAAGGAGAGCCCGACCTGGACTATTACCTTTCAGAGGAGACGATGCCTCCCGGCAAGGAGGGAGAAACGGTGCTGACGCTGGTTAACCTGTACCAGGAGGTGGAAGAAGGGGATTCGTCGAGCAGTTCGGCGGGGGGAGGAGATTCGTTTGAGTTTGACCCCAAGCCCAGCAGCAGTTCGAGCTCTTCCTCCTCGAGCAGCTCCAGTCCTTCTTCGTCTAACTCATCAAGTTCTTCGAGTTCCAGCAGCAACTTTTCGTCATCCAGCTCCTCTTCCAGCAGCAGTTCCAGTTCACTCTCCTTTTCCTCCAGCGAAGCCGGAGGAAGGGGGTTGTCCATGCCCCTGTTCCTGTGATTGTGACGAAGACGTCGAACAGTCCGATTGCAGCAAGAACACCTCCCATTTCTTCGGCGGCTATCCAGACGGGGCCGACGACTGCGAAGGCTTACTGGAAGTAGGAACCGGAGACTCAGGAGGGGGAGGAGGCAATCCCACGCTTCTCCGCACCCTTGCCGAACCTTCCTCCCCATGTCCCATCACCCTGCGCTACAAGCATCCCCTCGAATGGACCGCCTCCTGCAATCCCGAAACCGGACAGATCTCCGTCAAACGACCCACGGGCAGTTCCATCTCCTTCCAAAGTTCAAACGGCGGTTCCGAAGCCTCCGTCTCCGGAAGTTCGCGCAAGTTGAACTACAAGGTTCAGAAGCTGAATGCCGACAAGTCTCCCTGCACCGGCGGCTCTCCCGCCTATCTGGACATGGTCCAGAGCAATGGGCGCACCCTGCGCTTCTCGGCAACCACCGGAAAGGTCGTCTCCATGGTCTCCGTCTCCCACAACGACAACACTCCCGGATGGGAGTTTACCTACAACCACCTCGGACAAATGACCTCCGTCCGGGACGCTTCCGGCATCAGGGAATGCTTCTACGATGCCTACGGCCACATGATCCAGAACACTTCCTTTGGAACCGTGGAAAACTGCACCCAGGAACAATACGATGCCTTGGGTCGTTCCAACGGATATCGCCTGATTCTTGGAACCCGTACCGTGCAGCACTCCCATCTTGACTACGATTCCAAAGGTGCCATCATCGGGATGAATCTGGAAGGACTGGAGTCTCCATTTACCTGGCAGTATGACCAACCCAGCGGCTTCCTCCACCATCTCACCTACCCCAACGGCATGGTCCGCTGCAATACCTATCATCCCAGGCTCGACCTCGTAACCGCCATCAGTTACAGAAAGGGAGCGGATGGCGAATTGGCAGCCGGCCACGAATACGGCTACGACGCGCTGATGCGTCCTGTCCAACGGCGGGACTCCTGGGATGGAACCACACCTGCAACCACCAGAAACTTCACCCACAACAGCCGCAGCGGGCTGGTCGAAGACCGGATCAGCCGGGGAGGAAGCTTTATCTATTCCTACGACAACATCGGCAACCGCAAGACCGCCCGGGAACCGGAAGAAGAAGTATCCTGTGATGCCAACCGGCTCATTTCGTCTCCAGGTGGAGCTGCCGCTAAAAACACCGCTAAAGTTAATCTCCAACATATTACCACAAAAGAATCGAAAGAGTTAATTATAAGTTCCGGGAAATTAAGGGGACCTGCATATGCAGTTAATCGCGACCCTGCGTTACCTATAACGCGTAAAACCCTCGGAAGAGTAGGAGGCCATGGTCATCCGGATGATTTTGTTCAAATCCCCATACCTGAATCAGCATATCCATATTTTAAAAATCCAGTTGGCGGTCCCATATCTACAATACATCGAGCATTAGGCCATGATCACTCTAGATACACTATCACATTAGAAGGCACTATTGAGGGGTGTCCAAAAATCTTTCCGTTAAAAGCATTTCAATGGCAAGCATTGGATTCGTTATTGAACATTACAGGTCTCCGTGGAATTGAAGGATTATATAATTATTTAAGAAACTTAAATAAATAATGGAGTTCATTAATCATAAAAAAACAGCATTTGCTATTTTAAGTGCCATTTTGGGACCTTTTTCCCTTAAATATTGCATTAATTACAAATCATCCGGAAACAGTTCCAGCGAATTTCTTCTATTGTATTCAATATTATGGTGGATTTATTTTATCCTTTATGTATTTACCCACACGTTCACCTTGCATTATATTGAAGTAATTTTTTATTGGATAGTATTTTGGATTGCTGTAATACTCATTTCATTATTTATAAAAAAAATACATTTTATTTCGTATTTAAATAAAAAATATGCGCATGATAGAACAAAAAAGATATTGATGTCTGCCAGTAATAATTTTTTTACGTTCTGGTTTCCTATAGGGAGTCTTGTCTACTTCGGGTACGGTCTTGCTAGAACTTTCGATTTACATTTGATTTATTACATCCTTTTATGGTGGTTAATATGGTTTGTCATTTGGTTCTTCAAACAATCTGTTATTTTATTTTTTAAAAATATTATAGAAAGCATCATCACGTCATTATATTCACGAAGAAAAGAATCTATAATAAATTATATCATTTTCATATTAATCTACAGTTGCGCATATAGCATCATTTTCATAATGTCTTGCATGAAATTTTTTTCATTATTAATTATAGTAGGAATCTATATAAATAAAGGAAGTTATTTAAATTTTTTGTAATGGAAATTTATAAATCAAAAATGCCTCAACTGCCAACCAAGTAAATTTTTAAAACTAAATATAAAATGAAATTTCTGACAGCAAATTTACCATATATAACATTGGAAGAAAATTACTCATAAAATATCATCATATTAAGTGAAAAAGGATCTATTAAAAATATCTTTTCTGATTACATTGGTTATTTTAATCATTCCGGCAACTATTTTATTTACAAAAAGCAATTGTGCCCATATTCAAATAAAATCAGAATCCGGAGATATTGTTTTTTCCGATGATGTATCATTTAATCAAAATCCGTATTTTTTGAATTTTGATTCCGACAACATCCGGGAATTTCTAGGAAAAAATGATATTGGAGATACGGACAACATAATCATTTATAATAACGATCATGTCATTTACCGGGGATATAAGGGATATCTGCGGTCTTTGAACGATTCCAAGCAATGGGGACTTCCCGGAAGATTCATTAAAAACGGCACCGTATTGACGGATATGTTTGCCGTCTCCACTTATTACAATGGACATGTTTTCAAAGAACCGTATTCCAAACAATATTTTCTTGAAATGTCATGCGTGAACGAAAACGATCCTTTCCCCATGTACGGAGATAATCAATAAGAACGGCATTCGCATGGAATTTTTTATGTTGCCGTTATTAAAACACTAAATGTAATTTCCAAGAGATTTCAACACCTGATTTTAAATAACTGCCTGTCCATATTATCGTGCATGCTTGCACCGCCCGAAAAGAGGCTTGGCAGGGCAAATGAGAATCGGAAAGAACAAATCGTTTTTTCAACGTTCCCTATCAAACAAAAGTCCGGCTTTGCCATCAGCAAGCCGGACTTAAAAAGAGATGGTACCCCGTCACGGGCTCGAACCGTGGACAAACTGATTAAGAGTCAGCTGCTCTACCAACTGAGCTAACGAGGCACTGGAATGGCGGCGTTCCTTGCAGGAACGACCGGATGGTACCCCGTCACGGGCTCGAACCGTGGACAAACTGATTAAGAGTCAGCTGCTCTACCAACTGAGCTAACGAGGCATGTATCCGGCAGTTCCCCGCGACAAGCTCCAACTCTGAAGATGGAGCCACTGGTCGGAATTGAACCGACGACCCACGCATTACGAATGCGTTGCTCTACCCCTGAGCTACAGTGGCATCGCGAGAAGCGCGGAAGTAAGTAACCATAAGAGCCCCCTTTTAGCAAGTCTTTTTTGCAATAAGACCGTTTTTTTACGCCTTGAATCCGGAATAGAAGCCAAGTACGGCAGGTGACAGTAGAAGAGCTTGCATAGGAGGGGGAAACATGGTGGAGTTCATGTCCTCAAAGAGCTTTTCTTTCCCTACTTATCATGAAGGCATATTACATTTTCCAGCAGGCGGACGAAGAAACGATCAGCAACATTCTGGACTGGATGCGCAACCAGGAACGCGCCATTTACCGCGCCGCCGTGCGTGAACTCGGCGCCCTGAAAAAATTGCGCCCGGAATTCATCCAGCGCAAGCCCCTTCAGGAGCAATTCTCCTTCATCCAGAAAATGCTGGCGTGGAAACCCAGCAATGAAATCGGGGACCACCTGCTCCAGGTCTGGCTTCTGCGCAAGCATCAGGACATGCTGATTACTTTCCTGAATACGCTGGACATCCCCCATGACGGCAACGGCATTGTGAACGAACTGCCGGAAACGCTGGACAAGGAAAAACTCGCCAAGGCCGTGGACGAATTGTTTGAAAAATACCCTGCCGGCGTAGCGTCCGTTTACCTCCAGATGTTCCAGCTCCAGACGGAAGACGGCTGGGACGAACTGGCCGATGTCCTGGCGAACGACCCCCGCGTCACCATTCGCTGACTTTTATCATTCTGCTCCCGTGAAGGGAATATTGGAGCCGCTCCGGAAAGGAGCGGCTCTTCTTATTTTATATTGACTGTCAGTCAGTATACTGCTATCCACGGCAATACCCCATGAAACGTTTCCTCCTACTGCCGACGGCATTCCTGCTGCCGTGCGCCTGCATTTCCGTCAATACGGCCGCCCAGACGCTGAATGCCGGAACCGTTTACCGCAACTGGGAACTGGATGACCGCGCCTATGTGAAAAACGGCTTCGTTTACATCAAAGCCGTTCAATGCGACCAGCGCAAGGAAACTCCGGTCATCGGACCGCCCATGGCCCAGTCAGACTTCATTTCACAAATGGAGGATATTCCGGGAACGGAAAAGACCGTCTTTTTGAAGCTTAACAAGAAAGACCTTCCCGATCCCATAGAATACAAAGACCTCCTGAGCATGGTATTTGAAGAGAATTTCACCGTTCCTCCCCGGTTTTCCCTGTATGGAGCGCATCAAATTACCCTTCCCCACCTGAACTTGGGCAGGAAAGAAAACGCTTCTCCTACCGTAGCAGCCGTAAAGATCATCAGCGCTCCCTCCACAGGCCGGAGAATTCTGGCGGGAGCACAGAGCTGCGTGATTGACGCCCCCGGTACCGTGATTGTCAATATCCTTCTTATTCCGGTCGGCATTGTCGTTACCCCCTGCCTGGGCATGTATAACCTGTGCTCCGGGGAATGACGAACCAGGCCGTTCCAAACAAAAACTCGCCTCCGCGTTCGTGCCCGCCCTTGCTTCATCCGCATGCGGGCAATGTTTTTCCCGCACGTGTACGTATTCCATGACCCGGGAAACTCCGGATACCTGCCGCAGCCGCCGGCTGCCGTCATGAGGGGACCGTGTCCGGCGGCTCCGGACGGAACGTCCAGCCTTCATCCCCGTGATACACCATCATCCGGGTCATGCCGCCGTCAATGACCAGGTTTTCCGCATTGACGAAGCCGGAGCGGCAGAGGAAGAACACAGCCTGAACGATATCCTCCGGCGTTCCAACGCGCCCGGAAGGATGCTGGAGGCCGTCCTCCGGGGACAAGGCTCCAAAGGCCCCCGTGTCAATCCAGCCGGGGCTGATGCTGTTCACCCGGACGCCGAGGGGCGCGAGGCTCATGGCAAGAGCGTGGGTCAGGGAGATGAGGGCTCCCTTGGCCGCGCTGTAGCTTTCCGTATCCTTCTGGGACATGGAAGCGCGGGTGGAGGCGATGTTCACGATGGAAGCCCCGCGGGAAAAATGATCACGGAACAAAAGGCTGAGCAGGTAGGGGGCAGCAACGCCCACGCGCAGAACTTCATTAAAGTCCTCATAAGAGCAGCCGGAAAGAATGCCGTGGCGGGTGATGCATGCATTGTTTACCAGGACATCCACCCGGCCGAAGTGCTCCAACACTTTTTCCGCAAAAAAACGCACGTCCTCTTCCACCCCCGCATCACCCGTCACGCAGAGATGGCCTTCTCCCGGCAATTCTTCCAGCAGGGAGGCCGTTTCCTCATGCTTCACATCCAGCACCGCCACGCGTGCGCCTGCTGCGGCGCAAGCCTCCGCAATGGCGCGGCCAATGCCGCCGGCTCCGCCCGTCACGACCACGGCACTTCCGGAAAAATCAACATCCATCATGGGCAGATTGTCCCGTTCCGACGCCGGATGTCAATAGGCGCTTTCCGGCATGCAGCCCTCAGTGCGTGTACATCACATAGCGGTAAAAGCCCATGGCGCGGGAAAGAAGGGGGGAACGGGTCACAACGTCCGTCTCCACGATAAGATGGGCCATGGTACTGGAAACGGCCATTTCCGCTTCCTCCGCACGGCGGCTGATGCGTTCCAGATCCCTGGTTTTTACCTGGTTCATGCGGCCGGATTTCTGAAAATCATCCACGACGTAGCGCAGCCTTTTCAGCCTGGCCACCACTTCCACCAGCTCCATGGCGCGCTGGTCCGCCGTTCCGGTATCCTTAATGCCGCGCAGGAGATGCTGGATTCTTTCCAAACACAGGCAGAACTCCTCCATGGTCATGATGGGATCAGCCCAGAACTCCTGAAAATCCACCAGCCTGGGCTGTTCCATCTCAAGCCCCACCACTGCTTTCTGCATGGACGGGGAATCATACATTCTGGCCGTCACCAGCTTCAGGAGCGCCCGGAAAGCGCGTTTGCGGTTCTCGTCCGCCCTTCTCCTCATCTTCTCCAACCCGTCGTGGCAATGCCGTTCAAAACCGGGGAGCCATTCTCCGTACTCCTGCTCCAGCCGGGTGATATTGTCCATCTGTTCCCTGACCATGCGCCCCTGAAGGGCTACGGACATGGCATAAGCCTCCGCAGCCACCTTGTTGTCAATCCCCTCCAGCATGTCCACCATGGTGGCGTACTGCTCCAGATACGCTTTCAGGAACGGCAGTATCCTGTCGTTCAAATACTGGGCCATCCGTTCGTCCGTCAGGCTGAGACCGTACTTTTCCAGATCATCCCTGATGACGGCGGAATCGTAATACTTGAGTTCATGAAGCTTCAGCATCGCCTGCATCATCCGGTCGCGGGCCTTGTCCACGCGCTCCCGGAGAATGGAATGGAAGGAGGGGTGAGCCTCCCGGGACTCTTCATGCACGCGCGGATTCAGAATCATCAGCCGCCCGCAGTTCATGTCGTAAAGCTTCAGCCTGTCCGTCAACCGCCCCAGTTCCACCATCACGGCCTCTCCCGCAGCCCGGTCCTGGATGGAAGCGACCAGATCCGTCATCTGCTCCACGTCCTTCAGGCGCAGGGAAAGCAGTTCTTCATAGGATTCCACCGGGGAAAGCTTTTCAGCCTCCTTTTCCTCCGTAGCCCTTTCCCCTTCCTCCTTGTCCCCGCAGGAACACAGTGCCAGCAAACACGCGCCTCCCAACAGCGGCAAATTCAGGAACAGGGAAAAACGGGAACTGAGTTTCATGAGAAAGCGGCGTTGATGAGGGAGGCTCTGGAGCCCGGCCCGCATCGTGGCAACATGGTTACCGTAAGAAAGCGTCCCCAAAGTTCAAGGCCTTTTCATTTCATCCGGAAAAAACATTCCCGCATTCTTGATGTGCGGAAATATTCTTTTAAATATCATGAACACTCTCCCGAACCCGGAGGTCACACCTTATTACCAACTCCATCCTATCCGCCGTGATTCTTGACATTCTTCAATACGGACACCCCCTTTTGAGGGAGGAATGCAGCCCCGTGGTTCATATCAACAAAGACCTTCTTTCCTTCCTGGACGACATGCAGGAAACCCTGGCCCAGGGGGGCATAGGCCTGGCCGCTCCGCAGGTGGGAAGGGCCATTCAGATGGTCACCATCAATATTCCGCCCACGGACGCCACTACTACATGGCTGGAAGTGGACGGACGCCCGGCCACGCTGGCGCAAATCATGCCCTTGAATTTCATCAATCCTGTCCTCCACCCCTTCGGCAGGAATGTGCCGTACCGGGAAGGCTGCCTGAGCATCACCAAGGTGTATGCGGACGTCCTGCGCCGCTCCTGCGTGAAGGCTGTCCTGACCCTGATGGACGGACGCACCGTGACCATCAAATGCAACGGGCTCCTGGCGCGCTGCCTGCAGCACGAGGTGGACCATCTTCACGGAGGCCTGTTCACGGACCTGGTTTCCCCGGAGGACCATGACAAGGTGGTGCGGAGGCTCCGGCTGACCCATCCGGACGCCTTTGAGGAAGACGACGACAGCTACGCCCGCCGCATGAAGGAGGAACGCCGCGCCCGGGCCCGGGATGCCCAAACGCCACCCACGCCCAGAAAAACCGCTTGACGCTCCGGGAGCAAATCCGCACCCCCTATCCTGTGCCTTCTTAAAAAATGCCCCGGCGTTCCATCTGGAAGCCGGGGCATTCGTTACACGGTAAAAAAGCAGATAAATCAGACAATCCAGTCCAGAACCACCTTGCCGGACTTGCCGGAATTCATGGCCTCAAAGCCTTCCCGGAATTCCGTGTAGGGCAGCCGGTGCGTAATGATGGGCGCTATATTCAGGCCGCTGCGGATCATGGAATCCATCTTGTGCCAGGTTTCAAAAATTTCACGGCCGTAAATGCCCTTCATCTTCAGCCCTTTCCAGATAAACTTGTTCCACTCGATGCTGGAGCCGTCCGGCTGGATGCCCAGCAGGGAAATGTTGGCTCCGTTCCGGGAATTGTCGATGATGTCTTTCAGGCAGGACGGGGCGCCGCTCATTTCCAGGCACACGTCAAACCCTTCCGTCATTTCCAGCTCCTTCATTACGTCCTCCAGTTTTTCACGGGTCACGTTCACGGTACGGTCCGCGCCCAGCGTCTTGGCCAGGCTCAGGCGGAAATCATTGATGTCCGTGATAACCACCGTCTTGGCTCCCGCCTTCTTGCAGACGGCGGCGGCCATGCAGCCGATGACTCCCGCGCCCGTAATCAGGACGTCTTCCCCTACCATGTCCCAGGACAGGGCCGTATGGACGGCGTTGCCCAGGGGGTCGAAGATGGAGGCGATTTCCATCGGAATGCTCTTGTGGATGCGCACCACGTTGTCCTGGGGAATGGAAAGATACTCCGCAAAGCAGCCGGGCCTGTTCACGCCAACGCCCTTCGTGTTCGGGCACAGGTGCTTCTGACCGGAACGGCAGCTGCGGCAGTGGCCGCAGACGATGTGGCCTTCCCCGGAAACGATTTCCCCGGGCTTGTATTCCGTTACGGAGGAACCCACGGATTCAATCACGCCGCAGAACTCATGGCCCACGTGCATCCCCACGGGAATGGTCTGCTGGGCCCACTTGTCCCAGTTCCAGATATGAAGGTCCGTGCCGCAAATGGCTGTTTTATGAATTTTAATCAGGACATCGTTCGGGCCGACTTCCGGCATGGGGACATCCATCAGTTCCAAACCGGGTCCTGCCTGCGTTTTTACAAGAGCTTTCATGCCCCCATTCATGCTCTTTTTCCCCTGCGGCGGCAAGCCCAAAATTCGTTTCCGGCGCACCGGAAAACCGCTTCCGGAACGGAGGTCTGGGGCACCGCCGCATCCCCTTCTTCCCGGCCCGGTAAAACCCCGGAAAGCAAACTCCGGAAAGGCATTCCTGTTCAATCAACAATTCAGACACACACGCAATTTGCCCTTTCCAATATGGACGAATCATGATACCAAGGCATACGGTTCACCTGTTGAACGCTTTACTCTACTTACAGAACCATGGCGAAATCATTTTTACCCACCATTTTCGAACATCCGTATGAAATCGACCCCAAATACGGAAAAAGCGTAGCGTACTTCTCCATGGAATACGCCATTGACAATTCATTCAAAATCTACTCCGGCGGCCTGGGCTACCTGTCCGGCTCCCACATGCGCAGCGCGCACGACCTGCGGCAGAACCTCGTAGGCGTCGGCATCCTGTGGAGCTACGGCTACTACAACCAGATCCGGGCGGAAGACGGTTCCATGGCCACGCAATACATGCGCAAGAACTACCCGTTCCTGGAAGACCACAACATCAAATTCCTCATTCACGTCTGCGGCGCGCCCGTCTGGGTGAAGGCCTACTTCCTGAATCCTGAAACCTTCGGCACCGCCCCCATGTTCTTCCTTTCCACGGACTTGGAGGAAAACGACGAGGAAAGCCGCAACATTTCCCGCCGCCTGTACGACGCCAACGGCTTCACCCGCATCGCCCAGTACGTGCTGCTCGGCAAGGGCGGCGCCCGCCTCTTTGACGAGCTGGGCATTGAACCGGAAATCTACCACCTGAACGAAGCCCACGGCCTGGCCGCCGCCTTCCACGTGCTTGCCAAGACCGGCAGCGTGGAGGAAGTGCGCAAGCGCTTCGTCTTCACCACCCACACTCCGGAGGAAGCCGGCAATGAAAAGATGGATGTGAACACCATGAACACGTTCTCCTTCTTCGACGGGCTTTCCATGGAACAGGTGCGCGCCGCCGTAGGCCTGACGGACAACACGTTCAACTACACGCTGGCCGCCCTGCGCCTCTCCCACATCGCCAACGGCGTCTCCAAGCTCCACGGCGAAGTTTCCCGCCAGATGTGGAAGGACTATGAAGGCGTGTGCCCCATCATCCACATCACGAACGCCCAGAACCAGAAATACTGGCAGGACCCGGAACTGGCGGAAGCCTTCCAGGCCCGCAACAAGGAGGCCTTCATCCGCCGCAAGCGCGCCCTGAAAAAAGCCCTCTTCCGCATGGTGGGCGAGCAGACGGGGCGCGTTTTTGACCCGAACTGCCTCACCATCGTCTGGGCGCGCCGCTTTGCGGCCTACAAGCGTCCGGACCTGGTCACCGGCAATCCCACCATGTTTGAACGCATGCTCCAGCGCACCAATTATCCGGTGCAATTCATCTGGGCTGGCAAGCCCTACCCGATGGACCACGGCGCCATTGAAATCTTCAACCGCCTGAACGACATGACGGCCAAATACCCCCGTTCCGCCGTACTCACCGGCTATGAACTGGGCCTGAGCCGCTACCTGAAAAACGGTTCCGACGTGTGGCTGAACAACCCCGTAGTCACCCGGGAAGCCTCCGGCACCTCCGGCATGTCCGCCGCCATGAACGGCTCCATCTCCGTCTCCACCAATGACGGCTGGATCTGTGAATTCGCCAAGGATGGGGAAAACTGCTTCGTCATCCCGGAAGCGGCTCCGCACCTCTCCCCGGAAGCCCGCGACCGCTCCGACCGCGACAACTTCTACAACATCCTGGACGACAATATCCTGCCGCTCTACTACGATCACAACGACAAGTGGATGGACATCGTCTTCAATGCGATGACGGACATCTACCCCGAATTCGACTCCGACCGCATGGCGGACCAGTACTACACGGAAATGTACAACAGCTAAGGAAAACTCTTTTCCCGCTTTTACGCAACGGCCGCCCTTCCCCGTGGAAAGGCGGCCGTTCCTTTTCAAGCCTGTTTCAAAAATCCATGGACCGGAGTTGAGCAGTCCTCAAAAAAGACCGGGGGGCTATTTGGCCTCCCCTTCTTCGCCGCCGGCGTCAGCCGCGGCCTTGTCCGCGGGCCGCTTGCGGCGGTGCGCAAAAACGTTTTCCTGCTGCCACACGCGGGAAAAGGCGGACGTGATGAGACCCGTGGAAATGGCGATGATGGATACGGCAATGAACATGATCACCCCGGTAAAAATGCGCCCCATGGGCGTAATAGGCACCAGATCGCCATACCCCACCGTGCTCAGGGTCTCCACGGCGAACCAGAGAGCGTCAAAAAAGGAGCGGAACTTCTCCGGCTGGGCTTCATGCTCCGCAATGTAAATGCCCAGGGACGTGACGTACAGCATGAACAGGATCACGGAGAAGAACAGGAAAAACTCATCCCGGATCAGGTAAAAGGCCTTTTTAAAACTGGCCGCAGTTTCGTTAAACCGGGCCAGCTTGAAGATGGCCAGCACGCGGACAATCCGCAGGGAATAAAGAATCTGCCAGTCCAACCCGAAAAACATGCCCAGGAACGGCACGCAGACGATGAAATCCAGAATGCCCATGCCGCTGAAGATATAAGCCTTCCGCGGCTTGGCGCACAGCACCCGCAGGATGTACTCAAACACAAAGAAATAGCTGATCCAGTAATTCACCTTGGCCGCAATGCGGCCTACCAGCGGGTGAACGTCCGGAATGGCATTCAGCGTGTACAGCATGAACCATACCAGAATCAGCACCCTGACGACGTTCTCCCAGGGACCGAAATTGGCTGCGCCTTGCTTGGTGCGGGTAATCAGGGGCATGGCGGGAATCAGGGATGAAGGGCGGCTTTCCATTCGTCAGCCTTGAAGCCGACGCAGATCCTCCCGTTGGTGATTAAAATGGGGCGTTTGACCAGCATGCCGTTGGTAGCCAGCAGGGCCACCTGGTCCTCCAGGCTCATGCCGGGAAGCCTGTCTTTCAAATTCATGCTCTTGTACAGCAGGCCGCTGGTATTGAAAAACCTCTTGGACGGCAAGCCGCTCTCTTCAATCCAGGTCCGGAGCTCCTCCTCCGTGGGGTTCTGCTCCACAATGTGGCGGTCCTTATAGGAAACGCCCTGTTCATCAAGCCATTTTTTGGCTTTCTGGCAAGTCGTGCACTTGGGATATTCAATAAACAAGGAAGGCATACCTGCACGCTAGCCCCGTAAACACACCGGGTCAAGCGGCCAGCACAGCCATCCTGCCGTCATGACTTGATTGGAACACGCCGGGCGCATCCGCCGCAAAAATGGCGTACCCTGAAAGAGGAACCGGAATGCGTGCAGGCGCAGCGGAAAGCCGCCAGGCACGCCGGAACGTCAGAGCACCATGGCGCTTCCCAGTTGCGCGATGGAAACGGGATTGGGCTGCCGCTCCCTGAGCGCCTCCGCCAGAGCCAGGGAAGCTTTCTCCTCCCCGTGCGCCAGGATGATGTTCCTTTTGGGCCCACCGGTCTTGTCAAAATACTCCAGCAACTCTCCATGGTCTGCATGCCCGGAGAAGGAATCCATCTCCCGTATCCTGGCCCGGACGGTGTACTGCTTGCCCAGGATGGGAACCTCCTTCCACCCGTCCATGATCTTGCGGCCCAGCGTATGTTCCGCGCAATAGCCCACAAAAAGGACCGTATTCTTCGGGTTGCCGATGTTGTTTGCCAAGTGGTGGAGGATGCGCCCGGCTTCACACATGCCGGAGGCGGAAATAATAATAGCCTGCCCGTTCATCTTGTTCAGCTCCTGGGATTCCCCTACGGAACGGATAAGCCGCAGCTGTTCAAAACAGAACGGATCCTTTTCCCGGAACAGGAAATCGTACACCTCCTTGTTGAAGCACTCCGGATGAATGCGGAATATTTCCGTGGCGCCCACGGCCATGGGGCTGTCCACATACACGGGCAGCAAAGGCAGCGAGCCTTCATGATAAGCCCTGTTCAGCAGGTAAAGAAGCTGCTGGGTGCGTTCCACGGCAAAAGCCGGAATGTAAACGCGGCCGCCCAGCGCCAGAGCCTCCTTGATGGCCCGGCAGAAGGTCTCGTCATCACGGGAGGGAGCCTCATGGAAACGTCCGCCATAGGTGCTCTCCATCAGCAAAATGTCCACATCCGGAACAGGCACGGGGTCACGGAGAAGTTCATTATCCCCACGCCCCACGTCCCCGGAAAACAGGAAGCGTTTCTTCCGTCCGTCTTCCCGGTCCTCAATATCCAGGCACACCTGGGCGGCCCCCAGGATATGGCCCGCATCATAAAACGTGAGCGTCACGCCCGGAACGACGGGAATGGGCCGATCATACCCGATATTCACGAACTGGCGCATGCACCGTTCCGCGTCCTGCTCGGAATAAGTGGGGTAAATCTCCGGCTGCTGAATGCCCCGGCGCTTGTTCATCTTATTAATGAACGCGCAATCGTGCTCCTGGATGCGGGCGGCGTCCGCCAGCATGAGCTGGCAGAGGTCCCGGGTCGCAAACGTACTGTAAATATTCCCCTGAAACCCCTGCTTCACCAGATTGGGAAGGTTGCCGGAATGGTCGATGTGCGCGTGGGAAAGAACCACCGCATCCACCTCCGCCGGAGAAAAATAGGGAAAATCCTTGTTGATGTGCCAGGCCTCCTCACGCCGCCCCTGGTACATGCCGCAATCCAGAAGAATCCTGCTCCCGTTCACCTCCAGCAAATGCTGGGACCCCGTCGTCGTACCCGCCGCTCCGCAAAAATGAATTTTCATTAATACATGTGTACAACAAGCCTCCGGCCAACGCAAGAAATCAATGCCTGAAGCTTGCAATTCAAAGGACTTGCCCCTCTGAAAAGAGAAAGAAGGAAACTGCCGGGGCGTAAACAATTTCCCGCGCCGGAAACGGCAACCCTTTTGGAAACCGCGATACGTCAATCAAGAAGAATCATGCCCTTTCTCTCTCCGCCAGCCTTGGAGAAGAAAACTACAGTTTGAACCGTCCTCCGCTCCGTACCGCATTTCTGCAAACGTCAAGCTTCACCTCCATCCCCGCCCGGTTTCCGGCCCTTGTAAAAACCTATCCGGCAATACACACAACGCCCCGGACCTGCATCATGACTGAAAACCGGAACATCCCGCGTCTAGAAATAATACCTGTATAACTACCGGGAAAAAGAACCCGCACGAACTCTCTGAGGAAAATTCCGTTATGAACGCGCACGCCTCTTGAAAGCCATGGCTTTTCAAGACGCTCCCTCCCACTTTTCAGAAAACCTTTGCGGCCAGGGTACAAAAAGGGCGGGAATCTCCCGCCCTGTACATGCCGCCGTCAGGCTGCAAAAACTTACTTGTCTTCCGGCTTGGTTTCCGCCGGCGTCTCCGCTTCCACGTCAATGGGCTGGGAAAGCTCGGGAGAGGGGCGGGACTCCGGCTTGGAGGCGGAAGCATCGCTCACGGTTTCCTTTTCCGTCTTCAACAGCTCCTCTTCAAACTCGGACTTGGCCTTCTTGAACTCTCCCAGGCTCTTGCCCAGGCCGCGGGCGAATTCCGGGAGTTTCTTAGCGCCGAACAGCAGGAAAACGATCACCAGAATGGCGATAATCTCCGGCGTTCCCAGACCAAAAATAGCTAACGTGTTCATCATGGAGTGCTACGGTGTTTTTAACAGATTTTTTTCATGACGGATACTCCATAATACGCTTCATGCGTCATCAGAGGATTCCTGTTCCTGTTTTTGCTGCTCCGCAAGCCTTCTAACGGCAAAACGGTGGAAACGCCAAACGACCAGGAAAATCACCAGGGAAAGCGTAGCCATGCTGCCCCACAGCAGCCAGAACGCGGCGGAAGCCGCCCCTTCATCCCCCAGTTCTCCGGCCTGGTTCCAATAATAATAGGACAGCACCGGATTCCAGGACAGGGTGCTGCCCGGCAGAAGATGGAGGCGCGCCATGCGGTTCATGGCCGGCAGATAAGCCGCCTGGGCGGATGCTTTCATCAGGGAATCCCCCTGCGCATCATCGCCCCGCGTATAATACACCTGGGCCAGCATGTACATGGCCTTGGGGTCCCCCGTTGCGTCTGCCGCGCGCCGCAGCAGCCTGTAGGCTTCATCCGCATCCAGTTCCCCTCCCTTCCCGTTCTGGAGCAATTCCGCGGCCTTCAGGGCGGCAGGGGGGTAACCGATGGCGGCGGCTTCACGGTACAGGGCCAGCGCGCGCGCCGCCTGTTCTCCGGAAGGAGAGCCTTCCATCAGCATGTCCGCCAGGGCAGCCATGCTGTACGGATCCTTCCATTCCGCGCCTTTTTCAAACCAGTTGAGGGCTTTTTCCCGGTCAGGGGGCATATACTTGCCGTCCCGGTACATCATGCCCAGTTCCATGACGGCGCCCAGATCCTTCCGGCCAGCCGCCTTTTCAAACCATTCCACGGCCTTGGCCGCATCCTGCGGGACGCCCAGGCCATCCCGGTACTTGAATGCCAGAAGCCCCTGTGCCGTCAGGTTGCCGCTTTCCGCCGCATGAAGGAGGTACGGAACCGACTTTTCCGGAGAGCTGTCCGGAACCAGCTTCCGTTCATAAACAAGGGCCACCCACAACGCCGCCTTGGAATCGCCGGCGTCAGCCTCTTTCCTCCATGTTTGGAGGGCTTTTTCATAATAGCGGGCCGCCATTTCCTCATTCTTCGGACCGCCTGTTCCCTTGGAGGCCATTACAGCCACCTGGTACTGGGCCGCGGCATTGCCGCTGTCAGCGGCGCGGGCAAACCAGTACCGGGCCTTTTCAAGATTCTTGGGGTACAGGCGGCTGCCTGTATAAAACAGCTTGCCCAAATCCAGCATGGAATCCACGTCCCCGCCATTGGCCTCCTTCTCCGCCAGGGAAACGTATTCAGACATCCATTTGGACGTCTCTGGGGCATTCCCCTCCACATCATAATGCACGGCCAGTTCCCGGGCGGCAGCTTTATCCCCGTTATGGGCTTTCTCCTGAAGACTGGACAGGTACGTCCCAAAATCCCCCTCACCGGCAGGAGCCGGGGAGGGAACATCCTGAGACGCATGAAGCGGAGGCTGAACGAGGCACAGCCCACACAATCCGGCAAGGAGCCACCATTTGCACTGCTTCTTCATACCGGAACAAGTCAATCATTAACGGCCCCTGTTTCCGCGGGAGAAACCGCCGGAAGATCTGCCGCCAAAGCCCGGTTTGCGAAAACCGCCTTCACGACGCTGGAAGCCTCCCTCGCGGCGGTCTCCTCCGAAACCGCCTTCGCGGCGTTTGAAACCTCCTTCACGACGGTCACCCCCAAAACCTCCTTCGCGACGCTGGAAGCCTCCTTCGCGGCGGTCTCCGCCAAAGCCGCCTTCACGGCGTTGAAAACCTCCTTCACGGCGGTCTCCGCCAAATCCGCCTTCGCGACGTTGGAAACCTCCCTCGCGGCGGTCTCCTCCGAAGCCGCCTTCACGGCGCTGGAAACCTCCCTCGCGGCGGTCTCCTCCGAAGCCGCCTTCACGGCGCTGGAAACCTCCTTCGCGGCGGTCTCCTCCGAAGCCGCCTTCACGGCGCTGGAAGCCTCCCTCGCGGCGGTCTCCACCGAAGCCGCCTTCACGGCGCTGGAAACCTCCTTCACGGCGGTCTCCTCCGAAGCCGCCTTCACGGCGTTTGAAGCCTCCCTCGCGGCGGTCTCCGCCAAATCCTCCTTCACGGCGTTTGAAGCCTCCCTCGCGGCGGTCTCCGCCAAATCCTCCTTCACGGCGTTTGAAGCCTCCCTCGCGGCGGTCTCCTCCGAAACCTCCTTCACGACGCTGGAATCCTCCCTCACGGCGACTGCCACCGAAGCCGCCTTCACGGCGTCCACGGAAACCATCTTCCCGGCGTTCGCGGGAACGGAATCCGGAATCATCCCGAAGGTCTTCACCGTCCTTGATTTCATCCTCGTCTTCCGTATCCGCAAAGCGGGTTTTCATTTCCGGAGTAGGTTCATAAGAATCCCCAGCCTCAAAATCTTCCGGATTAAATACATAACCTTCATCGGAATCATTGTCTTTCCCGCTCTGTTCGCCCTTGGCGGAGGTCCCGGCGACAAGCTGGGAAGCGCCCAGGTACTTGCGCTGGCGGGGAGGATTCTTCAGCAGCAGGGCTACGTCCGCATCATCCAGGAATCTCCAGCTTCCGGGTTCCAGATCCCCCCCCCACAGGGAGCCGATGCGCACGCGCACCAGCTTGCGGACACGGAGACCCAGGCACTGGAACATCTGGCGCACCTGGCGTTTCAACCCCTGTTCCAGAACAATGCAGGCGCGGCGCGCGGAAGCGCGGCAGACGTACTTGGCCTTGGCATTGCCTTCCGGGATGCGGACTCCGCGCAAAAACTGCATCAGCACGGAATTGTCAAAATTCTGATCTACCGTCACCCAGTATTCCTTTTCAATCCCGCCGGTGGGGTGGGAAAGGGTCTGGGTCAGCTCCCCTTTGTTCGTCATGATCAGGAGGCCTTCGGAATCCGCATCCAGCCGTCCCACGTAATTCAGATGGCGCAGGCGCGGCGGCAGCAGGTCGTAAACAGTGCCTATGGCCCCCTGGGCTTCACGGCTGCATACGTACCCGCGCGGCTTGTTCAGCAGCACCACAACCTCCTCCATGGGAGTCATGTGGCGGCCGTCCACCTTCACGAAATCCTTCTCCGTCACCCTCATTCCGGGCGTATCAATAACCTTCCCGTTCACTTCCACGCGTCCTTCCTCAATCAGTCTGTCAGCCACCCGGCGGGAATCAATGCCGCAGGATGCAAGGAATTTATTAATGCGGATACCTCCGTTTTCTTCGGAGCCATGTTGTTCTTCACTCATATTGGTATAATGTCCGCTATCTCAGCGGATGGTTTTGTATTGTTTGTATTACGGCAATTCACGCGCCCCAAAAAGAGGGAAAGCCTTCTTTGCCGGAAGAAAAAAGCCTCTCGGTTCATAGACATCCGAGAGGCTTCCTGTATTAGGAAAATGACTTGCCGTGCATGACTCCGCCGGGAAACTCTCCGGAGGGGGTAAAAGCAGGCTTAAGCTTCATGCTTGGTCTTCGGCAGGCCGAGGGGGCTTTGGCCCTTCTTCCATTCGCCGCGTTCCTTGAGAAGCTTGACGCGTTCAAAACGCTTCAGGACGGAACGCTTGCCGCCTACGGTACCGGTTGCTTTGAGGCTGGAATGCTTGGACATGATCTTGTGTTTTGTAAAAGGTTCAGAAAGGTGCTTTACACCACCCTCGCGGTGGCAGGCGAGGTCTTATAACGGAAGGCCCCGGTCTTGGCAAGAGAAATTTGACGCGGCGGTCAAATATCTCATTCCACGGCATCCTCCGGATGCGCCTTCAGCCACGCTCTCCATAAATCCGGACGGTTCAGCCGCGTACGCTCCAGGGACTTCGCATGCTTCCACTTTTCAATGGCGGGGTGGTTGCCGCCCAGCAGAATGTCCGGAACGGCCAGCCCGCGGAACACGTTCGGCTTGGTATAGGCGGGCGCCTCCAGAAGGCCGTTGGAAAAAGACTCCTCCACGGAAGAGCGTTCATCCCCCAGCACGCCGGGAATCAGGCGCGCCACGGCATCAATCACCACCACGGCGGCAATCGCTCCGTTCGTGAGAATATAATCCCCGATGGACAGCTCCACATCCACCAGTTCTTCCACCACGCGGTGGTCCACCCCCTCATAATGCCCACAGAGGATGATAAGGTGACCGCCGGATGCGGCCAGCTCCCCGGCCAGGGACTGATTGAAAGTGCGGCCCTGCGGGGTCATCAGCACCACGCGCGTTTCCGGCCTGCGGAGTTCCTCCACGGCGGCAAAAATGGGTTCCGGTTTCAGCAGCATGCCCTGGCCGCCCCCGCAGAGGTAGTCGTCCGTCTTGCGGTGCTTGTCCACCGTCCAGTCACGGATGTTATGGCAGCGCACCTCCACCAGCCCCTTTTCACGGGCCTTCCCCAGGATGCTGCCGCCCAGGGGGGCTTCCACCATCTCCGGGAACAGGGAGAGAACGTCAATAACCAGTCCAGCGGCCATAAGAAGGGAAGGAAAACGTCAGCGTTCGCGCTTGTGGCCGCGCAGCATGGCCTCAATGAAGGGGTCCAGGTTGCCGTCCATTACGTCCTGAATGTTGCCGGACTCCACGCCCGTGCGCAAATCCTTCACCATCTGGTAAGGCTGGAAGACGTAGGAACGGATCTGGTTGCCCCAGCCGATGTCCCCCTTTTCACTGTACTGGCGGTCAGCTTCCGCCTGCTTCTTGTCTTCCTCAATCTGGTACAGCTTGGCGCGCAGCATGTTCATGGCCTCCTCCTTGTTGCGGAGCTGGCTGCGTTCGTTCTGGCAGGCTACGATCACTCCGGAGGGAATGTGCGTGATGCGCACGGCGGTTTCCACCTTGTTCACATTCTGGCCGCCCTTGCCGCCGGAACGGTAGGTGTCCACCTTCAAATCCTTGTCCAGAATCTCAATACTGATGGAATCGGAAACCTCCGGCGTAGCGTCCAGGGAGGCGAAGGAAGTGTGCCGCTTACCGGCGGAATCAAAGGGAGAAATGCGCACCAGGCGGTGGATGCCGCGTTCATTCTTCAAATAACCGTAAGCATACTCTCCATCCACCTTCAAGGTCACGGAACGGATGCCGGCGTCATCCCCGTCCGTGCTTTCCAGATAAGTCACGGAAAAGCCGCGGCGCTCACACCAGCGGATGTACATGCGCATCAGCATGGACGCCCAGTCACAGGCTTCCGTGCCGCCGGCCCCGGCGTGGATGGTCACGTAACAGGAAGCCTGGTCCTGCGGACTGTTCAGCAAGGTAAGCAGCTCAAAATCCGCCAGGGACTTCTGCCATTTGGCAAACTCCTCCACGGCCTCCCGGCCCAGGTCGTCATCATCCGCCTCCTGGGCCAGTTCAATGGTAGCGTCAATATCCTCCAGCCTGGACTTCAGCCCGGAAAAGGCCTCCATCCTGTGTTTCAGGGGATTCACTTCCGCCATCAGCGCCCGCGCGGCATTCTGGTCATCCCAGAAATCCGGAGCGCTCATGCGTTCGTCCAACTCGGCCACTCGTTGTTGAATGCCGTCCAGGTCAAAGATAGCTCCCGAGCTCGGAAAGACGGCTGTGCAAAACAGCCGTGTCGAGCGCCGAGAGATCTGCAGCGATATGGGGATCCATGCGCGGGAACCTATCACGAATCACCTGAACGGAAAAGGGCAAAATACCGATTCTCCCGGTCATTCTTTTTTCAAGGAAAATTTCTCATGGAGATACTCCATAAGATTCTGGCAAGGGACGTGAGGTCCTTGTTCCCGGCAGTGCGGCTATCGGAAAAAGCAGGGGAAAGGACATATCCCACAGCCTGAACGAATCACAGGGCCGTGTATGGAGGTATCCCGTCCTTCCCGGATAGCCGGCACCCAAAGCGCAACGGAGGCTTGATCCAAATCCCGCCCGCCACCGGAACTAAAACCTACCCGGCAGAATCTTCCCCGGAACCCTCAAAAGGCCGTATCCGGCAGGACTTGAGCTTTTCAATCTCCTCAAAAGTCATGATATGCTCAATCTGGCAGGCAACCTCATTGGCGCGTTCTTCCGGAAGAGCCAGTTCCTCCCTCAGGAAATCAAACAAAATACCGTGGCTGACAATGATTTTTCCCGCGATTCTGCGGCCCTGGGGCGTCAGCTTGACGGGAGCATACTGCGTGTACTCCACCAGCCCCATGTCCGCCAGCTGCTTGACGGCAGACGTGACGGAAGGCATTTTCACCTTAAGCATCTCTGCAATATCCCGCACCTGGGCCGTTCCGCTCTTTTCAGACAGCAGCCCGATGGCCTCCAGATAATCCTCATTGCTCTTGGTCAGCTCCAACATGGTATAAGGGAACAGTTAATCCCTTAGGCGGAACTAACTCAAGACTTTTTCCATCCTGATTTGGAATGAGAAAAAAAACCGCCGCGAATATTACCATTCGCGGCGGTTAAATCAATCAGTGAATTACGGAGATAAGCTTACTTCTCTTCAGAAGGGCTCCATTCTTCGTTTTCACGGGTAGCCAGGTTGAAGGCGTGTTCCAGGCCCACCATGTCGCTGCTCGGGCGGAGAGCTTCAAAGGAGGCGGTTTCACGGCGGAGCTGCTCGGTGTCGTAATTGACGGCCTTGATGGAAAGGCCGATGCGGCGTTCGATGCTGTCCACCTTGATCACGCGGGCGGTGATTTCATCACCCACCTTGATCACGTCCTTCACGCGTTCCACGTGGTCTTCGCTAAGCTGGGAGATGTGAATCAGGCCGTCGATGTCCCCGTTCAGGTTCACAAAGGCGCCGAAGCTGGCGATCTTGGCCACCTGGCCGGTCACCATGTCGCCCACCTTGAAGCGGTCGTTGATGGATTCCCACGGATCGGACTCAAGCTGCTTGATGCCAAGGGAGACACGCTGGTCTTCCTTCTTGATTTCCAGAACGATGGCTTCCACTTCGTCGCCCTTCTTGAGGACTTCGGAGGGGTGGTTGATCTTGCGGGTCCAGCTCATGTCGGACACGTGGATCATGCCGTCGATGCCTTCTTCCAGGCCCACAAAGGCGCCGTAGGGAGTAAGGTTGCGGACCTGGCCCTTGATAACGGTGCCGATCGGGAAGCGGGATTCGATATCCGCCCAGGGATTGTCTTCCAGCTGGCGAACGCCGAGGGAGATTTTCTGTTCCTTCACGGAAATGGAAAGCACCACGGCTTCGATTTCCTGGTCCAGCTTCAGCACGTCGCTCGGACGGGTGATTCTCTTGACCCAGGACAGTTCGGAAACGTGCACCAGGCCTTCCACGCCCTTTTCCAGCTCCACGAAGGCGCCGTAAGGCAGAAGCTTGGTCACGCGGCCCTTGACATGGGAATTGATCGGGTACTTGCGTTCGATGTCCGCCCAGGGATTGTCCGTCATCTGCTTCAGACCCAGGGAAACGCGTTCCTTTTCGCGGTCCACTTCCAGAATCACGACTTCCAGGGACTGGCCGATGTGGAGCATTTCGCTCGGGTGGTTCACGCGGCCCCAGCTCATATCCGTGATATGAAGCAGGCCGTCCATGCCGCGGAGGTCGACAAAGGCGCCGAAGTCCGTGATGTTCTTCACGAGGCCTTCCACCTTGTCGCCTTCCTTGACGGTTTCAAGGAAGCGCTGGCGCTGGTCGGCGCGTTCGGCTTCGATCACTTCGCGGCGGGAAAGGACGATGTTCTTGCGGTCGTCGTTCACCTTGACGATCTTGAATTCGTAAACCTTGCCCACGTATTCGTTCAGGTCGCGCGGGGGAATGATATCCACCTGGGAACCGGGAAGGAAGGCTTCCACGCCAACGTTGACCATGAGGCCACCCTTGACGACGCTCTTCACTTTACCCTTGACCAGGCCGCCATCGCGGTACACGCCCACGATCTTATCCCAGTTCTGCTTATGGGCGGCCTTTTCCTTGGAAAGGACGACGATGCCTTCGTCGTTTTCGAGGCGTTCCAGAAGGACCTCGATCTGGTCCCCCACTTCGATTTCCTCGTCTTCAAACTCGGAAATGGAAATAGCGCCTTCGGACTTGTAGCCGATGTCCACCAAAACGACTTGGGGACGGATTTCCTGGATGGTTCCGGTAACGATGGAACCTTCACGCAATTCGCGGAACTTGCTGTCAATAAGTTCCGCCAGTTCAGTTGTGCTCATTTAAATGGTTGATGAGTTAGTATTGCCGATTTTTCTCATGGCCCCTTATTGGCCGGCGGGCAATCGGGGCGCCTTCCCCCGCCGGGCGAAAAATCGGTTGCCTTCAATACCAGTTTCACGCAAGAACTCAAGGCTTTTCTTGAAAAACTCCTTCCGATTTTTTTACGGCCCTGCGGCGCCCCGACGGATGGCGGCAAAAACAAGCGCACAAAAACCTTGTAGCCCTCCCTCCCCATGTTAAATTCCGGCTAATGGGAAAATGCGGAACATCCGCATCCGTCAACCACTCCCGCCGCAAAGCCATGAAAAAAATCATCCTGTCCCTCCTCGCTGCGGGGCTGTCCGGAACAGCCCTCCTTCACGCCGCGGAACCCGTCAAACTGGACCAGCCGGACCTGGAACGGGGGGCGCCAATTATGAAAGCCCTGTCTGACCGCCAATCCATCCGGAGCTTTTCTGAAAAAATGCTCTCCCAAAAAGATCTGTCAGACCTGCTCTGGGCCGCCAACGGAATCAACCGCCAGGAATCCGGCAAGCGTACCGCCCCGTCCGCCATGAACCGGCAGGACGTCAAAATTTACGTATGCACGAAAGACGCCTCCTACCTCTATGACCACAAGGCCCACGCCATGGTCCCCGTAAGCGACGGGGACGCGCGCCCGGCGGACGCGCCCGTTTGCCTGGTTCTTGTGACGGACACGGCGGAACCCTGGGCAGCCATGGACGCCGGCATCGTCTCCCAGAACATCTCCCTGTTCTGCTCCGGAACGGGACTGGCTACCTACCCACGGGCCAGCATGAACAAGGAGGCCCTGGCAAAAGCCCTGAAACTGGCCTCCCCCCAAACGCCCATGCTCTGCCATCCGGTAGGGTATAAAAAATAACAACTTCCGGTTCCATCCTT
Organism: Akkermansia sp. NBRC 115031; assembly: GCF_030268505.1. Lineage (NCBI taxonomy): Bacteria > Pseudomonadati > Verrucomicrobiota > Verrucomicrobiia > Verrucomicrobiales > Akkermansiaceae > Akkermansia > Akkermansia sp. NBRC 115031. The sequence goes on from NZ_BSQU01000010.1 coordinate 48,486, forward strand.
TGGATGGGCCGGAAAAGGGGCCATCCGGAACCGGAAATGAATTCCGCAACAGGCGGAATCAGGGCTCCGGCAGAATATCCACGTAAATGCCGGGAGAGCTCCCTTCAATGGGCATCGCGCCTACCGTCCGGGCATAAAAATCGGCTGGCCCTACCCCGCCGATGATGCCGTAGGCATGCCCCATCTCACGGAGCGCGTTCAATGCGGAAACCAGCAAAACCTTGCCCACGCCGCTCTTGCGCGCCTCCTCCGCAACCCCCATGGGGCCAAGAAAACCGCGCGCCGTCACGTCATAGCAGGCAAAGCCGAGAATCTTCTTCTCCCGTGTGGCAATATAACAGGAAATGGGCTGGCGGCTGAATGCAGTCTTCGTTTCACTCACCCACTTGGGAGAAAAATTCCGGCCTACCCATCCAGCCACCAAATGGCGTTCATAAGCCCCCGGCCGCCGGATCAAAATGCCGTCCTTCTCCAGCTTCCGCAACTCTTCTTCAATATCGGGCAAATCATACAGCCGTACCAGCATATCCATCATAACCCCGGCACCGTATCACAACCAAGTGCCGCGGCGAATAAAAAAAACTGGACAAACCCTCCTTTCAACCGTAGACTTCGCCGCACCACAAACAACGAGCTGTAGCGCAGGCTGGTAGCGCGCTTCGTTCGGGACGAAGAGGTCGCAGGTTCGAATCCTGTCAGCTCGACCATATTTCCCCATTGCAAGACCTTGTAATTCATTCATGTTACAAGGTCTTTCTCTTTTCCGACTTGTGTATTCCGCGACCTTGCTGATAAACCTTCCTGCCCCCGTACTTTTACTTGAACACCAGCTTGAGCCCTCTCTCCTGCGGTTCCATGCACAACAGCATTATCTTGTTCGTGCGCAGAGATATGCACAGGAAAAGCGGCCTATCCATTCCGGAAATTTAATAGACCCCGGCGCTCTGACGACTTGCGACATGGCTTTTATTCAAGGCCAGGCACCTAGCATGGGACTTTATCAGTCATCCGTCAAATTCCCATTGCCCAGAGCCTGCTTCTTTTTCTAAAATACAGGTAATGAGTGAATACTTCCTGAAACTCCCCGGCGATTCCCAGCCGAGAGCCTATTCCGAATATGAAGTCCGTGAATTTCTGGGACAGGGCGTGATCGACTCAACAACGCTCACCTGGAAACAGGGCATGGATGGATGGCAGCCTGTGGACCAGGTTCTCCCGTCAATGTCCCCCGTCCGGAAAGAATTGCAGGAGGCAGAGGAGGAAAACCAGCCAGCGGAACAGGAATACCGTTTGCGTTATCCTCTGGCCGGGCTTGCCAAATTATCCATCCTGGCGTGCTTCGTGCTGCTGCCTTTCATGCTCTGGAGCAGCTGGATTGTTTTCTCCAACAACGTCACCAATTATGAGGAAATCCAGATGCTCATCCAGCAGAACATGGCTCACCTGCCGTCCTTCGCGGTTCCGCTGGTTTTCCTTTTCAGCATCCTGTTCATTCCTTCCCTGCTCATCCAGTTGATCTGGCTGTACCGGGCATCCGCCAATGTCCAGGGCTTCCAAATTCCGGGGCTGCGGTTCACGCCATTCCTGAGCGTCCTCCTGAGCTGCATGCCGGTAGTCGGCATGGTGCTCAATGCCCTGATCCTTCAGGAATTATACCGGGCTTCAAAGAATCCGGCGGCATGGATGCTGCAAGCCCCCTCCCGGTCGCTGCGGCTGTATCTGCTCGTTACCACGGCTTTGACCCTGTGCGCGCTCTTCCCCTTTGGGGCGGAACATTACCTGACGGCATTTCTGGTGATCGGCTCGCTGATGACGGCGGCCAGCATTCTGTGGCTGGTCTGCGTCCTGCAAATCACCAGGAAACAGCAGGAGCTGGTCTCCAAAAATCCAGACACACGCTCCTGACGGGGAAAACGCCGGGGTTAGCGGTCTCCCTTTTCCTCCGTGTCCGGACGGTCGTCCGGAAGGATTTTATCCAGCGCTTCCATACTATTGTCCTTGTACAGGTTCTCCAGCAGCTTTTCCCATCCCGCCGCCATTTGAACCTGTTTCAGGGCAATAACGGGATCAGGCATCATCATTTCCGGGGAGGGAGCGTATTGTTTCAATACTTCATCCGGATTGATCCGGTTGAACGTCGTTTTTCCATAGCCCGGCATTCCCGCTTCATGGGCGATGGATTCAATCATCTCAAAATGCAGATGCGCCAGATAGTTGCCGTGCGCTGTTCCGACCGTGCCGATCTGCTCTCCGCGCCCCACCAGTGACCCCAAAGGAATGTCGCTGACGGTTTTCAAATGAGCGTACAGGCTCTGCACAAAACGCCCGTCCGGCAGGCGGTGGAGCAGGACGACGACATTGCCCCAGTCCGGCGAAGGCTCTCCCGCGTAAATCAACAGCCCGCGTCCGGCGGCCCTCACGGGCAGTCCCTCATCCGTGTTCTCGCCGCCAATCCCATTCAAATCCTGTCCGGTATGCCGCCCTCCACGGGCGGCATTCATATCACCCAGTCCCTGGGCAACATAGGTAAAGGCGCCGTTTTCATCTCCGAGAGGGGACGTGAACGTATCCGCCAGCGGAGCCTTTGCCAGCTCCTGGGGCGTCAGCAAAATCATCCGGTAATCCACAGGCACCGGAGCAGACCGGGGAACATCCTCATCATAAATATTATGGCGCATCCCGGCATCCGGAGAGGCGGCATGGCTGGTTTTATACCAGGCAAACGCCGTAATCAGGATGCAGGCCGTTCCCAGAAGGCCCAGAATGACGCGGGATGTCGTCTTGTCTATCATCGTGCCGACTTTATATCCAATGAGCCGGATTTACAATCACAAGATGGTCAGACCAGCGTCTCCGGAAACTTTTCCGTCCACAATTCGCGCGCCGCACGGATATCCTCCGCGGAAGCGCGTCCGGAGAGTTCCCAGACGAGCGGAACTCCATGCGGGAAAAAAGGCAGCAGGCGTTCAAACGGCACTCCGCCGCCCAGCAGGGGAACCTGGTGGTCCCGCGACGGCCACTTGACGTCGTTTACATGCCCACCTATCAAATGGGAAGACATCCTGCGGAGAAATTGTTCATGATTCAATATAAGGAGATTGTGCTTCCTTTGAATATGACCGAAGTCATGCCAGTACCCGATGAAGGGATTTTCCCCAAATTCCTGCATCAGCAGGCCCATTTCATCCTCGCTGGGAACCTGTTCATAATGGCTGCGCCCTTCAATGCCCAGCTTTACGCCAAGTTCCGCAGCATGGGGCAGAAGCTGCCGGATGGCCTCACGGGCACGTTCCAGATAAACGGGAGCAAGCCGGTTGCGGCGGCGCACAAACTCCCCCTTGGTTCCGGCAAATGACTCCGTTTCCACCATTCCCTGACGCGCCAGGCTCTGCAAATGAGCCGTATCCGTACGCTTCACCAGAGGTTCCACCGTCCCCATGTGCAGCACAATATATCCGGCGCCCAGGGCGGCCCCCTGCTCCATGGATTTTTTCGTCAGCTCAATCGCCTTGGCGCGCACCTGCGGCAAATCTGCGGTAAACGGCCTGCTGTCCGGAGCGTCCCCCACCTCGTCGATGGGTGCCGGGAAATAATTATGGACCCCGGCCACCTGAACCTTTCCGGCTTCCACCGCCCTCATGATGCCGGGCAGAAGGGAAAGCTTGATGCCGTGGGAAAGTTCCACATGGTCAAATCCCAGGGAGAGGATTTCATCAATCATCTCTTCCCCGTCCTGGTGGCGGTGGGAGTTCCAGCATGTAGAAAATACCAGCATAGGCAACGGTCAACTGTTATGAACTGATGGAGCCGGGTTCCGTATAGGAATCCTTCATCCATTCCCTGACGGCGGCAGTCATGCTGCCGGCCACATCCGCTCGCGGTTTGACGAAGGCCGGGACAAACCACGGGAACGCCCCCACCAGGTCATGAATCACCACCACGTCCCCGTCACACGTATGCGCGCCGGAACCGATGCCCAGCGTGGGAATGGGGGAATGCACGGTAATCTGGCGGGCCGCATGAGGCGTCACGCCCTCCACGACCACAGCGCAGGCACCCGCCTCCGCCACGGCTTCCACATCCTTTACCAGGGCTTCCTCCTCAGCGGAGGATTTCCCTTTGATTTTATATCCGCCTTCCTCCAGCACCTTTTGCGGCAAGAGGCCGATATGCCCTACCACGGGAATGCCGGCATCCACAATGGCACGTATCTTTTCCGCCTGGGCGGCTCCCCCCTCCAGCTTGACGGCGTCCGCTCCGGCCTGGAACAGCCTCCTTGCAGACTGCACGGCCTGCTCCACCGTATCATAGGTATGAATGGGCATATCTCCCACCAGCAGGGCATTCTTCACGCCGCGCGCCGTGGCTTCCACATGGTGAATCATGTGGTCCAGCGTCACATGGGTGGTATCCGGAAACCCCAGAAGCACCATTCCCACGGAATCGCCTACCAGCACAATATCCACGCCGGCCTCATCCAGAAGGCGGCCCGTAGGGTAGTCATAAGCAGTCACCAGCGTCACGTGCCGCCTGTTCTTGCAGGCGCGGATGCGTTCCGCTTTTTCAAGAGATTGATTCATGATGTTCTATAAACATGCAGTTACCAGCGTTCCGATACCAGGAGCGGGTCAGCCTCATCCGTATCCAGTTCCGCCAGCAGGCAGGAAACCGTTTTAGCCTGGCGGGGCAGAATGAGGTCCGGCCTGATGTCGGAAAGAGGCTTCAAGACAAATTTTCTCAAATGAGCCCTGGGATGGGGGAGAATCAGGCGGGGCGGATCGTTGACCACCATGTCCCCCGCGTAAATGATGTCCACGTCCGCCGTACGGGGTTCGCAGCGGATTCCAGAGCGGATGCGTCCCAGGGCGCGTTCTATGCCCTGGCAATGCACCAGCAGTTCTTCCACCGTACCGGGCCAAGTGAACTCCACCACGGCATTCAAATAATCATCCGCGCCATGCGGACATCCCTGCGGACTGGTAGCATACAGGGAGGATTGCAGGAAAGGATCGTCGGACAGGCTCATCTTCAGCAGATGGTCCCTGGCCTGAACCATCAGGCTGTTTTTGTCCCCCATATTGGATCCCAGTGCGATGCCGGCTCTCTTCATCAGCAAAAAAGGCATCATGGCCGTTCCGGGAAGGGGAGACGGCCATGATGCGGAAAAATTATAATTGGGAAAGGCCCAGAACGTCTTCCATGGTATACAGCCCCGGTTCCCTGCCCTGCAGCCAGAGAGCTGCACGGACCGCTCCGGAGGCAAACGTCATGCGGCTGGATGCCTTGTGGGTAAGCTCCAAACGTTCTCCGTCAGAGGCGAACACCACGGTATGGTCTCCTACTACATCCCCTCCGCGCAGGGAATGCATGCCTATTTCATTGGCGGGACGGGGACCCACCAGGCCTTCGCGGCCAAAAACCACGCTGTCTTCATAATTCCTGCCAATGGCGCCGGACAGGATTTCCGCCAGCGTCCGGGCCGTGCCGGAAGGAGCGTCAATCTTGTGGCGGTGATGCATTTCCATCACCTCAATGTCGCAGCTGCCGCCCAGGATCTGGGCCGCCTTGCGCGTCAGCCAGAACAGGGCGTTCACTCCTGCGGAATAGTTGGACGCGAATACGATCGGGATGGATGCGGCTGCATCCATAATCTCCTGACGTTCCAGCTCCGTATGCCCCGTGGTGCCTATCACCAGGGGCTTGTTATTGGCTACGGCTTCCGCCAGCAGGGTGCTGGTGAAAGCATGGTGGGAAAAATCAATGGCGACGTCGCATTTGGCGAGAGCCGGATAAAGCTCCTGCCCCTGGTCGTACGTGGCGCCCACGCAGGTGTCCGGATTCTGCGTCACCGCCTCCTGGACAGCCTGGCCCATGCGGCCCGAAATGCCTGTAACAAGAATGGAAATCATATAGTTGAGATATCAAAGAACGTTGAAACGTTGAAGAAGCGCGGAAAGCTGGGCTTCCTTTTCTTCCGGCAAAGGAACCAGCGGAAGCCGCACGCCGGGCTGGATATCCCCCCTCAGCGCCAGCGCCGCCTTGATCGGGACGGGGTTGGAATCCAGTGTCATGAGGCCCTTCATCAGTGGATAAAATGTTTTCTGGAGGGAAAGCATTTCACCCATATTCTGATCCAGGCCGGCTTTCACGATGGAATTCATGATTCCGGGAACCAGATTGGACGTTACGGAAACCAAGCCACTGGCGCCACAGGCCATAAAGGGAACCGTCAGGCCATCATCACCGCACAGGACGGTAAAATCTTCCGGAACCACCTGCATCAGCTGGTTCACGCGGTCCACGCTGCCGCCGGCCTCTTTCACGCAAATAATGTGGGGACAGTCCTTTGCCAGGCGTCCCACCGTCTCCACGCTGATTTCAATACCGCAACGGCCCGGGATGCTGTACAGCATGATCGGCAGACGGGTGGCGTCCGCAATGGCCTTGAAATGGGCATAAACGCCATCCTGGGAGGGCTTGTTGTAATAAGGGCACACCTGAAGCGTTCCGTCCACGCCCATCTTCTCCGCCTCCTGGGTCATATGGATGGCCTCCGCGGTAGAATTGGCCCCCGTACCTGCAACTACCTGAATGCGGCCTGCCGCGCTCTCCACGGCCAGTTCAATCACCCTCAAGTGTTCTTTTACAGTCAAGGTGGGGGATTCACCTGTGGTGCCGACGGCCACAATGCCGGCCACGCCGGCAGCCACCTGGGCTTCCACAAGCATTCTAAAAGCCTCTTCATCGACCCGATTGCCGACAAACGGAGTCACAATTGCTGTATAAAGACCTTGAAACTTCATAACCTTACTTGGAAATATACTATATTAACAGACACTTTTTGTCACGACAGAATACAGAAATATGGCATGCCTGTCAGGCATCCCGGAATACCGTCCGGGAACAGACGGAACAAAATTCCAGACAGGAGTTGAACAAGGAAAGGGATGCTTCCGTCCTCATGCCGGGCTTCCAAGCGGCTTTTCTTCCATTGACAACGATGTATTCACGGTGAATATGACGCCCTTCCCTCCCGCACAGAAATAACGCCGCCGCACACGCGGAGGAAGCCAGCCTGGACTGGGAGACGTGCCGAAATACCGGACGGTGAATCACAACCTGGTTTATCCGGACGTCCTTCCTATTCAGACAATTCTCCAACCCTGCGGCATCTTCCTTCCAACATTGTTCCCTCCATCTTACCTTTCTTCCGGAACGGGAGACCATATTCACGACCATGGCGCCGGAAACAAAAACGTGCTCAAGCAGAATGGACAGGTGACTGCGTGCGGAACAATTCAGGCCCTGCACCTCAACCGCGGCATCCTCACAGTTGATCAAATAATCGACTCGTCCATAGAGGGTATGTACCAGCCCTGCGAAGGAAGCCAGATCCGGAGGATGGCCCAGACAGCCCGACATGCCAAAGTGATTGCCCCCTGGCAGACAGTCCACCACGCGGGAAGACTCTTCACCGGCTTCATGCAGCATGGCAACCACAGTTCCCCGGCACGCAAACGCCTTGGCGGCGAGGTATCCTATGTTGCCGGCGTTCCCCAGGATGACCGCAACGGGCTTCTGAATGATATGGGATTTCATACGCCGCCATTTTTGATGGAAGAACGGGTGCCGTCAATAGCAGGGATATCCTTAAACCGTTAAGAAAGAAAGAGGGATAGTTAAGGAAATGTTACGTAAGGTAAGAACTCTATTACGACAGGGATAGCCGTCCTCCTTGGTTGCCTCATCCTCCTTCAGTTCCACTTAGCCGGAGTAGAGGAAGAGAAGGAGATTCAAGATTTTCCATCAAGAAAACGAACAAGCCCCGCCAGTTGAGGAACTGGCGGGGCCTGATGAAAAAAAATCCCGGCGGCGACCTACTCTTGCGGGACCTATCGTCCGACTACCATTGGCGCGGCAGCGTTTCACTTCCGGGTTCGGAA
>NZ_BSQU01000011.1:0-45686 GCF_030268505.1 Akkermansia sp. NBRC 115031
GAGTGGAGAGTGGAGAGTGGAGAGTGGAGAGTGGAGAGTGGAGAGTGGAGAGTGGAGAGTGGAGAGTGGAGAGTGGAGAGTGGAGAGTGGAGAGTGGAGAGTGGAGAGTGGAGAGTGGAGAGTGGAGTTTTAGATTAAGAATTATTTTTTGATTTGGAGGGAGACGGTTTTTGTGGTGGAGGTGAGGAGGCGTTTGAGTTCTTCTCCATCCCGGTAAATGCTGGCGTGCATTTCTTCCGTCAGGAAAGAGGTGTCTTTAAGCAAATCCAGCCAATAGAGGGTTTCCGAGCATTCCTTCAAGGCAATGTAAATTTTGGAAAGGAAATCCTTTTTGCTGATGGCGCATTCCGCTTCCGCCAGGTTGGCTCCAATGCCGGTACCGCTTCTCAGCAGTTGTTTTGAAAGCACGAACTCCTTTCTCTCATTACACAAAAACTGGTACAAACGAACGATCCGAACAGCAAATTTCCTGCTTTTTACTCTAGTAATTCCCTCCATCACTAAACTCTCCACTCTGAACTCTCAACCCTTCATAAAATGCCCAGCTCTTTAAGCTGCTGGAGGGGGCGTTCCGGCCAGAGCTTGTTGGCGATGGGGCTGGCGGGGCTGGGGTGGAGCAGGGTGCCGATGGTGAAGCTTTTGCCGGGGAGCCGTTCGGCGGCGTCCCGCAGCTTCTGCGTGGCGTAGGCTCCCACCCCTACCAGCGTATGCGGGTTCAGGATGGTGATTAGGGAAACCAGGTGCTCCATGCATACTGCATCCACGGCGGCGCGCTGTTCCGCCGGTAATTTGTCCGGCGTGATGTTGGCTCCCGTTGCCCCCATCCAGATCAGCGGGCAGTAGTTGGCCACGTAATTGTGACGGAAGAAGTTTTCCGCGGTGCCGAAGGCTTCCGCAAAGAGCCCCCACAGGCGGCGCCCGCTGACTTCCGACCGAGGGCAGCCGAAGCCCTCCACGGGACGCTTGGGATGGGTGTGCTCCGGCCTGCCGACTTCTCCGCGGATGTGCAGCCAGTTGACGACCGCATCCACTTCCCCGAAGGGGACGCCCGTCTGGGCCATGCCGAAGGGGCCGGGATTCATGCCCAGGAAGAAGTGGCTCTTTTCCCCGTTCCCGTAGGCGCGCACGTACTGCTCATGCGGCGCCCAGGCGTAGGTGAGCGGGTTGTAGGTAAAGTGGACCGGGTCTCCGAACTGGAGCCGCTCCGTACCGTCCCGGAGGGCGGCCGTGGCCTTCAGAATGGCTGCTGCGGTGTCGTTCATGCCGCTGCATCATGAAGCGTTGCCGTTTATTGCGCCAGCAAAAACTCCGCGCTTGCATTATTTGCCCGGCCCGGTAACATTTCCCCCCGGACAAGTTAACCTTATTACTTATGAGTGGAATAGCCATTATGACATCAGGCGGTGACGCCGCCGGAATGAATCCGGCGATCAGGGCGGCTGTGGATCATGCCCGCCAGCTTGGAATGAACCCGTACGTTGTCTATGACGGCTTGGAAGGACTGATCGATGGAAAAATCAAGGAAGCCACCAGGGAACTGACCAGCGACATGATTTACAGGGGCGGCACTCTCCTCCGCTCCTCCCGGTCCAAGCGCTTTTTCGATTATGAATTCCGCAAGCAGGCCTACGAACACCTGAAGGACCGCAACATCGACAAGCTCGTTATCATGGGCGGCGACGGTTCCTTCCGCGCGCTGAACGACTTTTTCAACGATTTTGAAGTGCCCTTCGCCGGCATTCCGGCCACGATTGACAACGACATCGCCGGCACGGACTACTGCCTGGGCGTGGACACCGCCCGGAACGTGATTCTGGACTGCATCGACTCCGTCCGCGACACGGCCCGCTCCCACCACCGCGCCTTCGTGATTGAGACGATGGGCCGGGACTGCGGCTACCTGGCGATGACCACCGCCCTTTGCAGCGCGGCGGACATCTGCATCGTCCCTGAAATCCCTTACGACCTGGAATCCATTTACAAGCGCCTCCAGCCCGTCATCAATGAGGAAGGAAGCTGCATCATCGCCGTGGTGGCGGAAGGCACCCGCGTGGCGCAGTACCTGACCCGCTGGCTGACGGAACGCGCCGGCATGGACACCCGGCTGACCGTGCTGGGCCATGTGCAGCGCGGCGGCTCTCCCACCGCCCGCGACCGCCTGATGGGCACCCGCTTTGCCACCCGCGCCGTGGAAGCCCTGAACAACGGGGACATCAACCAGATCATGGTGTACCATGACGGCCAGTACGGCTATGCCTCCCTGGACGCCGTGGCCGGGCAGCAGTATTCCGTGAATCCGGACATCATCAACCTCTGCCGGGAACTGAGCTGCTAGCCGGTTCCGCGGTTCCTGCCCCCGCTTTTCCGCGCCCATGCCTCCATGTTCCCGGCGGCATGGGCGGATTTGTTTTGAAAAACCCTGCCGCTGCTGTATGATGGCGCCGCATCTTTCCCTGAAAACAGTGTTATGAAAGTTATCGTTACGGGCGGCGCCGGATTCATCGGCTCCAATCTGGTCAGGCTGCTGCTTGAGCGCGGCCATGAAGTCCTGAATATTGACGCCCTGACTTATGCCGGCAACGTCCGTTCCCTGGACGGCGCGGCGGACTCTCCGGCGTACCGCTTCCTGCACGCCGACGTTCGGGACGCCGCCCTGATGCGGAACACCCTGCGGGAATACGGACCGGACTGGGTGATGCACCTGGCGGCGGAGTCCCACGTGGACCGTTCCATTGACGATCCGGGGGATTTCATGACCACCAATGTCATGGGCACCTTTTCCATGCTCCAGGCCGCCCTGGAATATTACCGTTCCCTGGAGGGGGAGAAGAAGGAGCGTTTCCGCTTCCACCATATTTCCACGGACGAAGTATACGGCTCCCTGGGAAAGGACGGCCTGTTTACGGAATCCACGCCGTACCGCCCCCATTCCCCCTATTCCGCCAGCAAGGCGTCCAGCGACCATCTGGTGCGCGCCTGGCATGATACGTACGGGCTGCCCGTGCTGATTACCAACTGTTCCAACAACTACGGCCCTTACCAGTTCCCGGAAAAACTGATTCCCGTGGTCGTCCTGAAGGCCCTGGGCGGCGAGCCCATTCCCGTGTACGGCAAGGGGGAAAACGTGCGGGACTGGCTGTACGTGGAGGACCACTGCGAAGCCCTGCTGACGGTCGTTTCCTCCGGAAAACCCGGCGAAACGTACAACATCGGCGGCAATAACGAGAAAACGAATCTGGAGCTGGTGGAGCTGCTGTGCTCCCATCTGGATGAATTGCGGCCCCGCGCGGACGGCCGGAGCTACCGGGAGCAGATCACCTTTGTGCAGGACAGGCCCGGCCACGACCTGCGCTATGCGATTGATGCGTCCAAAATACGGAGGGAGCTGGGCTGGTCTCCGCGCCAGGACCATTCTTCCGGGTTCAGGAAAACCATTCAGTGGTATCTGGACCATGAAGACTGGTGGCGGGGAATCCTGTCCGGGGAATACCGTCTGGAACGTCTGGGAACCAATGGCTAGGAAATTGATATGAAAGGTATTGTTCTGGCCGGGGGAAGCGGCACGCGCCTGCATCCCGTCACGCTTTCCGTCAGCAAGCAATTGCTGCCCGTTTACGACAAGCCGATGGTGTATTACCCCATTTCCGTGCTGATGCTGGCCGGGATACGGGAAATCCTCGTCATTTCCACTCCGCGGGACCTGCCTCTGTACCAGGATCTGCTGGGGGACGGAAGCAGGTTCGGCGTAACTTTTGAATACCGGGAGCAGCCCAGGCCGGAGGGACTGGCTCAGGCCTTCATCATCGGGGAGGAATTCATCGGAAAAGATACCGTGGCCTTGGTGCTGGGGGACAATATTTTTTACGGTCGCGGCCTGACGGAGAAGTTGAGGCGCGCCGCTGAACTGACGAGCGGGGCGACCATTTTCGGTTACCAGGTGCACGATCCGCAGCGTTTCGGCGTGGTGGAGTTCAATGAAGAAGGAAAGGCCGTTTCCATTGAGGAAAAACCGCTCAAGCCCAAGTCGGACATCGCCGTGACGGGCCTTTATTTTTACGACAACCAGGTGGTGGAGATCGCCAAGAGGATTCCCAAATCCGCCCGGGGAGAGCTGGAAATCACCTCCGTGAACCAGGAGTACCTGAAACAGGGCCTTCTGCGCGTGGAAAAGCTGGCGCGCGGCTATACGTGGCTGGACACGGGCACGCACGACACCCTTCTGGAGGCTTCCATGTTTGTCCGCACCCTGGAACACCACCAGGGCTTCAAGGTGGCGTGCCTGGAGGAGATTGCCTTCAACAACGGCTGGATTTCCGCAGAAACGCTGCGTATCCAGGCCGGAGCCATGAAAAATAACGGCTACGGCTGTTATTTGGACGAATTGGTGAAGTAACGTTCCGAGCGGCGCTCCTGTTTCCCCTGCCTGGGAAAATGGTCCGGGTTGCGTTGGCTCCCTGCCGTAGCCCGGGATTCCCGGAGGGCGTGGGTGCCTCCCTTGCAGTGCCTGCCCGTAGGGACGGCCGTGTTCCCGGACGGATAAATGATGCCGCCGGTTTTTTATTCAAAGCCGTAAAAGGCTTCGGCGCTCCGGGAGCCGCACCCGGGCTGTAAGAAGGGCCGCGGCGCGGAGCGCGCGCATTCATTTCGCAGGATGAGGCAGGAACTCTTTCGGAAAGCCTGTAGGAATGGAGAGAGGGGCCTACGGGCGGCTGTCCGGCATGGAAGGATTCATCAATTCCGGCATGGAGGCTATGGACATGGCGTTTTTAAAAAGGCGCCGCACCAGAATAACGGAAAGGGCCGCTAGCAGGATTTCGAGGCCGCAGGACAGGATAATGGCCAGCCACGCAGCTGGCGTTGCCAGGGAGGGAGCCACGGAGGACAGGCACTGCCGCAACAGGGTGGAGAGGAAGAACAGGACGCTTTGCAGTCCGCAGCCTGCCGCCGCAATGCCCCAGGCCAGGAATGTCCTTCTGCCTGCGGATCCGTATCCCGCCGTATAAGGGAAGGAAAAGAAAGAAATGATGGCCGCCAGAAGGAGGAAGGACTCCCAAACCTTGTCCATTTCCGCGTATTGCAATAAGACGGGCATCCCCGCAAACGGAATGAGGAGGGAGTACAGGGCGGGCAGGAAGGCCAGCGCGCTTAGAATTCTTGTGATCCTGCTCCCCTGGGAAGCCAGCAGGACCCTGCTTCCCCAGGATAGGAGGAAAGACAGGGCCAGGATGGAGATTAGTTCCGACCATGTTCCCAAAAGCAGGAAGGGCGCGGCTGTCCGTGGGCAGTGGAGGAAAAGGGGCATGAAAAGATGAATGAGGACGGTCGCCGTGACGCCTGCTCCGAAGAGGAAGGTGCAGGCTCTGATAAATGCCTTGGCTGCGGGGTAAATCATCCAGTTCATGGGAGAGGAGCGGGAAGTGGAGAAGGACGGGAAAAAGGAAAAGGACCGCTCCCTGCGTGGGAGCGGTCCTGTAGGGTTAACGTGAAGTCATGGACGCCAATGCAATGACGGCAGACATGGGTTACTTGTACTGGGCCCAGTCGACATTCTTCATGTCTCCGCTCCTGGCCAGCTCGGCATGCATGCCCAGGGCGGCCCGGATGGACTGCGGAGTCTGGGCCTTGCCGCCGGACAGTTTCAGGTAATCCCAGAGGATGTTCTTGTAATCCGGATGGACGCAGTTCTCGATAATGGTCTGGGCCCGTTCTTTCGGGCTCTTGCCGCGAAGATCGGCGACGCCCTGTTCGGTAATGATGATATTGACGTCATGTTCCGTATGGTCGTGGTGGGAGACCATGGGGACGATGGCGCTGATCTTGCCGTCCTTGGCGACGGACGGGCAGGTGAAGATGGAAATATAGGCGTTGCGCGTGAAGTCGCCGGAACCGCCGATGCCGTTCATCATCTTCGTGCCGCCGATGTGCGTGGAGTTGACGTTCCCGTAAAGGTCGGCTTCAATGGCGGTGTTGATGGAGATGACGCCGAGGCGGCGGATCACTTCCGGGCTGTTGGATATTTCCGAGGGACGGAGCACCAGCTTGTCGCGGAAGAAGTCCATATCCCTGTAAATGCCTTCCAGGCAGTCGTTCGTAACGGTCAGGGAACAGGCGCTCCCGAATTTCACGCGGCCCTCCCGGATCAGACCGATCACGGAGTTCTGAATGACTTCCGTGTACATTTCAAAGGCGGGAATGGTCTTGTCGCGGCCCAGGGCGCCCAGCACGGCGTTTGCAATGTTGCCCACGCCGGATTGAAGCGGCAGGAAGGTGGAGGGGATAATGCCCCGCTTCATGTCGGCGGCCAGGAAGTCCGCCACGTTCTGCCCGATTTTATCGGTCAGGGGGTCAGCCGCGGCAAAGGAACGGGCTTCGTCCGGCCAGTTGGTTTCCACGATGCCCACGATCTTTTTCGGATCAACCTGGATGTATGGTTTCCCGATACGGTCGCTGGGTTTGTAAATGGGGATTTCACGGCGGTTGGGAGGATCCAGGGGTTCGTAAACGTCATGCAGCCCCATGGCATTTTTGCTGTGGGCGGCGTTCAATTCCACGATGATCTTGTCGGCAAGGCGGCAAATGGTGGGAGCGATCCCTCCGGCGGCCGTCAGATAAATTTTACCGTCGGCCGTGACCTCGCAGGCTTCGATGATGGCCATGTCTACTTTGCCCATGAACCCGTAACGGATTTCCTGGGCCATCTGGGACAGGTGGATGTCGTTGTAGGCGATTTCCCCATTGTTCACCGCCTTGCGGAAGTCAACGTTGGTGGTGTAGGGGGCGCGGTAGCGAATAGCCTTGGCGCGGGAAAGAACCCCGTCGCAGGAATCGCCCGTGGAAGCACCGGTGAAGACGCTCACCTGGAAGGGGTTCCCCTTAGCGTGTTCCGCTTCTGCAATTTTTGCCAATTCAGCCGTCACAGCCTTGGCCGTCCCTGCGGGAGTAAACCCGCTCAGGCCAATGTGGTGGCCGTGTTTAATCAGGCTTGCTGCTTCTTCTGGTGTTAGTTCCTTGTAACTCATGTCAGTGATTTTTGTTGGATGAAAGAGAAAGAAACTCCGTGTCAACGGAGCGGTCAGGCTTGTTCTTCAACAAGCCTGTTGATCAGATGTGCCGGAACGGTCCGGAGGGAACCGGTCGGAAGGGATACCACAGGATTGCCCTGATCGTCAATCCCCGTAAAGATTCCCCGGATGGTTTCGTCATCCGTAAGGATGGAAACCGGCCTTTCCCCGGCCCATGCTTGCGCCAGCCCCTCCTGAAGGGTGGGGATGCCGCCGTGGGCAAAGGTAGAAAAAACCTGGTCCAAATGCCTGCCGAGGGAAGCCATGACGTCATGCAGTGAGGGACAGTCCTGAACAAGATCCGCGAGCCTTGCGGGAGGGTCCTTGATTTCTCCGGCTATAGAGGCCACGTCATTGAAAATGTTGATGCCTATGCCGATGACGGCCATGTGCGCGGAGGGGCGCTCCACAAGAATGCCCGCCAGTTTGGATTTTCCTATGAGGACGTCGTTGGGCCAGCGCAGGCGCGCGTTGGCAATGCCCATGCTGCGGAGCATGTTGAGCAGGGCCAGCCCTGCAACCAGGGGTAGATGGCCCCAGTGTACGCCGGCCGCAGTATCCAGGGGAACGGTGAAGGAGGACCACAGGCCGCCTTCCTCCCCTACCCATTTGCGGTTGAACCTGCCGCGGCCGCTTTTCTGCACGCGGCAGACGGCAATGTGGCGGGGGGGCAGGGAACGGGCCAGGTCATTGGTGGAAGAAGCCTCGGCCCATTCATGATAGGTCCAGTCGCCGCATGGTCCTTCCTCCTCTGGAGGAGTGGGGGATGGGGCGGTGGAATTCATGGGATGGGCCGAGGCCTGGAATAATTTCTGTCAGGTTATCTCGCCAGAGTGGCAATGTAGTAGCCTGCGATGACTGCGGTGCCGATCACGCCCGCAACGTTCGGTCCCATGGCGTGCATGAGAAGGTAGTTGGAGGGATCATACTTCTGGCCCACATTGTGGGAAACGCGGGCCGCCATCGGAACGGCGGAGACGCCTGCGGAACCGATCAGGGGATTGACCGGATTCTTGCGCCAGATGAGGTTCATCAGCTTAGCGGCGATCACGCCGCCCGCGGTGGCTACGCCGAAGGCGACAATGCCCAGCAGAATGATCAGCAGCGTTTCCTTCTGCAGGAAGCGGTCACCCTGCATCGTGAGGCCCACGGAGGTGCCCAGGAAAATGGTGACGATGTTGATGATTTCATTCTGGGAGGCCTGCACCAGGCGTTCCGTTACCTTGCACTCGCGCAGGAAGTTGCCCAGCATCAGCATGCCGATCAGCGGAGAGGCGTCCGGAATCAGCAGGATGGTGACAATGGTTACCAGCACGGCGAAGAACAGTTTTTCACTCTTGCTGACCGTTCGCAGGGATTTCATGCGGATGACCCGCTCCTTCTTCGTGGTCAGCAGAGCCATGATGGGCGGCTGTATCAGCGGGACCAGGGCCATGTACGTATACGCGGCCACGGCTACGGCGCCCAGCAGGTGCGGAGCCAGCTTCATCGTCAGGAAGATGGAGGTGGGGCCGTCAGCGCCGCCGATGATGCCGATGGAGGCGGATTCATTGGGCGTGAAGCCCATGAACAGGGCCATGAAGAACGTGGCGGCCACGCCCACCTGGGCCGCGGCACCCAGAAGAAGGGTGCGCGGTGCGGCGAGCAGCGGGCCGAAGTCCGTCAGGGCTCCCACGCCCAGGAAGATGATGGGCGGGAAGATTTCAGCCTTGATGCCCAGCCCGATCCAGTCGTACAGGCCGCCGTGGATGGAGGTGACCAGTAATTCCTGGGTGTGCTGGCCCACGGCCACGTATTTGCCCGCGGCGGATACCACCAGGGGTTCCAGCTTCTGCGTTTCCAGATTCACCGGAACCTGGTTACCTTCCGTGTCAAAGTAGTTGACTCCCTTCTGGCGCAGAACGGTGGTGACTCCACCGTTCGTGAGCAGGTACACCGGATCGTTGGCGTCCGCTTCCGTCACGTTGTGGAAGTCCTTCAGGTTGGGGTCCACCGTCAGGCTGTCGTCCCCCAGAAGGGCGGCGTCAGCCTTGGCTTTTTCCTGGGATTCCCGCGCGGGCTTGATCTGGGAGACGGTCAGCGGGCTGCCGGGGTAAACCTGCATGGGCTGTTCCATGTTTGCCAGATACTGGGCGCGCGCTTCAGGCGTGGTCAGGTTGGCCGGCACCTTGACGGGGGCCTGCTGGAGCGGGGCCACGTGAACGCGCAGGTAGCCCACGTTGTTGAGGGACGTGGCGGTCACTTCCCCCGCCTTATTAGAGGAGATGACCTGCTGGTTCAGCTGGGTGATGAGCATTCCGTTGTCCGGAATGTTGGCAATTAATGCGCCAAAGGCAATTGGAACCATCAGAAGAGGTTCGTACTGCTTGGCTACACCCAGGTACAGGAGAAGAACGGCAATGCCCCACATCCCTACCATTTGCCATGATAGGGAGAAGATGCCCATCCCCTGTAAAAAGGTGATTAATGAATCAAAAAGACTCATATGGAATAATTATTGTAGCGGTTTTTAGTCTGAGTCGGAGTCCGGACCTGTGTTAGGGGGACCGGACGGCTCCCGCCGGGATTAACCAATCTTGGCCAGCGCCTGTCCTTCCTGAACCGTGTCGCCCGCGCTTACGCAGAAAGCGGTGAGCGTGCCGGAGGCGGGAGCGTAAATGATGGTGTTCATCTTCATGGCTTCCAGCGTCAGGATCTGGTCACCGGCCTTCACGGCGGTGCCGGGGGCAACGTCCAGGGAAACGACTTTGCCGGCGAGCGGGCTGGGCACGTCTCCTGCACCGGCGGCGGCCGGGGCGGGGGCGGGCGTGGGAGCCGGAGCGGGCGCCGCGACAGGGGCGGAGGCTGCGGGTGCGGGAGCCGGGGCTGCAACGGGGGCCGGAGCCGGGGCGGAGGTAGTGGAGGAGACCTGGTCCAGGAGTTCTACGGATACGTCAAATACCTTGCCGTCTACGGTGATGCGAAGTTTCTTCATAATAATGTATGGTATGGAATATTAAGTTAAATGATTCCCGCCGGGGGCGGGGGTAAGGGTGAATAATGCAGTGGTTCAATGACTGGGCCGGATGCGGTGGGAGGCGAAGATTTCCGCCCTGCCTGCGGCCGCATAGCCGGAGCCCGGGGATTGCTTGATTTCCACGATGCGGTGGCTCATGCCGTCCAGGCCTGCGTCCACGGCGGCGGAGATGACGGCCACCATTTCCGGCGTGAGCTCCGTCATGGCGGAGTCCACGGCTGCGGAGAGGATGGCGAGCATTTCCGGAGTCATGCCCGGCTTGCCTGCTGCCGCAGGGGCGGCGGCAGGCACAGGAGCGGGAGCGGCGGAGGCCGCTGCGGCCTTGGCTTTGGCCTTGTTCTGGATGGAAGCGGCAATGGAGCCGCTGATGGTCAGAATGACGGCCAGGCCACCCAGGCACATCATGACCACCAGGATGCCGACGATCTGGTAGTCCAGATTCTCCATGATGTTGGCCATGCCCTGCGCAAAGGCGAGTGTCGTAAGTAACATATGAATCCGTTAAGATGGATGTTAGAGCGGAATGTTGCCGTGCTTCTTGGCCGGACGCACTTCCTTCTTGTTCAGGAGGGTGCGCAGGGCGAAGGCGATCTTGGCGCGGGTTTCTTCCGGATTGATGACTTCCGTGATCTGGCCCATGCCGGCCGCCACGTACGGGTTGTAGAAGGCCTCCCGGTATTCTTCCAGAAGTTCTCCCTGGCGCTTGGCCTTTTCCGCGGGGTCTTCCACGGCTTTCAGCTCGCGGCCGTAAAGCACCGGAACAGCGCCTTCCGCGCCCATCACGGCGATTTCCGCGCCGGGCCAGGCGAAAACGGCGTCAGCGCCCAGGTCCTTGCAGCACATGGCGATATAGGCGCCGCCGTAGGCTTTGCGCATGATCAGGGTGACCTTGGGCACCGTGGCCTGGGAGTAGGCGAAGATGAGCTTGGCGCCGTGGCGGATGATGCCGCCGCGTTCCTGGTTCTTGCCGGGCAGGAAGCCGGGCACGTCCACCAGGTTCACCAATGGGATGTTGAACGCGTTGCAGAAGCGGATGAAGCGGGCGGCCTTGTCGGAGGAGTCGATGTCCAGGCAGCCGGCCTTCACGTTGGGCTGGTTGGCGATGATGCCGACCACCACGCCGCAGACCCGGCCGAAGCCGACGACGACGTTCTTGGCGAAGTCCTTGTGCACTTCCAGGAAATCCCCGTCATCCACCAGGCGGCTGATGATGGGCTGGACGTCCAGGGGCGTGCGGTTGTCGCCGGGAATCAGGTCGCTCATGCCTTCGTCCGCGCTCAGGTCAAGCGGGGTGTCCAGCTTGTGGGGCGGTTCTTCCGCGTTGTTGGCGGGAAGGAAGGAAAGGAGCCTCTTCA
Source organism: Akkermansia sp. NBRC 115031 (assembly GCF_030268505.1). Taxonomy (NCBI): domain Bacteria; kingdom Pseudomonadati; phylum Verrucomicrobiota; class Verrucomicrobiia; order Verrucomicrobiales; family Akkermansiaceae; genus Akkermansia; species Akkermansia sp. NBRC 115031. Next base: position 11,433 of record NZ_BSQU01000011.1, read on the forward strand.
GGATGTCCAGGGCGTGCGCGTCGCTGTCCGCCACGAAGTGGACGTTGCCGGACACGGAGGCGTGGATGGCCGCGGAGCCGATGTCGTCCATCGTGCACTTTTCATACGTGACCTGTTCAATCACCTTGGGACCGGTGATGTACATGCCGGCGTTGCCGGAATTGCGCATGATGATGAAGTCCGTCAGGGCGGGGGAATAGGCCGCGCCGCCTGCGCAGGGCCCCAGGATCATGGATATCTGCGGAACCACGCCGGAAGCCAGCACGTTGTTGTAGAACACCTGGGCGTAGCCGGACAGGGCCGCCACGCCTTCCTGGAGGCGCGCGCCGCCGGAGTCGTTCACCGTCACCATCGGGATGCCGGCTTTCAGGGCGTACTTCTGGGCGTCCGCAATCTTCATGGCGTGCATGTAGCCGAGGGAGCCGCCCTGGGCCAGGAAGTCGGAGGCCGCGCAGGCGACCGGACGGCCGTTCACGAGGCCGAAGCCGGAAACGACGCCGTCGCCGGGGATTTCCTTCTTGCCCATGCCGAAGTTGTGGCAGTTGTGGCGCACATGCATGCCGATTTCCGAGAAGGTGCCTTCTTCAAAGAGGTACCCCATGCGGTCGCGGGCCGTCATTTCGCCCTTTTCGTGTCTCTTGTCGATCTTTTCCTGACCGCCGCTGAGGATGACCTTCTTGCGGCGGCTGTTCAGATCGTCAATCAATTTGGGATCAATAGCCATTGGTATAGTGGTATGGTGGATTCGGAGAATGTTACTTGCCGCATCCGCAACCGCCGGGGTGCTGGCAGAATTCGGTCAGCACGCCGAAGGTGCACTTGGGATGCAGGAAGGTGACCTGCGTATTGTGCGCGCCGGGGACGGGCGGGTCGTTCAGCACGGTAAGGCCGGCTTCCTTGGCCTGGGAGATGTTGTCAGCAATGTCGTTGGTCTTGAAAGCGATGTGATGGATGCCTTCCCCTTTCTTCTCGATGGCCTTGGCGATGGCGCTTTCCGGAGAGGTGGGTTCGAGCAGTTCGATGTGGACTCCGGCAACGTCAAACATGGCGACGCGCACCTTTTGCGTGGGCACTTCCTCAATGTGGGGCTCTCCGAGTCCGAGCGCATCACGGTAGTAGGGAACGGTGGCGTCAAGGCTCTTGACGGCGATGCCGATATGGTCAATTTGTTGAATCATATGCGTATGATGGTTGTAGGGAATGCAGGTGGAAGCCTGCAATACATCAGGAGCCATTAAAGCGGATTTTTTTTAGATGTGAAGCGAAAAGCGGAAAAATGGCGAAATCGCGCCCGCTCCGTTTCACCTGCTTGATTGCCCCGGAAGATGAGGTATGGTAGGGGCATGTTCAAGAGGGGATTAGCCGTATTGTTCCTGCTGGCGTCGTGGTTTTCCGCCGCGTGTGCCTATGAGCTGCTGCCCGCCCATGTGGCCGTGGTTTACAACGGAAAATCCGAGCTGAGCCGCCGCATGGCCAGGGAGTATGCGCGGGTGCGCGGCGTGCCGGAAGGGAACCTGGTTTCCCTGGACTGCCCCTCGGCCAACGAGATTTCCCGGAAGGAGTATGAAGACCTGATCCGTGCGCCCCTGCTGCGGACGGCGCAGGAGCAGCGGTGGTGGGTGCCGTCCGGCATTGCCTCCGCCCCCATGATGGACCGGAAGATTTTTGCGCTGGTGCTGATGGCGGACCTGCCAATGAAGATACGGCATGAAGCGCCCGTTCCCCCTCCCGGGAAGGATATCAACCAGATGCAGACGGACCGCGCCGCCGTGGATTCCGAACTGGCGCTGCTGGCGGTGGACGGTTATGAGAGGAAGGCCTGGGTAGGAAACCCCTATTTTGACAGGAAGGAGGATTTTGTGGGCTCCGGCCTGCCCACGTTCCTGGTGTGCCGCCTGGACGGTCTGACGGCGGATACCTGCCTGCGGCTGGTCACGGAACCTGCGGAGGTGGAGAAGAAGGGCCTGTGGGGGTGGGCGGTGGTGGACCGGGGCGGTCCCTACGCCCAGGGGGACCAGTGGCTGGACGCCGTGTTCCGCCGCGTGCGGGAAGCGGGAATCCCCGTTTACCTGGATGACTGGCCCCAGACTCTTCCGGAGAAATTTCCGCTGAGCCGGGACACGGCGCTTTACTGCGGCTGGTACACCGGGAATGCGAACGGTCCGTTTACGGACCCAACCTTCCGTTTCCGGCCCGGAGCGGTCGCCATGCACCTGCATTCCTTCAGCGCCTCCGATTTCAAGATTCCCGGCAGGGGGTGGAGTTCTGCCCTGCTGGAAAAGGGGGCGGACGTGACGGTGGGGAACGTGTATGAACCGTTCCTGGGCGCGTGTCACCGCTTTGACATTTTTGCGGACCGCCTGCTGGACGGCTATACCGTGGCGGAAGCCTCCTGGATGAGCATGCCCGTACTGTCCTGGCAGGGGGTGGTGTTCGGGGACCCCCTCTACCGTCCGTACGCCCGCATGAAGAACATGGACGTGAAGCCGACGGAAGAGGACCGCTATTTCCAGGGCTGGTGGGCTTCCTCTGTACAGTTCGGGGACCGCTGGCGGGACCGTTCCGCGCGCCTGCTGGAATCCGCCCGGAAGGCACCCTCCTCCTGCCTTTATGAAGCGCTGGCGCTGGAATACCTGTACCGGAAGGAGCCGGCACGGGCCGGGGAGCTGGTTTTCTCCGCCCTTGACGGCGAGTCGGACGCCCGCACCCGCGCCCGTCTTCTGCTGGAGTCCCTGCTGGCGGACCGCGCCCAGGGCGGGGACAAGGCCTTCCTGCTGCGGATGGACAGCGTCCGCGCCCTCATGTCTTCCTCCGCCTTTCTCCCGGCGCTGGAGGAGTGGCATGCAAGGATAGCTCCGCCGCCGCCCCCGCCTAAAAAATAAAATTAAGGCCGTACGGCAAATTTGGATTGCCTTTTAGGGGATTATGGCCCATATTCTGCGTCCCGTAAGTTTTCCTTTTACTGATATTCACCAGCAATAGATAACACAAGATGAACATTATCAACAAAATCGAGCAAGAGCAACTCAAGGCGGATGTGACCCCATTTAACGTAGGTGATACCATCAAGGTTCACACTCGTGTTATTGAAGGCGGCAAGGAACGTATCCAGATTTTCCAGGGCATCGTGATCGCCAAGCGCGGTTCCGGCATCAATGAAGCTTTCACGGTCCGCAAGATTTCCTACGGTGAAGGCGTGGAGCGCGTGTTCCCCCTGCACACCCCCCGCATCGCCAAGATTGAAGTCGTGAACCGAGGCAAGGTCCGCCGTGCCAAGCTTCACTACCTGCGCGGCCGTATCGGCAAGGACGCCATGATCGTGAAGTCCGCCAACCGGTAATCGGAAAAATTGCTATTTTTGCTGGCCCGGCCCGCCGTGAGGCGAGGCCGGGTTTTTTATGCCCGGAAGGTTTTATTCCACCCCGGAGGAAGAAGGGGCCGGACGGGAAAGGAAGGCGTGAAAAAATTTTCGTGAACCCCCCTGTGAGGGCAACACGGTTTTTCCCGGTGAAAGTTCCGGAAAGGGGGAGAGAGGCTGAAAGAAAGCCGGCAAGAAAAAGGAACGGGATGGAACAAGTCCTCCGGCTTTTCCGTTCCTTCCGGCGGGGCTTTGCCGGGGGGAGGGAGCTAATCAGGAAGGCAGGCGGTTGGCCAGCCTCTTTTGCAGGAAATAGAAGTGGAGCATCATCAGCACGGAACTTGCCAGGCTCACCAGGAAGGCCGTTCCGTTGTACATGATGACGGGGCGCACCATGCCGTTCAGCAGGGCTTCCAGCTCCCGGTCCAGCGCAAGCACGTTTTCCGGGCTTTCTTCCGCCCATGCCCGGAGCGTCTCCGAGAAATGGAACAGGGGCTGGAACAGCGTATACAGGAAGATGAGCAGGGAACCCGGCACGCTGACGGCCCAGGCCAGCCATATCCAGCCTTTTCCGCGTGAAGGGCCGGGGAAGGAGAGGGCCTTGTTGACGTCCAGCATGGCTTGAAGGGGCATCCAGATATTGCCCACGGGGAGGAAGAAGGAAAGGACGCAGAGCAGGGGAGAGGCGCGCATGGCTCCCTTCTTCACCGTTTCCGCATTCTGCGCCAGCCGGTAAACCAGCATCAGCCAGCAGACCACCAGCCCGGCCATGGACAGGTAAAACAGGCCGCCGTCCAGCGTCAACGGAGCGGCGGAGCCTGCATCCGCCCTGGCAAGGGAGAGGGAAAGGGAGGCGCGGTCCCCTTCCTGGAGTTCCTTCATGGTTTGAGCCAGCGTTTCCGAGATGGCTTGCTGAATCAGGGGAAGATCGTGGAAAAGCAGATAGAAGGTGCCCCCGGCCAGCGCCAGGGCAAACAGGCACAGGAGGAACAAGAGGACGCCGAGCTTCCGGAGGGGCGGAATTCCGGCTGAAAACGCTTCCGCAGGCATTATTCTTCCGCAGGTGCGGGGGCCGGTGTTTCCGCCGCTTCTTCCGGGCCGTATGCCTCCACTTCCGTCAGCGCCAGCGGATGGGCCGGATCGGTGGATTCCACGCGCAGGGCGCGCGCCTTGACCGGAGCTTCCAGCTTCCAGGTGGTGACGTTGGTGGATTTTTCCGAGGGTGTGGTGTTGAAGGTTTTTTCCGCCAGCACGTTCTTGTCATTGTCGTACAGAATCACCTTGAATTCCTCCATGGTGCCCAGCAGAGTCAGGTTGGCTGGCGTGTAAATAACCACTTTTTCTATGGTGCGGTTGGTCTCCTTGCCGAAGTCGATGCCGAACCAGGCGGTTTTTCCTTCCGCCACGCCGGTGGCGCTGATGGAAACGTCGGAAAGCTCGGAGCTGGTATTGCCGTCCACGGCCTTTTCCGGACCGTAGGCGCCCAGCATGTTGCGGTTGGAGCTCTGGCGCACCTTGACGCCGGGCTGAAGGCTCCAGTTGACTTTGCCGGGTTCGGCGGAGGGTTTGGGAGCTGCAGGCACGGGTTCCGGATGCGGGAGCGGGGCAGGTGCGGGAACCGCAGGGGCCGGAGTGGTGTTTTCCGCGACGGCCGGGGCAGAGGGCGCAGGTGTTGCCGGAGCATGGCGGCGCGCTTCCCTGTTCGCTTTTCTCGCCGCATCCGCCTTCGCGTTGTTTTCCTTCTGCACCTGTTCGTTGTAGTCATTGCGCATTCTGACGACGTCCTTCTTGTACAGGATGCAGGTGTAGGTCAGCACAATGCCCACGATCAGGGCCGGGATAAGGTAGTAGTAAACATTGGTCTGCCCTTTCTGCATATTCATGGCGGGGACGGGCGTTGAGGACGGCCGGGGAGGAATGGCTGCCGCGTTTCTTCCCGTGGGGCTGGCGATGGCCTTGTCCAGGTCCGTGATAAAGTCCCCCAGGTTCCGGTAGCGTTCGCGGGTGTCCGGATTGATGGCCCGGGAGAGCACGGCGTCCACGGCGTCGCTGCACTTGATCAGGGTGGAGGGCATGGCGAAGCCCGCTTCCATCGGCGTCTTGCGGGTCAGCAGGATGTAGAGCGTCAGCCCCAGGGCGTAAATGTCCATGCCCGGCGTGAAGGCGGCTTCCGCCCCGGTGACCCATTCCGGAGAGGCGAAGTCCCCCATGTCTACCGGGGGCTGCGCGGGATAAATGTTGATGGGCAGCAGCAGGGCGTCTCCGCCGTCCGCGCGCAGGGAAATCAGCTTGGGCGTGATGCCGCCGTGAAAGATGTTTTTCCGGTGCAGCGTCAGCAGGCCTTCCGCCATGTTCCGCACCAGGTTGAGCGCCGCCTGGGGGGATATCTGGGGGAGGGTTTCCAGGTCCGCCAGGCGCGGATAGGGGGAGTGTTCGGAAATGATGAAGGTGAACGGTCCTGCCTGTCCCACTTCGTAAACGCGCAGAAGGCCCTGGTGCGCCTGTTCCACAATGGTGAGGGAGCGGACGATGAATTCCGGATTCCAGCCGAAGACTCCGGCTTCCTCCGTGGGGACCACCCGCAGCATGACGGGAGCGAAATTGGATTTCAGGGTGGCGGTGAAAATTTGCTGGGGGCCTTTGGCCCCGACAAGCTGGATGTTTTCCAGCTGGGGGAAGAGGGCGGAAATCTGGTCCATGGAAAGGGAATCGTCGGCAGGCATGGAAAAGGGAGGTGGAATAGTATCGGCAAACAGTCTACCTTAAAATCCTTGCCGGAAGCAACTCTATAAGCGGGCATATTTTGCTGGCGGGATGTCCTGACGCTGAACGGAAACCGCTCGTGCCGGGCCGGAACGGCCTTTTCCGGGCGGGGTGGACGCTCTCCTTTGAAGAAGGCGTCCCGAGGGGCCGTTCTTTCCGTATCCATACGGTTGACGGGCCTGTTCCTTCCGCTGGCGCAATGGTTTTTCCTGACGGGGAAGTTTGTTGGAAAAGGCGGATGCCCCCTCCGTTTTCAGGAAGGGTTGTTTCCTCTTCGTTCGGCCTTTTTGCCTGCCGTCCGGTTAAAACAGGAGGGGCAGAAGCCGGAAGGCCGAACCGGCAAATTCAGCGGGGAGTTTGTGTTTGTCCACGATTGCCCGAACCTCCTTTTTACTCAGGAACCGTTCTTCCTTTTTCGCTTTGAACGCGGTCCAGTCAACCATGATGGATGACAGGAGCTGGGACAGGAAATCATGCATGCGAAAGAGCGGGGTATTTCCAGAGGCCCGGCGGGGAGCCGCATTCCTGCATTACGGCCTTTTAAGGATGATGGGCGGGGCGGGGTTGGTCTGCCACACCGGGGTGGCGGCCCGTGCGTCCGCTTCCTCCAGCGTCTGGCGCCCCTTGACCTTCATCAGGTGTTCCCGGAGGATGCGCCGCAGTTCCACGGCGGCGGCCGGGTCATCCTGCACGCTGTGCCCGGACGGGACGATTTTTTCACTGGCGCTCCAGTCCAGATGGGAGGAGCGGTACTTGACCACGCCGTCGGAGGAGTGGGGCGTATCGTTCCTGCCCCTGTCCCCGATGATGGAATGGACGGGAACGTTCGGGTCCCCGCGCAACTCCGACATGTACTTGACCAGGGAGGAGTTCGGGGAAAGCTGGCGGATGCTGGTGAGTTCGTCCTTCAGCTGCAGGGGATTGAGCAGGAACATGCCGCGGCTGAGGGTGGCGATGCGGGTGACTTCCTCCAGCATGTCCGCCGGGAGATCGATCAGGCGCTGGCCCAGCCGCCCTATCCAGTTGTCCGCAAAGGTGGAGCCGCGGTGCGGGGTGGCCATGTACACGATGCGCGTGACGCCCCTGGCGGGGGAGAAGATAAAATTGTTCTGGAGCTGTTCAAGCATGGGCTCGTCACAGTGCAGGGGTTCCAGCCCGGTTTTCCAGTTCTCCAGCGTCATGTCTGCAAAGGTTTCCGGGGGAAGCTCAAAGAGGCCCTTCATCAGCGTCCAGGGCTTGGTGGAGTTGTTGAAGCGGGTGATGAGGCCGCCCATGGAGTGCCCCACCATGACGATGTTGTTCATTTCCGTGGAGTCGCCGCGGGGATTGTATTCCTGCATGAGTTCCTCCAGGGCCTTCCGCTGCCTGCTGGCCGGAATGGTCCAGGCCAGGCCGGACGGATAGCCGAAGAACCAGAACTGGTAGTTTTCCCGGATGACGGGATCCACCAGAAGGCGGTTGGTCAGGTTGGCAAAGGTGGCGGGGCCGGACATCAGGCCGTGGGTGAAGACCACGGGAATTTTCCGGGGGTCATAGGGTTCGGAAAAATAAAGCCCCATCGTATTGATGGCCTTTTTGGGACGGAACGCGCCCAGCAGTTCCGTTCCGTCCGCGTCGGAAAGCTTCCAGAAAAGGGCGATGGGAACGGAGAAGTTGGCCGCCAGGGGCTGACGCACCTTGTTTTTGCCGATGAAGACGTGCTCATTCATCAGACGGGGAATGGTGCGGAGGGTGGGCTTCCCGTCCACCATGCGGTCAAAGTCCAGGATGGCCGTCAGCGTGTGCACGTTCCCGTTGTCCTTGAGCACGTTGGCATGGGGCCGGGAGACGCCCTGGGGCGCCAGGCCCGCCAGGGGAATGCCCATTCCCTCCACGGTTACGCTTTCCCGCAGGCGGAAGGTGGGGTCCACTTCGTCGGACATGAAGATGGCCTCGTAGAACCAGGGGTTGCTGTCCTTGGCGTAAGGAGATTTTTCAATGATGAAGGGGAGGCTTTGACGCTTCTTCTCATTCATGCCGCCCTCCCGTTTGGCCTCTTTCAGGTGGGAGGCCAGCTTCCGGATGCATGCGTTGTATTTTTTTCTGGCTTCCGGCCATTCCCTGCTGCGGCGGGGAGAGGAGAGGATGAGCCATGCGGCCTGGGCTTCCCGGATGGCTGCGGCGTCATCCTGGTAATGGGCGTACGCCCTTTCCTGCTGCTGGTGGTGCAGGGAACAGCCGGAAAGGCCCATGAGAAGGCCTAGAAGAAGGGCGGAAGCCGTTTTCATGATGAACAAGGAGAGAAGGGGGCGGAGAGGTCAGGAGAGCATGTCCAGAGCCCGGTTCATGGACTTGAGGAAGGTCTGAACTTCCTCTTCCGTATTGTACAGGGCAAAGGAGGCGCGGGTGGTTCCCGTGGTTCCCAGGGCGCACATGAGAGGCTGGCAGCAATGGTGCCCAGTGCGCACGGCAATGCCCATCTGGTCCAGCAGGGTGCCCAGGTCGTAATGGTGGATGCCTTCCGCCAGGACGGAGACCACGGCGCTGTGCGGCACGTCCGGGGCCAGCACGGTCAGGCGCGGCATGGCCTTGAGGCCTTCCACGGCCATGTCCGTCAGTTTCTGTTCATGGGCGGCGATGTTGTCCAGCCCCAGTCCGGAGACGTAGCGGATGGCCGCCGCCAGACCTACCGCTCCGCCAATGTTGGGCGTCCCAGCCTCATATTTGAAAGGGATGTCGTTGTAGACGGTTTTTTCAAAGGTGACTTCCTTGATCATCTCCCCGCCGCCCATCCACGGCGGCAGCTTTTCCAGCAGCTCCCTTTTTCCCCACAGCGCGCCGATGCCGGTGGGAGCGTACAGCTTGTGGCCGGAAAAGGCGTACAGGTCGCATCCCAGTTCCTGAACGTCCACGTTCATGTGGGAGACGGCCTGGGCGCCGTCAATCAGCACAATGGTGTCCGGCCTGTTTTCCCTGGCAAGCGCGGTGATCTCCTGCACGGGATTGATTGTTCCGAGCGTGTTGGAGACGTGGCCCACGGCCACGATGCGGGTGCGGGGGGAAAGCAGGTTCCGGTAGGCCTCCATGTCCAGCGTCTGGCCCGGAGTCAGCGGGACTACCTTGAGGATCGCGCCCGTGCGTTCGCAGAGCATCTGCCAGGGGACGATGTTGGAGTGGTGCTCACAGGCGGTCAGGATAACTTCGTCCCCCGGCTTGACCATTCCGGACCTGGCGATGGTGTCTGCCGCCAGGTTGATGCCCATGGTGCAGCCGGAGGTGAACAGGACTTCCGCCGTTTCCGGCGCGTTGATGAACCGGGCCACCGTTTCCCGCGACTCTTCATGCGCCTCCGTGGCAAGCTGGCTCAGGTAGTGGGAGCCGCGGTGCACGTTGGCGTTCTGCGTTTCATAATAATTCCGGGTGGCATCCAGGACGGCCAGGGGCTTCTGCGTGGTGGCCGCATTGTCCAGGTAAATGAGCGGTTTGCCGTGCACGCTGGTTTCCAGGATGGGAAACTGCGGGCGGATGGTTGCTGTGTCAAGCATGGCTATGGTACGAGTGAGGGTTCTTTGCGCAATTCGTCCCAGCCCCCTTCCAGAATGAAGATGGGCGCGCGGATGCCGTATTCCGGCTTTTTCAGTTCATTGGCTACGGCTGCGCTGGAGGTGCAGTCCCTGCTGCAAAAGATGACGATGCAGCAGCCCTTGTCTTCCGCCGTCATCAGGGCTTCCATGGCGTTGGCCAGGAGTTCCTGGTAATTGGCGTCCGCCGGACGGATGGGGTAGACGGGGGCCTGCGTGATAGTGTGGCGTTCAAAGTCGTCCTGCTTTCTGGCGTCTATCCAGATGATTTTTCCCGGCCATTCCTTCAGCACCTGGGCCAGGCACACGTGCCCCTCCTCCAGCGTCTCCGGATTGCAGGGCGGCGTGCGGAACGGCTGGATGACGCGCAGGTCCAGCGCGGCGATGCCCACGGCCAGCAGGAATACGGCCAGCAGGAGCTTCAGGGCGGTGGAAAGGGCGTCTCTCATGTGGGGAAGGTCAGTTTTCCTTGATGGTCAGGAACCCCATCTGGCGCTTGTAGCGCGGCACGGTGGAATCCGTGCGCACCCAGATGGTGTTGAAGGCCGGCTTGGCCGTGGATCTGGGAGTGACGATGATTTTGTATTCCCTGCCTTTCTTCACGGTCACGGGCTCATAGTCAAAGGCGTCCCCGGTCAGGTCCACCGTGGTCAGGTTGACGGGCAGTTCCTTGGAGATGGTGATTTTAATGGTCTTGGGGGCAGGGGCTTCTCCCCTGGTCCATTCCAGCTTGCGGGGTTCCATCCGGATGATGTCCGGGATTTGCGCGCGTATCACCAGCTTGTAGGCGGAGCCGTTGGCGTGCACCGTCATGTCCTTGTCCACGGTGCCGGAAAAGTTGCCGGTCTTCATCACGGCGCTGATAACGCCGGATTCCCCCGGAGCGTACGTCAGCTTGTTATCCTTCGCCCCGGCAGTGGTGCAGTCGCAGGAGACATGGATTTTGCTGATCGTGACGGGAACGCCGGAGGTATTGGTGAAGGGGAAGGAGGCCGTGATGCTGTCCTGGTCCGGAGCCACCTTTACCGGAACCACCGTTTCCTTGAAGGACAGTTCGTTTTTGCCGGAGGCGAGGCCCCCGCACAGCAGCAGTCCTGACAGAATAATGGTCCGGATGGTCATGGTCGTTTCAGGATGGTTTTTCCTCTTTCTTCCTGGCGGAGAAGATGCTGGCGATGAAGAAGATGATCGCCGCCACGAAGATGCAGGAATCCGCCACGTTGAAGGCGGGCCAGCGGTAGTTGAAGAGGGGAATGGTGACGTCAATGAAGTCCACCACGTAGCCGTTCATGAGCTTCGTGAAGAAGCCGTGCGGCTGTTCGTAGGGAATCAGGAAGCCCTGCATCAGGCGGTCCGTCAGGTTGCCCGCCACCCCGGCCAGCAGCAGCACATAGGCCAGCTTGAGCCATACCGTATGGAAGAAGTTTTTCCGGTAGAGCACGACCAGGGCCACGATGGCGAGCACGGGAATCGCCAGGAACAGGTAGCTGGACCATGCCGTTCCGTTGCCCAGCCCGAAGGCCACGCCCGTGTTGTGCACGCGGGTGATGTTCATCGTTCCGTCCAGGAAGGAAATGGGTTCCAGCTCCCTCAGCCTGTTCAGGGCGTCCACCGTGTTCGGGTTCAGGTCCTGGAACTGCGCCATGTCCGCCGCCGGTATGTGCCCGTTCGTGGCGAAGTCCAGCGTGCCGTCCGCATTGACGTGGTGGAAGCCCGGAAAGTCCGGCAGGTAGGCGTACTTGTGGACTTTCTCGTTCAGGTAGTTCAGCGGGAAGCGGTGGACGATCCACAGCTTGCTTGCCTGGTCCAGTACATACAGCCCTACGCCCAGCAGGCTCCACCAGAGCCAACCGGGAGGCGTTTTCTTATGGGGGCCGGGTTCCTTTTCCGTCTGGGTATCCATAAAAGATCGGGGAATGGTTTCAGTTCAGGAAAGGACTTCCGAGCAGCGTTCGCACACGTCGCTGCCGTCCGCCGCGGGTTCATACCGGCGGCAGCGCGGGCACATGGCGTGTTCCGTTTTGGCGGCGGTGGCCGCCAGCTCCGGACCGCTCTTCACGTCCAGGTCTGCAATGATGAAGAATTCCGTGGCAAAGGCGCGGTCTTCCAGCAGCGCCACCACGTCCTCGCTTTCATTCGTGGGAACGGTGAGGGTGATGGAGGCCTCATTGTTCTTGGAGAACGCCTTGGCTTTCACCTGCTCTTCAATGGCTACCTGGATGACGGACTTGATTTCCTGGAGGCGGGAAATGGCGGAGGAAGCCTCCTGGGTGTCGTACTCCGGCATCGGCGCGGGGAAGTCCTGCTCGTGCACGCTGCCTTCATACCCGGCGTATTCCCAGGCTTCATCCGCCGTGAAGACCAGGATAGGGGCCAGCAGGCGGCACAGGGCCTTGAAGACGATGGTCATGGCCGTCTGGGTGGCGCGGCGGCGCACGGAGGTGACGTCGTCGCAGTACAGGCGGTCCTTCGTGGTGTCCACGTACAGGGCGGAAAGGTCGCTGGTGCAGAACTGGTTGATGACGCTGAACGCCTTGCGGAAGTCATAGGCTTCATAGGCTTTCAGCGTTTCCTTGATGACGGCGTTCAGGCGTTCCAGAATCCAGCGGTCCAGGATGGGCATGTGTTCCGGGGCGACCGCCTGCGTGGCGAAGTCAAACCCGCTGATGTTGCCCAGCAGGATGCGCAGGGTGTTGCGCAGCCGTCGGTAGGGCTCCGTGACCTGCTTGAAGAGGTCTTCCCCGAAGGGGACTTCATTCTGCCAGTCCACGGAGGCGGCCCACAGGCGCACGATGTCCGCGCCGTACTTGTCGTAGTAGTAGGCGGCGTCAATGGGCTTGCCGCTCTTGGCGTCGGACTTGGAGGTCTTTTTCCCGGTGTCCTTGTCCACCACGAAGCCGTGGGTCATCACGGCCTTGTACGGGGCCTTGCCGCGCCAGGCGACGGAAAGCATCAGGGAACTCTGGAACCAGCCGCGGTGCTGGTCCGTGGCTTCCAGGTACAGGTCCGCCGGGGCGTCCAGCCCGGGGCGGGCGTCCATGACGGCCATGTGGGAACAGCCGGAATCGATCCAGACGTCCAGCGTATCCTTGCCCTTCTTCCAGGTCTTCGGCAGGCCGAGGCGTTCGCACAGGTCTTCATCGGAAAGCTCAAACCAGATGTTGGAGCCGTGGGCCTCCACCATATCCGCGATCTTGCGGACCAGGGCGGCGTCCAGAACGGCCTTTCCGTCTTCGTCAAAGAAGACGGGCAGGGGCACGCCCCAGGTGCGCTGGCGGGAGATGCACCAGTCCGGGCGCGCCTCCACGGTGCCGTAAATGCGGTTGCGGCCCCAGGCGGGCAGCCACTGCACCTTGTCTATTTCTTCCAGGGCCTGCGGTCGCAGCCTGTCCATGGAGATGAAGAACTGCTCCACGGCGCGGAAGATGATGGGCGTCTTGGAACGCCAGCAGTGCGGGTACTGGTGGCGGTATTCCTCCACGCCGAAAAGGTTGTCGTCCTTCTCCAGCATGGAGATGATGTCCTTGTTGGCGTCAAAGACGTGCTTGCCCACCAGGGAGGGAACGCCCACTTCTTCCGTGTACTTGCCGTCGTCGTCCACGGGGGAAAGGACGGGCAGTCCGTATAGGCGGCCTACGTTGTAGTCGTCCGCCCCGTGGCCGGGAGCGATGTGCACGGCGCCGGTGCCGGTGTCCGTGGTCACGAAGTCCGCCAGGATGATTTTTGACGTGCGGGGAAGGAAGGGGTGCCGGGCCTCGCAGTTTTCCAGCTCGGCGCCCTTGAACTCGCGGATGGTTTCCGCCAGGGCCCAGCCCGTCTTCTGCGCGAAGGCGTCCAGCAGGTCTTTCAGGATGATGAGGGTTTCCGTCTGGCCGTCCTTCATGAACTTGCCGGCCACATACGTGAAGCGCGGATGCAGGGCGATGCCCACGTTGGCAGGCAATGTCCACGGGGTAGTGGTCCAGATCACCATGGAGGTCTTCAGGTCCAGGGGATTGTCCAGCAGAGGGAAGCGCACGAACACGGAGGAGCTGATCTTCTCCTTGTAGTCGATTTCCGCTTCCGCCAGCGCGGTATAGGCCCCGTAGGACCACTGGACGGGCTTGCGGCTCTGGTAGACCGCGCCGTCTTCCACCAGCTTGGCGAACACACGCAGAATGTTGGCTTCATACGCCGGCTTCATGGTCAGGTAGGGATGCTCCCAGTCACCGAAAACGCCCAGGCGGCGGAAGGAAGTCCGTTGGATGTCAATGAAGCCTTCGGCAAATTCCGCGCAGCGGCGGCGGATTTCAGCCGCGTCCAGGTCACGGGCCTTCTGCACCACCTTGAATTCGATGGGGAGGCCGTGGCAGTCCCAGCCCGGAACGTAGGGGGCGGCGTAGCCGGCCATGGTCTTGGACTTCAGGACGAGGTCCTTGAGAATCTTGTTCAGGGCGGTGCCCATGTGCACGTCTCCGTTGGCAAAGGGGGGGCCGTCGTGAAGGAGGAAACGGGGTGCGCCCTGTTCTATCCTGCGGGACAAAATTCGTTCGTACAGCCCGGTGTCTTCCCACTTTTTCAGGCGTACTGGTTCGTTTTTCGTCAGGTCCCCTCTCATGGGGAAGCCGGTCTCCGGCAACAGGATGGTGTCTTTATAATTCTTTTCGGGCGCACTCATGCCCGAAAAAGGTAGCACCGGGCCCGTTTCCGGTCAACCCTGCGGTGCGGCACAAATCAGGGCCTAGCGCATTCATTCCCGCCGTGTTCCGGGGGGGCGCCCGCACCGGAAGGCGCATCCCCGCAGGCAGGAGCCGGGGAGGGGAGAATTCCCCGTTCCGCGAGCCATTGTTCCGCGGCTTCCGGCCATTTGTCCGTGGGCTGGCCGCGCTTCTCCATGCCGTACCCATGCCCTCCGGAGGGATAAAAATGCAGGCTGGAGGGAACGCCCTTTTCCCGGCAGGCCTGTTCCATCAGCCTGCTGTTGGCGCTGGCTACGCCGTCGTCCAGCGCGTGGACGAGGAACACGGGCGGCGTCTGCGGCGTCACCTGCCGTTCCGCGGAACACAGCTCCGCCAGATCCGCGCCGGGGGCAGGCCCAGGCCCCAGAATCCTGCTGCGGGTGCCCCCGTGGGTGGTTTTGGGGTCCATGGTGATGACGGGGTAGATAAGCAGGGAGAAATCCGGCCGGGCGGAAACGCTTTTCAGCGGGTTTTCCGCTTCTTCCGGCAGGGGGCGGTTCCAGAGCGTGGAAGCCATGGCAGCCAGATGGCCGCCTGCGGAAAAGCCCATGACGCCGATGCGGTGCGGGTCAACCCCCAGCGCGGAGGCATGCCGGCGCGTTACGCGCAGAGCCTGCCGGGCGTCCAGCAGAGGGCCGGGAAACCTGCCGACGGCATCATTGCTCTCGGAAATGCGGTACTTCACGACGACGCCCACCATGCCGTGCTCCGCCGCCCAGCGAGCGATATGGCCGCCTTCCTTTTCAATGGCCTGGATGGCATAGCCCCCGCCCGGAAAAATGCACAGGGCCGCGCGCCTGTCCTGCGGCTTCCATCCGGCGGGAAAGTAGAGCTGCATCTGCGCTTCCCCCACGTCCGTAATATGTCCGGGGGATACTTGTTTTTCCTTCAGGGGCGCCGCCTTGAGCCCCAGGGAAATCCACCCGGAATGAAAGGCTCCGTGTTCCGCGGGCGGCTGGAGGGCCTCCAGCACGGACGGTTCAAACGGCGCGGCTCCGGCGTGGCCGTGAGGGAAGGCCAGGAAAAGGGCGGGAAGGAGGAAGGCAAGCTTCATGCTCATGGTTTATTGGCGAGTGAGATGACGAGTTGGGAAAGGCCCTGCACCACTTCCGCAAACTGGGGATAATCCAGCTTTTCAGCCGTGTCGCTGGTTTCATGGTAGTCGTCGCAGCGGAGGAAGGCCGTGTCCGTGGCGGCAAAGGAGGGAATGCCCTCCTTCATGTATCCCCAGTCGTCGGACCAGGAAACGCCGCGGGTGTAATACGGGAACACGGCGGAACGGACCGGAAAGCGGCTCAAAGCGGCAAATTCCTCCGCGCAGGAGCGGGCCAGCTTGCGGCCCGTGTTGGTGGACATGAAGGCCACGTAGTCGCAGCGGTCCGGCAGCCCGGCCAATCCGGCAACCACGGCTGACTGGCGTTTTTTGTTCACCCGCGGGGAATAGCAGCCCAGCGTTTCCAGGGCAATCATGCCGATGATTCTGTCCTTGCCCGGATGGCGGGCGACGGATTTGGCGTGCACCACGCTGCCCATGGAGGGCGTCTGGTAAAAGGGCGGCTCTTCATTGGCATAAGCCACCAGGCACACGTCGTGCAGGGTGGGAGTGGCCGTCAGGGCGCGCGCCGTTTCCAGCAGGGCGGCCACGCCGGAAGCGTTGTCATTGGCGCCCGGCGTTCCGGTACGGGCGGGTCTGGCGGGACCGTGGTCGTGCCAGTTGTCCATGCCTACCTTGGTATCGTAATGCGCGCCTACGATGAGCATTCTGGGGCGGAGGGATGTTCCCTTTTTGGTGGCGATGAGGTTGTACGCCGTCCTGTCCTTCACGGCGCCGAATTCCCCGGAGGGCGGAATGTTCACGGCCTGGCGCGTGACGGCATAGCCCATGTCCGCCAGGGTTTTTTCAATGTAGCGGGCGGATCGCTCCATGGTGCCGGGTTTGTAGACGTTGCGTTCCCCGATGGAATCCGCCAGATGGAACACGTGTGCTTTCAGGAGTGTTTCCGTCTGGTCCGTGTCCGGAATTTCTCCGCTTCCGCAGGGGGAAAAAAGCTTGGAGCAGGAGCCGAGGGCGACGCAGGCCGCCGCGGTGAGCAGCCCGTACTTGAGAGTTCTGGATGAGACATTCATGGGGGAGTTGGAGGGTGGGGAGAGGAAGGAATGCTAGTGGGGAAGCGGCGGAAAATCAAGCCGCGCCGTTTCCCCCTTTTTCATGGCCAGATCCTTTTTCCTGCCCTGGTGCATGAACCGGAACCTGCCGGGACGGGTGGTGGTGGCTGTGGCCTGCACCCTGCCGTTTTGCCAGGACAGGTCCACCTTCAGCCCTCCCCGGGTGCGCAGCCCCGTGGCGGAACCCTTCTTCCAATCGTCCGCCAGGGCCGGAGCCAGCAGGATAACCTGGAAGCCGTCCTGCGTGATCTGGCTCTGAATCAGGCACTGGGCCACGCCGGAGGCAAAGCCGAAGTTGCCGTCGATCTGGAACGGGGGATGCAGGTCGAAAAGGTTGGAATTGATGTAATGCCTCAGCATGGCGTACATCCTGTCCTCCGCGGCGTTTCCGTCGCCAAGGGCGGCATAAAGGTTGATGAGCCATGCGGTGCTCCAGCCGGTCCTGATGCCGTTGTTCCCCTTGTCCGCGTACTTGCGCCGGAAATCGGCGGACTTGCGCACGGCGGCGGCATATTCAGGCGTATTGAGCACGTCCCATTCCGTGCCGGGAAACAAGCCGTAAAGATGGCTGATATGGCGATGGCCCTTCTGCATTTCTTCAAAAGGCTGCCTCCATTCCAGCACCCTCCCGTCGGAGCCAATGGCAGGCTGGGGAATCTTTTTGAGGAATTGAACGGCTTTGACCAGAGTAGGCGTCCGTATGCCCAGCTCTCCGCAGGCGTAAATGTAATTGCGGAGGGACTCCCTGCCCAGAAGCTGGTCATGAGAAGTCCCGTTGGAAACGTAGGAAAGCACGTTGGGACCTGTGCCGTCCGGCGCGTAAAATCCGGTTTCCGGGGAGACGCCGGGCCCGGAAAGGTAATGCCCCTGGTCGTCCTCCTCAAACCAGGACATGATGAAACGCGCGTTGGATTCCAGAATGGGCAGGGACTTCTTCAGGTCTTCCCTGTCTCCGGTGAAGCGGTAGCTGTCCACCAGGTGGGCGCACGCCCACGCCCCGTTCATGAGGCTGGCCCCCCATTCCGGGTTATTTCCTGAAAAATAGGTGCGCTTCCAGCAATCCGTGTAATGGCCGAAGCAGAATCCGTCCCGTTTGATGAAGCGCGCAAATTCCTCTCCATGAGGGCGCAGGCTGCGGACGAATTCAAGATAGGGCTGCTGGAATTCCCCCAGGCCGGTGGCATAGGAGGGCCACTGGTTCATCTGGCTGTTGATGTTCAGGAAATAGCAGCCCATCCACGCCGCCCGCAGCTCCGGATTCCACAATCCCTGCAAGCCGCAGGGAAGCTGCCCCGGCCTGGTGTGGACAATCGTGCAAAAGCGGCCGAACTGGAAAAGCTGTTCCAGAAGGTCCGGATCCTTTTCCCCTTGTTTGACCCGTTCCAGCCGCTCAGGGGTGGTCATGGCGGAAACCTCGGGAGGGGAATCCCCCAGGTCCACCTGGCAGCGCATCATGAGACGGGAAAAATAATCTTCCGTTTCCGCCGCCAGTTTTTTCCAGCCTTTTTTCTGTGCCTTCGCCAGAATTTGCCTGTTCTTGTCTGCCAGGGAATGGGTCAGGGGCTCTTCCGGCTTCCGGATATTGTAATCCGTGGAGGTGGAGGAAAGCACCAGCACTTCCCGCGCGGAATCCAGAACGACCGTTTTCCCCTTGCGGGATATGGCGGCGCCGGGAGCCAGGATGACCACCCTGTTTTCAAACCGGGTGCCCCCGTTGCTTCCCTGTCCCGTCAGGACCCAGCCATCGGGCCGTGCGTCAATCCGGGCGGACGGGTCCGGATGCTGCAAGTCCAGCGCAACGCGGCACCCGGCCGGAAGGGTGCAGGTGATGCGGTAAGCGGCGCAATCGCTGGACGGAGCCGCCAGGATTTCCGTGGACAATTCTCCCGTGCCGAATTGAACGCGGGAGGAAGCCTTGCCCCGCTGCATGTCCAGCGTGCGCCGGTAGGAGGCAGCGGCGGGAAGCCCCTGGAATTCCACCTGGAGGAGACCTCCCTGCTGGTAATCCCCCGCGATGCTGCCGGGGGGAAGGATATCCTTCCGGAACACCTGGTCCGCGCTCCGGTATTTTCCTTCCTTGCAAAGTTCGCGCGCCTTGTCCAGGGCCTCCGCGGCGCCTTCCTTCATCTGGAAATTCTTCTTCGCGAAGATGCTTCCTTCATTGAAAACGACGATTTCCTTCGGAAAAACGCCAAAAGAAAGAATGCCCAGCCTTCCGTTGCCCGTGCCGTAGCCATCCGTCCAGATCCGTGCAGGTTCGGTGGAAGTGGCCTGCATGGGGGCGGGAGCGGCCCGGAGAGGGACGGCCGCCGCAAGAAGGCAGGGGAGGAAGAAATATTTCAAGGTTGTAGAGACAGTCATGAGAGAGGATGGGTGTCCCGTAAAAGAGGAGGTTGATGTAAAAAGCCGCTATTTTTTAAACCGGCTTCCGGTACCGGCATAAATGACTGCAAACGCTATGCTGCCCACCAGAAGGCACAGGGAGACGGACAGGAGCACGGAATTCTGGAGGATGATGCTGATGAGCCACAGCAGCATGGCGAAGGCCAGGCAGTACATGAGCTTTCCCATGAACCGGCACAGCGCGCGTTCATCGTACTGCTTCTTCTGCTCCTTGCTCATCATATTGTAGCCTGCGATGAGGAAGGAGCATTTTCCCATGGAAAGAATGACTCCAAGAATGATGAAGCCTGCCATCATGGCGACGGGTATCAGAATAGGTGCATCCATAAGCCGGAAAAATGGGGGAAATGAAAGTCCGCGGCAACTCGCCCGGATAAGTACGTAGAGTGGTCTTTAAGGGAATACGTTAGGGAAATGGTTTTTTTTCAGCGGAAGAAAAAGCGTCTGTTTTTTCTGCCGGAAGCTTTCGCAAGGCAGCGCCGCGGCCTGTTTTTTGCGTCAAAACAGGAAGTAGCAGGAGCAGAACCAGGCGATGATGAGCAGGCCGCAGGTGAATTCCAGCAGCAGCCCGGTGAGCATTCCCAGCGCCGCGCCGGAGCCTGCCTTGAAGGCGGCCATGATGTCTTTTCTGGCAAAGATGAGTTCCGCCAGCAGCGCTCCCAGGAACGGCATGAACAGAAGGCCCACGATGGGGGTGAAAAGGATGCCGCCCACCACGGCGCCGATGATGGCTCCCCAGATGCCGGCGGCGGTGCTGCCGAATTTTTTGGCCCCCATGCCTCCGGAGAGCTTGTCAATGACCAGGCCGCCCGCAACCATCAGCGCCAGGACGGTCCATTCCCACCACGCCAGGTGCCTGCTGCCCATCACTCCCTGCCAGATGCACCCTGCCGCAATGATAATGATGCCGGGGAGCATGGGAATAAGCGTGCCGATCAGCCCCATGCCGAACAGCAGCAGGGTGACGCACCAGACGAGGGTTTCTGAAAGGACGGGTGGCATGCCTCCCTTCTTATCAGGAAGGGAGGCGTGTGGCAAGGCTTCTGCCCGGCTTGCGGATGACGGAAAAAAGGGGGGAAGTGCATGGATTGCTGTTGCGGTTTTTGCGGGCGTGGTATGGAATGGCGCCCATGACTTTCACCGGTTCTTTTCTGCGTGGCTGCATGGTGTGCTCCTGCGCTCTTTCTCTGGGTGTTATGCCCGTGGTGGCCGCGTCTCCCGCGGCTGATTCCGCCGCTGTGCAGAAGCTGGCTCATTCCCTGAAAGCCCGTGTGGGCATGGCCGCAGTGATGCTGGACACGGGGGAGGCCGTGGCGGTAGGTGATGAGACTGCCTATCCCATGCAGAGCGTCTTCAAATTCGTGCTGGCCCTGTCCGTGCTCAAGCGGGTGGACCAGGGAGCCCTGAATCTGGAACAGATCATCCATATACGCCCGGAGCAGTTGGTAAAAGACACGTGGAGTCCCCTGCGGGAGCGCTTTCCGCAGGGCGGTGATTTTTCTTTAAAGGAACTGCTGCGCGTGACCGTTCAGGAGAGCGACAACAACACGTGCGACCTCCTGTTTGCCCTCATCGGCGGGACGGAGACCGTGCAGAAGGATTTGAAGGAATGGGGCATCAGCGGCATCAACGTCCGGTTTACGGAAGACGAGATGCTGCGGAATCATGAATTGCAGTACGCCAACTCGAGCCGTCCGTCAGCCATGAATGCCCTGCTGCGCGCGTTTGACGAGGGTAAGATACTGAACAAGGACACGCAGCGGCTTCTCTGGGACATGATGGCCGGCTGCGCTACGGGGACTACGCGCCTGAAAGGGAAGTTGCCGCAGGATTATGTGGTGGCGCACAAGACCGGATCGGGCTTCACCACTCCGGAGGGCGTGATCACCGCCGTCAATGACGTCGGCATCATCGTTCTTCCCAATGGGCGGAAAATGGCGGTCTCCGTGTTCGTCATGGATTCAAAGGATTTCGCTCCCGCCTGCGAGAAGGTGATCGCCTCCATGGCCCGCTGGCTGTGCACGGAATGGCAGGCCGCCGCCGCCAAGTAGCGGACGGCCTTCCCCGGAACATGTTTTAAGCTTGGAAAGGGGGCCGCTATCAGGCAAGGTGTGCCGCGTTATTCATGAAGAACCTATTGAGCCGGTACATCAGCCTGAGCCTGGCGCTGCGGTATTTGAACCCGCTGCGGACTTTCTTTTCCATCATTACCCTGATCTGCCTGCTGGGCGTATCGCTGGGGGTGATGGTGCTTATCGTCGTGCTGTCCGTCATGGGCGGCCTCCAGAAGGAAATCCAGGGGAACCTGTTTGCGCACTCCCCGCACGTCCAGGTGTGCTACCGGAATGACTTCGGCGTGAGGGAGGTGATTCCGGACTGGATGGAATTGAGCGAGAAGCTCAAGCACGTTCCCGGAGTCCAGTCCACGTATGCCCTGATAGAAGACTACGCGCTGGTAGACGTGCAGGGACGGCAGAGGCCCTGCTTTTTCCGGGCCATCGATACGGAAAACGCCGCCCAGCTGGAAGATTTGAAGCACCTGGTGGTGGCCGGCAATGCGGAGCTGGACATGGGGGAAAAGGCTGTGGTTTCCTCCATCGTGGCGGAGAACATGGGGCTGAACGTGGGGGATGTGGTCCGGGTGTACACTACCCGCAATTTCCAGGAAATTTCCCACGCCTACCAGCAGACGGAACTGCCGATGCTGGCGGAAAAGAACGCCCGGGAACTCAATGATTTGAAGGAGTGGGGCAAGTCCCTGAAAAGGGAGGGAGAGCGTGAAACGGCCGGCAAGGCCTCCGTGGACAAGGTATTCACCCTGCTCAACGGGCTGCTGTCCGTCCCCCGCAGGGATGCGGAGCGCTCCAGCCTGATGGATTTGCTTGCCGTGCTGAATGACGGGGAAGCCGTGGACAACGGCAGGGTGACCTTCCCGGAAGGCACGCGGAAGGAATGGGAAACCATTCTGGGCGGCTTCAAGGCGGGGCAGAGGAATGAGGCGGACATGGAATGCTTCCGCAAGATCAGGGAGCTGGTCATGCCGAAGGATCTGGAGGTGATCGGCATTTACCGGGCCTCCCAGCATACGCCCAGCCCGGATCTCTTCATTCCGCTGGTCATCGGCCAGGAATTGCTGGGTTATGAAGATGACGTGGTGCAGGCCGTGGCCCTGCGCGTGAACGACCCCTACCATGTGGAAACGATGCTGTCCCCCGTGATGCAGGCTCTGGAAAAGGAAAAGCCCTCTTCCGCGTGGACGCTGGAAACCTGGCATGACCGCTTTAACGCGTGGTTTGAACTCATGCAGAAGGAGCGCATGATGATGAGCTTTGTGCTCTCCTTCATCTCCCTGATTTCCGCCTTCTGCATTATGGCGGTGATGTTTACCGTTTCCATCCAGAGGAAAAAGGAAATCGCCGTGATGAAGGCCCTGGGCGCCACGCCGTTCCAGGTGGTGCGCGTTTTCTTGTGGCAGGGGGTCATCATCGGCTTTGTGGGAGCTCTCCTGGGCGTGGGCCTGGGACTGCTGGTGCTGGAATACCGCATGCAGATCCAGGGCTTTCTGGCGGGAATAGGCTTTGACCCGTTCCCCGTGGCTTTCCACGGCACGGCGAACATCCCGGTGGTGATTGACTGGGCGGAGCTGGCGTGGCAGGCGGTGAAAGCCTTCGTCATGGTCGTGGTGGCCTCCATCATTCCGGCCCTGATCACGGCGCGCCAGGACCCGGCCCGCTCCCTGCGCAGCATGTAACAGGAAACCGCCCATGGATATTTACTGGATTCAGGATCATGAAAAAAAGGGCCCCCTGCCGGAGGTGGAGGTAATCTCCATGCTGGAGGCTGGCCTCATTCCGGAAACCGCCCGGGCGTGGCATGCCGGATGCGCGGAATGGGTGCGCATCCATGACCTGCCGGCGCTGAAGGAAATGTTCGCCGTTCGCAAGGAAGAGGAAGAACGGCGTAATGTGGAGGAAGATGTGCCGGAGGATGAAGCGGCGCAAGATGCCGCCGCCGGCACCACGGACGCGGATTCCCTGCCGGAAGAAGAGGAAACGGCTGTGGAGGAAGGCACGCCTCTGGTAGTTCCCTACCCGTACGTCCGTTTTCTGGGAAGAATGGCGGACGTGATGATGCACATGACGCTGTATCTGGCCGTGCTCAGGATCTTCGGCCTGGCCTTCAGCCCCGATTTTCTTCCCGGTTCCTATGAAGCCCTCCTTTACCTCTGTCTCCCGATGGTGCTCATTGAAACCGCCTTTCTGGGAACGCTGGGCACCACTCCGGGGAAAGCCATGCTGGGCGTCTCCGTCAGGGACTACCGGGGGAAGCGCCTTTCCTTCTCCACGGCGTTCCGGCGCTCCCTGTTCGTCATGGTGCTGGGGCTGGGCTGCTTTGCCCCCTCCCTGATGCTGCTGGCCCTGTTCTTTTCCTGGTGGTGGGTGCGCCGCTTCGGCTTCACTCCCTGGGACAGGAAGCTGGGCACCACGGACGTGCTGAACGACTCACTCACCCTCCGCAAGGTGGTGATGACGCTGGTGCTTGTCATCCTGTGCCTCCAGGTCATGTACGTGCTGCTGATTCCCTGGCTGCCGGAAATGGAGGCGTACATGGGCGCCTCCGGGCAAATGTGACAAAAAGACCGGCCGCGCGGGATTTAGCCTTTTAATCACCTGAATTTGTTTCATACTTGTCCCAGCCATGCCAGAAATACACCCAACGGCAGTAGTGCATCCTGCTGCGGAGATCGCGGATGATGTTAAAATCGGTCCCTTTTGCGTTGTCGGAGAACATGTAAAGCTGGGCCCGGGCTGCGTGCTGCACAGCCACGTGGTCATTGAAGGACCTTCCACCTTCGGAAGCGGCAACGAATTTTTTCCGTTTTCCGTCCTCGGCCTGAAAAGCCAGGATTTGAAATACAAGGGGGAACCGACCTATCTGGAAGTGGGGGACAACAACGTCTTCCGTGAAAACGCCACCATCAACCGGGCTACGGACATCGGCGGCACGACGCGGATAGGGAATAACAACCTCTTCCTGGTGTCCTGCCACGCTGGGCATGACTGCCAGATCGGCAATCATGTGATTTTCTCCGGCTTCGCCACTGCCGCCGGCCACGTTACGGTGGGGGATTACGCCATTCTGGCGGGATGCTGCGCCGTGCACCAATTCGTCAGCATCGGGGAGCACTCCATGGTGGGCGCGATGGCCCGCGTGAGCCAGGACGTGCTGCCGTACACCATTGTGGAAGGCCATCCGGCCGTGACGCGCTCCGTCAACTCCATCGGCATGCAGAGGCGCGGATTTTCCGAGGAAGACCTGCGGGCCGTACGCATGTGCTACAAAAAGCTTTTCGTCAACAAGAAGCTGACCGTTCATGAAGCGCTGGAAGAGCTCCGGAACTCGGACTACGCGGAAAATGCCTGTCTGAAAAGAATCGTCAAGTTCGTGGAAACTTCCGAACGGGGCTTCTGCCACTGAGGCCATGAAAACAGGTTTTGTCTTTGACCTGGACGGAACGCTGGTGGACTCCATTCCCGGCATCGCCTGCGGCCTGAACTTGGCCTTGAAGTCCCTGGGGTATCCGGAGCACTCCGTGAATGCCATCCGGGGAATGGTGGGCAGGGGCGCGCGGGAACTCTGCCTGGCTTCCCTGAGGGGATGCTTCCACGGAGAGGTGCCGGAGGAAGCCTTTGAAGCGGTGCACCGGGAATTCATGCGGGAATACCCCCATACCTGGCAGGACGGCACGGTGCCGTACCCAGGCATCCGTGAAATGCTGCTGGAACTGGCCGCTGCAGGCCACCCCCTGGGCGTTCTGTCCAACAAGCCTCATGTGGTCACGGGACCGCTGGTGCGCCATATCCTGCCAGAGGTGCCCTTCCGGGAGGTGATGGGCTTTTCCGAACGCTTTCAGCGCAAGCCGGAGCCTGATTCCCTGCTGTCCATCGTCCGTTCCTGGGGAATGGAGCCGGAGCAGGTGTGCATGGTGGGGGATTCAGCCCACGACGGCAACACGGCCGTGAACGCCGGAACGCGGCTTGTTCTGGTAGGGTGGGGCTACAGTTCCCGAGCCGCGCTGGACGCCTTCCGTGTGCCGGTGTGCGCCTCTGTAACGGAACTGTCCGCCCGGCTGCGGGATGAAGACAGCCTGCCGTTTCCCGTTTCCGCCCACAGGACGATCCCTTGAAGATACTGGAGCGCCCCGTGGCCTGCGGCATCCAAAACAATGCGGGAGTCGCGAACACGCTTTTTTGAACACCAGCGCATCCTGCGGATGCAAAGAAATTCAGTGAACGCAAGGGCTGGCGGCATTCCCGGCCCGGAACCGGACGCGGGCATGGCTGCCGTGTTGCTGCTGCGCGTTTAGGACGGAATGTCCGGAATATCTGCGGATTTGGCCTGCACGGTGATGTCTTCCAGAGAGCCGGGCAGGTCCTTGGTGGAAGTGACGCCCAGATTCTTCAACTTCTGCGCCCGGGGAATGAACCGGTGCTCAAAGGAGGAAACGGTCTTGTTATACTGGGTCACTGCCTGGTTCAGGCTCTTGCCCAGGGAGGAAAAATGGCCGGAGAGGATGGAGCAGGTATTGAACAGGTCCGCCCCCGCTTCCGAGATTTTCTTGGCGTTGTCCGCCAGTTGCTCCTGCTTCCAGCCGTAGGCGACGGCTTTCAGCAGGGCGATCAGGGTGGAGGGCGTGGAAAGGATCACCTTGTTCTCCGCGCCGAATTCAATCAGGGAGGGGTCCGCTTCCAGGGCCGCCTGGAAAAAGGCTTCCCCCGGCAGGAACATGATGACGAATTCGGGGCACGGGGAAAACTGGGCAAAATAATTCTTGGCGCTCAGCTGCTGGAGGTGTCTTTTTACGTCCGCGGCGTGGCGGGACATCCACTGGCTGCGCTCCTCCAGCCTGTCCGTCTGCCCGGCATTCAGGTAGGAGGACATGGGGGCCTTCGCGTCAATGATGATGGAACGGCCTCCCGGCAGGTGGATGACCATATCCGGGCGCACCCGGTCCTCTTCCCTGGAACGGGTCTCCTGCGTCGTGAAATCACAGTATTCCACCATTCCGGCCAGCTCCACCACGCGGCGCAGTTGGAGTTCCCCCCACTGGCCGCGCGAGCTGTTGTGGTGCAGGGCCTGGGAAAGCCTGGCGGTCTCATTCTTCAGGGCTTCATTCCCGGAAAGGATGTAGCGGATTTGCGTTTTCAGGTCCGTATAGGCGCCCACGCGCTCCTTTTCCATCTCTCCCAGCCGGGACTGCACGAGTTTCAGTGACTCGCTCACCGGCTTCAGCATGGACTCAATGGCCTGTTTGCGGGATTCCAGGTCATGGTTGGCCTGCTGGCGCTGGCTTTGCAGCCGCGTTTCCGCCAGGTTCAGGAATTGTTTTTCCGAATTCCGGAGGACTTCCGCGCTAATGCCGGCGAAGGAATCCTTCAGTACCTCTTCCGCCCGGTGGAGCATCTGTGTTCTATCCTCCGCCCGTTCCTGCCAGGAGCGGGATTCCGCTTCAAGCCGGACGGAGCGGTCCCGGTAGCGCAGCAGCAGAATCAGCAGCGCCACGCAGGCGGCCAGCAGCAGAAGGGCGAGAAACCAGGGAATCAGGGGAGAAGTCATAAGAAGGGTAAGGCAATCAGATGGGGGTGGCGTAGGGGATGGCGTCCGTTTCTTCTACGGGTTCGGCCAGGGGAATATTGTCGTCGCTGCCGTCCAGCGGCTCCGCATAGGGAATATTCTCTTCCGTATCCGGTTCCACCATGGGGATGTGCTTTTCACACATCCTGGTGGGGGCCTGGTAGCCGGCGGAAGTTTCAAAATACGCCGTCCTGGCATACTGGCAGCCGGAATGGGCCAGCTGGTTGGACTCCCGGCAGACGAGCACGGCCTGCCTTTCCGAACCGGGCCGCGTGCGGATGGCGTTGGCGGGATAGCCCTCCTTCTGGGCGGCCAGCATGATGTCCACCCAGACGGGAAGGGCCAGCGTGCCGCCGTAGCCTTTCTCCAGAATCTTGGTGGAGGAGTCAAACCCCACCCATACGCTGCACGTGAGATTGGAAGTATATCCGGCAAACCACGCGTTCGTGTAATTGTTCGTGGTCCCGGTCTTGCCGCCGCAGGGGGACTTGAAGCCCAGCGCAGTGATCCTGCCCGCCGTGCCGCCGGGTTTGCAGACCTGCTGGAGGATGGAGGAGGTGATGTTGGCTGCCCGCTGGGAATACACGGTGCGCTTGCTCTTGGTGATGGCGAAGCGCGGCTGGCCCTGGGAATCCGTAATGTGGTCAATGATGTACGGAGTGGGGCGCACGCCGCCGTTGGCGAAGACGCTGTAGGCGCTGGCGATGTCCAGCGGGGAGGCCTCCCACGTGCCCAGGTAAAGGGCCGGGGTGCGGGAAATATTCCCGTGGAAGCCCGCCAGTTGGGCGGACTGGATGACGTTGGACAGCCCGGCCCGGTTGCCGATGCGCACGGACATGGTGTTGCGGGAAAGGATGAGGCCGAAGGAGGCCGGCTTCATGCCCCGGTACGTGCCGTCCGAATTGCGGGGGGACCAGTTGGCGGCTCCGCGTACCTCCCCGTAGGCGATCCGGTCGTCTGAAATGCGGGTGTCCGCGGAATTGCCCTGCTGGAAAAACGTGGCGTAAATGAACGGCTTGAACAGGGAGCCGGTCTGCCTTCTGGACTGGATGGCGCGGTTCAGCTTGGATTCCTCCGCATCCCGTCCGCCGACGACGGCGAGGAGGGCCCCCGTGGCGTTGTCCATGACTACGGCGGCGGACTGGATGTAATTGGGCATGGGAGGCTGCATTCCCTCCTTCCGTTCCGCGGGCAGCGCCTTCCAGGCGGCCAGGGCTGCTTCATATTCTGCCTTGGTGGTCAGCTTGTTCTTCAGGATTCCCTTCTTCTCACGTTTGGCTTGCAGGGACGCCAGGTGCTTCTTGAAATCCTTGCGCGCTTCCAGCGCTTCCATATGCTTGTTGATGGCGTCCAGCGTGGCGTTCTGCAAATCCAGGTCCAGCGTGGTGTGGACCACCAGACCGCCCAGGCGGATGTCTTCTTCTTCCAGAATGGCGTCCAGTTCCCGGCGCACAAGGTCCATGGCGTAATTCTCCTCCGACCGGGACTGGGGAGTCCGGGTGACGATGGGTTCCGCCAGGGCCGCCTGATACTGCACCTCCGTGATCTTGCCCTCGTTTTTCAACAGTCCCAGGACGATGTCGCGCACTTTTTTGGCTTCCTCCGGGTGTTTGATGGGGGAAAAATCATTCGGGCCGTAAATGATGCCGGCCAGCGTGGCGCATTCCGCCAGGGACAGGTCGCGGGGCTCCTTGTCATAATACCCGCGCGCCGCCGCCGCAATCCCCAGGAAAGTGTGTCCCCAGAAAATGCGGTTGATGTAGGTCTCCAGAATCTCATCCTTCGTGTAGGTGGCTTCAATGCGCTTTGCCAGAGCCACCTCCGTCAGCTTGGAATGCAGGTTGCGCTCCCGGTGGTTGTAAGTGATCTTGGCGAGCTGCATGGTCAGCGTGGAAGCTCCCTGCGTGGCCCTCTTGTGCTTGAGCACCTGTGCGAAGGCGCGGCCCACGCCTATCCAGTCCACGCCGCCGTGGTCGTAAAAGCGGTTGTCCTCACGCAGAATCAGGGCGTCGATGAAAATGGGGGGGACTTCCCGGAGGGACACCCGCTTGCGGTTTTCCCCGTGCAGGGTGCCGATGGTCCGGTTCTTGCGGTCCAGAATCACCGTGCGTTCCGGAATGTTGCTCTTGACCTCGGAAATGTCATAGCGGTTGGAAATGGTTCCGTAAAGGAACACCAGGATGGAACCGATTACGATGCCGACGAAGCAGCACCCCAGCAGGATGCGCAGGGGCCAGCTGATGAACCAGCGGATATTCCGCGTCAGAGAGCCGATGAAGCGGAACGGCATCAGCAGGACAAACAGCAGGGCGCCGAAAATCGTGAAGCGCGGCTTGCGCGGCCTTCCTGCGCGTGCGGAACGGGATTCTCCTTCCGCTTCAGGGTAGTCCTCATACTCCTCCTGCGGAGCCGGACGGGCAGCGCGCCGCGGGCGCGGGGGCGGTGTGTCATGCCGGGAAGAACCGCTGCGGGAATTTCTTGTTCTGCGGGTGGGGCCGGGAATGACTGCCGGACCGGGATCTTCCTGCGGCAAACCGGGATAGGACGGACGGGGCGCAGGCCTTTTTTTGCGTTCCGTTTGGGGACGGGAAGCCGCCTCACCGTCCTGGATGCGTTCCCGCCAGGAGCCGGCATTTCGTTTCCGTGATTTGTCGTTTAAACCCATCCGTGAGGGAATTTTATCATAAACAACCGGAATGGTCTAAGCAAAAGATGGAGCGTCATGTCGCAATCCTTAGACAAATTCGTACCGGTTTGAACGTTTATATGGTAGGATATGTCCTATCATTCGATTATCGATAATTTCATGATATCAGCATTCAGGATGACGAGTTTTTATTACTTGGTCGTTGGGGGGCTTATGTCCCTGTTGTTAGGAGGAATGAGTCTTGCGGGGAATGTCTCTTCCATGGCGGACTTGCAGAAGCATGTGCATCAGGTGGCTTCCAGGGTCACGGCCGCTACGGTAGCGCTGGTTTCCGACGGGGGGGAGACGGGCAGCGGCGTGATTGTCACTCCGCAGGGGCTCATCCTGACGGCGGCCCACGTGGTGGGCGGCGATGAAATCATGCGCGTGGTCTTTGCCGACGGGCGCGTGGTCAAGGGCCGCGTGCTGGGGGCCAACTTTACGCGGGACGCCGCCATGGTGCAGATCATGGACGGCGGAAACTATCCCCATGTGGAACTGGGGGAATCCGACGGGCTGCATGTGGGGGACTTTGTGGTGGCCCTGGGCCATTCCAAGGGCTTTGACCCGGAACGCCGCGCGCCCATCCGCATGGGAAGGCTGTGCACGGACGGAAAACAGCGCTTTCTCATCTCGGAATGCACGCTCATCGGCGGAGATTCCGGCGGCCCTCTCTTTGACCTGTCCGGCAAACTGGTGGGCATTCATTCCTCCATCGGCCCCATGTTGAAAATCAACAACCATGTCCCCGTCTCCGTATTCCGGAGGGACTGGGACAGGCTTCTTTCCGGGCGGCACTGGGGCCAGCTTGGACTTCATCCCATGGCTGACCCGGAATCCCCCGTATTGGGATTTGCCATGATGGACGTGCTGGGCGTGGACGGAGTGGTAGTGGAAGACGTGGTGGTCAACTCCCCGGCGGATACCGCGGGCATCAAGCCGGGGGATGTCATCACCCACATGGACAGCCGCAGCCTCCGTTCCGTGCGGGACATGCTCCGTGAGCTGGGCAGGCACCGTCCCGGGGAAACCGTTCCGGTGGTAGTGGTGAGGAAAGGTACGGCCTACAAGGCGGATCTTACATTCGGCAGGCGCGGCGATCTGATGTCCGGCCTGAAATACCAGGAACAAACTCAAGGATGATCATGAAATACTTATGGGCGGCATTCGCGGCGGCTTCCGCGTGTGCCCAGGAAATAGCGTCCCCGCTCCCTCCGGACCAGATGATAGCCCCGGAGGACAAAATCGTGCTGGATAGCCAGGCCAAGGAAATCTTCCGGGAATGGGACAAGGTGGCTGTACCTGTGGGGCAGTCCGTGGTGGCGCTGGTGGCCGGCAATACCCAGGTGGCCCTGGGAACGGTGGTGGGGAAAGGGAAAGTGCTTACCAAGTTGAGCGACCTTCAGAAGGAACGACGGCCGGTCATGCTGGTGGACTCTTCCGGACGGGTGTATGACGCCAAGGTGCTCTTTGCCCTGCCGGAACACGATCTGCTGATGATGGACGTCCCGGGGCTTCCCGCTCCCCCCATTGACCTGAACTCCTACGTGCAGGCGCAGGAAGGGGACGTGATTGCGGCCGTGTCCCCCACGGGGCATGTCAGTGACTTCGGGGTTGTTTCCGTGGCGCAGCGCAGCCTGCGGGCGGACGACCAACCTTACCTGGGCATCGTTTCCGATCCCCGCTGGGACGGGGAGGGAGTCATGATCGGCGGCGTGGAGGCCGGAAGCGGAGCGCACCGCAGCGGTTTGCTGGCCGGCGATGTGCTGATGAAGCTGAATGGGAAGCCGGTGGACGGCATGTACTCCATCCGTGCCGCCATGGTCGGGGTGCGCCCTGGTGAGACGGTTCCCGTGGAAGTGAAGCGCCGGGACCAGGTGGTTGAAGGGAAGCTCCTCACGGGCCCCAGGCCCAAAGTGATGAAATTCCCCCAGAAGCGCCTGGACATGATGAACTCCATGGGCAACCGGATGAGCCTGAAGCGGGACGAATTCCCGCTGGTCATCCAGTCGGACATGACGTTGTTCCCGGAACGCGCCGGATGCCCGGTCATTGACGTTAACGGAAAATTTGTGGGGCTGGCCCTGAGCCGCGCCGGACGTACGGAAACCTACATTCTCCCCTCCTGGATATGCCGGGAACTGGTGGAAGGGGTGCTTCCGCAGGTGCAGCAGTACCAGGCCGGCCGCGGAGAAAACATTCCGGATGCCCAGCCTGTGGACGACTCCTATGACGCACGGCGCTTGGAGGAAAACCGCCGCAAGGTGGAGGACAAGATGAGCCGCCAGGGACTGGTGCCGAAGGTCTATTAAGCTCGGTTGGTTTCCGGGAGGTGAAGAGATGAACTGCCCGGGAGCCTGGAGTATTCGAGGCATCTTCGTGCTCTTCATGCCGTCCGGTTTTGGCCGGGAGGAACTTTCTGCCTTACCTGCTGTTTTTACTTCCTTCTCTTGTGGGAATCGTGTCGTTGTTGTCCCGGAGGAATGGGCTGCCGCATGAGGAAACTAAATGGCGGCGGCAATTTCTCCTGCCGGGAAAACGCGGAGCATTTTATTCACCGGGAATGGCGGCAGGATGGGATGATGGCGTAAAAAAACGGGCAGTAATGCCCGTTTTTCCGAATAAACTGGATTGGTTTCCGGCTCTTGAATATCTTTCGCCCCCGTATTGCCGGAGGATGAGGGGGAAAACTTACTTGCCCGAAGAGGCTGCCACCGGTTTTTCCTTGAAAATCATCAGTTCCGTTAGAACGACGGTGCGTCCGGTGGAATCCGGGGAAATGATCATCACTACTTTCCGCCCGGGGTAGGTGGTCAGCATCATGCCCCTGTCCTTCACCTTCACGACTTTGCCGTTCTTCAAACGGGTCATGTACGTCAAATTGGCGGCAGTAGTGCGGGAAACGTTGCTGTCCGTAGAGTCCTTGCCGAAAATGTAAATGGACTTGCTGGGCAATTCAATGGCGCTCTTTTCTCCCGCGGGGGGCTTGGGAAGCTCCAGAGTGAAGGTGCGGCCGGTCAGATTCTGAATGTAAACGCAATTAAGCGGAAGTTCCGCTTCATTGATGAAATCCAGGGTAAACTCTCCGCTGCTGTTCTTGCCTACCAGCGCCAGGGTTTTGGGGCCAAGGTCGGTCGGAAGGGGCTTGCTGACAAGCTTGTTGGTCGGCATCCCCTTCTGGTCCAGGCCACCGAACAGGGTAATAATCTTGCTCCTGGGATAAACGCTGCGGCGTCCGGGAAGGGCGGCGCGGATTTCCACTTTCTCCAGCCTTTTGGAATCAATGGGCATGTAAATGGGAGAGGGGAGGGGCATGGGCGTCTTAAGGACAAACCGGATGCCGTTGACGGCGGCGGGGGAGAGGGACTTGTCCACGGTATCAGCCGCCGGGGCGTTCGTTTCCGGTTTAGCCGGCTCCGGCTTGGAAGGAGTGCGGGTTTGTCCATGGACGAAAGAAACGCTTCCGAGAAGGCAGGTAAAGGCGAGGATAGGTAAAATGCGCATATATTCGGGGGAGTGAAAAATAAAAGGGGGCTTTTGGCCGGCGCATGGACCCTTGACGGACAGTCTTGCGGGAGAGAATGCAGCAGGCTGAATCCATCGGAGCGTGCAACAGGGTACGGACGCAAGCCTTGATGGACTTTATATCCCTTGTGAAGTACAGGAATGAGGAAGGCCGTGCAAGCTCAAAGTAGGGATGTTGGAGATAAAAAATAGAAAATTCCAGCGGTAATTGGCCCCCTTTTTCTGCCGGGAAAGCCTGCGGATTCAGCATTTCTGTTACGCATGACCTCATCTGCACAGGGTAAAATAGTATCTGAATGAATAAAATGGCTTATGTGCAGGTACATGGAGTAATGATGAAAAACAAGTTATGTGAGATCTCCACAGGAAAATAATTGCATTTAAAGGATAGGAAGCCTTGGTTATTCGCCTTGGCCGGGTAAGATGCGTTTTGTGGGAAGGGCTC
Source organism: Akkermansia sp. NBRC 115031 (assembly GCF_030268505.1). Taxonomy (NCBI): domain Bacteria; kingdom Pseudomonadati; phylum Verrucomicrobiota; class Verrucomicrobiia; order Verrucomicrobiales; family Akkermansiaceae; genus Akkermansia; species Akkermansia sp. NBRC 115031. Next base: position 44,692 of record NZ_BSQU01000011.1, read on the forward strand.
TATTGGCGGAAAAAGTGAGATAAAGACATAGGCGGAGGAAAAGCATTTGTCTGGGGCGGAACTTCGGCATCCTGTGCAATGTTCCGTGATATTTATCCGCAGGAATTTTACGATAAAATCATCAATCGCAAACTATGTGTAAGTGGCCGGAATATGCTTGATATAGGCACGGAAACAGGAGCATATGAAACTGCTTGCTGAAATTGCTCCTGCTGAATTTGACATATTGCATGAAGTGGCTGTTGCTGAGCTTAAAAAATAAGTGGTGGATAACGTTTATAGAAGCGGTTTAATGACGTCCCTATGGAATGTGGGCTGTACCTTGTCTTTGGCTCTTTTAAATAACGGCAAGGAGAGTAAAATAATATCCGCTTCACAACTTTTCACTTTTTTGAGGTCTTCCCCATCGAGCAAAAATGCAGAAGTCTCTGCACTGGTCTGTCTGTCGCGATGGATTTCGTGAAAAAGCCGTTCCCGCTTCACATAAAAACTGCTCTGGCATGCAGTGGAATAATTCTCATGCCGGGGGTAGTTACATGGAATGATAGAAACCCTCTTTCGGAGGTTCGGGATAAAAGATGCAGGCCTCCGCGGCTTGAAATCCGCAAAGGCCCATTTTGCCAGGATTTCAGAAGGCCTGTTTTCTTTAATTGGCTGCCTTGTAAGTTCCGCGAACAAAAGACGTTCCTTCTCTTTCTGGATAGTAAACATGTCAGCAGGCCGGCCTCGTATTTGCAGATTTATATTTTTCGTAATTCTCAAATGGAGGCTCACTTAAAAAATATGCGTCTATAATTGCAACCCCCCCCATTATCCCTATTATCCCTATTATCCCTATAAACCTTATAAACTCTATCTTTCTTTCCCTCCCTCCCCTTAAGCACAAAAAGAGCCGCTCCCCGTGGATGGGAAGCGGCGCTGGCCGGGAAGAAGAAAAAAACTCTCTCTCTCTTTTATTACACCTCCTCGGGAGACAGCCAGCGGAAGGAGACGAT
>NZ_BSQU01000012.1:0-37690 GCF_030268505.1 Akkermansia sp. NBRC 115031
CGCAATCACAGGAACAGGGACATGGACAGCCTCCTTCCTCCGGCTCGCTGGAGGAAGAAGAGAGGGAACTGGAACTACTGCTGGAAGAGGAACTGGAGCTGGAAGAACTCGATGAACTTGACGAGGAAGAGCTGGAAGACGGAGCGCTGCTGGAGGAATCCGGCTCCTGGGGCACCAAGGAACTGCTGTGGAAACTGGAAGACGACCAGCTGCTTGAGGAACTGGACGAGGAAGAACTCGAACTGCTGGAGGACGACGAACTGGAAGAAGAAGGCGGCGCGCTGCTGGAGGAATCCGGAGGCTCGGGAGCCGAAGAACTCGGCTGGAAACTGGATGAAGACGAAGAGTTGCTGGAAGAAGAACTGCTTGACGAGGAGGAGCTGGAACTGTTGCTGGGCTTGGGATCAAACTCAAACGAATCTCCTCCCCCCGCCGAACTGCTCGACGAGTCCCCTTCTTCCATCTCCTGGTACAGGTTGACCAGAGTCAGGACGGTTTCTCCTTCCTTTCCGGCAGGCGTGTTTTCCGCCAGCAGGTAATAGTCCAGGTCGGGCTCTCCTTCCTTGTCGCTTACCAGGGCAATGCAGAACTCCTGTTGGTCCTCCGCGGCAGGCTGGTGTTGGTGGACGATATGGCACCAGTAGTATCCCTGGTCGAACTGGATCTGGCGGCGCAGAGGGGTGGAAGAGCCCGGCTCCGTGGAGAGTTCCAGATCCTTGGCGGGAATGGAAAGGGAGATGGAGGAGTGGGCGTGGAGGTGGAGAAAACAGGTGGCGGGAGCCATGACCTTGAGGTATCCGAACCATTCGTGCCGGGTAGGGGAGGAAGCAGCGCGTTTGGGGATAAGGACGGGAGCGGAGAGGCCGTTGACCAGGAAGTTGCCCTGGGGCTGTCCGTTGGGGTACATGGGAATGAAGGGGTAGGCGGTATCCATGGCGCCGATGTTGAAAGTGTTGTTCATGGTAATGAAATGATGTTTGTTCAATGGTTGCGACTACCATGAATCAAAAACTACCAGTGTAAACACGCCGGGAACGTTATGATATTTGGTGAGTTTTTGAGGCGGATGGCAACGTGTGAAAAGGGAGGGGATTCTTCTCCGGTGGCACATATTTCTTTGCCATATTTTCAAAATTTACCCATTGCCAGCTTAAAAGGCAGCGTGCTAGCGTCCATCAATGAATTCGTTCAACATCTAACTCCATTATTTCATGAGCACCACATTGAAAAAGATCTATGTCAACGGGTTCCCCAGTCTCTACGGGGGCGCGGGAACCGAACTCCACCACCAGATTCTGGTCTGGCTCCACATGGGCATTGACGTCCATATCATCCCCACCAACGGAGGATTTGAAAATGAAGCCCTTTATTTGGAAATGATCCGTCTGGGTGTTCATATCCACGCTCCCAACGATTGGACAGTCCTGCAGGAAGGGGATGCCATCATCGGATTTTGCAACGGAGAATTTCTGGAAAACATGCCCGCCATTCGCCAGCGCACCAAACGCACCATCTTTGTCAACTGCATGACCTGGCTTTTCAACAAGGAAAAGGAACTCATGAAGCAGGGGCTCATTGCCATGTTCCTTTACCAGAACGAGGAAGTCAGGCAGAAGAACATGCCCCTGCTCAAGCGCAGCAACGACGACCCTACCATTGCTTTCATGACGTTCAAGCCTTACTTCCACAACGAATCCTTCCCTTTCATTGAGGAGAGGACGCAGGAATACTTCGGCTGCGGGCGCATCTCGCGCCAGGACGCGGACAAATTTGCGGCCAATACGCTCCATATTTATGAATATTTCGTGGCGCCTGTCTTCAAGCGTGGCCTTTTTCTGGGGTTTGACCAGAGGAGCCGGGAGAAAATCGGAGAGCCTTACAGTTGGATACGCACGGCCCGCGACCAGAGGGAGGTGAGCCAGCAGGACTTTTACAAGCACTGCCAAATCGTGCTCCAGCCGACGGACACGACGGAGAACTGGCCGCGTGTCGGTTTTGAATCCATGGCAAGCGGAAGCGTGCTTGTGGTGGACAACCGTGGAGGCTGGAGGCAGATGGTGGAGCATGGCAAGACCGGATGGCTGTGCGACCATGAAAGGGATTTTATCTACTACGCCAGCAAGATGGCCTACGAGCCCAACCTGAGGTCCGATATGGCCCACGCGGCGCGGGAGCGTGGACTGGAGCTTGGAGGTCTGGAAGCGTCTGTAGCCAGCTGGGAGGAAGTCTTTGACGCGGTGGAAAAACTGCCGGCTTAGAAATGGGAGGAAAAACCATGAAAAAGAAAACAAACATTGTCGTAGGCATTTGTTCATGCCATGGAACGGGAGATAAACGGAAGGCGGTAAGGTCTACCTGGCTGGCCCATCCCGCGCAGAACGTTGAATGCATGTTCTTTGTAGGAGGAAACCGGGTTCTGGAGGGGGAAGAAGAAGATACGGTGGGGCTTGATGCGCCCGATGGCTACAACGAGCTCCCCGCAAAAGTGAAATCCTTCTTTCGTTACGCGCTGGAGAATTACGAATTTGAATGGCTCTTTAAATGTGATGACGATACGTATTTGGAATTGAGCCGGTTGACCTCCTTGATAGATGAAGATTATGATCTGATTGGGGATGCGATGGTTGCGCTTCGCAATTCACCGAGCGGAGGGGCGGGCTACCTGCTGAAGCGCAGCATGGTGGAAAAGCTGGTGAATGCGCCGGGTTTTGCGGAATGCGGGGCAGAGGATGTGATCGTAGGTGAACTGGCAGGCAGGCTCGGAGGCCGCTTGAAATCCACGAAACGGCTTTACATGTCCAATGTTTATTACCCGGAACGGGATAATGACATGGTAACGGCCCACTGGTGTTCTCCCGACATCATGCAGGCCCTGTATTCGTTTAATTACAAAATTCCCTCCGCTGTGTGCGATGTTGTTCATCTTCATTGGAAAGGGGAAATGCTGTTTTATTCCAACGGGGCGTTCAGGAGGCGGGATACTTCCTGCTATGGCTGGTGGAGCATTGGCTCCAAGGGTGAACTGAAGCTGAAATGGCAGATGTGGCCTATGGAGCAGCTCCTTTTGGAGGGAGAACGGTTTATCGGGTCTGAAACGGAGATATTCCAGCGGCCGGACATGCCGTCCCTGGCCCGGTTATGGGCTGAGCGCCGCCTTTCTTCCGGCAACGTGGAAATCATGGACCAATCTCCTCTGCTGTATATCCATTTGGGGTGCGGCACCCGGAGGTTGAATGGCTGGTTGAATCTGGACGCTCCCAATTATGATATTACCAGGCCGCTCCCGTGGAAGGACGATTCCGTAGACGCTTTTTATCTGGAGCATGTCATTGGAACAGTAACGCCTGCAGAGGCCTGCCGATTTTTCACGGAAGCCTTCCGTGCTCTAAAACCCGGAGGAATCTTACGATTAAGTTTCCGGGACGTGCGCCTGATGCGCGGGGTGATGACGCCCGCGTTCAGGCAATACATGAAGAGACAGGGGAAAGGAAATCAAACTCCGGAGAATGATTTGTGTGCATTTATGGAAGTCTACAAGCAACAATCCCTGTGGTCTGCCGATTTCCTGAGTTATGTTTTGGAAGAGCTGGGGTTCCAGGTTTCCCAGCATGCTCCGGGTAATTCCCGCCATTTGCACCTTCAGTGTCTTGAAAGGCGATCCGACAGGGATGAACATCCTTTTGACCTGCTGGGCACGGTTTGCCTGGATGCCCGGAAACCGCAGAAGACTGTTACCGGTAAATTTTTATCCTTGCGTCCCTCTTCTGTTCCGGCATCTCCCGGTTACGTCACGACGCAGTTTATGCCCGGCTCGCGTACGTGCAATCATCTGTTCCAGATAGCTGCTGCCTATGCGCATGCTCTCCGGCTGGGTGTGGGATGCCGTATTCCTTGGAGATACAGTTCCGAGACCTGGGAGCTGATGACTTATCTGGGTGAGGCCTGTTCGCTGTGCCCGGACGGCGGATATAACGATCCCGTGACATACAGGGAGCCCGGATTTTCCTACCATCCCATTCCTGAAATGGTTCGCTACGGCGCCCTGAGAGGGTATTTCCAGAGTGAGCGGTATTTCAAGGATGTTGCGGAAGAAATCCGTTCCCTGTTTGCTCCTCTTATTGCTCCCGTCCAGGAGGGCGTGGCCGGCGTTCATATAAGGATGGGGGACTATCTTGACCGTACAGACATGTACCATACGCCGGATGTTCCCTTTCTTAATGAAGCTTTACGGAGGCTTTCCGGCAACATCAGTAAGCTGGTCGTTTTTTCCGATTCTCCGGAATTGGCCCGGAAATTGATGGAGGGCGTTTCGGAAGCAACGCGTTTTGAAATAGTCATGGATGAGCATGAGACGCTGGACGCCCTCCGGGAATTGACGTCCATGCAGGAACTCGTCCTTTCCTGTTCCTCCTTTTCCTGGTGGGGAGCATGGCTTGGAGACCAGCAGAGGGTTTTTATTCAAAAACAGTGGTTTACCGGAAAGATTGAGGACGAGCAGGACATTTTCTGCCCGCAATGGATTAAACTTTAACAGGTACATTTTATGAAATGTGTTTTGATTGTGTCTCCTGGGGAAAAGTCGGAAGGAGCTTCGGAATTGCACCGGATGGGTTATGAGCTGGAGCTCTATCCCTCTACCGCGGATCTTTCCCCCCTCAGGGATGCGCGGGAAGAGGAAAGTGCATCCTACCTGGGACGGTCCCCGGCGTCTGCGGAACGTTCGCACGTCCGTTCTCTGAGGGCATCTTTCATACGTCTGCTGGAGGACAGAAATTATGCTGGGAGTGACCTGATTATTTTCGGAGAAAGCGATGCCGTGCCGATGGTAGCTTCTTCCCGCTTGGAAACGGCTCTCAGGAAGGAAATGAAGGAGCATCCGGAGACGGATATTTTCCGGCTGTTCCATCATGCAGTATGGTCTCCGCAAGGGGGCCCGGGGGAATCTGATGAAATCTTGTTTGAAGATTTCAAAACGGGAAAGACGGATGCCAATACCTCCTACGTATGGGGAACGCATGCTCTCGTCATCCCTGCTGCCCGACGCCCCAGGGTGGCCCGGGTTTTTGCCGATTACCGGTTGCCGACTGATATTGCCCTGGAGGCTGCCAACAGCCATGGAGACCTCAAGATCCGTGTGGCCCGCCACAATCTGTTTTACCAGCACGGACGGACTAAGCAGAGGCCCGATTGCAAAATTGCTGTTTGTCTCTCATCCTATAAGCGTCTGACGGATTTGCAGAGGCAGATTTGGTGCATGATGGATCAGAGCTATCCGAATCTTCATGTGTTCGCAGCTGTCAAGGGGATACCGGAAGGCACGTACCGCAGAACAGTGCTCCCTCTCTTTGAACATTTTATTCACGAAGGCCGTTTGACGATGCGGCTTTTCCCCAACAAGAACCAGCTATCCAATTTTTTGGACACGATAAGGGATTTGAACGTTTCCGATTACGATCTTTTCGCCAAAATTGACGACGATGATTTGTACGGAAGGGATTATTTCAAGTCAGTCAATAAATTCCATCTGCATCTTCCGCCGGAATTCAGCAGCTTTTATTGCGGGCCGGGCGAATATCTAAGCGTGCGTGGAGGGTATCCCTTCTCCGGAAACGGATTTTTCGGCTGCTTTGGCCCCACCTTGGTATTGAGCCGGGATGTGCTGGAAAAATTAATAATTTGTGAGACCAATCCTCACATGATATCCCAGATCTCGCCCAGGCTCCGTCATGCCGGGTATGGATTTACGGAAGACAACTTCATGCACATGATGATGCTGGATACCGGAAGCAGCAACCGCACCCGGTATGTACAGGAAATGGCCCTGCCAATGCATCTGGCGATTCAGACCGGCAATGCTTCCGTGATGCGCGGAGGGCTGGTTCCGGGAGATTTCCGGGGCAGAAACTGGAACATTTCTACGAACCAGGTTAATGAGGAGCGTCTCATGGAAGTGCATCATCCGCAATGGCATGATATTGTCCGTGTCTTTGGGAACAGGGCGCGCCGTTTTGAACGGGACGACGAAGCGGACGTCCTCTCCGTCACTGATGAGAAAATAACTCTCAAGTGGGATTGCTGGGGCGTGGAGGCGTTTAAAAAGATGGAGGATGGAACCTTCTATTTGTCGAGCGGCGGCAGACAGGAAGAACCTTTTTCTCCCCGGAAAAAAGTGGCTGTCCTGTTTATAGCCACGGGGCGTTATATGACGTTCTGGGAGGAGTTTTATGCGGCCTCCAAACAATATTTCCTGACAGGGCATGATGTGCATTATTTTCTGTTCACGGATCATCCGGAAGTGGAAATCGGCGATGACGTGACTCTTGTCCGCAAGCCGTTTTATCCGTGGCCCATGGAAACCTTGAGAAGGTTTGAGACTTTTTTAACCGTTCGGGAGGAATTGCAGCAATATGACTACATTTATTTCATGAATGGAACTTTGCTTCCCGTAGGGCCTGTCGGTCAGGAAATTTTCCCGATGGACCGGCAGGGTCTCATGGTGACGCTTCATCCGGGGTACTACCAACGCCCCCGTTCCACTTACCCCTACGAAAAAAATGGAATGTCCCGGGCGCGGGTGCTCCATTCCGAAGGAGAATATTATGTCGCCGGAGGCTTTAACGGGGGAAGGGCTGAAGACTATCTCCACATGTGCCGGGAGTTGGCGGATGCCGTCAGGCGGGATCTTGAGGACGGTGTCATTGCCGTTTGGCACGATGAAAGCCACCTCAATAAATATGTGATTGGCCGGCATCCCCTTGTTTTATCTCCTGAATATTTATTCCCTGAAACATTGGACTTTAATCAAAAAAATCTCATGGCGATCAAACCGAAAGTAAAAATGATCGTAAAGGATAAATCTCTTCAAAAACACGGAGGTCACGCATGGTTGAGGCAACAGGTATAAATTCCCGGCAGGTCAAACGTGCCGCTTTTGCGGACTTCTGGCCGGGGTTTGATCCACATGATAATATTCTGTCCGCGGTTTTGACGGAAAGACTGGGCATGACCGTTGTGGATGACCAGGATCAGGCGGATTTTTTAATCTACTCCGTTTTTGGAGAAAAACATCAGAACTTTAAGGGGATTCGAGTTTTTTATACGGGGGAATCCGTCAAACCGCGTTGGGATGAGTGCGATTATGCCATTTCATTCATGAAGGGAGATATTCCTTATCCCGAATGTCATTTGAGGATGCCCTGCTGGATGAACAATGGCCCTGTCAGAAGAACGGGAAAAATAGAACAATACTCCAAAGACAGAAAATCCCTTCTGTCCAGGCATACCCGGTTTTGCAGCTTTGTGTATTCCAATGGGAATGCTCCGGAAAGAATTCATTTCCTGCGCCTGCTTTCCCGGTACAAGCATGTAGATTGCGGCGGGATGGTCATGAACAACATGGGCTCCTGCGTTCGGGATAAAATAGCTTTCTGCTCCTCCTGCAAATTCACGATTGCCTTTGAAAACTATCCGGCTGCTGGTTACGTGACTGAAAAACTGTTTGATTCTCTTGCCGCTCTTTCCCTTCCCATTTATTGGGGAGCCCCCGATGCAGGGATGGAGGCCAATCCATCCCGGTTCGTCAATGCCGCGGACTTTTCCACCCCGGAGGCCCTGGCTGAATATGTGATTCGTCTTGATCAGGATGAAGACCTTTACCTCAGTTATATGGACGGTCCCGTTTTTGTACCGGGCCAGCCGGACATCGGAGAATATATGAACCGTCTGGCAGAATTCTTTTCCATGATTTCATGCAGCGGGAATATATGCCGGACTGGCAGGCCGCGTACGGAGGCTTGCCGTCTGCATCACGGCTATCCCGTCATGTCCCGTCATGATGACGGAAAACAATGGACGGGAAAGGCGGAACTTCTGCTGCCCCAATCGCTGGCGGCAACTCCGTTTCCCGTGTTCTGTCCGGAAGGGAAGGACACGGCTTCCCAATTCATCCGCAAGCTGGCCATTATTCCGGCTAAAAAACATTCGGAGCGCTGTCCGGATAAAAACAGGCGCTTGTTGAATGGAAGGCCCCTGTTCCTGTATTCCGTTTCCTATGCCCTCCAGGAAGGATTTGTTCCGGTTGTCAGTACGGACAGTGAAGAAGTTCTGGAACGCTGCCGTCGGGAAGGCATCCGGTGCTTCCGGGAGACGGTGGACGACCGCCGAATGGAAAATTGCGTACGCCAGGTATTGACCCGTTTCTCCTGTGACATATTCGCCGTACTTCAGCCGACTTCTCCCTTCCGTCGTCGGGGACTGTTGCGCCAAATGGCGGAAGACATGGAAAAAGGGAAAATTCAATCCGCTTACACGGCCCGCAAAACCAAAATGATTGGTCACATGGAGGGACATTTCCATCTGGCGCATCGGGAACAGGACGCCAAGAAATTTTTCTATTTTTTTGACGGAAATATTAATGTTGTTACCCGGAAAAAATTTCTGGAATCGGGTACGATGTTTGATGACGGTTCCTGCCCTTACCCGAATGATTTTCCCTGTTGTCTGCAAATTGATACGGAAGAAGAGTGGAAAGCCTTGTCACGGTTAGGTGAATTTAAAGACTGGCAATGTTTTCTGGCTTCAGAAGGGCATAAAAAACGTATTTGCATCGTCTCAAATAAACGTGATTTGAAACGCAACTATTCCTCTTTTGTCGACTCTTGCGACAAAGTAATGAGAATCAGCAAAATGGATAACTTGAATTCCGGTCTGGCGGGAAAAAGGACGGATATTGTTCTTGTTTCCTGCTTCGCCGGATACCTGGCTTTTTCCCCTGAGGAAAGGCATATGGAAATTTTACGCGGAGTCCCGGAAATTTACTTCAACAATGAAGAATTGGGCTATTCCAATGAATTTGCTTGTAGGGAAGGGCTGGAAAACTGGAAATTCATGCCGGGGGAAGTTCACCGCAGCACGGGCAATTTTACCACGTTGAGCAAGGCGCTTTGTCTGGCGGACTATTTATTCCCTGAAGCCCAGCTTTACTATTTGGGAGATACGGATATGAACCTGAGGGCCGCGGGTTCTTCAAAGCATCATGCGCCAACGGAAAATGCCTACATGCAGTCCCTCATTGACAGCGGAAGAGTCATTCCCATTCTGGAAGATGCCGCCGGTGAATTTCATTACTCCGCCCCGGCGCCGCCGGTTTCTTTCCAGGGGAATGTTCCCGCACCGGGCTTGCTTCCCGTGGACACCGTTCTCATCAGCCATCCTCAGTGGACAGACCAATTTCAGATGAATGAAAAACGGGGACGCCGGCTTCACCGCAATGACCACGCAACCATACTTCAACATGATGAAAACAAACTCGTTCTTAAATGGGATAACTGGGGGACTGAAGAATTTCTGAGGATGGAAGAGGGTAAATATCAGTACCTTGACTATCATTATTCTTCTACCATCAATGAAGTGAACAAATACGCGCGGGAATTGCTCATCAACCCGTATGACGGCTATAACTCCGTGTTCCGGCATTCCTGCCGTCCCTTTATCGGCATGAGGTATCATCAATGGGAGGGGTTGCTGCTGCTGGAACGCATGTATCGTGATGTTGAAAAAGGAATACGAAAGATGCCCCGGCTTCAATCCGTCCTGCTGATGGGGATTTGCAAGGATGCGTTTGCAGCCCTTATTCTGGCGCAGCGATTGAAAAAGGATTTCCCGCATCTTCATATTGGCGTGTGGGGATGCCCATGGCCGGTGGATTTAAGTGGACAGTCTCCTGTATACCGGGGAATAAGAGTTTCCCCATCTCATGAACAGATAAGGAAAAAAAGACCGTTTAAAAATCTTTTGGAGCGTTATGGAGATCCTCTCAAACTGCTTCAGCAGCCGGAATCCTCCGGACTTTGTTTGTTTGCCTTTTACAGTACCAGTCAACATTGGACTCTTGATGAAGAAGCGACGAACAGATTGGCTCCTTACCTTCTGAAAACATATGCCCATCAGGCTGGCAGCAAGGAACATCATACTGTTGTTCACGGAAAAATCGTACATCTGGTAAAGGAAAAGCCGGCATTGGTTCAATCCTGGATTGAGGAAATGTTCCGGATGATGGAAACGGAAAGCGGGAACCATGGGGAGGTGAGAAATCTGCGTATATCCGCCTAGGCGTTTCGCAAAATCCCTCAATAATGAAAAATCCCTAATCAAAAAATGGAATGCCAATCACAAAAAACAAAATTGGCCGAAAACATGAAACGGATAGGTTTTCTCCGTGTTCTCAATGAAGAAAACGCAGTTATCCCATGTTTGTTGAGCGTAGCTCCCGTTCTGGACCACGTTGTGGTGCTCTGGGCGGATATGGATGACCGCAGCATTGACCTGGTCAAGGAATGGGAACATCACCTTTGCCACGCTTGTCAATGCCGGGTCAGCTTTCTTCATTATCCGCATCATGTCGTTCCTCCTCATTCCGTGGATGACTTGAGGAGCCTTCCCCGGGAAAACAGAATTGACACCTACTTGAATTTCGGCATGGAATTCATTCGCCGTCTTTATGAAGGGCAGCTGTTTTGCGTTTCTAAAATAGACGCTGACCAAATTTATTTTACCCGGGAACTGGAAGCGGCCTTTCAAATGGTATCCGGTCCGGAGGATTGCGTCTCCATCCGGGGGCACAATACCCTGGTTCATCAGCAAAGATTGATGATTTATGGTCCTCGGCCTGTAAATGGCGGTGGCGACTCCCTCATCTGCGGCATGAACAACTTGCCCCGCTTTGGAATTGCGGCGCCTTACGAAGTGGATATAACCGCTCATCCGCAGGTGACCCCTTATCCTGATGCCTGCTGGATGCACTTCATGAAAACGGCTAAATACAAAAATGTCATCCGGGAATTTCATGACGATGAAGTCATCCCTCTTTCTCAAAAGCCGGCTCTGCAGGAGTGCTTTCTCTCTCGTATTCTGCCGTTATTGCAGGAGGCAAAAAGCCCGTATGCGCATCTCCGCCTGGACTAGTTTCGTTTGATGCCGGTTGGACAGGAAATCGCATGTTTTCTCGGAAAAACTCTTATCTCACGTCACTCGGATGGACTCTCCCGTTTGCATAGCTTTTACCGACTTTGAATCCGGGTTCAAACCGCAAAACCACATTCTGGGCCTGATCTTGAAAGAACGTTTGGGCGCTGTTTTTGTGGATGACCTGGCCCGTGCCGACTTGCTGATTTATTCAATCTTTGGAAATGCCGCACGTTCCTTTAAAGGTCCTCGTCTGTTTTATACGGAAGAACCTGTTTTGCCGCGCTGGAAGGAAGGATGCTATTCCCTGACAAGCCTGAGAGATGGAACGCTTTCCGGGGACCGTCATTTTCGTTTTCCTGCGTGGTTAAACGCCGACTATATCCGCAGGACGGGTCACATTGAACAATACTCCTCCGTTCCAGGGGATATTGTCAACCGTCATGAAAAATTCTGTAATTTCGTCTATTCCGGGGGAGAATTCCGGGAAGCCGTCCGTTTTTTGGAAACTCTTTCCCAACACAAATACGTAGACAGTTCCGGCCAGCTTCTGAACAACACGGGCATGATCGTTAAAGACAAAGTCGAATTCTGCTCCCGGTACAAATTCACCATAGCGTTTGAAAACTATGCTTCCCCCGGTTACGTAACGCAAAAACTGACGGATGCTTTTGCTGCCGGAAGCCTGCCCGTCTACTGGGGAGCACCGGATGCCTGCCGCGAATTCAACCCCGGGCGGTTCATCAATGCTCGTGATTTTCGCAATCATGCGGAACTGGTCCGGTATGTGGAGCACCTGGACAGGAATGTTGACGAATACCTCTCCTACTTCAAGGGCCCCTTGTTTGACGAGGGACAGATCGGCGTGGATGGCCTGCTGGATGAAGCTGCCTTGTTTTTCAAGAAAATTTTCAGAGAGGGAAATGCCGGGCGGCAGCCTGCCTCCATGGAGGGAAAGGACGAACCGTTGCTTCACGGGGGAGTTTTTATGCCGCGGTATGACGATGGGAAACCATGGACGGTTTCGGAAACAGTTTCTCCTTCTCAAAAACGGCCACTTGGACGGCCATTCAATATGGCGGCATGCATTGCATCATACAAGCGGGTGGAAGACCTCCTTCGTCAGATTCTCTGCATGATGAACCAGAGCTATCCACATCTGCATGTATTTGCAGCAGTTAAGGGAGTTTCGGCTGAAACGGCCCGCAGGATTCTGCTTCCCCATGTGCAGCCGTTCATCGATGCCGGAAGAGTGACGCTGCGCCTCTGCCCTAACAGAAACCAGCTTACCAACTTTATGGATACCGTCCGTGGCCTGGATATTTCATCCTATGACCTTTTTGCCAAGATTGACGATGATGACTTCTATGACCCGGACTACTTCCGGCATGTTGCCGATTTTCATGCCCTGTTGCCCGATGGTTATTCAAGCTGCCACCGTGGGGAGGGCCTGTGGCTGAAACGGCATGGAGGATACCCTTATCTGGAAAAATCCTTCCTGCTGGCCCTGGGGCCGGCTCAAGTCATGTCGCGGCGGGTCATGGAGGATCTGCTGGCTTGGGAAACCGACCGCGCGGCTATGAAGGAAGCCATGTACCGTTGTTTAAGGCAAACGGGATTCTATCAATTTGGCTTTGCGGAAGACCAGCTATTCCAGACCGTCATGCTGGAACACGGGTGTGCTGACATAGCTCCCTATCTGAAAAAGCGGGGAATTCACAGCCATCTGATTATGCAAAAAAGCAATGCTTCCATCATGCGGGGAGGTACTGTTTCCGAGGAATTCCGGAAAATGCAGAACGGTGCTTCTACAGATGCCGGGAATGATGAACACCTCGTGGACATCATCCATTCTGACTGGAAAGGATGCATGAAAATCAGCAATGGACGGGCCATTCGCCTGGACGGCCCTCGGGATGAAGCCGACGTGTTGTCTCTGACCGGAGTGGAAATCACATTGAAATGGGATAAATGGGGCGTGGAAACCTTTACGAAAATGGAAGAAGGCGCCTACCGTTTACGGAAGAAGGAAGAAGCCGCCTTCCTTCAATCTCCTCCCCATGCCTCCTCCCTTATTCATTTGCGCCAGCAGGATTGGACGGATGGCTTGTGCATCACGGGAAACAGGGGAAAGCGTTTAAATTGCAACGATGGAGGCGAAATCCTTGAATACTCGGACAAAAAACTCGTCATAGGCTGGGATTACTGGGGAAAGGAAACCTTTCTTCGCAGAGAAGACGGTAATTACTGGTTCTCTTCCTATTCATTCATGGCGCCGGACTCTTCTATTGCGGATGAATATGTCATTGCTCTCTGCGGCGCCCCGGAAAAACCGTGGCTGCATTCAACGGGGCGTCCCGTCGTTCGTATCCGTTATTCTTCCTGGAACTTGGAAGACCATTTGGACAACATGAAACGGGATATCCTTGAATTTCTCGCCGCCACCCCGCATGCGAAGCGCATTCTCCTGGCAGGGAGGGCAGAAGAAGCCGTTGCCTGCCTTCTTCTCGCTTCATGCATTAAAAAACGCTATCCTTCCGTCCGGACGGGAATTCTCGGAATGCCGTGGAACGTCGGCCGAGAAAGCCGGCATACAGAGGAAAACTGTCCTCAAGAAAAACGTCTCCGGGTCAATCCGTCGTTGCTGCTTAAGGAAAACCGGGCGCAAGGAATCGATACTTGCGCGTACGCTTTCCATGTAAGCAACAGTAAACTGGAACAAGTGGAAAACAATCTCCGGAATCTCCTTGATTCTCTCCAGATCATTTACAATTTCTCGCCCCCCTGCGGTTGGGGGGAAAAAGATGAATGCAAGGGTGCAAAAAACTTCATTCAGCAATATCCGGAAATATTCAAGCGCATGGCGGATTGCTGTTTTGACGACTTGAAAGGAAAATCCGCCCCACCGGAATATATCGATCTGAACGCATGGATCATGGAAAATAGGTAAAAATTTCAGGGAATATTATTCAATATGAACATGGAGGAAGGTATTTCAGGTATGCCCGACATACATCTTAGAAACCACGTTTTAGGAAACCGCCACCATCAATTACTTCATTGTTCCTCCATCTTAGATGGGGTGTACTGGTCAGATGTGCCTATGCCATTTGGAAGAGGATGATGTGAAGTAAGGCCTCCGCCATCTCCTTGCAGAAGTATCCTCTTGAGATGAATAAAGAATGCACTTTAATACCAGCCACGGACTTGTACATACGGATATCCGAAAAATGTCGACTTCAAACTGGACTATACTTTTGACATTGTTTCTATATCTCGAAGGATTTATTAAAACTATATTATTAATATTTTAGTGTATTTTTTTGTTGAGATGAAAATAAAGAATTATATGTTAGTATTGCTTCTTTAATACCTTCATCTTTCAATTTTAACAAGGACATTAGTGCACCTTGATGTTCTTTTTGGATAAGATTTTTTAATATTCTACAGGCAGATTTATATCTCTTTTTTTCTATTTGTGAACATGCTATTTTATAAAGAGAAGATGTATGATTATAACTTGCAGCATGCCTATGCCATTTTTCTGCTTCTTCTTCATCCTTTGAAACGATAATTCCTTCCGAGTAAAAAAGAGACAGCATGAACATAGCTTCTATGGATCCTTTTTTTACGGCTTCATAAAAGAATGTGTAAGATTTGGAATAATTTTTTTCTACAAAATCATTATTATCAAAATATAATAATCCAAGTTCGTATAAAGCCTCAGCATTTCCAGAGTTTGCTGCTTTATTATATAAATATAATATATGATCGGTTATGTCTTGATATCCATCATAAAATTTTGCATCATTTTTATAAATATTAATAAGTGGCATGATTGCATCATTATTTCCTAATTTTAAAGCATTTTTATAACATTTTATAGAAGTTAAATAATCATATTTATAAGATTCATATATTTTACCCAAAAAATACCATGTTTTTCCTGTATCTTTGCGATGGGATATTATTGAGTATAGTTCTGTTAGACTCTTATTATATAGTTTATTAATTATGTTCTTAATTTTCGAGTCATTTTTTTCCAAAAAAATATTTTTAGGATCTTGATAAATTTCAGCAAGTGTTATTAACGCCATGATATTATCAGGTTCATATTCGATTACTTTCTTTAAAATTGACTCCGCTTTTTTTGTGTAGGATGGATCGTTTATAAACGGATTTAAATACCAAAGAGCAAGCGTTGTTTTTTGGTAAGTTTGATGGTCAGCAATATTTCTTGATAGATAATTTGCTGCCGTTTCACAAGCTGTTCTATATTCATAACCAGGGAGTATTACTTTCGCAAAAGTCATATAGATTTCAAATAAATCTATAAATTGTCTATCAGAATAAGGATATGTTAAAACATCTGGTATATATTTTTCAGTAATTATTCGAGAAAAATAAAATTTGTTTTCTTCACAATATTGTTTTGCTAAATATGTCGTGACTAAAGTAAAAATAAAGCTAGGAACTTTTTGTTCATTATAAATATTCCATAATAAGGATTTAGCAAAATTTCTATAAAATGGATCTCCAGATTTTAATAGAGCACAAGCATAATAGGCAGAACATATTGGATTGTTAAATTCCATAGATTTTTCCGCTAAAGGTAAAAAGTGCACTTCCGGTAATTTGTTATCCCAATGAATTTCTAATAAGTATCCATACGCTTCTGAAATTACTTCAAAATTTTCAGTATTTATAGGATGATTTACTACTTTCGTAAAGTAAACATCTGGTCTACTTTTTTTATCATTTATTTTAAAAATAGGTTCATATTCTAATAATCTACTCTCTGAATAATCAGGTTTAGCAGTTAAACCGAATTGTTCGTTGGAGTCAATAAAGACTGAGTCTTGGAGTTCTTTATGATACCAATATTTTCCAAGTTTTAATTGTGCGAAAATGTTGTTTTTATTTGCTGCTTTTAACCAATATGTTAAAGCTTTTTCTTCTTCTTTTTTTTCATAAATACATCCTAAATAGTAAGATGCATTGGTATTACCGTTTGATTCTGCTTCACTTAAAAATTCTATAGCTTTTTTTTCATCTATAGGAGTAAATATTCCTTTATAATATAAAAGTCCAAGTTCATATTGGGCTTCTTCACAGTTATTTGCACTTGCTAAATGAAACCATTTAAGAGCATTTTTATCATTTTTGTTTTTGAGTATATAAGCCATTTGTAATGCTGCATTAGAATTTCCTTGCGAAGCAGCGATATTTAAGCCTATCAATGAAGAATTTTCTTTTCTAAAATCATATTCAAAATAATACCATAAAGGTATTGCAGCAATAATTAAAATAGCAATAAATAATGATATTTTTATATATTTTAGTAAAATATTATTAATTTTTCCATCTAATAGATGACGTGTGTTAATAAAGAAGCACGAAAAAAATGTTATTAGAGCTATAACTATATATGTATTTTTTATTGATTTTTCTAAATTTTCAAAAGGCTCTATAAAAAATGCTACTAACGAGATTATTATTTGTAGAAATAACAAAATTATATAAATGCTCGATTCGGTGTTATTGTTTTTTTTATTTTTTTCAGGAACTATTTGATTTGTATTTATTTTTTTAGATTTTGTTTTTCTCATATTATAAAATATTGAAATTTTAAATTAATTTTTGTTTCGATATTGTGATTTTTTGCATTTAATGTTTTGAGAAAAATTTCTTTATATTTTATTATTCAAAACTGGCGGAGAGAGTGGGATTCGAACCCACGGTGGGTTGCCCCACGGCGGTTTTCAAGACCGCTGCATTAAACCGCTCTGCCATCTCTCCATGCAACAAGCGCGGGCATAAGCTACCGTGAAGAAGGCGGCTCTGTAAAGCCCTATTCACGTCTGCCCGCAGGTTTGCGGAGATGGCATGAGAGCTTGTGCTTCATGAAATTTTGGGTTGCCGGGGGAAGACACTTCCTCCCTGAACAGGAGAGGAATGTGGAGACCGGTAGTGCATTTTACGCTGGGAATCAATGGGAATTTGGGCTGGGTATTGCCGGTGGGGGCTGTATAATGCCGGGCATGAAAGGTTCCCGCATTCTTGTTCTGACCGGACCCGGCAAGGGAAAGACGACTTCCGCTTTCGGCATGGCCCTGCGCGCTTTGGGGCATGGCGGCAAGGTGGCTGTGGTTCAGTTTATCAAGCACGACGGTTCCTATGGGGAAGTGGTGGCCCTCCGGCAGTTTCCGAATGCGGAGGTGGTGTGTTCCGGAGCAGGATTTACGGGGCGCGCCAGGGATGAAGAGTCCCGCGAACGCCATGCTTCCGCCGCCCGGGACGGCTGGCGGCAGGCCCGGCAGAGGCTGGAGGACGAGGCCATGGGAACCGTGATTCTGGACGAGATTTTTTACCCCCTGAATTACGGCTTCATTCCCGTTGCGGAAGTCGTGGATGCTTTGAAGAAAATTACCCCCGGAAAGGTTGTCGTCCTGACAGGCCGGGATGCCCCGGAGGAAATTATCGCCGTGGCTGATACCGTGAGCCGGATTGAATGCGTCAGGCATGCCTTTCAACAGGGAATCAAGGCTCAGAGGAGTGTTGAGTTTTAAAATATTCTCTTTTGAAAACTCTTGGGTAAAGCTGTTTTCCGCCGTCGGAATTCCCGCTCTTCATTCCTGCGTCACCCTGAATTCCCGCGGTAGCTGGCCCATGAGCTCCAGGGCGCATTCCCGGGGCGTGGCTTCCGATGTGTCTATGGAGAAGTCATGCGGAAAGTGCTGGTGAATGCTTCCGTGCTGACGCTCCGCATGGGCCGGGTCCGGAGTCCGGTCGGTACGGTTCCGCTCGCGTTCCAGCAGAATGTCCTCCCGGCAGTCCACCTTGATGAGGGCGCAGGGAATGCCGCTCAGGCGGTTCAGCAGGTCCCGGATCCAGCGGGCGGATTCTCCAATGACATGGTCCACAATGACCAGGGCGCCTTTCCGCGCGGCCTCCGCAATGGCGGCGTGGAAGGACTCGATGAAGGGGAGTCCGGTTTCCCTGACGGCATCCAGGGCGTTTTCATGCCTTCCCCGGCTCATGGCCAGGTAGTCGTCCATGGAAAAAATCATGGAATCCTCCTCCATGAGGCGGTGCAGGGTCCGGGCCAGCGTGCTTTTCCCCGCGCTGGAGGCCCCGTTGAGCAGGATGACGCGTCCCTGCCGCGGCTGGGGCGGTTGCGGCTGGTCACGGTTTTCCTGTCCCCAGTACAGGTGGATGTAGCCGGCCTTCACGTTGCCGTTCGCCACGCCTTCCGCGCTCAGGCTTCCATCCTTGCCCCTGACCGTGTAAAGGGGCGGGTAGGGGCGGTTCAGTTTAATGGAGGACCAGTGGAACTCATGGCCGCGGATGCGGGTGAAATGCTGGCCGAACGGAGCTTCCGTTTCCATCACGGCTTCCCGGTACCCCAGGGAACGGAGTTTTTCCCCCATCCGCGCTGTCCCGTCAATAACTCCGCACATGTTCCTGCTTGTCCCGTCCGGAAGCGTCAGTTCCCTGCACAGGTACATGTACCCGCCGCATTCGGCAAAAATTTCTCCGCCGTTCCGGGCAAATTCCAGGATGGCGTTCCGCATGGCCTCATTGCGTTCCAGGCGGCCCGCGAAGGTTTCCGGATAGCCGCCTCCCAGGTAAAGGGCCCTGGTTCCTTCCGGCAGGGCGGTGTCTTCCAGCGGAGAAAAGCAGGTGATTTCCCAGCCTGCCTGCCTCAGCCGTTCCAGGTTGTCCTCATAGTAAAAGCAGAAGGCGTTGTCCCGTGCCACGGCCAGGCGCCCGCGGGAATGGGCGGACGGAACGGAGGCCTTCAGGGGAGCGGGGCGGGGAGTTTCCGTGATGTCCATCAGCAGTTCCCAGTTGACGTGCTTTTCCACCGCTTCCGCCAGCCGGCGGAACCAGGATTGCTGCCGTGCTTCCTCTTCTGCGGGAACCAGGCCCAGCTGCCGTTCCGGGAGTGCCCATTCCGCGTTTCTGGGCAGCGCAGCCACCAGCGGCGGCATGCCGTGATGGGCCAGCGCCCGGCGCAGAAGGTCCGCGTGCGTGGCGCTCCCCACGCCGTTGGCAATGACTCCCGCGACGTTCAGGCCGGGATGGTGCTGGGAAAAACCGCGGACGACGGCGGCAATGGAGCCCGCCATGCCGCGCGCCTGAACCACCAGCAGGACGGGCAGGCCGAGCGTGAGGGCGCAGTCCGCCGTGCTTCCTTCCAGGCTTTCAGGCGTCCGGGCGTCAAAGAGGCCCATGACCCCCTCGCAAATGGCGATGTCCGCACAGGAGGCGTGCCGCGCCCATTGGGACCGCACCCCGTTTTTCCCCATCATCCACGTATCCAGATTGAAGGAAGGCAATCCCGTCGCTTGCCGGTGGAAGGAGGGGTCAATGTAGTCCGGGCCGCACTTGAAGGCCTGCACGCGTAATCTCCGGGCGGAGAGCGCCGCCATCAGGGCGAGGGATACCGTGGTTTTGCCGCCGCCGGACTGGGTGGAGGCAATGCAGAAGGCGTGAAAAGGCTTATTCATGGGAAACAGGCAAATTCTGCGGATGCTGTCTTTCCGGATCAGGTCAGGATATGCCGTACTTGTCGGCGTAGCCCCTCCGTTCAAAGAGCACGTCTCCGTCCCTGATGGTCCGGGGGCCTCCCAGGAGCACCAGCGTGGACATGTCCACGTCCTCCAGCGGGAATTCGTCCAGCGTGCCCACCCATTTCTGCTGGGCGGGGCGTCCGGCGTGCTTCACGTAGGCGCACAGGGTTTGGCCGCCGCGTTTGTTCCGGAAGATATTCAGGGCCTCCTCCAGCAGGTGGCGGCGCTTGCGCCCGGCGGGGTTGTAAAGCACCACCGGGAGGGCCGTCCCGGCGCCTTGTTCCAGGTTGGCCCTGATCTCCTCCGCAGGCACCAGAAGATCGGACAGGCTCAGCAGGCAGAAGCCGTTCTGGAGGGGCGCCCCCAGGGCGGAGGCGGAGATATTGGCCGCCGTAATTCCCGGCAGCACGTCAATGCCGACGGTGGAAAAGCGTTCATTTTCCTTCCGCAGTTCATAGAGCAGCCCCGCCATGGCCAGGATGCCGGGATCCCCGGAACAGACCATGCAGACGTTTTCTCCCGCCAGCGCCGCTTCCAGCGCGGCCATGCAGCGTGGCACTTCCCCCATCATTCCGGTCTGGATCATTTTTTTCCCGTGAATGCGTTCCCGGATGAAATCCAGGTACTTGGTGTAGCCGGCAATGCAGCCGCACCGGTCGATGGCCGCCGCCGCTTCCGGCGTGAGCTGGCCCGGCGCTCCGGACCCCAGCCCGATGACGATGACATTTCCCGTTCCCTGGCGTTCCGTGTCCCGGCTGCCGTGCGGGCACGCCGCCAGAGCCAGCGTGATGCTTCCGTTGCAAACGGTTTTGGGTGTCTTCAGAATTCCTCCGGAGGCCAGGATGGCGGAGGCTTCGGAAACGGAGTGCGTGCCCGTTTTTTCAAAGACGGCGTCTGACGGCGTGGGGATTTCCACTCTGTCAAGCTGTGCGGGCGTAAAAACCTGGAACGGCACTCCCCATTGTTCAGCCAGGGCCAGGATGGCCGGCTCCTGCTCCTTCAGGGTGCAGGAGGCCAGGGCTTTCAACCGGGTGCGGGAGATTCCCTCCCGGTGCAGGAATTCCTCCGCGCTTTGTTTCAACAGGCCGGGGTCCGTCCCTTTTTTACAGCCTATTCCGAGCACGAAGGAGGCGGACCGGATGGTCAGTGCAGACTCTTTCCCCCCGGTTTCCGGCGGAGCCATGTCCCAGTACACGGCGGGAATATCCGGCGTTCCCGTGGTATCCTTGCCGCCCGTTTCCGCCGGAATGACCTGGGGGCATTCCTTCCAGTACCGTTCGTAAATCTCCTGCGGACCGTGGAAGAGGATGTCGTCTCCGGCCAGCAGGGCGGCGTTCAGGGTTTTAATGGCGTCCGGATTGAGAACGCGGGCTTGTTCCCTGGCCGCCGCTTCGTCAAAGGCGGTCATTCCCCGCGTATCCGTGGCGGTGGTGATGACGGCTTCCCCTCCGCTGATGCGGGCCAGCCTGCGCGCCAGGCGGTTGCCGCCGCCCAGGTGCCCGGAGAGCAGGGGAATGAGGTGGGAGCCGGATTCAGAGCAGGAGACCACCGCCGGGTCCGTGGCCTTGTCCCGGAGCAGGGGTGCGGTTTTCCTGACGGCGATGCCCGTGGCCCCCACAAAGACGTGGGCGTCAAACTGGTTCCACTGCCGGGCCAGAAGCTGGTCAAAATCTTCCGGCTTCACCCGGTTCACGCCTTCTTCCTTCCCATTCCTGCCTACGGAGTAAATAGCGGTTTTTCCCAGGGACTGGGATATTTCCGCCGCCTTCCGGGCGCCCTTGGCCGTGAAGGCGTAAAAGGCGCAGCTTCCGTTGAACCGTTCGTCTTCCTTCTCATTACGGTAGCCGTGGCTGAATTGGCCGTGATAGAGCAGGGACTGCCCGCAGTCGTGCGCGCCGATGGCGTCACCCACCAGGATGAGGGCCTGCCTGCCGATGCCCGCGCGTGCCGTTTCCGCCGCAATGGTGGACAGCGTGCCGCGGATGATCTTTTCATCCGGCCAGGTGGCGCGGTACACCACTGCCGCCGCCGTATCGGGGGATTTACCGGCGGAGATGAGCCGTGCGGCCAGTTCATCCAGCTTCCCCGCGCTGAGGAAGAACGCCAGCGTGGCGCCCGTCTTGGCAAAGGCCTCGCAGGCTTCCCCGGAGGGCATGGGCGTTCTGCCCGGGGTACGCGTCAGTACCAGGCTCTGGGCAATTCCGGGATAGGTCAGTTCTGTGCGCAGGACCGCGGCGGCGGCAAAAACGCTGCTGACTCCCGGCACCACGATGGATTCAATGCCCTTCTTGTCAAGCAGGTCGAATTGCTCCGCGATGGCTCCGTACATGGACGGGTCCCCCGTGTGGAGGCGCACCACCTTCTTTCCTTCCAGCACCCCGCGGGCCATGACCTCCACCTGTTCCTCCAGGTTCATTTTGGCGCTGTCATGAAGTTCCGCTTCCGGGCGGCAGCGTTTGAGGTGCCCCGGATTGACCAGGGAGCCGGCGTAGACGACCACGTCCGCCTCCTTCAGGAGGGCGGCGCCTCGTTCTGTAATCAGGTCTTCGGCTCCGGGGCCGGCTCCTATGAAGTGGATGGGAAAACGGGCGGTATTCATGCGCGGGAATAGGTGAAAAGGGTGATGCGGTTGCCGTGCCGCAGGTGGTGGTAGGTTCCGGCAATGGGAAATTCGGAGGCTATGTCCAGGGAGAACATGCCCGTGCGGGCGGCGGCGTTCCAGCCGTAAAGCAGGTGCTCGCTTTCCGTGGTCACGGCGGAGGCTACCAAAAGGCCGCTGGGGTTCAGGGCGTCAAAACACGCCTGGAGGATGGATTCAAGGGCGGCGCCCCCGCCTCCCAGGAAAACGCGGTCGGGTGCGGGCAGGGCAGCCAGGGCTTCCGGCGCTTCTCCCTGCATGCAGGCGTAATTCACGCACCCCAGCTTCCGGCAGTTCCGGCGGATCAGTTCCAGGCGGGACGCCTGCCGTTCCAGCCCGTACACGGAAAGCCCGGGGCGCAGGGCGGCGGCTTCCAGGCCGATGGAGCCGCTTCCGGCTCCCACGTCCCACAGCACGCCCCAGGCAGGGAGGCGCAGCTTGGACAGGATGACGGCGCGCACTTCCTCCGCGGTAATCAGGTTGTTCTCCTTTTCATAAAAATCCGCCGGCAGTCCCAGCGGCAGAATGGGGGCGGCTCCGGAACGTTCGTCCGGCAGCAGCAGGAGCATGGAGGTGGGGGCGCATTCCTCCCGGGCCAGTTCTGCCAGGGTTCCTTGCAGAATGCGCTCGTCAGCCATTCCCAGGCATTGGGCCGCCACGGCGGAACGCCCCGCCGCTGACGGATGGAACTCCATGGCCGCCGCGGCCAGGCGGCAGGCGGTGAAGGGATGGCCACCGTAGATGACGGCGAGCGGCTGGGCCAGAATTTCCCCCCACGGAATATATTCCGTGCTGTGCGCGCTGAAGCAGCGTGCGCGGTCCCACGCCATGCCCAGGCGGTGGAACAGGGCCTGGAAGGACGTGGGGGCGGGGACGAATTCCAGCCGGTCTCCGTCACAAGCCAGGGATTGGAGCGTGCCGCCCATGCCGTGGAACAGGGCGTCTCCGGAGGCCAGCACCACCACGTTGTTGCCGTGCCGTGCTTCTTCCAGGGCTTCCCGCGCCTGTTCCCGCGCGTTTTTGCCGATGGGGATGCGCCGGGCGTCGGAAGGGGGACAGGCTTCCAGCAGGGCGGAGGAGGCGTAAATGCTCTGTGCCTCTGCCAGTTTGCCAAGCAGGGCCGGGGACGGTTGAAGCGGACCTGTGCCGCAGGAAAAAACAGTCAGGGGTGGCATGGAGGTATGTCGAGAAGGAGGTTGCCGGAAAAGCCGGAAATCAGGAAACGGACGGGAAGGCCGGGCACGTGGCGCTGGAACTGGCGCTGCGCTTCCGCGGCGAGGTCGCGGTAAATGGAAAGGTGGGCCTCTTCCGGCGTCAGGGCGAGCGCCTGGCGGACGGAAGAACAGGCCAGGATGCCCCGGCGCGCTTCCCCGGAAAGCGGCGCATGGCGTTCCGCCGTGCGGAGAAAGAGCGGCATGTCCTGGGCCACCTTGTGGGCGTGGGTGTTGGCAAATCCGGCGGCGTACTTGCAGAGCTTGCCCGGCATGCAGGCCACTACGGCTTCCGTCATGCCCTGTTCACCTGCGCTCTGAAGGCTTTCCGCAATGAAATCCCCAATGCAGATGAAGGAAATGGAGGGGTATTCCGGCAGAAGGGTCTTCGCCAGCGCGGCGGTGCGCCCCCCGGTGCAGAACACGGCCTTCCTGAAGCCGGAAAGCCGGGTAGAGCGCACGCAGATGCGGATGGTGGCGATGTAGGCTTCATGGCTGTACGGGCGAACGATGCCGCTGGTGCCCAGAATGGAGATGCCCCCCACCACGCCAAGCAGGGGATTGAGCGTTTTCCCGGCGAGCTTTTCCCCGTCCCGCACGGAGATTTCCGCCAGCCAGCACCCTTCCCGCATGCCGGCGCGTGCCAGGTTGTCTGCAATCATGCGCCGCGGTCCGTGGTTGATGGCCCATTTGTGCTGCTCGCAGTCCAGGCCCGGCAGCGTGCACAGGCCTATGCCTCCGCCGGAGCGCAGGATGAGGAGGGCCCGGCCAATGGGCAGGAGATAATCTTCCCGGGCGGCCTGCTCCGGCACGGCTGCGCTTACGCGCGCTTCCAGCACGGCTCCATGGGTGCAGTCCGGGTCGTCCCCGCCGTCCTTGACGATGCGGGCGAACCCCGGCGCGCAGTCTGCCAGCGGAAGCGTTCTCGTCTCCCCGTCCGGGAAAAGCAGGGGAAGCGGTCCGTTGATTTCTTCCCCGTTCAGCGTTTTCCATGCGGCCGTGATGGCGGCGGCGGCATTGGCTCCTGTGGAAAATCCTTTCCGGAGCGGCTGGCGGAGGGGGGCGGACATGGATGGGGGACGGCTTTTTGGAATGCGGAAAACTTAGGAGGCGGGCAGGTTTTCCAGAATGGCGTGCAGGGTGGTCACGGCCAGGGCGCTCCCGCCGCGCCGCCCGTCCAGGACAATCTGCGGGACAGGGCACGTTCCGGCCAGCAGCTTGGATTCCACGACGTTGACGAAGCCCACCGGCATGCCTACGATCAGGGCGGGCCTGATGCCTTCCTCCAGCGCGTACCGGGCGATGCGGGCCAGGGAAAGGGGAGCGTTCCCGATGAGGACGATGGCTCCGTCCAGGATGGGGCGCGCTTTTTCCGCGGCGCAGATGGCGCGTGTCCTGCCTGTGGATTTGGCCTGTTCCGCAATGTCGGCATCGGAAATATGGCAGTGGATGTCCTCCCGTGCGTAGCCGGGATGGGCGCGCCTCAGCCGTTCCACGGAAAGTCCGGCGCGGATCATGTTGGAATCGCAAAAGATGGGGCAGTGCCTGTGGAGCGCCTCCAGGGCGGAGGGAATGGGATCATGGCGGAATGCCAGCCCCTCGCCGATGGAAAGGTCCGCCGTGGTGTGGATGAGCCGCCGCATGACCTTCCATTCGGCAGGCGGCAGCTCTTCCCAGCCGTGGAACTCTCGTTCAATGGCGGCAAAGCTCTCCGCCTCAATGGCGGCGGGGGGCATGTCCCAGCGGATGTTAAATTCAGAGGTCATGAGAAGTCAGTGGGTATAGTGGATGAAAAGTCCCGTCAGGGCAATCAGAAGGATGGCCCCGATCATGCGGGAAAGCTGCATGACCACCACGATGGTCAGGGCGTCCCGCGTGGGGAAGATGCCCATGGCGGAGGGAAGGTTGCGCCGCAGGGCGCGGATGGGGTTGCCGATGGCGCTGGCTACCAGCATGGCCAGCAGAATCTGGGAGGAGGTGACCATGCCGTGGCTGCGGAGGTTGGCGGCCACCCCTGCGGCCTGGACCAGGCCGCCCATCTGCGCGGCGACGATGCTCATGAGCTCTGCGGGAAAAATGCGGTTCACCCAGTCCGGCACATGTTCCTCCCACCAGGAAAACAGGCCGTTTTTCATCAGCCACTCCACGCCGATCATCAGGGGAACCGTCAGGCAGAGCATCCGGAAAACAAGCGCCAGCACCCGCAGGCACGTCTGGCGTAGGGATGTGCGCCATTCCGGGGAGGCGTGTCCCGCGGCGGCCACGGCACCGGCATTCCCGGAATCCGGCACGGCGGCGGGGCTCTTCCTGCGGTGGAGGAACAGCACGGCCGCTATGAACAGGAAGCCGAAGCCCATCTGCCACCCGAAGTAGCAGATGGCGGGCAGCCCCACCGCGCCGATGACCGGATACGCCACCCGCAGGGAGTGGGAGACGTAGGAAAGGTAGCTGTTCACCATGCCGCCCGCAATTAGGTTGGAATGAGTAATTTTGCCTTCTGCGTGGCTGCTCACCAGCATGCCGTTGGCGGCGGCATTGGAATAAAGCGCCGTGGGGATGGACAGGCTGATGATTTCCGGCAGGTGGGCCCAGCGGGCCAGTCCGCCGAACAGCTTGCCCAGGGCAAGATGCCAGCGGAAGATTTCAGCAATGCCGCCGATGAAGGCCGCCACGGCCACCAGGCCGATCAGGCTGCCAATCTGGGGAAGGCGCGCCAGAATTTTTCCCGCGCCTGTCTCCGGAACCTGGGTGTTCCGGGAATGATGGCTCTTTTTGGGCGGCGGGGCAGGGCTGGAAGCGGCGGCTTCCGTCTTTTCCCCTCCCGCCTGCGTTTCCCGGGTGGATTCCCCGGCAGGCTTCATGGCTGTGCGGGCTTTTCCCGATCCCCCGGCGCCCATGCCGGCGGGCATGTGGACCACCATGACTCCGGAGGCTGCCAGGGCCAGCGCCAGCCAGAGCCAGCGGAGGGGCCGGCGCCAGGGATAGGTGCGGGAGTGCCTGGTGCCGTTCATGCCTTCTTGACGAACATCAGGGAAAGGTATTCTTCCGGCCTTGCGTCAATGACGTGGATGTCGTCCGTAATAAACTCGTCGGGCATGCCGAGCCTTTCCCCGTAAATGACGCGGATGTCCTTTTCCCGCCGGATGCGCTCCATCAGGCGCGCGCGGCTGCGGTAGGTCTTCATGAGAACGGTGGTGGTTCCGGGCGGGAACTCCAGGGAATCCGCCATCTCCGGCTTGAAGGCGGGAATGACCCGGAGCCGTTCCCCGTTTTCCACCAGTATTTGGCGGCTGCGGGCCGCCAGGGTGCAGAAGGAGGTGACGCCCGGCACCACTTCCGCGTGCAGGCCGGGATTCCGGCTGAGCAGGAGGCTCAGAATATAGCCGAAGGTGCTGTAGGTCATGGCGTCTCCCAGCGTGGCAAAGGCGCAGTCCAGGCCGCGGGAAAGAACTCCCTCAATAATGGCCGTATTCTTTTCAATCTGCTCCTGCCTGGTTCTCGCGTCGCGGGACATGCTGAAAACCAGCTTGCGGAACTCTGCCTTCACGCCGCCCACGGAACGCACCACCGCTTCGGAAATGCTGAAATCGCTGTTGGGTCCGGTCACCGTAAACACCACGTCCACGGAGCGGAAGACGTTGACGGCCTTGAGCGTGAGGTATTCCGGATTTCCGGGGCCGATGCCCACCCCGTAGAACTTTCCAGGGCTGGCCATGTCAATGCGCTTGTTTGGGGGTCATGAGGTCGTCCTCCGTGGTCCGGGCATGGCGGGAAAAAACGGCGCGGATGCCCGGGTTTTCCCCCAGCCCACGCAGGTGGGTCTTGACGGTGAAGCCCTCCTTCCTGAGCATGGAAGCCCAGGAATCCTCCTCATCCCCGCCCAGGTCGTTCTTGGCGTGGTCTCCGGCCACCAGCATGAAGGGGGCCAGCCAGACGGTCTTGGCGCCGGACTTTTTAAGCTGTTCCAGAATGGGGGCCACCCCCCGCGTTCCTTCCACGGTGGCGAAAAACGCCAGGCTGTCTCGGTCGTTCAGCTCGCGGGCGAAGTCGGAAAGCACCATGTCGCAGCGTCCTTCCTGCTGGCCGTGCCCCATGAGCAGGATGGCTTCATCCTTCTTCCGTTCCGCGGGGAAATGCTCCAGAAGGGCCGTGATGGCCTCGTTCCTGTCCCGTTCGCTTTCCAGCAGGGGGCGGCCGATGAACACGTGGTCAAAGCTGTCCGGATGGCGCGCCAGGAAACTGACGATCTGCCTCTCCATCCGGGAAAACTCCTCGCCGGGGGCGATGTGAAGGGACTGGACGCGCAATGTGCGTATGCCTTTGCGGGCCATCTGTTCCAGATTTTCCTCCACGGAGGGAACGGGGGTTCCGCGTCCGGCAAGCTTCTTGCGGATAATGCTTGAAGTGTAGCTCCACTTCAGGCGGTCCGGGGCATAATGGGCCAGCATGTCCTTCTCCAGCTCCTTGTAGGAGACGGTAGCGTCCTGGTGGCTGGTCCCGAAGGCCACGAGAAGAAGCCCTTCCTGCCGTGACGGCGCCGCCTGTTCCGCCGGGGCGGGGGACGCTTCCTCCCTGCATGGGGCGGCGGAAAGCACGGGCAGGGAAAACAGGGTGAGTCCTGCAAGAAAAACGGAGGAAAGGGGCAGGAATGCCCCCGGCACGTAAGAGGATGCTTCAATCATGCGTTGATGAGGTATGGTGAACCGAAGCAAGGATATTCGGACTCCGGGTCTCCAACCTCCCCCTCGCCTTCACCCTCCGGAATGGGAGGACTGGCTGACCGGAACGCTGGCGGAAAAGCGTTCCTTGAGGGTTTGTAACCCGATACCGCAGCGCGACTGTTTCCGGTTCTCACGGAATTCCCCGTTGCTTCGGCGTGTTTAATGGCGTTTTTAGCCGTCACTGTCAATGTTTATTAGAACGCCGCCGAATTTCCGGAGACTGGGAAAAAATGTGCGTGGACGGGTAAAAACCGCCTTTTGGCCGTTCCTGCGCCTGCTTTTGGAAAAAATGCAGGGTTCCGGATGCGGAAGCGGTGGAAGACGGGGCATTCCGGGGTGCAGAAATCCCGGCGGAAAAGAGAGGGAGGAAGCGGCCCATTCCGTACCGTGCCGGGGCTTTCCAATCCGGTGGGCCGCAGGCCGGAGTTTGCTGCTTGCAGAAGGCGGGGCAGGTATGAGAGCATGGAGCATGGCTTCTTCCCCGGATGTTGTAGAATATATCTGTTTCCAGCTCCGGCATGCCGGGGAGATTTCCTTCAAAAAAATGTTTGGGGAATACGGCCTGTACTGTGACCGGAAATATTTCGGCCTGGTATGTGACAACCAATTATTTGTCAAAATCACGGAGCCGGGCCTGAAGCTGCTTCCGCAGCAGGAGCAGGGCAGTCCCTATCCCGGCGCCAGGCCGCATTTCCTGATGACGGAACTGGATGATGACCGGGCTCTCTCCTCCTTTGTCCGGGCAACCTGTTCCGTTCTCTCCGCTCCGGATGTCTTATCCGGAAAGAAGAAAAAAGCTTCCGGAGAAAAAAGAAACAGGCGTCCGTAAACGCCTGTTTGTTCCGGATGAAATGCCGTTCGGCTGAAAGGCTTATTTATCTTCCGGAGCCTCTGGCACAGCCAGGGAAGAAAGGCTCTTTTTCAGATTGCCCGCAACGGTCTGCGTGGCTTCATTGTCGGACTCCGCGAATTTGTCCACGGCCTGCGCCAGGGACTTAAGGTCGGATTCCGAAACCTTGCGGCCTTTCGCCTTCCGCTGTTCCAGGGCGGAAATCTTCTTGTTGAGGTCGGCCAGCTTCGGCAGGTCCTTGTTCGCCTTCAGAGTCGCCAGCGGTTCGTCGAACTCCTTGACGGAGGGGACCGCCGTCTTGAGGCGCGTGATGGCCGTCACCGCTTCCAGCGGGTTGGACTGGATCTGGGCCTGCACCATGTCCTTGGCGTCTCCCAGCCATTCGTCAAAAGCGGCGCAGACGGCCTGGGCCTCCTCGTCGTCCGTTTTCTTCCGCAGGGGCGTGATCTTGGACTCGATGTTGCTGCCGTTGGAAACGACTGTCTTGGCCAGGGACTTGTACTTGTCCAGCTCCACGCCTTCCAGGATGGGAAGGCCGCGTTCCACCTTCATCACCTCCTTTTTCACCAGGTCGTAAAGCTGGGTGGGATGCCCCTTGGCCACCACCTTTCCGTTGGCCCCGATCAGCACCGCATGCGGCAGGCCGCCCGGGCAGGAGGCCGCCGGAATATCCAGCCCCTGATAGACGGGGAAGGTAATCTTCTTTTCCTCCAGGAACTGCTTCACCCTGGGGGCCAGCCCCTGGCGGTGGCTGCCAACCACGGTGAAACCCTTGGACTGGAATTTGTCCTGCAATTCCTGCAAATGCGGCATGCTGGCGATGCAGGGCGGGCAGTTGATGCCCCAGTATTCAAAAAACACCACCTTCCCCTTCAGGTCGGAAGCCTTGATTCTCGGCCCGTGGAGGTGGCTGCCTTCGTCAAAGGATGGGTAGGTGACTTTGGCGCCGTTCCCGTTGTCCGCCGCGTGGAGGAAAGCCGGGGCCGTCATGGCGGCAATGGAGCCGGACAAAATGAGGGCAGTAAAGGTTTTCATAGGATGGATGATGCAGAATCCCGCATTGAGTGTCAAGAAGGAAGCTCGCGCCCCGCGCTGCCTTCTCCGGTTGTTTCCTCGGCTGTCCCGCCTGTTCTGTTTCGACGGGCTGCGCACTTCCGGTCCGGGGAAGCCCGGCGGCCCGTTCCCGTGGGAAAAACGCTTCAGGCAATATCCAGCCCCATGATGTAATCCGTCATGTAATAACCGTGGCCGATGTGGAAATCCCCGCGTTCCAGTTCCCGCATCCCCATGCGCCGGTAAAACTCCACCGCCCGGGTATTATAGCGGTTCACGTTCAGGCGCATCAGGCACGGTTCCGGGTGGATGCTCCTGATGTAGCTGACGGCCTGGCGGAACAGGTAGCTGCCGATGTGCAGCCCCTGGAAGCCGGGCAGAACATAAATTTTCTGCAAGTGGAAGACGCCGGGGCCTTCCGGCTGGACGGACAGGTAGCCGCAGTCCTCCCCCTGGTGGGAGGCGATGAAATACACGTGCCCTTCCTCCATCTGCTTCTCCAGATTGGCGGGGGAATACATCCAGTCCATCATGAAATCCATCTGCTCCTGGGAAAGGAGGTCCCGGTAAGTGGCCGGAAAAGCCTGGAGGGCCAGTTCATGAATCAGCATGATGTCGTCCTTGGCGGCTTGGCGGAGTGTTGGCATGGCGGGAATATTACACGGAAAAGCCCCGGATGAAAAGGGCCTCTTCCACGTTCCCGGCGGAATTTTCCGTCCATGGCCCACTTTCCCCTCCCTATTCCGCCGGGGACGCCGTATGCTGGATGACACAGGCTTTTTTGACGGAAACCGGGGGGAAATCCTGTCTGTATTGTGAACCCTGCATGCATGCCAAATCATGAGAGAACCCATTCCCATACAACAATGGCTCCCCGCGGGGCCGCTGAGGGACATGGGTGAAAAATACGTGAGCGGCCTTCCGGACGTGGCGCAGAACCCCATCGGCCCGGAATCCCTCATGCACCAGTCCGACCACTCCTGGACGGAATACCTGGTGGCCTACTCCCTGCTGTATCCGTGGGTGGTGATCGCGCTGGGCCTCCTGGGCGGGCTGGCCCTGGGGGCCTACTACCTTTTTTGCCGCCGCCGGGAATACGACCACCGCATTTTCTGCTCCAAATGCGGCACCATGATGTACCCGTGCGGCCTGCACTGCCCCAAGTGCGGCACGCCCAATCCCAAACCCCGCGCCCTGAACTGGATTGGCTATTCCAGGCTGCGCACCGTGATTCCGTCCACCGGATGGAAAAGGCATGAGGAAGTCCTCCGCAGCTACCGGCGGTGCTTCTACTGCGGCCAGCCGCTCCATGAGCCTACGCTGAACCAGCGCTGCCCCGCCTGCGGAAAGGCGGTGCTCCAGGGGGAACAATCCGTGGACCAGTATGATGCGTATGTTGGGCGCCGCAGGGGCTGGACCTTTGCGGCCGTGGTCGTGCTGGGCATCATTCCCATCCTGGGGCCGCTGCTGGCCTCCTCCCTGTACAAGAGGACGCTCATCAACCCGTATTCCCTGTACATGACCGTATTCAGGGAAAGCTTCCTGATGGTGGTGCTCTTCCTGTGCCGCCATCTGTTCCGCCTGCTGCCGTTCATCGGAATCATCGGCATGCCCGTCCTCTGCGTGACGGAATACCACCTGTACCGGCGCATGTTCCTGTGGAAGACGGAGAAATATGACTTCGGCGAGAAGTAGGGGTGGCCTCCGGGCGGGAGCGTCTTCCCGGGGCGGCCTTTCCGGTGCATCCACGGGAAATGATGGGCTGCGGGATTGACTTGGAATCCGGGCCACGTACCTTTCCTCCATGCAGATGCGTTATGTCCTCTTGCCCTTCCTGGGAGCCCTTTGCCTGGCCCTGGCCGCCTGTTCCGTCACATACGGCAACAAATCCGTGGCGTCCCCGGAAGTATACGGCAGGCTGGCGCCGGGAAAATCCTCCAAGGCGGACGTTTACGACGCGCTGGGCCAGCCCTCCGACGTGGTGACCATGAAAAACGGCGTCTTGTGGACCTACCGCTACCGCAAGGCTAAAAACGACTTCCTGGGCAATATTCCCCTCTTTGGCGTCGGCCTGATTGCCGGAGGGAAAAACGGAGACGTTTATACGGTGCTGGCCCTGTTTGACCGGCAGGGCGTGCTGGCCTCCCGTTCGGCGGCGCGGCAGAAGCTGTACACCTCCAATCTGGCCTCCCTGAAACGCTCCCTGGACGTCATGATGGAGGGCGAATCGTCACACCGGCGGGTGGAAATGGAGATGAAAAAGATAGGCCGCCCCTTTGACCCCTCTGCGGCCAAGGATGCGGACCTGCTGGAAAAGTCTCTTGATTAACGGCCTGCGGGCTTTCTCTTCCTTATTGTATCAAGTATGACAAGGAATCGTTTTTTTCTAATGGACTAAACTTACTGTATACAGTAAGTAGGCGGCGTTCCCCGAAGGGAGACGGCAGGGACTCTTCCTGAATTCCTCCGCTCCCGGTGGAGCAAACCCTATAGAAAAATAGAATGAAAATGAAAAGAAAACTGGCATTGGTTCTGGCGAAGGCTTTCTCCGGAAAGTCCGTGCCGGAAAAGAAACGGGAAAAAGAGGTAAAGGCCTCCAGGAAACTGGAAGCATGGCTGAAGGCTTCCAGAATGCGGTCCTTCTAGGAAAGGCCCGCTGACGGAAAAGGCGGATTCGGGCGCTGGCCGCCCGGTTCGCGGGGAGGGACGGGGAGAAAAAATTGAGTCTCCCTTTTTTCATCGTACCATAAAACGATGAAGCGCGTGAATGGGACGATGGGGACGGCTGGGTCCTTTGGGACGGAGAGGGAAGGGAGGACAGATGGATGACGGGCGTTTACTGCCTAAGGGAGGCGGCTACAGACGGCTTCTTTCATTCCGCAAGGCCCAAATCATTTACGATTTGACGGTAGCTTTCTGCAGACGCTACTTGAGTCGTGATGCGCGTACTACTGACCAGATGGTGCAGGCGGCGCGTTCCGGCAAGCAGAATATTGCGGAGGGGAGCATGGCTTCCGTCACTTCCCGTGAAACGGAAATCAAGCTGACCAATGTAGCCCGGGCCAGCTTGGAAGAGCTTCTGCTGGACTATGAAGATTATTTGCGTACGCGCGGGTTGAGGCTATGGGATAAGGATTCTCCCGAATCTCTGTTGATGCGGAAGGCCTCCCTGCGGCATGACCATTCGGAATGGTTTTTTAATCTGGCTCATTCCAGAAACGATGAAGTGTTCGCGAATATGGCGGTTTGTCTGATTCATCAGGCCGCTTTTCTCTTGAAAAAACAATTGAATGTACTGGAAGAACGGTTTTTGCAGGAGGGAGGCTTAAGGGAGAGAATGACCCGGCTGCGGAAGCAGAGGAGAAAGTCGGGAAGCTCGTAAAAGCAATTGTCTCACCGGTCTCATTCGTCCCAATGGTCCTCCCGGGCAATTTCCGGGCTGGGTTGCGGGTCAAAAGATATGTCTTCATGACAGTTGCGCCTTGACTACGGCGTTGGAATGTCCGTTCATCTGGGCAGACATGACCATACCCGGAATTCTTGAAGAAAAGTTGTCCGCCGCGTTGAAAGCGGTGTTGGGGGAGGAGCTTCCCGCTGATTTTTGCGCCAGTGTGACGCCGTCCGCGGATTTGCGGTTCGGGGACTATCAGAGCAACGCCGCCATGGTGCTTGCCAAGCGGTGCCGCACGAATCCCCGCGCTCTGGCCCAGCAGGTGGTGGACCGGATGGGGCAGGACGGCGTCTGTTCCCTGGAAATCGCCGGACCCGGGTTCATCAACTTCCGCATCAAGCCGGAATTTTACGCCGCGCGCCTGCTGGCCATGCTGGCGGACGACCGTCTGGGGGTGGAGAAGGTGCAGGACCCCAAAACCATCGTCATTGACTTTTCCGCGCCCAACGTCGCCAAGCCGATGCACGTGGGCCACATCCGTTCCACCATCATCGGGGACGCCCTCTCCCGCGTGGCCCGCTTTGTGGGGCACAACGTGATTACGGACAACCACATCGGGGATTGGGGCACCCAGTTCGGCATGATCCTGTGGGGCTGGAAGAACATCTTGGACGAACAGGCCCTGGCCGCCAACCCCATTGACGAACTGCTGCGGGTGTACAAGGACGTGAACCTGATGTGCAAGGAAAAGCCGGAGCTGCTGGACACCTGCAAGGCGGAGCTGGTGAAGCTCCAGGCCGGGGACGGGGAAAACCTGGCGATCTGGAAGCGCTGCGTGGAAGTCTCCAAATCCGGCCTTTCCAAAATCTACGGCCAGCTTGACATCCACTTTGACTACTGGCTGGGGGAAAGCTTTTACAATGACGCCCTGGCCCCGCTGGTGGACGGCATGATCGCCGCCGGAATGGCCCGTGAGAGCGACGGCGCCATCTGCGTGTTTTCCGACGGCTCCGTGCCGCCCAATGAAGACCCCTTCCTGGTGCAGGACAAGGGGGAATGGCGCGCCAACCCCTGCATCATCCGCAAGGCGGACGGCGGCTTCCTGTACGCCACCACGGACCTCGCGACGCTGGACCACCGCATCAGGACGTGGGGGGCGGATTCCATCTGGTACGTGGTGGGCTCCCCCCAGGCCCTGCATTTCCGGCAGATTTTCTCCACGCAGCGCCGCCGCGGCATGGACGGGGACTACCGCCACATCGCCTTCGGCTCCATCCTGGGGGACGACCGCAAGCCTTTTAAAACCCGCTCCGGGGATACCGTCTCCCTCCAGGACGTGCTGGATGAAGCCATTGAACGCGCCGCCCGCGTGGTGGAGGAAAAGAGCCCGGACATGCCGGAGGAGGAAAAAAAGCGCGTGGCGGAAGTCGTGGGCATAGGAGCCGTAAAATTTGCGGAGCTCTCCCAGAACCGAATGACGGATTACGTCTTCAACTGGGACAAAATGCTGGCCCTCCAGGGGGACACGGCCCCGTACCTCCAGAACTCCTATGTGCGCGTCCGTTCCATCTTCCGCAAGCTGGACGGCAGCCCGCTGGACTGGTCCGCCCCCATTCAGCTTTCAGAAGATGCGGAAATGCATCTGGCGCGGCTCCTGGCCCGGTACGGGGAAGTGGTGCCGCAGGTTCTGGACGACTGCCGCCCGAACGTGCTGGCCGCCTACCTCTTTGACCTGGCCCGGGCCTTCCACTCCTTCTATGAGGCGTGCCCGGTCCTGAAATCGGAAGGGGCTGTGCGGCACTCCCGCCTGGCCCTGTGCGAGCTGACGGCCCGCACCCTCAAGCACGGGCTGGGCCTGCTGGGCATCCAGCTTCCGGACAGAATGTAACCGTTTCTTCCTTATGAACGCCTCTTTCCGCCATGTCCTGCTGGCCGCCGCCATGGCGGGATTCTGTTCCGCTGCTGGGGGCGGGGAACACGGGTACTGGATGAGCAGCCCGTCCCTGAACGGCTGGCGGGAGGCTGTCTTCCGCGCCGGCGTTCCGGCACAGCCTGCCGTGCTGCCGCCCGGCGTGGAGCCGATGATGGTGGGCTCCTCCTCTCCTGCCGCGCAAATGCTGGTGCTGGAAGGAATGACGCATCTGCTCACCTTCGGGGACATGCGTGCTTTCCGGAAATTTGACGCCGCGCTCCGGCTGGACCCGGACTGCCTCATGGCCCACTGGGGCAGGTGCATGAGCCTGATGGGCGCCGGACCCGCTTTTCAGGACCAGCGCGTCCATTCCATGAAGCGCATGAAGGAGCTGGCGCTGCGTCCGGACTGTCCGGAACAGGAACGCGCTTATGCGGACGCCCTGGCCGTGCTGCTGATGAACGGCCCCGTAAAGGCGCAGGAAGCGTGGAAAACCATCTGCTCCACCTGGAAGCGCGACCCTTACGCACCCCTCTTTTACGCCATGCTCCTGCGGGACGGCTTTGACGGGCACGGCAACCCCGGAGAGGGGCAGAAAGAGGCCGTCCGCGTGGTGGACGCCGTCCTGAAAGAACGCCCCGGCTCCCAGGCCGCCCTGTTCATGCGCGCTCTGCTGGAGGAAGTGGCTCCCGTCATTTCCCCGGAAACGGTGGAAACTGCCCGCAAGGCCGTGGCCGCCAACCCCTTCTCCGCGTCCGCCCATCATCTGCTGGGCCATTGCCTGTTCCGCACGGGAGACTATGAAGGGGCATGCGCCGCCTTCAAGGACTCTGAAAACCTGTGCCTGGCCTGGGAAAAGGCGGAAAACGTTCCCCCCGCGCTGGATGACGCCTGGTTCCGCTCCATCCTTTACCGGGCCGTTTCTGAATTCTGCGCCGGACATTACAGGCAGGCGAACGCCGTCGCCGCCCGCGCCGCTTCCGTTCCCCTGGACAAAAAGCATCCGCTGGCCCCCGGCACCCTCCTGCAAATATGGGAGGCCAGGACACTGCCCGCGCGCCTGATGCTGGCCCGGCCTGACCTGCCCGCGCAGGCTCTTGTGCTCAAGGCTTCTCCGGGACCGCTGCCCAAGGGATTTCCGGATTTGAGCAACGGCATGGCGGCAGTGGTCACCCAATACATGGGCGCCTGTTACTCTGCCAGGCAGGGCAGGCCGGGCGCCGTGGCGTCCGCCTTTGACAAACTGTCCGGCGTTCTGCGCCTGCTCATGGAAGGCGCGGACGCCGCCCGGCGGCAGATGAGCGTCTCCTACTGGGCTCGCTGCCTCCAGATGGGAAGCCTGTATTCCTCTGAAATCCGCTCCCTCATGTTCCCGGACTCCGCCAGCGTCTGGATGTCCGAGGCCATCGGGAGCCAGCGCTTCTCCTCCCTGCTGCTGCCCCCCGTGGTGCCGTACCCCGCGGAATGGAAGCTGGCCCGCGCCTATCTGAAGGCCGGGAAATACCGGGAATGCGCGGACATGTGCGAACAGGCGCTCAAACGCTTCCCGAACCATGCCGGAGTGCTGGACACGTTGAAACAAGCCCGCGCCGCCGGAAAATAATCCATCCTGCCATCCTGCCGTTTCTCATGGAACGGACTGGAGACTAGACGGGAAAGGGACTGGGATGAATAAAAGCTTTGGAAAGGCGAACAACATGGATATTTACGAAAGACTGAAAAACGGAGAACCGATCAACACCCGGGAATCCAGGGAATTCAAGGAAATACTGTGGCCGGAAACGGTGAGAAGCCGCACGCTTTGCCAGAAAATCAATTCGCTCCCACCGTTTGACGGGGAAGTGCGGGCACTCGTGAATGAACTCTTTGAGGGCAGGTTCCCGGAATCCTCCAACATCTCTCCCCCCTTCCAGATTGACCGCGGACACTGCGTCTCGGTGGGCGAGCGCGTATTCATCAATGAAGGCCTGGACGTGATGGCCGCGGGAAGCGTCACGATAGAAGATGACGTGCTGATCGGGCCGCAGGTCTCCATACTGACGTCCAATCATGATGCCGGCAACTTGTTCATCTTGAAAAATAAGCCTGTAGTGATAAAAAAAGGGGCGTGGATCTGTTCCAGGGCGGTTCTCTGTCCCGGCGTCACGGTGGGTGAAGGGGCTGTCGTAGGCGCCGGCTCCGTCGTAACGAAGGATGTCGGTCCGCATACCCTGGTAGGCGGGAACCCCGCAGCATTCATTAAAAATATTGGCTCTGTCACAACAAATGGTTGATTTTTGACGAGAAATAGCGTATAATAATAGTAAGAAACAGTACCACCGAAGGAGGTAATTGGATATGCCTACTATCAAAGACGCATTAGATATTATCGGTAAG
>NZ_BSQU01000013.1:0-5800 GCF_030268505.1 Akkermansia sp. NBRC 115031
GAACAAGCCCCGCCAGTTGAGGAACTGGCGGGGCCTGATGAAAAAAAATCCCGGCGGCGACCTACTCTTGCGGGACCTATCGTCCGACTACCATTGGCGCGGCAGCGTTTCACTTCCGGGTTCGGAACGGGACCGGGTGGGACCACTGCGCTCTGGCCACCGGGCTTCAGGGGGAAGAGTTTTTCATTTTCTTCATCCTGCCTGCCCGGGAGCCCTTGGGGGGCTTTGAGGGGGATTTTTTAAGGGTTGTTGTGTGTGTGGCTAAGAAGATTTCCTCTCGTTACGAGGGGAAGGAATCAGCGTAAACTGACATCTGCGTGGCTGGTGGTGTTACTTTTAAACATACATCCAATGAACAAGACAACAGCAAGTTGTTATTCACGAACGGGAGTGATGTAATATGATGAAGTCTATTGGTGATTAGTATCGCTTGGCTCAATACATTGCTGCACTTACACCTGCGACCTATCAACGTGGTGGTCTTCCACGAACCTATAGGGAAAACTCATCTTGGGATGGGCTTGGCGCTTAGATGCTTTCAGCGCTTATCCCGTCCGCACTTAGCTACTCGGCCATGCACTTGACAGTACAACCGATGCACCAGTGGTGCGTCAGACCCGGTCCTCTCGTACTAAGGTCTGAACCCCTCAATTTTCCAACGCCCACAGAGGATAGAGGACCGAACTGTCTCGCGACGTTCTGAACCCAGCTCGCGTGCCGCTTTAACCGGCGAACAGCCGGACCCTTGGGACCTTCTCCAGCCCCAGGATGCGACGAGCCGACATCGAGGTGCCAAACCACGCCGTCGATATGAACTCTTGGGCGTGATCAGCCTGTTATCCCTAAGGTACCTTTTATCCGTTGAGCGACGGCAATTCCACTTTCTACCGCCGGATCACTTGGGCCTGCTTTCGCATCTGCTCGACTTGTTGGTCTCACAGTTAGGCGGGCTTATGCCCATGCACTCGACACCCGGTTGCCAACCGGGCTGAGCCCACCTTCGCGCTCCTCCGTTACTCTTTGGGAGGATACCGCCCCAGTAAAACTGACCGGCTGACACGGTCCTCTGGCCGGATTCACGGCTCAGGGTTAGATCCTCCAGTTTCAAAGGGTGGTGTCTCATTGATGACTCCGACGCCCCCTAAAGGGCGTCTTCAGCGTCTCCCACTTACTCTGAGCATTAAAACCGAAGAAACAATGACAGCTTACAGTTAAGGTCTATAGGGTCTTTCCGTCCTTCTGCGGGTAGGCGGCATCTTCACCGCCACTACAATTTCACTGAGCGCCTGGTTGAGACAGTGCCCAACTCGTTTCACGATTCGTGCAGGTCGGAACTTACCCGACAAGGAATTTCGCTACCTTAGGACCGTTATAGTTACGGCCGACATTCACCGGGACTTGGGTTCAGAGCTTCGCCTTGCGGCTAACCCCTTGCCTTAATCTTTCGGCATTGGTCACGTGTCACACCCTATACTTCGACTTGCGTCTTTGCAGAGTGCTGTGTTTTTGATAAACAGTCGGTTGGGCCATTTCTCTGCGGCCTGCATCGCTGCAGGCACCCCTTCTTCCGAAGTTACGGGGCTAATTTGCCGAGTTCCTTAACCAGGTTTCACTCTTACGCCTTGGTATATTCTACCCACCCACCTGTGTCGGTTTGCGGTACGGGTCGCTTAGCATACGCTGGGGCTTTTCTTGGCACTCGATCCAATGATGCGCTGAGTCCGTGGACTCAACTCGGAATTCAATAACCTAGTCATCTTTTCTCATGCGTCCCCCCAGTTTAAGGGTCGCGAGCTCAGGATTATTAACCTGATATCCATCGCCTACGCCTCTCGGCCTCGGCTTAGGTCCCGGCTAACCCAGGGACGAAACACGTTGCCCTGGAAACCTCGGGTTTACGGCGGCCGGGGATTTCACCCGGCTTTACGTTACTCATGTCTGCATACTCACTTGCATGTGCTCCAGGGTCAGTCGCCATCACCCTTCAACGCGCATGCAACGCTCTTCTACCACTCTACCATAAGGTAAAGTCCAGAGCTTCGGTATAACGCTTGATCGCCAATCATTTTCGGCGCAGGATCACTCGATGAGTAAGCTATTACGCATTTTTTAAATGGTGGCTGCTTCTAAGCCAACATCCTCACTGTCTGTGTAATCCCACATCCTTTCCACTGAGCGTTATTTAGGCACCTTAGCTGCTGGTCTGGGTTGTTTCCCTCTCGACAATGAAGCTTATCCCCCACTGTCTCACTGCCACGTTCCATTGCACGGTATTCGGAGTTTGATAAGGTTTGGTAAGCGGGTGTGCCCCCTAGCCTTGTCAGTGCTCTACCCCCGCGCATCAGCACGTGACGCTGCACCTAAATGCATTTCGAAGAGAACCAGCTATCACGGGGTTTGATTAGCCTTTCACTCCTACCCTCAGCTCATCAGAGAACTTTTCAACGTTCACCTGTTCGGTCCTCCACATGGTTTTACCCATGCTTCAACCTGGCCAAGGGTAGGTCACCTCCGCTTCGGGTCCAGTACCTGCGACTTAATTCGCCCTATTCGGACTTGCTTTCGCTGCGACTCCGGGCCGGAAGCCCTTAGTCTTGCCACAAACACTGACTCGCAGACTCATTAAACAAAAGGCACGCCATCGCA
The DNA here is from genome assembly GCF_030268505.1 of Akkermansia sp. NBRC 115031. Classification (NCBI taxonomy): domain Bacteria; kingdom Pseudomonadati; phylum Verrucomicrobiota; class Verrucomicrobiia; order Verrucomicrobiales; family Akkermansiaceae; genus Akkermansia; species Akkermansia sp. NBRC 115031. The sequence continues at coordinate 2,647 of NZ_BSQU01000013.1, forward strand.
GATTGCTCTGCTCTGACACTTTGTAGACATACGGTTTCAGGTTCTATTTCACTCCGCTCACAGCGGTTCTTTTCACCTTTCCCTCGCGGTACTTGTTCACTATCGGTCGCCAACTAGTATTTAGCCTTGCGCGGTGGTCCGCGCTGATTCATACATCGTTCCACGTGTGATGTATTACTCAGGATCCCACTAATTCCCACGCTGGATTTCGTCTACAGGGCTTTCACCTTCTACGGCCAGCCTTTCCAGGCTGTTCTACTATCCAGTATGGTCGAATATCTCGTGGTCCTACAACCCCGAAGGAGTACCTTCGGTTTGGGCTCCATCCGCTTTCGCTCGCCACTACTTACGGAATCGATTTCTCTTTCTTTTCCTCCGCTTACTGAGATGTTTCACTTCAGCGGGTTTCGCGTTTCATACCCTATGTATTCAGGTATGAACGATCGAGTATTGCCTCGATCAGGTTACCCCATTCGGATACCCCCGGATCATCGCTTGCTTGCAGCTTCCCGAGGATTTTCGCAGCTTGCCGCGTCCTTCTTCGCCTGTTGGCACCAAGGCATTCACCGTACGCCCTTACTTACTTCATCATATTGCAAAAGTTTTTTACCACTTCCACAATACCACAAAGCCCTTTCGTGACTTACTGTATTGTCTTATTTCTTGGTATGCATGTTTTAAATTGTGTATTGTAGTTGTTTTTCAACTACCCACTTTGTTGGAAAGCAATTGCTTCTCAGCAATTGTTTTCTTTGCCACGCAGATGTCAATTTTCGCTTTCCCTCAATAATCGATTTTTTTTGGTGGGCCTGACAGGACTTGAACCTGTGACCCCGCGCTTATCAAGCGCGTGCTCTAACCAACTGAGCTACAGGCCCGGTTTTGGGTCTCTGAGAGACAGTTACCAAATACTAAAGTTTAGTTACTAAAGTTTCCGGCTCCCGCCTTCTTACCGAAACTGGTGGAGGCACGGGGACTCGAACCCCGGACATCCAGCTTGCAAAGCTGGCGCTCTACCAACTGAGCTATACCCCCAGTTGCGGTTCTTTTTGAAAAAAGGTCGTCACGCACGTCGTGCCTAGTTTCGCTCCAAGCGAACTGGCTGTTTACACATCTTTGGTTCGTTGCGGGCCCTCGCGGGTTCCGCTCTCTCTTCCCTCGGGAAGAGATCCGACCTGTGCATTTTTCATGCACTTTCTCCATAGAAAGGAGGTGATCCAGCCGCAGGTTCCCCTACGGCTACCTTGTTACGACTTCATCCCAGTTACCAGTCTCACCTTAGGACCCTGCCTCCTTGCGGTTGGCTTCAGATACTTCGGGTGCGACCGGCTTCCATGATGTGACGGGCGGTGTGTACAAGACCCGGGAACGTATTCACGGCGCCGTAGCTGATGCGCCATTACTAGCGATTCCGGCTTCGTGTAGGCGGGTTGCAGCCTACAGTCCGAACTGGGCCCAGTTTTCAGGATTTCCTCCGCCTCGCGGCTTCGGCCCCCTCTGTACTGGGCATTGTAGTACGTGTGCAGCCCTGGGCATAAGGGCCATACTGACCTGACGTCGTCCCCACCTTCCTCCCAGTTGATCTGGGCAGTCTCGCCAGAGTCCCCACCTTTACGTGCTGGTAACTGGCAACAGGGGTTGCGCTCGTTGCTGGACTTAACCAAACATCTCACGACACGAGCTGACGACGGCCATGCAGCACCTGTGTAACGCCTCCGAAGAGTCGCATGCTTTCACATGTTGTTCATTACATGTCAAGCCCAGGTAAGGTTCTTCGCGTTGCATCGAATTAAGCCACATACTCCACCGCTTGTGCGGGTCCCCGTCAATTTCTTTGAGTTTTAATCTTGCGACCGTACTCCCCAGGCGGCACGCTTAACGCGTTAGCTCCGGCACGCAGGGGGTCGATTCCCCGCACACCAAGCGTGCACCGTTTACTGCCAGGACTACAGGGGTATCTAATCCCTTTCGCTCCCCTGGCCTTCGTGCCTCAGCGTCAGTTAATGTCCAGGAACCCGCCTTCGCCACGAGTGTTCCTCTCGATATCTACGCATTTCACTGCTACACCGAGAATTCCGGTTCCCCCTCCATTACTCTAGTCTCGCAGTATCATGTGCAGTCCGGGGGTTGAGCCCCCGCCTTTCACACACGACTTACGAAACCGCCTACGCACGCTTTACGCCCAGTGATTCCGAACAACGCTTGAGACCTCTGTATTACCGCGGCTGCTGGCACAGAGTTAGCCGTCTCTTCCTCTTGTGGTACTATCTTTTTAATTTGCTCCCACATGACAGGGGTTTACAATCCGAAGACCTTCATTCCCCCACGCGGCGTCGCACCATCAGGGTTTCCCCCATTGTGAATGATTCTCGACTGCTGCCACCCGTAGGTGTCTGGACCGTGTCTCAGTTCCAGTGTGGCCGGACATCCTCTCAGACCGGCTACCCGTCATCGCCTTGGTGAGCCGTTACCTCACCAACTAACTAATAGGACGCGAGCCCATCCCCAAGCGCATTGCTGCTTTAATCTTGCGATTTTATGCGGTATTAATCCCAGTTTCCCGGGGCTATCCCACTCTTGGGGGCAGGTTACTCACGTGTTACTCACCCGTGCGCCACTAGAGAATTATTAGCAAGCTAGCAATTCTCTCGTTCGACTTGCATGTCTTATCCACGCCGCCAGCGTTCGTTCTGAGCCAGAATCAAACTCTCCATCAAATATAATTTTTGAAATTGCTGGACCAAATGGAATCTTTCGATTTCATCTGCGCCATGCTTCAGTCAGCTCTTCCCTCAAGTTGTGTCTCTTGAGGTCCTCTTCGCTCTGCCAAGCACGGCGCGCGTCACGACCTTTTTTCTTTCCCCTTGCTTCTACCAATCCGCCCCTCTCGGAGCTAGGTCGCTCCTTCGGGTTTTTTCTCCCTCACACGTCTCTCGACGCATTCGGGAAAACCCTCGGCGGGTTCGGTAGTCATTCCCTTGAAATCTTCTTATCGGCCCCTTTAATGAGGCTCTTCCGGGTGGCCGGCCCCAGCTTCATTCAGGCCCTCTTCCGAGTCCCTCCTGCCGCCGGGCTTTTCATCCCGTCGCCGTGTTGGCGTGCCGAGAAGTCTACCATTTTCACCTCCCTTGTCAATTTTTTTCGAGTCGTTTTT
>NZ_BSQU01000014.1:0-4216 GCF_030268505.1 Akkermansia sp. NBRC 115031
TGGGCATCTGCCCACCCCAGAAGAGAGGGCTGGAGTGCTGCCATGTCTTGGCGCGGTAGTCCTTGCCTTCCGGGTAGGCTCCGATCACCGGAGGCTTGCCCCATTTGACCGATACTCCGTAGTAGGCGATGAAAAGAGCGTCCGGATCCGCCTCGCCATAATAGCCCTGCCTTTCCTTGTTCTCTTCCGGTCCGGTATTGTTTTTCCACATGTCCGCCGGGAATTTGATGTTTTCAAGCAGAGGTTTTTCCCACGCGCCCCAGTTCAGGTTCAGCACGGCGGGCATCGTCTTAGAGAAGATGGCGGGGTCTGCCGTATTGGCGCCGTTCAGCTTGGTGGGTTGTCCCATCTGCTCCGCTCTCATGAGACCGGCCCCCATCGTGAAGGTTCCCAGCTTTTTGGAACCGGCTCCGAATTCGTCCGTATATTTATGGCTGAGGATGTGGTCGGAGGGTGTCCGGTCGGCGGTCGTGCCGGACCAGCCTTTTAGGTCGTCATCATTCTGGGCGAAAATGGCGGAGGCCATGAACGGGTCTCCGTCCAGGTACTTGTTGCCGTCAAAATTCTGGTATTTCAGGCCGGAGTACATGTTGACGGAGTAGCCTGTGGTCTGGGCGGAATCCAGGGACCAGCCTTCCTTCATGGCAAAGTTATCCGTTTTAATGTCAATACCATTATCTTTGGACCGGTAGACGGAGTTGCCGTAGAAGGGGTTGGACACGTCATCAATCAGGGGAATAGGCTGAGCGAAAATGACGATTTCTCCGGCTTTCAGGGTAGAAGGATTACCCTTGTTGGTTGAGCCGTCCGACTGGTAGGTGACTTTGTCACGGAAGGACGCGCCGAAGTCCGCCACCTGGCGGTCGTTTTTGTTTATGGCATTTTGAACGTAGGGAGTCAGGGGATGTTCCGTATAGTTGCCCATGGCCCCCACACCGCCGCCGTTTTTGATGTTGTGGGAGAACATCAGGGGCATGAAGCGGTGTTCGCCGAAGTAGGCCCCCCATACTTCTCCATTGGCCCCCTGGAATTTCATGTCTACGTTGTATGGGTTCCACCATACATAGACGGGAATGACGGAGAAGGCCAGATTGATGAATCCGCCATTTACGGAGGGATTCTGGCCGTTTGTTCCTCCGAATCTGGCGTACTGGACGCCGACGAAGGAGTAGAAGCGCAGCAGAATAGGATGGCGCATGTACGTGTAGCGGTTGTCCATCATTTCCATGTTCGCTGTGGCGTCAGACGCAATCAATGTGCTGGGGGAGGTCCCGTTCCACTGCAATGTGGCGGAAGCGTCCTGGCCTTCCCTCTTCGTGGAGGAGTCCCACACGTTGGCCCACAGGAAGAGCTGGTTCCAGGAGGCAATGGGCCGGTTCTGCTCGGTGGGGCTGCCGTCCTCGGAGGTATACGGACGCAATCCGATGTCTGTGGTGTCGCTACGGAATTCCTCAGGCAGCTTTTCTTGAGAGAATATGATATTCAGGTCTTTTTTCAATCCACCGAATTTAGAATCCGTCAGCAGGCTGGAAGAAACCAGGGAGATGTCATGGTACACCTCTCCCAAGTCTTTCAGCCGGCCGTTTTTACTGTTAGCCAGCAGAGAATCAAGGGAAATGAGTTTTCTGACTGTGGACATGTCGTTTCCGGAACTCGATGCCATCATGGAAGAAAGGTTGAGGGGCTCCAAATCGGGACCGGGCGTGTCCCACGTGGAGCGCATCACCGTCAGGGCATCCGTGCTTTCTTCCGAGGCATGCGGCATCAGGTTGATGCGCGCCTTCTGGTTTTCTCCCGTTACCCACCACGCAATGTATTTGCGTGAGTTGGCGTTCTTTTTCAGCCCCATGGTCTTGGAGGAATCGTCCACGCGCACCATGCGGGCGTAGATTTCCTTTTTGTCCTGGTTCTTGGCGCCTACGGGCGTTCCCACCGTGCCATGGTCCACCAAGGCGACACTGCGGAAATTCTGGTTGGTAAGGGAACGTTTGCCCAGCAGGCTTTTGCCCGCTTCCAGCGTGCTGAGCCTGCGCAGGTCCGGGTCGGAAATGAGCCAGCGGCGGAACATGGACTTTCTTCCCGTATCGTAGGTGGAAGAAATGTTCATGCCCTGGGAGTTAGTCTTGTTGAGCCAGGTGTCCCAGCTGTTCCAGACGCCCAGGATGTACGGGGCGTTGCCTTCGCTGGCGCCGGAGGAAAGGATGCCCGAGTTGGCGGAAACGCGCTGGTCGGGTCCCAGCTCACACTGGAGCTGTCCGAGGGCCACTTCGAGGGAAAACCTGGCGAGGGATTTGGCCTCCGCGGCAAAGAGCTGTTTTTCGGAAATGCGGACCTGTGAAGATGCAATGGTAAGAAGGCCAACGCTGAGGAGGGCCAGGAGCATCATCAGGGTGATGGTGGCAATCAGGGCAAAACCTTTGCTGACATGCCTGATAGGACGTTTAGTGAAATGTTTAATCTTCATGAAAATGGTGGGTTCCGGCGTGCGCTTTTCCGCTCAAGTTTGAGGATATAAAAATCCCCACTGTCACGAAGGTGCGAAGAGCCAATTCTTAACTCTAGTCAATACAAAAAAGAGGCAGTCCATGCAAGCTCAAAATTGCTTCAAACAAGCGCATTGCAGGCAGAATAAATTGACGGAGAAACCATCTGGAAGGAGGAGGGAAGCGGGGAGAATGCATTTTTATGATAATCAGTTCTTAAAATCTTATATTATGGTATTTATAAGAAAAATCGGATTCTAAATTCGGTGGATTGAAAAAAGACCTGAACATCATGTTTTCACAGGAAAAACTGCCTGAAGATTTCCGTGGAGACACCTCTGATATCGGCCTCCGCCCGTACACGTCAGAGGACGGCAGCCCAACTGAGCAGAACCGCCCGATCGGTTCCTGGAACCAGCTCTACCTGTGGGCCAACGTGTGGGACTCCTCCACGAAGAGGGAAGGCCAGGACACTTCCGCCGCCCTGCAATGGGACGGCCGCTCCGCCAGCACATTGATTGCGGCTGATGCCGCCGCAAACATGGAAATGATGGACAACCGCTACACGTACATGCGCCATCCCATCCTGCTGCGCTTCTACTCCTTCGTAGGGATTCAGTACGTCAAACGCGAGGCCCAGCACGGAGCCCGCGGAGGCCATATTGACGTGCGCGTTTCCGTGATCCCGGTGTATGTCTGGTGGAACCCGTACAACGTGGACATGAAATTCCAGGGAGCGGAAGGCGGTCCCTGGGGCTCTTTCTTCGGAGAGCACCGCTACATGCCGCTCATGCAGACCAATAATTATGGCCGCATGCAAGGCAATCTGATCGAAAACTGGGATCCCTCTACGGCCACCTACTCAGAATCACCCTTTTCCCCGTATTCCCCCAACGACGGCTATAACAACCGCCAGATTGCCGACTTTGGAGCCTCCTTCCGGAAAACGTCGCAATTAACGTCAGGAGGGGTAGGAAAAGCCGGGGAGCCTTCCACGCTCAAAACGGGCGAAATCGTCATTTTCGCCCATCCCGTCGTCGAACGGATCGAACACGGCAACATGGTCACGCAATCCAAGGCAAACAAGAACGATGTGCGCGTGGACAACTTTGCTTTCAAGGAAGGCTGGGACCAGAGCCCAGGACAGGTCAGTTCCTATGCTATCAACCAGGCTGACGGCATTCAGTACCAGTATCTTTCCGGCAGCGGTTATGAAGACAGGGGGACGGCCATGATGTCCATCAAATTTGCGGAAACGCTGGACGATCTCAATTACACGCCTAACAGCGTTGTTCTCTGCACCAAGTATACAGACGAATTTTCCTCCAGTTCCAACAAACTCGGCTCCATCGTCATGGTTTCCGGCATCATGGATCCCAAGCAAATTGGCAAAGCAGGGAATTTAACCGCAAACACCGGAGCAGACATGAATGTTTTCTCCAAAGCCATGCCCTCTATTCTGAACCTGAACTGGGGCGCGTGGGAAAAGCCCCTGCTTGACCAGGTCAAACTGCCTGCGGACATGTTCCTGGACAACGAAGGACCGGACGACAACCTGAAACGCCGCGGCAAATACGGCTCTGCGGCCCAGGATTCCACGTTCGTGGCCTACTACGGAGTATCGGTCAAATGGGGCAAGCCTCCGGTGATCGGAGCCTACCCGGAAGGCAAGGACTACCGCGCCAAGACATGGCAGCACTCCAGCCCTCTCTTCTGGGGTGGGCAGATGCCCA
>NZ_BSQU01000015.1:0-1725 GCF_030268505.1 Akkermansia sp. NBRC 115031
GGCTCTGTCACAACAAATGGTTGATTTTTGACGAGAAATAGCGTATAATAATAGTAAGAAACAGTACCACCGAAGGAGGTAATTGGATATGCCTACTATCAAAGACGCATTAGATATTATCGGTAAGTTGACTGTCGCAGAGCAGGAAAGCCTTAAAACAATGCTTTTAAGTCCTGCCTTTGTAAAGTCTTTGAATATTGAAGATTTCGTAGCAAAGGAACGCTTTGCAAATGGTCGTGTATGCCCTCTTTGTGGCTGTATCCATGTGGTTCGCAATGGTCATCGTAAAGATGGCACACAGCGATATGTATGTAAGGATTGTGGCAAGTCCTTCGTGATTGCTACGAACTCCATTGTGTCTGGTACAAGAAAAGACTTGTCCGTGTGGGAGCAGTACATTGATTGTATGATGAATGGCTTATCCATTCGTAAGACTGCTGTTGCTTGTGGGATTCACAGAAACACCGCATTCCTTTGGAGACACAAGATTTTGGATGCACTTCAGAATATGGCAGACGATGTTACCCTTGACGGCATTATTGAGGCTGACGAAACTTTTTTCGCCATCTCGTACAAGGGCAATCATAGCAAGAGTAAGACATTTGCTATGCCACGCAAGGCTCATAAGCGTGGTCATTCTACACATATCAGAGGCTTGTCCCAAGAAAAGGTATGTGTTCCTTGTGCGGTTAATAGGAATGGCTTGTCTATCTCCAAGATTACGAATACTGGTAGAGTTTCTACAAGAGATTTACATCATATTTATGATAGTAGGATTAAGACCAATTCCACTCTTGTTACGGACAAGATGAACTCCTATGTGAGATTTACAAATGCCAATGGCATTGACCTTGTGCAGTTAAAGACTGGCAAAGCCAAGAAAGGCATTTATAATATCCAACATATCAATAGCTACCATAGCCAGCTAAAGAGGTTTATGCGTGGCTTTAACGGTGTTTCTACCAAGTATCTGAACAACTATCTTGTGTGGAATAACCTTGTAAATTACGCCAAAGAAAGCGACATGGAGAAAAGGAACATCTTCTTAACTTTCGTTTTGGCAACATTGAAAACTGCTAAATGCAGAGATTTATCAAACAGACCAGCAGTTCCTCTGGTCGCCTAATTAGAATTTGTGGAGATGATAAGATGGTCAATATAACAGATGTAAAACAGATTCTTCAATTTGCAATAGATGCGGAGATTAAAGTCTTTCTTGATGGTGGCTGGGGTGTAGATGCTCTTCTTGGATATCAGTCAAGAGCCCATAATGATATTGACATTTTTGTAGAAAAGAACGATTATCAGAACTTTATAGAAATAATGAAAGCTAATGGCTTTTATGAGATTAAGATGGAATATACAACATTGAACCATACTGTATGGGAAGATTTGAAAAACAGAATTATTGATTTGCATTGTTTTGAATATACGGACGAAGGTGAAATTCTTTATGATGGGGATTGTTTTCCGGTAGAAACTTTTTCGGGTAAAGGAAGAATTGAGGAAATAGAGGTTTCCTGTATTGAACCATATAGTCAAGTAATGTTCCATCTGGGATACGAGTTTGATGAAAATGATGCACATGATGTGAAGTTATTGTGTGAGACACTTCATATCGAAATTCCAAATGAGTATAGATAACTGCAAATAACAGTTTGTAGGGGAGTTCTGATACTCCCCTATAAAAATGGCTATTTATCAACTGTTTGTTGTGACATAGCC
>NZ_BSQU01000016.1:0-1693 GCF_030268505.1 Akkermansia sp. NBRC 115031
CCCTCCCCTTAAGCACAAAAAGAGCCGCTCCCCGTGGATGGGAAGCGGCGCTGGCCGGGAAGAAGAAAAAAACTCTCTCTCTCTTTTATTACACCTCCTCGGGAGACAGCCAGCGGAAGGAGACGATGTTGAACTTCCTCCCGAACGCCTTGTTCACCGCGCTCAGCTCCGTCTCCTCCAGCGCTCCGCTCTTCATGTTGATCTTCTTGACCGGCGTCTCCGGGCTGTCCACCGGGTCCACGTAGTTGATCCCCCTCTGCACCACCGCCTCGCACCACGCCCGCGACAGCACCACACCCTCGCGGTTGGTCAGCTCCCCGTAGGCCCGGATCGTAAACGTGTCGTCGCGCGTCGTTAAAATATTGCCCAGCACCGCCAGCACGTCGGACTGGATCAGGTAGCCGGGAGCAGCCGTGTACACCGATCCCTTGGCCGCGTCCTGGTTCGGGTACCCTCCCTTGGGCGTGATGACCATGTCGGAGAGTTCGTCAAAGGTGCTGTTGATGGAGCTTTCGTCGATGGCCGCCTGAAGCGCCCCCTTCACCCCCATCTCCCCGCTCTGCAGGCGGCGGTTGACGAAGTCGGACATGTTCAGGAAGGGGCCCCTCTTTTTGACCTCCTGGACCATGTTCCGGGCCAGGGACTTGATCTGCGAGTCGCTGAGCGTTCTGAGGTCGGACCACGCCATGGCCTCCCCGTCCGGGATGCCCTGGGTTACGCCCACCGAGCCGTAGTCGTCCACGTGGGACTTGTCGCTGCTGGCCACCCCGAAGCGGGAGAAGGCCGTCTGGCTGTTGTTGAGCACGGAGGGGGTCCCGCTCCGGGAGTAGAGGAGCTTGCGCTTTTTGAGCCCAAGCAGGGTGGCTTCCCAGGCGCGCTGGGAGGTGGAGTTGACGTTGAAGCCCCCGGCCACGGTGAGGTACTTGGAGGCGTGCTTGTAGCCTTCGTCGGTCTTGGAGAGTTCTTCGACGACGGCCTCGGAGGGCTTGCCCTGGAGGTCGGGCACGAAGCGCCTGTTGGCAATGCCGGCGGCCTTGTTGGAGGAGGCGTCCGTGGAGAAGGCCTGTTGAAGCACGGTTTTAAGTTCCTCCCTGCCCGTGCCTCCGATGCTGGAGGGGCGCGCGGCCAGGGAGGAGGCGAACCAGGAGTCCCAGAGGGCGTCGTTGACCATCAGGCCGTGGTCCCAGAAGTCGCCCAGGGAGGCGTCTCCCATGATTTCATTGTGGGAGAAGACCTTGTCGGGCGGGAGCATGGGGTCGGCAAAAGCGTTGCCGATCCCCACGCCCGGCACGCCGGACTGGTAGGCGAAGCGTTTGGCGACGGCTGCCTTGGAGTCGCTCCTGTACCATCCCGGGGTGAGGCGGCAGCCTGCGAAGCCGGCGAGGCTGGAGGGCTGCTGGAAGGGGAGTTCCGCGGCCACGATCTTGTTGACCTGCTCGGCGCCCGGTCCGCCGAAGGGGGAGAGCCTGGTGCCGTCGTTGGAGAGGATGTTGGAGATGGTGATGGGGAAGAAGTCGCTGTTGGCGTTTTTGACTTCAAACTGGTAGGGGCTGTAGAGGCGTCCGAGCTCGGAGGCGGTGGGCATCTGCCCACCCCAGAAGAGAGGGCTGGAGTGCTGCCATGTCTTGGCGCGGTAGTCCTTGCCTTCCGGGTAGGCTCCGATCACCGGAGGCTTGCCCCATTTGACCGATAC
>NZ_BSQU01000017.1:0-1670 GCF_030268505.1 Akkermansia sp. NBRC 115031
GCTCTGGTAAATCCTTGCTCGGCTGCTTTCATGAGCCAGGTCACGGCGGATTTACGATCGCCGATACTTTGAAAAGTATTCGCTATTTCAAATTGAGCTTCCGGATCTCCCAGGGTTGCGGCCCTGGTAAGATATTCCATGTATTTTTTATCGTCTGATTTGAGTCTGTAAATTGTAGCAAGGTAAAAATGCGCACGAACATGACCTTGAACCGCTGCTTTTTCGTACCACTCGGCAGCTTTGTCGTAATCTCTGGGTACGATACCGTAAGGCCTGTCAAATACGCGTTTGGGATCGGTTGAGCCATCTCCTACTTCATAAAAATACCCCAAATTGACCATGGCACTGGAATTACCTTGCTCTGCCGATTTAAGCGTCCACTGAAAGGCAAGCTTAGGGTCTTTGGGAAAACCGTGAAGACCGTGCGTATAAAAATGACCGAGCGCATTTTGAGCAATGGCGTCTCCACCTTCTGCCGCTTTACGATACAACTGGATGCTCATATTTTCATTCCTGGGTTTATGGACGCCTTCTTCATAAATTTGGGCCAAAATACATAGTGAGGCAGGGTTATTTTGAGAGGCTGCCTTTTCCCACCAGGAGATCGCTTTTTCCATATTCTTTTCCATGCCAAATGCTCCCTGGGCACAAGCAAGCCCCATGTATTGTTGTGCTGCCGCGTCTCCTTGCTTCGCCGACAATTCAATCAATTTGATTCCTTTTGCCGGATCCTTTCCGGTTCCATTTCCATCAATAAGACATAAGCCTAAACTGAATTGAGCGCTTTTCTCTTCCTGAGCGACGGCTTTCTCCCACCACGATACGGCTTCTTTTATATTTTTTTCAACTCCCATACCCGTGAAATACATACTGCCGGCGCGTTTCTGAGCCTCAGGAACCCCTTGCCGGGCCGCCCGGAGTGTCCATTGTGCCCCCAGTTGCAGATCCTGGGGAATATTTCCCAACCCATATAAATATCCCATCCCGAGCAAGTTTTGGGCATATGCATCCTCTTCTTCCGCTGTTTTTGTAAGCCAGGAAATGGCAATTTGAGGATTTTTCGGAATTCCTCCTTTCCCGTTAAGATAATAAAGCGCTAGAGCATTCATGGCTTGGATATGACCCAATTCCGCCGCTTTCCGGTACAGCTCGAAAGCCTGCTGTTCATTTTGTTCCACCATATTCCCCTGTTCATAACATTGGGCCAGAATATACAAGGCCTTGGGATGATTGAGATCGGCCGCTTTCTTCCAGTGTGAAAAGGCTTTCTTCATATCATCATTCAAGGCGTAGGAATCACCCAGCCATAACAAGGCTTTCGTATCATTCTGTTCCGCCGCCTTTGAAATCCATTTCATGGCTTCATCGTGGTCTTTCCGGCATCCTTCTCCGGAAGAATATAAGAGACCAGTCATAAACTGTGCATTAGGTAATCCCTGTTCGGCCGCTTTCAGGAACCATCCAAAGGCTTGTTCCATATTTCTTGTCCCTGAAGTTCCTTTGGCTTCCAGCAACCCCATGTTGAATTGAGCGTTTGCAAATCCCTGCTGAGCCGATTTAAGCAACCATTTGCGTGCTTCGGTATCATTATGCTCAACACCAAGGGATGTGGCATAAGCCACTCCCAGATTGTATTGGGCTTTGGCATGGCCTTGTTTCGCCGCTTTGTA
>NZ_BSQU01000018.1:0-971 GCF_030268505.1 Akkermansia sp. NBRC 115031
CCGAACCTTCCTCCCCATGTCCCATCACCCTGCGCTACAAGCATCCCCTCGAATGGACCGCCTCCTGCAATCCCGAAACCGGACAGATCTCCGTCAAACGACCCACGGGCAGTTCCATCTCCTTCCAGAGTTCTGACGGCCATGCCGAAGCCTCCGTCTCAGGAAGTTCGCGCAAGTTGAACTACAAGGTTCAGAAGCTGAATGCCGACAAGTTTCCCTGCACCGGCGGCTCTCCCGCCTATCTGGACATGGTCCAGAGCAATGGGCGCACCCTGCGCTTCTCGGCAACCACCGGAAAGGTCGTCTCCATGGTTTCCGCCTCCGGCGTGGAAACCACGGCGGAAGATTATTCCCGGCAGATGAAGGTGAACCGCCATCCTTCCACGGGAGCCATCCAAAGCATCTGGTCCAAGTCCCGGGGACTGCTACAGGCGGTTGGGGAAGGCAACAGGCTCACCCTGGAATGGTACGCTCCCGGCCAGGTGAGCAAGAATGCGCGCGGCTTTGCCGGCACGGGAACTCCCTACAAGACGGTCAGCTATGAACTGAGTGACGACCAGGGCGTGCAGGTGATGGACATCGCCGAACAGAGGGAGGGGATGCCTGTCTTCCGGACGCAGCGAAGGACGGAAGGCAACAAGGTGACGACCATTCAGGGAGAGGGGGATGAGCGCACCGTGCACACGGTGGAGAAAAACGTGCTGCCTGGTTCCAAGTGGGAGCGCATTGAAACTATTCAGGGCATCAACGAGGAAACACCTTCTTCCTGTACCCGGACAGTCAAGAAGTACACCGAGGGAGGCTGGTTGACCATCAGCAGCACCCAGGGCTACAAGACCTCTCTGGCCCAGACTACGCTTTACACCTACAACGACCAGTTCCGGGTGTCCCTGGAGATCAAGCCCGATGGAGGGTACACGCGCTACGAGTACGATGACCAGGGCAGAACCGTGCTTTCCGCTGCTCCCTGG
>NZ_BSQU01000019.1:0-394 GCF_030268505.1 Akkermansia sp. NBRC 115031
AGTGTGTCCAAGACCCCAACACTCAAGAAAGGCACTGTGATCACCAACCACTAGTGCTCACCCCAACCATTCACCTTCGTTCTTTTACTTTTTGATTTGTTTTTCACCATATTTGAATTCCAAGCCCCGTTCTAGGCCGCCAATAATTGATCTATTACTGGGATTTCAGCGATTGCACCTGCTAAGGAACCGACCTTTGTCCTTCTTCCTCCTCCACGTCGGTGCATTTCTCCCTTTAGAGGCCAATAATCTTTGATTATGAGAGATAACATTCTCCCCCGGGGGTGCAATGATGAGAGGACACACGTTTTGCTGGGTGTCAGGCGTTGATTTCTGAGCAATAGTGGTTGGTGATCACAGTGCCTTTCTTGAGTGTTGGGGTCTTGGACACGTT
>NZ_BSQU01000020.1:0-326 GCF_030268505.1 Akkermansia sp. NBRC 115031
GACGGAGATCTGTCCGGTTTCGGGATTGCAGGAGGCGGTCCATTCGAGGGGATGCTTGTAGCGCAGGGTGATGGGACATGGGGAGGAAGGTTCGGCAAGGGTGCGGAGAAGCGTGGGATTGCCTCCTTCACTTCCGCCTCCGGAATCGCCCTCGCCCACTTCAAGCAATCCTTCGCAGTCGTCGGCTCCATCCGGGTTGCCGCCGAAGAAATGGGAGGTGTTCTTGCTGCAATCGGACTGTTCGACGTCTTCGTCGCAATCACAGGAACAGGGACATGGACAGCCTCCTTCCTCCGGCTCGCTGGAGGAAGAAGAGAGGGAACTGG